>NZ_JBIUZP010000003.1:328137-390780 GCF_044745105.1 Curtobacterium sp. NPDC087080 | reverse complement strand
GGGGGCCCGCCGTATGGGGGTGCTGTCCCGCGTGCACACCCGCGTGCAAGGCGGGGGCCCGGGCGCGCCCGCCCCCCCGGGGCGCCCCCCCCCCCCCCCGGGCGGGGGGGGGGGGGCCCCGCGGCCCCCGCGCCTCCCGTCCGTCTGTGCTCGCGTGGACTACGCGGGCTGCGCCGTCGTGTGCAGCGGCACGATCACGCCGTGCGACTCGCGCAGGACGTCGAGGGTGCGCTGGACCTCGTCCGCGCGCTCCTCGGTGCTCCAGCCCAGGGTGTCCGCGAGCACGTCGGCCAGCTCGTCGAGCAGGTCGATCGTGACACCGCCGACGAAGGCGAGGTTCGTGCGACGGAGTACCACGTCGACCAGGTGGACCGCCTGCTCGTGCTGCGCGAAGTACGCGACCTCGGCACGGGTGAGCGAGGGGTCGGACTCGAGCGGCTCGACCGGGCCGTCGGTCAGGACGTCCACGACCTCGGCGGCACGGGTGCCGTAGCGCTCGAGCAGCCCCTCGACGACGGACTCGTCGAGGCCGTCGCGGTGGGACTTGATCCACAGGGCGCGCTGCGCGTCGGTCGTCGGGAAGTCCTTGCCGCCGCCGATCGCCATGCCGGTCGTGTCGACCTTCCGGGCGATGCCGAGCTTCGTCGTGACGTCGCTCGACAGGTGCGCGGCCAGGGCGCGGAACGTCGTCCACTTGCCGCCGACCAGGCTCAGCACCGTGGTGCCGGGCAGCCCGGCGATCGGGGTGTCGACGATCCGGTAGTCGCGGGAGACGAAGCCGGGGGCGGTGTCCTCGTGGCGGGGGAGCGGGCGGATGCCCGAGTAGCTGTAGACGATGTGGTCGCGGGTGACCTCGATCTGCGGGAAGACGTGCTTCACCAGGCCGAAGAAGTAGTCGATCTCCTCCTCGGTCGTGGTCACCGGCTTCGACGGGTCCGCGTCGATGTCCGTCGTCCCGATGAGCACCCGGCCCTTGAGCGGGTAGATGAGGACGATGCGGCCGTCGTTGTTCTCGAAGAACAGCTCGCGGCCCTTGGTCGCCTCGAGCAGCTCGTCGTTCTTGACGACGATGTGGGAGCCCTTCGTGCCACCCATGAACTTCGTCTCGCCGCCGAACGCCTGGTTCGTCAGGTCGGTCCAGGGGCCGGAGGCGTTCACGACGACGTCGGCGGTGAACACGAAGTCCTCGCCGGTCTCGCGGTCGTGCAGCACGACGCCGCCGTCGCGGGTGCCGGCCGCCTCGACGTAGTTGACGGCACGGGCGGTCGCGGCGCTGCCGGTGCCCTGCGCCGCGGCGAGGCCGTCCTTGAGCACGTCGAGCGCGAGGCGCTCCGGCTCGTGCACGGAGGCGTCGTAGTACGTGCCCGTGTACTTCAGGTCCTTGTTGAGCGCCGGCATGTCGGCCAGCGCCGCCTTCTTCGTCAGGAAGCGGTGCTTCGGCACCGAGCCGCCGTCACGCGAGAAGGAGTCGTAGATCGTCATGCCGATCTTGATGAGCGCGGCGCCGCGCTCCTTGGTCGAGCGCTGCTTGTGGGTGAGCATGCGCAGCGGGGCGTTCATGATGCCGGAGAAGGTCGAGAAGATCGGCATCGTCGTCTGCAGCGGCTTGACGTAGTGCGGGGCGATGCGGATCAGGCCGTTGCGCTCCTGCACGCTCTCGCGCACCAGGCGGAACTCGCCGTTCTCCAGGTACCGGATGCCGCCGTGGATCATGTGGCTCGACGCGGCCGAGGCGCCGCCGGCGTAGTCGCCGCGCTCGACCAGCACGACGTCGACGCCCTGCAGGGCGAGGTCGCGGAAGGTGGCGATGCCGTTGATGCCGCCACCGACGATGAGGACCTGTGCGTTCGGGCGCTCGGTGAGCGCGCTGACCGTCTTCCGGGGCTGCGTCTTCTTCGACATGGTGCGTCGCTTCCTTGGTCGGTTCCGTGGGGACGCCTTCGATGGTGCTCCTGGGTGAGAGGGCGGGCAACTCGTGTGCACGAACGTGCAGCACACGTGTCGGTCGCGTCGTCGGGGCGGCTCCCGACGCCGCTGCGGGGGCGGGGGCGACGGCCGGGAGGCGCGACAGGGGTTGCAGAGGCCGTGCACGTCCGTGCATGCTCGGTTCCGTGAGTGACGCAGCGCAGCCGATGCGAACGCAGCAGGCGCTGCGCGCCGCGCACCTGTACTACCTGCAGGACCTGACGATGGACGCCATCGCCGACGAGCTCGGGACCTCGCGGTCCTCGGTGTCGCGGCTGCTGAAGTACGCCAGGGACACCGGGCTGGTGGACATCCAGATCCGCTCGCCGCTCGACCAGGCGGCCGCGCTCAGCCGGAACATCCGCGCACGGTTCGGGGTGCACGCGCACGTCGTCCCGGTGCCGGACCACACGAGCGACGTCGACCGGCTCGAGCGCGTCGCCCTGTCCGCCGCGCGCATCCTGACGCAGTACGTCGAGTCGAACATGGTGATCGGCATCTCGTGGGGATCGACCGTCAGCGCCGTGAGCCGCTACCTCGTGCCCAAGACGACGCACGGGTCGACGGTCGTGCAGATCAACGGCGCCGCGAACACCCGGACCACCGGCATCGTCTACGCGTCGGAGATCCTCCGTCGCTTCGGTGAGGCGTACGGCGCGTTCGTGCAGCAGTTCCCCGTCCCGGCGTTCTTCGACGACCCGGCGACGAAGGAGGCCCTGTTCCGCGAGCGGTCGATCCGTCGCGTGCTCGACCTGCACGAACGCATGGACCTCGTCGTGTTCGGCGTCGGAGCGCCGCAGGCGCCGGTGCCCTCGCACGTCTACTCGGGCGGGTACCTCGACCCCTCGGACCGTGACGAGCTGTCCGAGGCCGGCGTCGTCGGGGACGTCTCGACCGTGTTCTACCGCGCGGACGGGTCCTGGAAGGACATCGGGGTGAACGCCCGGGCCGGTGCGCCGGACCTCGACACGATCAAGCGGGCGCCGCGGCGGGTGTGCGTGGTGGCCGGGCGGTCGAAGGCAGCGTCGCTCAAGGGCGCGCTCGCGGCCGGACTGGTCACCGACCTCATCCTGGACGAGAGCGTCGGGCAGGCGATCCTGCAGCCCTGACCGCAGTGCATGCGCGCGGTGCCGGCGCGGTGTCTCCGCGGTGCCTGGGTCAGGTGCCGACCTTCTTTGTCGGTGGTGCCAAGTACGTTCTGGTGCATGGTGCCTTCCCACGAGAACCCCGGCCAGGTGGACTCCGACGGCGCCGTCCTGGCGGCACCTGCGACCGCGACGGACGGCCGCTCCTTCCGACGCATCGCCGGCACCGACGTCGACGAAGCGCTGTCGTTCTTCACCGGCGACTACGACTTCCGCGCCCCTCGGGTCCGGCGCACCCGGCAGCGCCCGCAGTGGGACTTCGCCGGGGTGAGTGACGACCTGATGTCGCTGCGGACGTCACGGTTCCTGGTCGACCTGCGGACCGAGAGCGTCGTCGACGACCAGGTCATCGTCGCGTGGCTGCGATCCGGCTCCAGTACCCTCACCTTCGGCGGTCGGAGCATCGAGCTCGAGCCCGGCGTGCCGGTGGTGCTGCCCGACGCGTACGAACTGCACCACCGCGACATCGGGTTGAACCTCGTGCAGCTCGACAAGGCGCACGTGCGGGCGCTCGTGGGTGATGCCGACCTCACGTTCGACGCCATGCACCGGCCGACCGCGGAGGGCATCCACGCGTGGCAGTCGGTCGTCCGTGCGCACTCGTCGACCTGGTTGCGCAGCGACCACGACCTCACCCCGGCGGCACGGCGCAGCATCGTCGACGCCTTCGCGACGGCGGCGGTCGACGCCTTCCCGCACCGCGAGCGCTGGCAGTCGACGGTGACCGGCAACGGTCCGGAGCACGCCCGGCTGCGGCTGGCGCTCGAGTACGTGCACGCCCACGCGCG
Source organism: Curtobacterium sp. NPDC087080 (assembly GCF_044745105.1). Classification (NCBI taxonomy): domain Bacteria; kingdom Bacillati; phylum Actinomycetota; class Actinomycetes; order Micrococcales; family Microbacteriaceae; genus Curtobacterium; species Curtobacterium sp. NPDC087080. The sequence continues at coordinate 386,882 of NZ_JBIUZP010000003.1, read as the reverse complement.
GGACGCCATCGGGACCGCCGAGATCGCCGCGGCCGCGGGGCTCAGTCCTCGTGGGCTCCAGCAGTCGCTCCGGCGGCACCTCGACCAGACTCCGGGCGACCTGCTGCGCAGCGTGCGGCTCGACGGCGCCCGGGGGGACCTGCTCCGCGGTGACCGCGACGACACGAGCGTGGCGGACATCGCCCGGGCCTGGGGGTTCGGACACCTCGGACGGTTCTCGGCGACCTACCGCGCACGGTTCGGAGAGCTGCCGAGCGAATCGCTCCGGACGCGCTGACCGAGCGGTCGTGGGAGCGGCGTGAGCCGAATCTCGCGTCATCGAACGGGCGTCTGTCGCGCAGATGTTCGGTCGGAACCCACGCGGAACGAACGCCGGCGCATCGTGGAGGTGTCCTGCACCGCCCACGAAGGAGTCCGTGATGCTGATCGGCGTCCCCACCGAAGTCAAGAACAACGAGTACCGCGTCGCGGCCACACCGGCGGGTGTCGGCGAGCTCGCCCTGCACGGACACCGCGTGCTCGTGCAGGCCGGCGCCGGAGCCGGGTCGTCCTTCTCGGACGACGAGTACCGGGCTGCGGGTGCCACCGTCGTCGACACCGCCGCCGAGGTCTGGGAGCAGGCGGAGCTCGTCCTCAAGGTGAAGGAGCCGATCGCCTCCGAGTACGCCTCGATCCGTCCGGGACAGGTGCTCTTCACCTACCTGCACCTGGCGGCCGACCGCCCGCTCACCGACGCGCTCATCGCCTCCGGAGCGACCGCGATCGCCTACGAGACCGTGCAGCTGCCGGACCGGTCGCTGCCGCTGCTCTCCCCGATGTCGGAGATCGCCGGGCGGCTCTCCGTGCAGGTCGGTGCCGACCAGCTCATGCGCACGAAGGGCGGCCGCGGGCTGCTGCTCGGGGGCGTGCCGGGGACGCCGCGCGGTCGCGTCGTCGTCATCGGCGGCGGTGTGGCGGGGGAGCACGCCGCCACGATGGCGCTCGGGCTCGGTGCCGAGGTCACCGTGTTCGACATCAGCCTGCCGCGGCTGCGTGCGCTCGACGCCCGCTTCGACGGGCGGATCACGACGCTGCGGTCCTCCTCGCACGCGATCGCCGACGCGCTGCGTGACGCGGACCTCGTCATCGGCTCGGTGCTCATCCCGGGTGCCTCGGCGCCGAAGCTCGTGACCGACGCCATGGTCGCGGACATGCGGCAGGGGTCGGTGCTCGTCGACATCGCGATCGACCAGGGCGGCTGCTTCGAGGGCTCGCGGCCGACGACCCACGACGACCCGACGTTCGCCGTGCACGACGCCGTCTACTACTGCGTCGCGAACATGCCCGGAGCGGTCCCGCGCACCAGCACGATCTCGCTGACGAACGCGACGCTGCCGTACGCTCTCGCGATCGCCGACCAGGGGTGGGAGCAGGCGACCTCGGCGGACCCGGCGCTCGCGAAGGGCGTGAACGTGCACGCCGGCCGAGTCGTGAACGAGGCCGTCGCCGCCGCGCACGGCCTGGCGGCCGCCGCGCGCTGACGCGCGCCGCGCCGCGCCGCCGCTCGCGCTGGCCCGAGACTCGGCGTGAGCGACAGTTCTCGCGCCGGAGGCCGCGAGAACTGTCGGTGGGGCCGAGTCTCGCCGCGCGGCCGCGCCGGTTGCTGGGCACGCTGTGCCCCGGGATCGTTCCGCGAAAGCGACAGTCCTCCGCCGATGTTCGGCGGAGGACTGTCGCTTTCGCGGAAGTGACAGGCGGCGCGGGCGCGGCTACGCCGCGCGGGCGCGGCTACGCCGCGCGGGCGCGGCTACGCCGCGCGGGCGGTGGCGGCGGCGCCGGCCGCGCCGCGGGCGCCACGCGACCGCGCGGCCCAGCCGACCCGGGCGCGCACCACGAGGGTGACGACGACCGCTGCGGCGATCGCCACGACCGCCGTCACGGCCGTGGGCACGGACACGAGCGGACCGTCGAGCCGCCCGACCGCGACCCACGCGAGACCCCAGGACAGCGCCGCGGTCGGTGCGAGTCGTCCGCCGCCCCAGATCGGGAGCAGCACCCCGACGAGCCCGGCCACCGCGGCGACGACCACGCCCCAGGTGTCCTGACCGAGTCCGAAGCCCCGGAAGCCGGCGGCGGTCAGCACCGCAGCGGTGTTCGCTGCCGTCGCGACGCACACCCAGCCGAGGTAGAGCCCGAACGTGCCGTCCGTCACGATCGCCTCGACGGTGCCCGAGGGCCGGGTCCGCCGGAGCACCGCGAACGCCCAGACCAGGACGCCCAGCAGCGCGAGGATGATCGGCTCGCTCGCCCACAGGAACCCGAACTGCACGGACAGGATCCACGCGGCGTTGAGCAGCAGGGACAGCACCGCGGGGACGAACAGGCGCTCGTGACGCTCGTCGTCGGCGGTCCGGAAGAACTGCCGCACCGTCCAGGCGATGAGGCCCACGTAGACGACGCTCCAGATGGAGAACGCCGGTCCGGCCGGTGCGATCGCGGTCGACGACGCCGAGAGCGCGCCGCCGGCCGCCTCGGCGATGGGTGTCCCACCGGCTGCACCCGACCCGACGAAGGCGCCGACCACTGCCACGACGGCGCTCACGGCGACCGCGATGCGCTTCCAGATCTTCTTCATGTCCGCTCCGTTCGTCAGCATGCTGATGACCTGCACGGTAGGCCCGACGGACACCGCCGGTCGCAGCGGGCGTCCAGGTGACCGGGGGACGAGCCGTCCAGCGGGTGCGTACGGTGGCCTCGTGACCGTCGAGCTCAACACCGTCTACGTCGACCGCATCGCGCCGATCGCCTGCCCGTCCCTCGACGACACCTTCCGGATGATCGGCGACCAGGGCGCGAGCGCGTGCATCGTGCTGCACCGCCCGGACGCCGAGGAGCTCGGGGACGTCGCGGTCGCCCTCGGCCTGCACGAACTCGCGGTCGAGGACGCTGCCGAGGGACACCAACGCCCGAAGCTCGAACGCTACGGCTCGACGCTCTTCACCGTGCTGAAGCCGGCGGTCTACCACGACGGTCCGGAGGAGGTCGAGTTCGGCGAGGTGCACGCCTTCGTCGGGCAGGACTTCTTCCTGGCGGTGGTCCCGGCGGACCCGCGCGGACCGCAGGCCGTCCCGCACGCCCTCCGACGACTCAGCGGCAAGCCGGCCCTGGTCACCGCCGGTCCGCAGGCGCAGCTCTGGGCGCTGATGGACTCGATCGTCGACGGCTACGCGCCGGTGATCGACGGGCTCGAGGAGGACATCAACCAGATCGAGGACCAGCTGTTCTCCGGCGTGGCCGGGGTGTCGCGGCGCATCTACGAGCTGTTCGGCGAGGTCGTCGACTTCCAGCGCGCCGCCCGACCGCTCATCGGCATCATCGAGAACCTGCACCGCGGCGCGGAGAAGTACCACCTGCCCGTGGAACTGCAGCGCCGGTTCCGCGACGTCCTCGACCACGTCATCCGCACGGTCGAGCGCCTCGACACCTTCCGTCAGCTGCTGCAGAACGCCCTGACGGTCGACTCGACCCTCGCGGCGCAGAAGCAGAACGACGACACCAAGCGCATCTCGGGCTGGGCGGCGATCCTGTTCGCGCCGACGCTCATCGCGGCGATCTACGGCATGAACTTCACGCACATGCCCGAGCTGTCGTGGACGTGGGGGTACCCGCTGTCGATCGTCGCGATGATCGCCTTCGCCGCGATCCTGTTCGTCGTCTTCAAGGTGAAACGCTGGTTCTGACGGCCCCGCGCCGCTGACGGGTGGGCCCGGCCGACGCCCCGGTTCCACCGACCCGCGCGCGTCGTGTTGCGCGGGACACGGCGCGACGGCCAGGCTCGTCGTGCCCCCGACGCGCAGGCGTCGACGACGCCGACCGGAGCAACGATGCCCACCACCACGAACGACCTCGTCCACCTGACCGCCGGTGGGGTGTCCGTCGTCCTGGACTGCCGCGACGGCGCACTGCCCGCCGTCGTCCACTGGGGCGCCGCCCTCGGCGCGCTGGCCCACGGCGAGCTCGTCGCCCTCGCCGACGCCGACGTCGCCCCGGTCGCGAACAACGAGGCCGACGTGCCCGTCCGCCTCGCCCTGCTGCCGGAGCCCCACCGCGGCTGGACCGGCCGCCCCGGGCTCTCCGGTCACCGCGACGGCCGCGACTGGTCGCCGGCGTTCACGGTCACGGCGCTGCACGTCGACGACACGCGCATGACGGCCGAGGCCGAGGACACGACGGCGGGGCTCGCCGTCCGGATCACCGTCGAGGTGCTCGTGTCCGGCCTGGTCCGCACCCGCGCCGCCGTGACGAACACCGCCGCCGGCACGTACACGGTCGACGACCTGACCGTCGCGCTCCCCGTGCCCTCCCGCGCCCGCGAGGTCCTCGACTTCGCCGGCCGCTGGGGCAAGGAGCGCACCCCGCAGCGCCGCGAGCTCGTCGTCGGCACGCACGAGCGTGACAGCCGCAAGGGCCGGACCGGCGCGGACGCCGCGACCGTCCTCAGCGTGGGGGAGCCCGGCTTCGGCTTCACCCACGGCGAGGTGTGGGGCGTGCACACGGCGTGGAGCGGGAACCACCGCCACTTCGCCGAGCGCCTGGCCACCGGGCGCCAGGTCGTCGGCGGCGGCGAGCTCCTGCTGCCGGGCGAGGTCCGGCTCGACACCGGTGAGACGTACGAGGGCCCCTGGGTGTACGGCGCCTGGGGGGAGGGCCTCGACGACCAGGCGCGACGGTTCCACCGCTGGCTCCGCAGTCGCCCGCAGCACCCCACGAGCCCGCGGCCGGTGACGATCAACGTCTGGGAGGCGGTCTACTTCGACCACGACTTCGCCCGGCTCACCGACCTGGCCGAGCGAGCCGCCCGCCTCGGCGTCGAGCGGTACGTCCTCGACGACGGCTGGTTCCGCGGCCGTCGCGACGACCACGCGGGCCTCGGCGACTGGTACGTCGACGAGGACGTCTGGCCGGACGGCCTCGGTCCGATCGTCGACCGCGTCCGGGCGCTCGGCATGGAGTTCGGCCTCTGGTTCGAGCCCGAGATGGTGAACGAGGACAGCGACCTCGCCCGCGCGCGCCCGGAGTGGATCATGCAGGCCGACGGGCGGCTGCCGGTGCGATCCCGCGACCAACAGGTGCTCAACCTCGCGATCCCGGAGGCGTCCGCGTACGTGCTCGAGCGGATGACGGCGATCATCGGCGAGTACGGCGTCGACTACGTGAAGTGGGACCACAACCGCGACCTCGTCGAGGCCGGCTTCCCGGGCGGCGGGGCGGCCGTGCACGAGCAGACCCTGGCGACCTACCGGCTGATGGCGACGCTCAAGGAGCGCTTCCCCCAGCTCGAGATCGAGTCGTGCTCGTCCGGCGGCGCCCGCGTCGACCTCGCGGTGCTCGAGCACACCGACCGCGTCTGGGTGTCGGACGACATCGACCCCTCCGAGCGCCAGCAGATGCACCGGTGGACGCAGCAGCTCCTGCCGCCGGAGCTCCTCGGCGCCCACGTCGCGAGCGGCGTGAACCACACGACGGGACGCTTCCACGACGTGTCGTTCCGCGCCGGCACCGCCCTGATCGGGCACTTCGGCATCGAGTGGGACCTCGCGCAGGCCACCGAGGACGAGGAACGCACGCTGGCGTCGTGGATCGCGCTCCACAAGGAGTGGCGCGCACTGCTGCACACGGGGCTGCTCGTCCGCGTCGACGAGGTCGACCCGACCCGCCTGGTGTACGGGGTCGTCGCCGAGGACCGCCGTGACGCCGTCTTCTTCGTCGCGAGCACCGGTCGGTCCGAGGTGTCCGGCGTCGGCCGCGTCGTCCTCCGCGACCTCGACCCGGACACGCGCTACCGCGTGGACCCCGTCCTGGTCGGCGACGACCACGACGTGCGCGCCCCCGAGTGGTGGTCCGGTGACCGCGTCTTCAGCGGTCGCGTGCTCGAGCAGGTCGGCCTGCAGCCGCCGCTCCTCCCGTCGGACCGGGTGGTCCCCTTCCGCGTGACGGCCGTCTGACCGCGACGCGACCAGCAGGCGGACGGGAGGCCCGTGGCGGCCCCGCCACGAGCCTCCCGTCCGTCCACAGGTGCGGTCGGCGGTCCGTGGGCCGGTCCCGATCGCCGCTAGGCTTCCGGTCATGCCGCAGACCGGAACCGCGACACGCACGACCACGCCGGTCTGGGCCCTCAAGCTCGCCGTCATCACCGCGCTCGTCGGCATCGCCGGCGGTGCGGCGGGCATCTCGGTGTGGCTCGCCCTGCAGGCGATCCAGTTCGTCGCCTTCGGGTACCCGTTCGGTGGGCACCTCGAGGCCGCCGACGCGCCCTCCGGGCTCAACCGCTTCCTCGCGCTCGCCGCGGCCGGTGTCCTGACGGGTGTGGCCTGGTGGGCGCTCCGGCGGTGGGCGAAGCCCGTCGTCTCGGTGACGGGAGCCGTCGACGGCAAGCGGATGCCCGCCGTCGCCACGGTCGCGAACGCCGCGGTGCAGATCCTCGCGGTCGGTCTGGGCGCGTCGATCGGGAAGGAGGTGGCGCCCCGCGAGATCGGTGCGTGGCTGTCGCAGCTCGTCACCGCGCGTGCCGGGCTGACCGGGCGCGAGTCGCGGATCCTCGTCGCCTGCGGTGCCGCCGCGGGTCTGGCGGCGGTGTACGACGTGCCGCTCGGCGGTGCGCTCTTCGCGGTCGAGGTGCTGCTCGGCGAGCTGACGTTCGCGACGGCGTTGCCCGCCTTCGCCACGAGCGCGATCGCGGCGTTCACAGCGCGGCTCGTGATCCCCGACGAGGTGCTCTACCACGTGCCCGCGATGCACCTGTCGCCGTCGCTGCTGGTGTGGGCGATCATCGTCGGGCCGCTGCTCGGGTTTGCCGGGGTCGGATTCGTGAAGCTCACGAACCGGCTGCAGGGCATGGCGCCGAAGGGGTGGCACCTGCTCGTCGTGCTGCCCGTCGTGTTCGCCATGGTCGGGCTCATCGCCGTGCCGTTCCCGCAGATCCTCGGCAACGGCCGCGCCCTCGGGCTCGTCGCGATGAACGCGACCACCTCGTCACCGGAGATCGCGGGGCTCTCACCGATCGTGTTCCTGCTGCTCCTCGGCATCATCCGGACCATCACCACCTCGGCGACGATCGGGGCGGGTGCGGTCGGCGGCACGCTGACGCCCTCGATCGCCATCGGGTCCGCGGTCGGCGGTGCCCTCGGCGGCCTCTGGGTGCTGCTCTGGCCGGCCGACGGGTCGAGCCTGGCGGCCTTCGCGTTCGTCGGTGCCGCGGCCTTCCTGGCGACCACGATGCGTGCACCGTTCACCGCGCTCGTGCTCGTCGTCGAGTTCACACAGGAGGGCACCGACATCCTCATCCCGTCGCTCCTGGCGGTCACGGGCTCGGTCGCGGTCTCGTACGTGCTCGCGCGGCGACGCAGCGCGCAGATGGTCTGACGCGCCCCGGACACCCGTCCGGCGCACGCCTACCATCGGCGGCAGGTCGGGGCGACGGGCCCCGCGCGAGGTGAGGAGCCGTCCATGGCAGGGTTCGACGACATCACGAAGAAGGCGCAGGAGTTCCTGAAGGACGGCAAGGTCCAGGACGCCCTGAAGAGCGAGAAGGCCGAGGGCGTCAGCGACAAGGTCCTCGGCGGTGTCGCCGACGCGGTGAAGAAGGCCACCGGCGGCAAGTACGACGACAAGATCGACAACGCCCGCGACGCGGCCGACAAGCGCATCGGCAACGAGTAGCGGCTGGTCCGCGCGGGCTCGGTCCGCCGGCCAGACCGGGCCGCGTCGGCTTGTCCGCTGCAGGCGATTGGACGCGCGGGGCGGGACGGACCACGATTGACCGCGTGACCGTGCTCGCCCCGAACCAGCCGCTGACCGAGTCCGAGGTCGCCGCGATCAAGCGGGACTTCCCGATCCTCCAGCAGGAGGTGAACGGGCACCCGCTCGCGTACCTCGACTCCGGCGCGACCGCCGAGCGGCCGCGACAGGTGCTCGACGCCGAGCGGCGGTTCCTCGAGCACGACAACGCAGCCGTGCACCGCGGCGCGCACACGCTCGCGGCCCTGAGCACCGACGCCTACGAGGACGCCCGCGCCACGGTCGCCGGGTTCGTCGGCGCGGCCTCGCCGTCCGAGGTCGTCTGGACGGCGAACGCCACCGACGCGCTGAACCTCGTCGCGTACGGCATCGCCAACGCCAGCCGGGGGCGCGGGGGAGCGGCGGCCGAGCGCTTCCGCATCGGTCCCGGCGACGAGGTCCTGGTGACGGAGGCCGAGCACCACGCGAACCTCGTGCCGTGGCAGGAACTCGCCGCGCTCACCGGTGCGACGCTCCGCTGGGTGCCGGTCGCCGACGACGGCACCTGGACCGCCGAGGACGCCGTCGCGCGCATCACCGAGCACACGAAGGTTGTCGCGTTCGCCCACGTCTCGAACGTCACCGGCATGGTCGCTCCCGTCGCCGCCGTGGTCGCAGCCGCCCGCGCGCACGGCGCCCTCGTCGTCCTCGACGCGTGCCAGTCCGCGCCGCACCGACCCCTCGACGTGCAGCAGCTCGGCGTCGACTTCGCCGCGTTCTCCGGGCACAAGATGCTCGGCCCGAACGGCATCGGCGTCCTGTGGGGTCGGGGCGAGCTCCTCGACGCCCTGCCGCCGTTCCGCACCGGTGGGTCGATGATCACCACCGTGACGATGGAGGCGTCGGAGTACATGCCGGCGCCCGAGCGCTTCGAGGCCGGCACGCAGCCGGTGTCCCAGGCCGTCGCGCTCGCCGAGGCGGTCCGCTACCTGCAGGGCATCGGCATGGAACGCGTCCGCGCCCACGAGGAGCACCTCGCCCGCCGGATGCTCGACGGTCTGGCGGCGGTGCCGGGCATCCGGGTCGTCGGCCCGCCCGCCGGCGTGCCGCGCTCGGGGCTCGTGTCCTTCGACGTCGACGGGGTGCACGCCCACGACGTCTCGCAGTACCTCGACGCGCAGGGCATCGCCGTCCGGTCCGGACACCACTGCGCGCAACCGCTGCACCGTCGGCTCGGGCTGGTCGCCACGAGCCGCGCGAGCACCTACGTGTACACGACCGAGCAGGACGTCGACCGCTTCCTGGCCGCCGTCGGCGAGGTCCGCGGGTACTTCGGAGCGGCCTCGTGAACGGCCTCGACTCGCTCTACCAGCAGGTCATCCTCGACCACGCGAAGGCCCGGCACGGCGACCTCGTGCTCGACGACGCCGATGCGTCGCACTTCGAGCGGAACCCGACCTGCGGCGACGAGATCACCGTCAGCATCCGCCTCGAGCCCGGCACGGACCGCATCGCTGCGATCGGCTGGCAGGGCGACGGGTGCTCGATCTCGATGGCGTCCGCGTCGGTGCTCACCGACATGGCCGTCGGCCGGACCGTCCCGGAGCTGCTCGAGCTCACGTCGGCGTTCCGGGACATGATGCGCTCGCGCGGCGCGGGGGAGCCCGACGAGGACGTCCTCGAGGACCTCGTGGCGTTCCACGGCGTCTCGAAGTTCGTCATGCGCGTGAAGTGCGGGATGCTCGCGTGGGTCGCGGCGGAGGCCGCCGTCCGCGAGGCGAGCGCGGCCCGCTGACGCGGGAGGACATCGGGCGGGAGGCGCTGGTCGGGCCGGTGCCGCGCCTCCCGTCCGTCACACGGCGCGTGTCACGCTTCGTCACGGTGCGTGACCAGGACGCGGTCGCCACGTAGCGTCGCGACCGTGAGCGACCCGAAGCAGCGGCAGATCCGGTTCAACGCGTTCGACATGAACTGCGTGGCACACCAGTCCTCCGGGCTGTGGCGCCACCCTCGCGACCGTTCGCGGCACTACAAGGACCTGTCGTACTGGACGGACCTGGCGCAGCTGCTCGAGCGCGGGCGCTTCGACGGCATCTTCATCGCCGACGTCCTCGGCACGTACGACGTGTACGGCGGGACGAACGAGGCGGCGCTCCGCACCGGCTCGCAGGTGCCGGTGAACGACCCGATCCTGCTCGTCTCCGCGATGGCCGCCGTGACCGAGCACCTCGGCTTCGGCATCACCGCGGGCACCGCCTACGAGCACCCGTACCCGTTCGCCCGGCGCATCTCGACGCTCGACCACCTGACGAAGGGCCGCATCGGCTGGAACGTCGTCACCGGGTACCTGCCGAGTGCGGCGCGCAACATGGGGCAGACCGACCAGCTCTCGCACGACGACCGCTACGACGTGGCGGACGAGTACCTCGAGGTGCTCTACAAGCTGTGGGAGGGCTCGTGGGAGGACGACGCCGTCGTCGAGGACCGCGAGACCGGCGTGTTCACCGACCCGGCCAAGGTGCACCCGATCGAGCACCACGGCACACACTTCGACGTCCCCGGCATCCACCTGTCCGAGCCCTCGGTGCAGCGCAGCCCGGTCGTCTACCAGGCGGGCGCCTCGCCCCGCGGCATCCGCTTCGCCGCCGAGAACGCCGAGGCGGTGTTCGTCGGCGCACCGACGGTCCCGCAGCTCGCCGCGACGGTCGGCAAGATCCGTGACGCCCTGGAGGCTGCTGGTCGCGACCGCTACGCCGCCCGCGTCTACACGCTGCTCACCGTCATCACCGACGAGACCGACGAGGCAGCCCAGGCCAAGTACCGCGAGTACCGGTCGTACGCGTCGGCCGAGGGTGCGCTCGTGCTGAACTCCGGCTGGATGGGGGTGGACCTGTCGCAGTACGACCTGGACGAGCCGCTCGGCAACATCGAGTCGAACGCGATCCAGTCGGCGGCGGCGAACCTGTCCGCGGCGACGGGGGAGGACGGATCGAACTGGACGGTCCGGGACATCGCCGAGCACACCGCGATCGGCGGCCTCGGACCGGTCGCGGTCGGGTCCGGCGCGACGATCGCCCAGCAGCTGATCGACATCCAGGAGCAGACCGACGTCGACGGGTTCAACCTCGCCTACGCGGTGACCCCCGGCACGTGGGAGGACGTCATCGAGTTCGTCGTGCCCGAGCTCCGCGCCCGCGGGGCCTACCCCGAGGAGTACGTCGAGGGGTCCCTGCGCCACAAGCTGCACGGCCGCGGCGACCGGCTGCCCGACGAGCACCGCGGCGCGCAGTACCGCGTCGGCGCACGGGCGAGCGTCTGACCGACCCAGGCGGGTGCGACGTAGGGTGGTCCGGTGATCGGGTCGTCCTTCGTCGTGCGCACCGCGGACGACGAGTCGACCGCGGATGCCTGCGTCGCGCTCTGGGTCGCCGCCGTGGCGGACCGCGACGGCGTGCCGGCGTCGGACGCCGTCCGTGCCCGTGCACACGAGAAGTTCGCTGCGGAGCGGGTCGCCCTGGTGGTCGCCGACGACGGCGGGGACCCGCTCGGGTTCGCCCTCGTCACCGCGCCCGGGTCCGGTGGGACGCCGGGCGATGCCGCGTACCTCAGCCTGCTCGCGGTCGCGCCGTCGGCGCAGGGCCACGGCCTCGGACGCCGACTGCTCGCCGCCGCGGTGGACGCCGCAGCGGCCGCCGGGCACGACCGGTGCGAGCTGCACGCGTTGGACGACAACGCGCCGGCCCTCGCGCTCTACACGAGCGCCGGGTTCCGGCCGGTCGGCGAGCCGTTCCCGCACGCGCTCAACGGTCGCCCGACCCGTGTCTGGCAGGCGGGCGTCGCGCGGTGAGGTGAGGCTCACCTCACCACGAAAGCCCTGATCAGGCTTGCCTCACCTTGCTGGCGCGATCCGCTCTGCAGTGGTTCGATGGCCGTCATGTCGACCGCATCGGACCTCTCGCTCCCCACCTCCGAGCACGACGACGCCACCAGCGCCGCGCGGCTCAACTGGCTCCGCGCCGGACTGCTCGGCGCGAACGACGGCATCGTGTCCGTCGCCGCCGTGCTCGTCGGTGTCGCCGGAGCCGGTGCGGGCACGGGGCCCGTCGTCGCTGCGGGCACCGCGGCGCTCGTCGGCGGGGCGATCTCGATGGCCCTCGGCGAGTACATCTCGGTGAGCGGCGCCCGGGATGCCCAGCGCACCGGGCAGGCCGCGGAGCAGGCGAAGCTCGAGGCCGACGCCGAGGACGCCCCGGCACTCGCGGCGCACTACCGGTCGCTCGGGGTCGAGGACTCGGTGGCGGACGCCGTCGCCCGCGAGCTCGCGCGACCCGAGGTCCGACGCCGTCGAGCCGACGCCGCACTCCGGGACGCTGAGGACGAGGTCGTCAGCCCCTGGCGCGCCGCGTGGGTGTCGGCTGCGACGTTCTCCGTCGGTGCGCTCCTGCCGTTCCTCGCGATGCTGCTCGCGCCGGAGTCCGCGCGCATCGCCGTCACGGTGACGGCCTCGCTCGTGGCGCTCGCGCTGACCGGGACCGCGGGTGCGGTGCTCGGGGGTGCCCGTCGTGGCCGCGCGGCGCTGCGGGTCGTCGTCGGTGGGGCGCTCGCGCTGGCGGCGACGTACGTGGCCGGAGCGCTGCTCGGGACGCACGCGCTCTGACCGGACGACGAAGTCGCTCCGAGCCCTCCCGGTGGAGACGGTTCGGGCCCGAGCAGCGTGCGCCCCGGGAATTTCGCCGGGGCACGGCAACCCCTGCGACCGGTCCTCTGCTCACGTCGGTGGTGACCGGGCGAAGGCAGTCGGACGGGTCAGCGGCTCGGGGGCAGGGCGTGGGTGACGAGGCTCGACACCTCCTGGGCCGCGCGGTCCGCAGCCTCGGGGTCGGCAGCGCCGGTGATGACGAGCGCGAGTACCACAGGGGCCGCGTTCCCCGAGGCACGGTAGGGCACCTCGAGCGTGCTGACCTCGACGAGGCTGCCGGCTCGGCTCCTGTCGCTGACCCCGGCCACCTCCCACGGTGCGTCGGTGCCGGCCGCGGTCGCAGGGGATCCCACACCGTTGAGCAGGATGTTCCGCAACGTGCCGCGACGATCAGGGGCGAGCGTCTCGCCGTACACCGCGTCGTCGAGCAGGGTCGCGAAGCGCCGCGCTGACGGCCCGGCAGGATGCTGTCCGAGGAGCACGTCAGCGCGACGCCGGAAGGCATCGTCGCCGCCGAGCCAGGTCACGAGCGTCTGCTGCGCTTCCGGCGCGCTGGTCTGCACGGCAGCGCTGACGGCATCCAGGAGCGTCGCGGAGCCTCCCGTCCCGGCCGTGGTTCGTGAGGAGGCAGGAGGTGCTGCGAGCTGGTCGTCAGAGGCGTCGGCGAGGACGAGCACGCCCGCGGTGAAGGCGCGCAGGTCGAGCGGAACGGCTTCGGTTGCCCTGAAGCCCAGGTGGTGGCCGTCACCGGTGTCGATGGCATCGACCCGTACGTCGAGGTCGTGCTCCTGCTCGTAGGCGGACAGACGGTCGGAGAACTCTGCGGCCGTGATCGCCTCCGGAGCCCGAGAGGCGATGACGGTCTCGTGCGGTGCGGCCGGTTCCGGGGACGCGGAACACCCGGCGAGGGACACGCTCATGGTGACCAACACCGCCGAGGAGGTGATCGAACGGGCGGTGGGGCGGCGGAACGGGCGGAGCACGGAACAACGGTACGGTGACCCAGATGGCTGTCTGCGCGCGTGGCTCCCTGCGTCGCGGGATCGGTCGAGTGCTCGCCGTCGCGGTGTCGGGCCTGGTCGTGAGCGGTTGCGCGCAGGCGACGACCACCACCACGGTCACACCGAGCTCGACGGCGGAACCGGGTGCAGCAGCGTCAGCTGACGAGGTACCGGTCCTGACAGCGCCGTCGTCGACGGCACGCCCGATGTCGTCCACGGAGCGTGCGTTGGCTGCGTTGGAGCAGGCCGAGCGGGCAACGATCAGCACCTGCGTGATGCGTGGCACAACTGGTGCCGTCTCGACCTACAAGGGAGCGGAGGAGATGCCGGCGGACGCTCTCCTCGCGGTGATCCTTCCCGTGATCGCTGCCCGGAACGACGACCCGGGTGCGACGAAGCTGCCGATCGCGCAGGATCGCGCTGGTGTCGACGCCCAGGTCCACCGACTCGGTGGTGCCAGCGGTGTTGCGGCCGGCCTCAGCGCGTTGGACGATCGCGTGACGACGACGAGCACGACGACCGCCCTGCAGGCCTGCAGCGACATGAACGCTGCGCTCCTCGGTGATGTCCTCGATGAGCGGTCGAACAGTTCGTACCGGGAAGCGCTCCTCTCGGCAGCCAGCCGGGGGACTGCCGAGTCTGTCCGCGCATCGGTGCCGGATGGATGGACCACCGCGGGGACGGTGCTCGTGAGCGGAACCACAGCAGGAGCGGTAGCGGTGCTCGGCGGGGTCCACTGGTCCACGGTCATCACCGTCTTCGTCACCGGCGCAGCGGACCCGGCCGATGTGATCAGCCGCGCGACCCGGATCGCGCTCACCGCGTGACGCAGCGTCCGGCGCGCTGCCGTGCCGATCGTTGCTGCGGTCTCGACTGCGCTCGCGAAGCCGTCTCAGCGCCGCGATGGTCGAACCGTGCAGCGGACCGCGCCGGTACCGCGAGCCGTTCCGATGCCTTGCGTTCCTGGTGAACGATCGCCTACCGGGCAGGCGCGTCGGGCAACGACACGGCGAACTTGAAGCCGACGTGGGAGTCGATGAAGCCGAGACGACGGTAGAAGCGGTGCGCGTCGGTACGCGCAGCGTCGGAGGTCAGCTGCACCAGCGGGGTCTCGAGTTCGATCGCGGCCTGCTCGACGACCCATCGCATCAGGGCCGTTCCGACGCCGGAGGACCGCTGTGTGCCGGCGACGCGGACTGCCTCGACCAGCAGCCGGGCACTGCCTCGTCGAGCCATCCCGGGGATGACCGTCAGCTGCAGCGTGCCGATGACGGCTGCGAGCTCGTCCTCCACGACGAGCACATCGTTGCTCGGGTCGCCGATGATGCGCTGCAGCGCTTCCGCGTAGGCCACCTCGTCCGCAGTGCTCCCGACGTCGCCACGCCCGGCGCTGATCGGATCGTCCGACAGGAGCCGGATGATCGGATGCAGGTCCGCGGCTGTGGCCCGTCGGAGCAGCAGCTCGCGGTCGCCGGAGCTGATGGTGGCGGGGAGGGTCAGTGCAGAGATCACACCGCATTGTCGCTGGCGGAGTCCCATGGCACGGCCGAGACGTGGCCGCTCGTCGATGGTCCGTGGGCGCCTGCCGCGTTCGGCCCGCGCGGAGACTGCGCCCGTCCTGTGATCGGTTCGCAGCGATCGGCTTCCGGATCAACCTCTGGAGGGACCCGCTGAGCGAACAATCCGGGCAGGATCGCTCGAGTGTCTGACGATCCCTTCGGAGAGGTACCCGCCCTGCCCGTTGCCCTCGTGGTCGGCGTCGTCGCCTTCCTCGTCCAACTGCTGGTCTTGCTCCCGAGCCGGCGCTTCACCTGGCCCCGAGGCGCTGTGGCGGCCGCACTCGCGGTCTACGTCGCCGGCATCTTCGCGAACACGGTCCTCCCGATCTTCCTCGACCGGCCTCCGCAGCTGCAGCCGTGGACGCCGAAGCTGGCCCTGATCCCGTTCTCCGACTACGAGGTCATGGACGCGGTCACCAACGTGATCGTGTTCGCCCCGTTGGGCATCCTGATCCCGCTCCTGATGCGCCGACCGTCCTGGGCGAAGGTGGTCCTCACCGCCGCGGCGGTCAGTCTCGCGATCGAGCTCCTGCAGATCGTCATGGACGGGCTCTTCGGCGGAGGCCACGTCGCGGACGTCAACGACTTCCTCTGGAACACCCTCGGCGGGGCCGTCGGTCACGCGATCTTCGTCGTGCTCTCTCGCACGCCGGGCCTGTCGCGTCTCGTCGAGCTCTTCCGCTGGCACCCTGCCACGAAGACGACGCGCACTGGCTGAACCAGGCTGGAGATGATCCGCCACCCGCGCCAGCAGGGCCCTCCTCGATCCGACGGCGAGGACGAACCGGGAGAACCGGCAACCGCTCACCGGCGCCGAGGACCCAGACGCCGCTTCTCGCTCGAGGCCCGAAGTGGGGTAGCGCGGGACGGACGGCCGATGGGATCGTCGAGGCTGAGAACGGAGGCTGGTTGTGAGCACACGGCTTCGGCAGTCGAGCCGTGGGGTCCTGACGGCCACGCTCTGTGTACAGCTCGTCTTCATCGCGTCGATCCTCGTCGGCATGACGACGCCACCGAGCGAGCAGTCAGCGTCCGATCAGGCCCTGATCCCCACTGTCTGGTGCGTGTTCGGCGGACTCGTTCTCCTGAGCGTCCGGACGCTGTTCATCGGTGTCTACCTGGCGCCGGGCACGGTCATCGTGCGGAGCTGGCTCTGGACCTACAGGATCGCGTTGGACGGGGACACGGTGTTCGGGCTCGAGGCCTGGAACGATTGGCTGCTGTCGCGGGGTGAGCCGGTCGGGAACGCTCAGATGATCACCGTCACGGGGACGTCGTCCCGCTCCTTCCCGGCCACTGGGGTGCGACGAAGCCGCGCCGTCGCCCAACGCGATCTGTTGAACGCATACGCTGCGCTCGAGGATGCGACGGAAGCGACGGCCCGTGACTGGGCCCGAGGCGCTGCGTGGCGGATCCAGAGGGACCAGTCGAAGCTCCGACAAGCAGAACGACAGCGCCGCGGCGGCCGGCACTCCGATCGGTCCGGCACGTCGTGAGTCCGACACGGCCCCAGGCAGGGCCCCTCGGCTCGAACTCACCACCCGATCCGTCCGGATGCATTGAGGAGTTGAACGAGTCCCGCGCTCTCGTCCTCGTCGGCGGCATCATCGCAGCCGCGGGCGGTCTCGTCTCTGCCGTCGCGGTCATCGCGGTCTTCGCCGCCGGGTTCGATGGCGGAGCGAACATCGGCGCTGGCCTCCTGCTGCTGCTCGGCGTGCCGGTCGCCGTCGTGGGAGGATCCCTCCTGCTCGTCGCCGCGGTCGGCTGGCTCGTCCGTCGGCGCCGTCGTGTGTCCGACGCGCGACGAGGTCGAACCGGAGCGCATTTCTCAGCGTTCGTGCCGTCGTTCCGCGCACACGACCCCTCGCACTTCCGGCAGCCCTTCGGCCAGCGGACTGACCCATCCAGCTACGCTCACCTGGTGAGCAGTCCGCATGACGATCTCGTCGCCCGGATGAGGGCGATCGTCGACGAGTACGGCTGGGGTGTCCAGCACGTCCTCCCGGATGCCCAGAGCGGTGAAGCGTCGTTCTCCTACACGATCGGGCTCACCGCGCGCGGATGGGCCGAGCTCATCATCACCGGATTGCCGCCGGGGGTCGCAGAGCAGTTCATCCGCAACGCTGTCGACGAGCAGCAGGAGAAGGGACCGTTCCGTGCAGGCGACCGTTCCCAGGAGCTGACGGAGTCGGGATCCGTCGTGTTCACCGGAGCAGTGGACGTCCGCGGCATGACCGCGACGGCTGCCATCGTCGGATCGTTCACGGCGCTGCAGATGGTCTGGCCGGACTCCCAAGGGCATCTCCCTTGGGACGCCGACCATCGCAACCCGAGATCGGCCCAACCACTCCTCTGAGCGAGGACCGCGCGTGTCGGCCGTTCTGCCGGTGCTGGCAGCCGGCCTGGTGTCGCGGCACGGGACCGTGACCGGCTGCTGTCAGACTGGCCCGGTGGATGCCTCCCGTTCGTGGCTGAGCCTGGCGATCCAGTCGGTGGCTGACATGGACTCGGAGCGGGCTCTCGCGGTCGCGCGCGTGTTCGACGCCCATCCTCAGCTCCGGCCGCGGAAGGTCGGAGGCGACCCCAGGCGGATCGCGGTCGAGCCGTCACTGGAGGCAGTGGTCGCTGCGAAGGGCCTTCCCATCGAGTGGCTGACGTTCCGCGAGATGAAACCCGACATGGAGATGGGCGAGTTCAGCTTCCTGCCCGGACGCGGCGGCGGCTACGGCGACAGCGTCGGTGGAGGGTTCAAGCAGTACCTCACGGGGAACAGGCTGAGGCAGGAATGGGGTCGAAGCGTCGTCGCCGACCGGACTCTCGTGGAGGAGGTCGCGACGCTGTTCGAGGAGCTCGTCATCGCCCTCGACGCTGCGTGGGGTGCCGTGGATCTCTCCGAGGGCGTGCTCTCCGGCGGCCCGCCCGCGTGGCACAAGCTCTGGGGAGTCTTCTGGATCAACTACTTCGGTCCCGCGTTCCTCGCCAGGTACCCGCAGCTCGCATCCCTTCCCGGGGCCACCGTCCTGCCCGGCGGCGGTGCCCTGGTGCGCATCGCCGGAGAACCTGGTGCGGATGTCGCCGGGTCGGATGCCGTTGCTGCGCTCCGGGATGTGTTCGATGCACGAGCGTTCGAGTTCACTCGCCCGAATCCGGCACTCCCACCGGTGGAGGAACACCTGGCAGCTTCTCCGGGTACCAGCGAGATGCCCTGGGTTGCGTGGGAACGCGCGAGAACGAAGAAGGGCCTGGAGAGGCGGCATGCCAGTTCCCGTAGACGGCTCGACGCCGCGCTCGCGGCCCGAACAGCCCCCGTCCTGGACGCGGCCGCCGTCGAGTGGTCGACGTCGCTCGACGTCGACGATTGGAAGGCGTTTGCTGGCTACCTGAAACGGAAGCTCCACGGCGACTTGTCGTCATCCATCGGATCCGCTCTGCTCGCCGTCATCGCCTCCGCCCCGGTCGACGAAGAAGACGCAGTCGTCCTGTCCACCGACCTCGGAGCGGTCCAGCTCGGCTGGCACGTCGACGATCCCGACACTGTCGACATCTTCCTTTGGGGGCCGGACGAACTCAGCCGGCTGTGCGACGCCTGGTTCGCGGGCGACTGACCCGGAGACGGTCACCCGCCGGTCCGTGGGACGGCTCCCATCCCCATCCGTCACCTGGTCCACCACGACTCGGAGCACGGGAGTGAGCAAGATGGACGATGTGCGTTTCGACACCGTTCTGACTGCGGCCGAAGTCCTGATCCTCCGGGCGGAGGTTGCCGCGCTCCGGCGCCCTGCTCGACGACTCGCTCGTGGGGTGACCGCGCCGCGGGGTCGTGTCACGCAGCCGCAGCAGTTCCAACTCGTCGTCGACGAGCGCGACGAGAGCTGGACGTTCGATCGGCAGGGCGACCGCCACCGCGACCGGTACGCGGACGGCATCCTCCACTCAGTCGACGGACCGGTGGACGTCAGTTTCGCCCGCAGCGGGACTGTCGCTCCTCCGGTCCGCATGCTGACACCGGAGCGTCTGCCCGTGTGGGGCTCGCCAGCGAGCTTCGCGCCGGTCCTGGTGCAACGGCTCCCCAGCCACTGCGTGCTCGTGACGTGCGAGCATGAACTCGACCCCGCGGACCGGGTGACCGTGGTCGTCGACGAGCGGGACGGGGTCGCACACCGGTGGTACGGCACCAGCGACGTCACCGTGCTCACGGAGCTCCGCGTCATGGATGACGATGAGCCGGTGCCGCCGCGCCCCCGCTTCTCCCGCCTCCCGCAGTGGCCAGTGAGCGAGTACTGAGTGCCGCGCCGTCGTCTCGCTCAGCCCGTCGCGCCTGGGACGCGATGCACGATGATGGGGTCGTGATCAACGACGAGTCTGCTGCGGCCTCCGAACCACTGGCCAGTCTCG
Source organism: Curtobacterium sp. NPDC087080 (assembly GCF_044745105.1). NCBI lineage: Bacteria > Bacillati > Actinomycetota > Actinomycetes > Micrococcales > Microbacteriaceae > Curtobacterium > Curtobacterium sp. NPDC087080. The sequence goes on along the minus strand of NZ_JBIUZP010000003.1, from coordinate 367,473 downwards.
GCGCACTCATCGCGGAAGGCGACAGCAACGACCTCGTGCGCACCGCACGCGATGCTCTCGAACTGTTGACCGCTGTCGACCCGATCGGTCTGAGGCCAGGACGTGTCGGCGGCACCCCGGATGACGAGTACGCACCAGAGGCCGTGGCCCTGGCCCGGATCCTGCTCACGCACGGGAACATCACGGTGCAGGAGGTGGAAGACGTCTGGTCACGCTCGTTCTCCGAGTCCTTGGTTGAGCGGCTCGGATCGTCACACGTCGCTGGACTGACTCGTGATCTGAACCGTCTCCGCCGCGTACACGAGTGAATGATCCCTCGCCGGTCGTCAGAGTACGGGTGCGAAGTCGATCCGGTCGTGCCGCTCGGCGGCGAAGTGCCGGCCGGGGTACCTGAGACCGCCGAAGTACATGTTCGTGTGCGCGACGATCTGCTCCGCACTGATGTGGACACCGCCGTGCTCCGCGTCCGTCGTGGTGTGTGCGTCGGACACCAACGTCACGTCGAAGCCGTGCACCGCTGCTGCCTGGGTCGTCGTCCGGATGCAGTGGTCGCTCTGCGCACCGGCGACGACCAGGTGCTGCACGCCCGAGCGCTCCAGGACCTCGAGGAGATCGGTGTCCGCGAACGCATCCCGGTACTCCTTCTGCACGAGCGGCTCCTCCGGTCGGAGTTCGAGTGGTGCTGCGAGTTCCCAGTCCGGAGAACCCTCGGCGAAGTCGCCGTGATCCTGTACCCACACCACCGGTACTCCGCTCGCTCGCGCACGGTCGACGAGTCGGGCCGTCCGTGCGAGCACGCCGTCGGCATCGAAGCAGTCCCGCACGACGCCTCGTTGCAGGTCGATGACGAGGATCGCGGTCACGGTCGGCATGACGGCATCATGCCACCGACGCGGCACCGCCCGGGCGGCTGGTGGTGCGAGAGTTCATTCATGACGAAGCGCGCTCGACGGCCTGCGGACGCTGTCGGAGGCCCGACCGCGGGAGCCCGGGTCGCCTCCGGCCGCTTCGCGGTGCGTCCCGGCACCTTCAACCTCGCAGGCGAGCTGTTCACGCCTGCGGGTGTCCGGCTGACCCGCCGTGAGACGGACGTCAGCGAGGAGACCGCGGCTGCGCTGGTGCGCGCCGGCGCCGAGGTTGCGTACGAGGCATGCGGCTGCGGGGGCGGCGGGCCGTGCAAGCCCCTCTGGACCGAGCCTGCAGGGGCCACGGCGATCGCGAAGACCACGCTCCCGACCGTGGAGTCCCGCCCGACGGCTCCCACCTGGATCGACGTGTGGGCGGGTGACGGAGCAACCGCGGTCTTCTGTCACGGCGACATCACCTGGGGTCCGATGCTGCCCTGAGCTGCCGACGCTGCCGAGAACGGTGTGGTCCTCAGCAGAACTACGGGCAGGGAAGGGACGCAACGAGCAGGAAGACCACCACGACGAAGAAGCCGGTGGCGAAGGCGCCCGCTGCGAGCGCGATCCAGAGACCAGTCCGGCGCTGCCTCCACTGCCACAGGCACAGAGCGGTTGCCGACAGCCAGAGACTGCTCTGCACGAGGACGAGCATCCAGGATGCCCACCGCAGTTCGTCGCTGATGATCACGGTCCAGGACAGGGCGAACCAGACCACGCCGACCGTCGCCGCCAGACCGACAGCGAGTGTCGCGATCGTCGGCCAGGTGCCTGCCACCCCTCGCACCCGGGGCGGTGGCGCCACCTGCTGCCAGACGAGCGGTTCTTCCGCGGGTGGTTGCACGACGGGAGAGTACACGGAGCACGATAGATCCAGGTGCCCCGCTCCGTGCGCGCCCTACACTGCACGCACGCCCCCTCCCGGTGTCGGCGTCACCCCGATGATCAGAAGGACGGTCCCGTCATGGGCATGTTCGCCACGTTCACCTACGCCGAACAGCGATGGGTCGTCGACGAGGAGGAGGAAGCCATCGACGGGAGCACCCAGCCCGAGCCCTTCCTCTCCGCGACCGTCCACGACAGCGACGTGTGCACCGTGGTGTACGGGCCCGGACCGGCCACCGGAGGGTTGGTCTACCTCGGGTTCCAACCGCGCGACTACTTCGACGACCCTGACGCGAGCGACGACGTCGACCTGGACGTCCAAGCCGAAGGACTGGCGAGGTGGGCCGCAGCAGTGACTGGTGAATCGGTGTCAGCGGACGCGATCCGGCCGCTCCTGGCGGAGGCCGTCGTCGAGGAGCCGACTGACGACTTCGTCGAGGAGACCCTCGAGGAACTCGTCACCCTGCTCGGTCTGCCCGTCCCAGGAGAACTCGTCCGAGAAGACTGACGAGCCCTCCCGACACACGCCGGCCGGGTCGCGTCCGGACTCCCTAGAGTGGGCCGCAGGGGGCACGGCGTCCCGGGCGGAGGACCAGTCATGCGCGTAGCGATCACCGGCGGCACCGGCTTCGTGGGGCGACACCTCGCGGAGCGGTACCCAGCCGACGACGTGGTGGTGGTCTCCCGCCGGACCGGTGTCGAGATCGACGACGTCGACGCCCTCACCGACGCCTTCGCCGGGGTCGACGCGGTCGCCCACTGCGCCGGCATCAACCGCGAGATCGGCGACCAGTCCTTCGAACGGGTGCACGTCCGCGGCACCGCCGCCGTGCTCGAAGCGGCGCACCGGGCAGGGGTGCAGCGCGTCGTGCTCCTGAGCTTCCTGCGGGCCCGTCCGGGCACGGGCTCCCCGTACCACGAGACGAAGTGGGCGGCGGAGGAGATGGTCCGGTCGTCCGGGCTCGACTACACGGTGCTCAAGGCCGGCATGATCTACGGGCACGGGGACCACCTCGTCGACCACCTCAGCCACACCGTGCAGACCGTGCCGCTGTTCGCCTCCGTGGGGTTCCGCGAGAAGACGATCAGCCCCATCCCGGTCGACGAGCTCGTGGACGTGCTCGTCGGCGCGCTCGAGGGACGGCTGTCCCGCCGGACGGTGGCGGTCCGCGGGGGCGAGGCGCTGCTGCTCAGCGAGGCCGTGCGCCGGGTCGCGCGCGTCGTGGGTCGCCCGGTGCGGGTGTTCCCGGCGCCGGTGTGGGCGCACCGGCTGCTCGGGCAGGTGACCGAGTGGACCATGCGCGTGCCGCTCGTCGCGAAGGCGCAGGTGCGGATGCTCGCCGAGGGGGTCACCGAGGCGACGCAGCCGGCCGGGGAGCTCCCCGCGGACCTCGCGCCGACGGCCCGTTTCGACGACGAGCACATCCGTGCGGCGCTCCCGCCCCGGGGCGGCTTCACCTGGCGGGACCTGCGGCTGCCGGGACGCCGATGACCCGGTGAGCACTCGGCCCTGACATCCGACTGCTCCGATCCGGAACGCTCGTTCCAGCACGTCCACCGCGTCACACGACCGTTACACGAGGGAAACGGGCGGCGCGAACAGCCTCCATAGCGTCGTCCACGAGCGGGGACCCCCGCCGCCCACTCCCACGGAGGACGCCTTGGTCACAGAGATCGCGACCCCGGTCGCCGCGCCCCACGCCCCCCGCACGACCTCGTCGGCAGCTGCCGGCGCGGGCGTCGTCAAGCCCGGGTACGACCCGGCGCTCACCAACGAGGACCTCGCACCGCTGCGTGAGCAGCGCTGGACGAGCTACAACATCTTCGCCTTCTGGATGTCCGACGTGCACTCGGTCGGCGGCTACGTCACCGCCGGGTCGCTCTTCGCGCTCGGCATCGCGAGCTGGCAGGTGCTCGTCGCCCTGGTCGTCGGCATCCTCGTCGTGCAGGTCTTCGCGAACCTCGTCGCGAAGCCGTCCCAGCGGACCGGGGTGCCGTACCCGGTCATCAACCGCGCGGTGTTCGGCGTCATCGGGGCCAACGTCCCCGCCGTGATCCGCGGCCTCATCGCGACGGCCTGGTACGGCGTGCAGACCTTCCTCGCGGCCCAGTCGCTCAACATCGTGTTCCTGAAGTTCGTCCCGGGTTCGGCGGCGCTGCTCGACCACTCCTTCCTCGGGCTCTCCGCGCTCGGCTGGATCTCCTACGGCATCCTCTGGGTCGCGCAGGCCGCGCTGTTCTCGATGGGCATGGAAGCCATCCGCCGCTTCATCGACTTCGCCGGCCCGGCCGTCTACGTCGTGATGATCGCGCTCGCCGTGTACCTGGTCGCGAAGGCCGGCATCGGCAACATCTCGCTGACCCTGCACACGGGCGCGCCGATGTCGTTCGGTGCGTCCGTCCCGGTCATGCTCTCGGCCGTCGCGATCGTCGTCAGCTACTTCTCCGGTCCGATGCTGAACTTCGGCGACTTCTCGCGTTACGGCCGCTCGTTCCGGTCGGTGAAGCGCGGCAACTTCTGGGGCCTGCCGGTCAACTTCCTGTTCTTCTCGGTGCTCACCGTGCTCTGCGCGAGCGCGACGGTCCCGGTCTTCGGCAAGCTCATCACGGACCCGATCGAGACGGTCCAGGCGATCGACGCACCGTTCGCGATCCTGCTCGGCGGTCTCACGTTCGTCACCGCGACGGTCGGCATCAACATCGTCGCGAACTTCATCAGCCCCGCGTTCGACTTCTCGAACGTCGCCCCGCGGAAGATCAGCTGGCGGACGGGCGGCATGATCGCCGCCGTCGGCTCCGTGCTGCTGACGCCGTGGAACTGGTACGGCAACGACCAGGCGATCCTCTACACGCTCGGCATCCTCGGTGCCCTGATCGGCCCGCTGTTCGGGATCCTGATCGCCGGCTACTACCTGGTGGCGAAGCAGCGGGTCGCGGTCGACGACATGTACTCGAAGGAGCCGACCGCCCGGTACTGGTACCGCGCCGGTTGGAACCCGAACGCGATGTGGACCCTGCTGGTCGCCGGCGCCGTGTCGGTCGCGAGCGCGGTCCTGCCGCCGGCCACGGGCGTCCTGCCCTGGCTGAGCAATTACAGCTGGTTCATCGGCTGCGGCCTCGGGCTGGTCGTCTTCTGGGCGCTCGAGCGTCGGTCGCCCCGCATGCCCGTGCTGGCCGCCGACGACCCGACGGTCGACGACGGCGCTGCCGCCGGGCGCGACTGAACCGTCCGCCACACCCCGCTCAGCGGCACCGGCCGGGAGGCGCGACCCGCCTCCCGGCCGGATCGTCGCCTCCGCCGCCACCACGTTCCACCCCGTCCCCGCCCCGCCCGAGAGGTCCCGCTTGCGCATCCGCGTCGTCAACCCCAACACCACCGCGTCGATGACCGTCGCGATCGGCCGCGCCGCGGCCGCCGTCGCCGGACCCGGCACCGTCGTCGAGGCGGTGACGCCCACGACCGGTCCGGCCTCGATCGAGAGCCACTACGAGGAGGCCCTCGCGGTCCCCGGGCTCCTGGAACAGATCGCGCTCGGTGAGCAGCAGGGGGTCGACGCGTACGTCGTCGCGTGCTTCGGGGACCCGGGGCTCGACGCGGCGCGGGAGCTCGCCGCCGGCCCGGTGATCGGGATCGCCGAGGCCGGCTACCACGCGGCCGCGATGCTCGGGCGACGGTTCGGCGTCGTCACCACCCTGGCCCGCACGACCGGACGGGCGTGGGAGCTGGCGGAGCGCTACGGGTTCGCGTCCCTGGTGACCGAGGTCCGTGCGTGCGAGGTGCCCGTGCTGCAGCTCGACGACCCGACGTCGGGGGCACGCGAGCTCGTCGTCGAGGAGTGCCGCGCCGTGCTCGCCGGCGGCGCCGACGCCGTGGTGCTCGGGTGCGCGGGCATGGCGGAGTTCTGCGCCGAGGTCTCGCGGGAGATCGGGGCGCCGGTGGTCGACGGCGTGGCCGCGGCGACGGTCCTCGCGGAGTCGCTCGTCCGGCTCGGGCTCCGCACCGGCAAGACCGGCGAGTACGCCCCGCCGCCACCGAAGCCGGTGACGGGGCTGCTGTCCGGGTTCACGCTGCCGTCGGCCGACGGGGCAGCGAGCCCGGCCCTCGTGACGGGGGTCTCGGCGTGAGCACCGCAGCTCCTGTCGACCTGGTGCTCCGCGCTCGGCAGACGTGGGTCGACGGCGTCCTCCGGCCGGCCGCGGTGGTCGTCCGCGACGGCGTGGTCGACGCGGTCCTGCCGTTCGGTGCGTCGGTCGCGGCCTCGCTCGACCGCACCGTGCCCGACGAGCACGTGCTGCTGCCGGGGCTCGTCGACACCCACGTGCACGTCAACGAACCCGGCCGCACCGAGTGGGAGGGCTTCGCCTCGGCCACACGGGCGGCGGCCCTCGGCGGCGTGACCACGATCGTCGACATGCCGCTGAACTCGATCCCGGCGACGGTGGACGTCGACGCCCTCGCGGTGAAGCGGTCGAGCGCCGAGGGCCGCGTCGCGGTGGACGTCGGGTTCTGGGGCGGCGCGGTCCCCGCGAACGCCGGAGCACGCGGTCCGCTGCACGATGCCGGGGTCTTCGGGTTCAAGTGCTTCACCGCGCCGAGCGGCGTCGACGAGTTCCCGCACCTCGACCCGGTGCAGCTGCGCGCGGCGATCGAGGAGGTCGCCGAGCTCGACGCGCTGCTCATCGTGCACGCCGAGGACCCGGACCACCTCGTGCCGCACGAGACGCTCGGCAGCCACTACGCCGACTTCCTCGCCACCCGTCCGGGCCGTGCCGAGCAGTCCGCCGTGGCGCGGGTCCTCGACGGGGCTCGGGCGACGGGTGCCCGCGTGCACGTGCTCCACCTGTCCGACGCAGCGGTGCTCCCGATGATCCGGGCAGCCAAGGCCGACGGCGTGCGGGTGACCGTCGAGACGTGTCCGCACTACCTGGCGTTCGAGGCCGGGTCGATCCCGGACGGTGCGACCGAGTTCAAGTGCTGCCCGCCGATCCGCGACGACGCGAACCGCGACGCGCTCTGGGCGGGGCTGCTCGACGGCACGATCGACTGCGTCGTGTCGGACCACTCGCCGTCCACGGCCGACCTGAAGACCGACGACTGGGGATCGGCGTGGGGCGGGATAGCCGGACTCCAGGTGGGCTTCCGGGCGGTGTGGACCGAGGCGGTGCGCCGGGGGCTGCCGGTCGAGACCGTCCTGCCGTGGTTCACGACCGGACCCGCGGCGATCGTCGGGTTCGCCGACCGTGGCCGGATCGCGCCGGGGGCGGTCGCGCACCTCGCGGTCCTCGACCCGGCGGCCGAGCGCGTCGTCGAGGTGTCGGCCCTCGCCCACCGCAACCCGGTGTCCGCGTACGCCGGCCTGCGCACGCTCGGGGTCGTCACCGAGACCTGGCTCCGCGGGCGACTCGTGGCGACGGCCGACCACGGGGTCACCGCCGTCGCCGGTGTCCTGCTCGACCGACCGACGGCACCGCAACACGCACGAAACGAGCGTTCCAGTACAGTCGTCAACGGAACGGAGGCACCATGACCCAGCCAGTGAACCCGCCCGCCCGACTCCTCATGGGGCCGGGACCGATCGACGCGGACCCTCGCGTGCTCCGCGCGCTGTCGACCCCGCTCGTCGGGCAGTACGACCCGTGGATGACCGCGACCATGACCGGTACGCAGGAGCTGTACCGCCGGGTCTTCGGCACGCGGAACGACGCCACCGTGCTCGTCGACGGCACCTCCCGCGCGGGCATCGAGGCGGCGCTGGTGTCGTTGCTCGCCCCGGGCGACCGGGTGCTCGTGCCGGTCTTCGGACGCTTCGGACACCTGCTCGCCGAGATCGCCACCCGTGCCGGTGCCGAGGTGCACACCATCGAGACCGAGTGGGGGCAGGTGTTCCCGCCGTCGGTGATCGAGGACGCGGTCCAGCGGGTCCGGCCGAAGGTCCTGGCGGTCGTGCAGGGCGACACCTCGACGACGATGAACCAGCCGCTCGACGAGCTCGGGGCGATCTGCGAGCGGCACGGCGTGCTGCTGTACACCGACGCCACGGCGAGCATCGGCGGCAACCCGCTCGAGACCGACGCGTGGGGGATCGACGTCGTGAGCGCCGGCCTGCAGAAGTGCCTGGGCGGCCCGTCCGGCAGCGCACCGATCACCCTGTCGCCGCGGGCCGTTTCGGTGCTCGACGGCCGTCGCAGCATCGAGGCCGGCATCCGCGAGGTCGACGACGTCGTGTCCGACGACCCGATCCGGTCGAACTACCTCGACCTCGCGATGATCCTCGACTACTGGGGCCCGCGGCGCCTCAACCACCACACCGAGGCCGCGTCGATGCTCTACGCCGCGAACGAGTGCGCCCGCATCCTGCTCGAGGAGGGGCGCGAGGCGGTGATCGAGCGCCACGCGACCGCCGGCCGGGCGATGCTCGCCGGGGTCGAGGCGCTCGGGCTGCGCGTCTTCGGCGACGTGGCCCACAAGATGCACAACGTCGTGGCCGTGGAGATCCCGGACGACGTCGTGGGCGACCAGGTCCGCGGCGCGATGCTCGAGGACCACGGCATCGAGATCGGGACGTCCTTCGGACCGCTGCACGGACGGGTCTGGCGCATCGGGACGATGGGGTACAACGCCCGGAAGGACACCGTCGTGCGGACCCTCGCCGCGCTCGAGCACTGCCTGCGCCGCGCCGGCCACGCCGTGCCGCAGGGTGCCGGGGTCGACGCCGCACTCGACGTCCACGCCGACCGCGTCACGCCGATTGGGGCAGCCGCATGACGACGACCGGACCCACGACGACCGGACCCCGGACGGCCGAGGCCCACGCGACAGCGACCGCGAGTGCCCGTGCGATCGCCGACGCCGCGACGATCGTCCGGTGGTGCGACACGCTCGCCGGGGTGTCCCAGGACGCGGACCGCACCACCCGCGTGTACCTGTCGCCCGAGCACGCCCGGGTGAACGCGGTGGTCGCGGAGTGGATGCAGGACGCCGGACTCCGCACCTGGCAGGACGCCGCGGGCAACCTGCACGGCATCGTCGACGGCGCGACGCCGGACGCCCCCGTGCTGCTGCTCGGGTCGCACCTCGACACCGTGGTCGACGCGGGCCGCTACGACGGCGTCGTCGGCGTCCTCATGGCGATCCGCACCGCGGCCCGACTCGCCGCATCGGGGCCGCTGCCCTTCGCCCTGCAGGTGATCGCGTTCTCCGACGAGGAGGGCACGCGCTTCGGCAAGGCCCTGCTCGGGTCCTCCGCCGTCGCCGGTGTGTGGGACGACGCCTGGTGGGACCTCGAGGACGGTGACGGGGTCACGCTCCGGCAGGCCTTCACCGACTTCGGCCTCGACCCCGCCCGCGTGCGCGAAGCGGCGCTGCCCCCGGAGCGGCTCGTCGGGTACCTCGAGGCGCACATCGAGCAGGGCCCGTACCTCGAGCGGGCCGGTCAGGCGCTCGGCGTGGTCACGAGCATCGCGAGCGCCCGGCGCTTCTCCGTCGAGGCGGTCGGTGAGGCCCGGCACGCCGGCGGCACCCCGTACGAGCGGCGCCACGACGCGCTCCTCGCCGCGGCCGAGGCGGCGCTCGCCGTCGAGCGGATCTGCCGCGCCGAGCAGCACGTCGGCACGGTCGGCACGATGTCCGTCGAGCCCGGCGCCGTCAACGTCGTCCCGGGGCTCGCCCGGTTCAGCGTCGACCTGCGCGGGGAGTTCGACGAGGGGCGCGACCGCGTCTGGGAGACGATCACGGCCGCCTTCGACGAGATCGGGGACGCACGGGGCGTGACGGTCTCGCCGACCGAGGTGCACCGCGCGCCGGCGGTGTTCTGTGCTCCGGCGCTGATGGACGCGGTCCGTGCCGGCATCGCCTCGACCGGAGCGGCCGCACCGGCGGAGCTGTTCTCGCGCGCCGGGCACGACGCGATGTCCCTCGGGCTCGTCACCGACGTCGCGATGCTGTTCCTCCGCAACCCGGACGGCATCAGCCACCACCCCGACGAGTTCGTCTCGGAGGACGACGTCGCGCTCGGTCTCGACGCGCTGGCCGTCGCGGTCGAGCGCATCGCCGACGACCGGGCGGAGGCGCGGTGAGCGCCGTGCCGGACGTCCGGGCCCGGGTCGACGCGGTCTGGGACCGACTGTCGCCCGCGGAACGCCGGGTCGCCGCGATGGTCCGCCACGACCCGGAGCTGCTGCTCGTCGGCACCTCCGCCGAGCTCGCGGCCGAGTCGGGCACCTCGAAGGCCACGGTCTCGCGGCTCGTCCGCTCCCTCGGGTTCCAGGACGCCGCCGAGGTCCGGCAGGAACTCATGTCCGCCCGGGGCAGCGGGCTGCCGTGGGCGGCCGAGGACGCCGCACACGTCGACCAGCGGGCGGTCGAGGCACGGAACCTCGATGCCGCCTTCGCCTCGCTCGCACGGGCCGACCGTGTCCGGCTCGCACGTCGGATCGTCCGAGCCCGTCGGGTGCTCGTCGTCGGGGAACGCGGTGCGCACCCCGTCGCGATGCAGCTCCGCTCCCAACTGGCCCAGGTGCGTCCGGACGTCCGGATCGGTCCGGCTCCGGGACAGCGACTGGGCGAGGAGGTCGCGGACCTCGACCGGCGGGACCTCGTCGTGCTCGTCACCGTCCGCCGGCACGCGGCGGGTGCCGAGCGGCTCGTGCGGCACTGCGTCGCGACCGGTGCCGACGTGGTCGTGCTCGGTGACCCGACGGCGGCGGTGATCGCGGCTCCCGCGGCGACCGCGGTGCTCTGCCCGGTGGACTCCCCGTCGGCGTTCGACTCGATGGCGGCGCTCTTCGCGGTCGTCGCGGCGATCGCGAACGACGTGTACGAGGCCTCCGGGCCGGCCGGGCGTGCCCGGGTGGACGCCGTGGCGGTGGCCTACGACGCGCTCGGGGAGCTCGCCCCCCGCTGACCGTCCCCGTCCCGCTCGAGCTCGTCGCGCAGCGATGCGTTGCGCGCGGCGATCAGCCGCGGCAGGTAGCGGGCGAGCGCGATCCGCTCGGCCAGCCAGCCGAGCGGGCCGAGGGGTGCCCGGAAGACGATCTCGTCGACCATCCGCGTGCCGCCGGTCGACGGTCCGAACCGGTGCTCGTGCCGGAACCGGGCGAACGGACCACGTACCTGCTCGTCGACGAAGCGACCCGGAGCCTCCAGGGCGGTGATCCTGCTCGTCATCGACCAGACGATCCCGAAGTGCCGCGCGCGCCAGGTGACGCTCTCGCCGAGCCCGATCGTGCCGGTCGTCGTCCCGGCCACGGCGCGTTCGTCGGTGTCGGCCATCGAGCGTTCGTGCGCGCCGATGTCGAGCGACAGGGCGAAGACGCGCTCCACCGGGGCCGCGATCTCGGTGACGACGCGGAAGGCGACGGTCACGGTGTCGGCCAGTCCGTCGGCGTCGTCCGGTCGTCGTCGCGCAGCACGGCGGCGAGCAGCTGGTCGTGGCGGACCCCGCGGTGGACGACGGCCGAGCGGGACCGGCCCTCGTACCGCATGCCGATCCGTCTGGCCGTCGCGGCCGAGGCCGCGTTCGTCCCGAGCGCGCGCCACTGCACCCGCACCAGACCGAGGCCGATCGGCGGTGCCGCGAAGGCCCACTCCAGCACCCGCGCGGCGGCCTCGGTCACGAACCCGTGCCCACGGCCGTCCGGGTGCAGCGCGTACCCGATCTCGGCCGCACCGTCCACGAAGCCGAACACGCCGACCGTGCCGAGCAGGCGCGGGTCGTCGCCCCGTCGGATCCCGAAGTCGTACCGGGTGTCGTCGCGCCAGCCCTCGCCGACCCGCTCGATGAACTGGTGCGCCTCGGCGTGGCCGTACGGCACGGGGACCGGGGTGAAGGCGATCACGTCGGGGTCGTTCGCGTACGCGACGACGGCGTCGGCGTCGGCCGGACCCGGAGCGGAGAGCACGAGCCGGTCGGTGCGGAGCGTCACGGGGTGCACACCGCGAGCCTAGTGATCGTCGGGTCGCACGGTAGCGTCGGCGGCATGACGTTCGACTCCCTCGCCTTCCCGGTCATCGACGGACACAACGACCTGCCCTGGGAACGTCGCGAGTCGCACGACTCCGGGGTCGAGGGCATCGACACCGAGCAGGGGACGCTGCACACCGACCTGCCGAAGTTGCGCGCCGGAGGAGTGGTCGGGCAGTTCTGGTCGGTGTTCGTGCCGTCGGACGACCCCGACCCGGTGCGGACCACGCTGCAGCAGATCGACACCGCGCACCGCATCGTCGCGCGGTACCCCGACGACCTGACGTTCGTCCGCTCCGCCGCCGGACTGCGCGCCGCCGTCGACGCCGGACGGATCGCGTCGCTGCTCGGCGCCGAGGGCGGTCACTCGATCGGCGACGACCTCGCCGTCCTCCGGTCCTTCGCCCGGCTCGGTGTGCGGTACATGACGCTGACGCACAACGACGACACGACCTGGGCCGACTCGGCCACCGGCGCGCGGGTGCACGGCGGCCTGACCGAGCGCGGACGCGAGGTCGTCGCCGAGATGGAGCGGATCGGCATGCTCGTCGACCTGTCGCACACCGCTCCGGCGACGATGCGCGACACCCTCGACGTCGCGACGCAGCCGGTCGTCTTCAGCCACTCGTCCACCGTCGCCGTCGACGACCACCCCCGGAACGTGCCCGACGACGTGCTCGCCCGGACGGCCGACAACGGGGGCGTCGTGATGATCACGTTCGTGCCGAAGTTCGTCTCTCGCGCGTGGGCCGACTGGGAGGAAGGGGGTTCCGAGGGGGAGCCGCCGCCCGTCACGGTGGCGGACGTCGCCGACCACGTCGACCACGCCCGCGAGGTCGCGGGCGTGGCCCACCTCGGCCTCGGCGGGGACTACGACGGCACCCCGGTGCTGCCGCCGGACCTGCGGGACGTGTCGCGGTACCCCGTGCTCGCCGAGGAGCTGCGTCGCCGCGGCTGGGGCGACGAGGACCTGCGGGCGCTCGCCGGGGGCAACGTGCTCCGGGTGCTCGAGGCGACGGACGAGCGGTTCGCGCGGAGCGCCCTGCGCTGAGCCGCGCAGACCCGGTGGGGAGCGTCGCGGCCGGGAGGCACGGTGTGCGCCCGCCACGTCAACGGGCGTCATCGACAGGGGAACGCCGGGCGCCGTCGCTAGGATCGCGAGCGGACCGCAGCGCCGCCACCGACGGCGCGAGAACTCGACCCGGAGGACGACAACGGATGACCGGCACCATCTACGACAACATCTCGCAGGCGTTCGGCAACACCCCGCTCGTCCGACTCAACCGCCTGCCGAAGGCCGACGGTGCCGAGGTCCTCGCCAAGCTCGAGTTCTACAACCCCGGGTCGAGCGTCAAGGACCGCCTGGGCGTCGCGATCATCGACGCGGCCGAGGAGTCCGGCGAGCTGCGCCCCGGCGGCACGATCGTCGAGGGCTCGTCCGGCAACACCGGCATCGCCCTCGCACTGGTCGGTGCCGCCCGCGGGTACCGCGTGGTGATCACGATGCCCGAGACGATGAGCGTCGAGCGGCGTGCCCTGATCCGTGCCTTCGGCGCCGAGATCGTCCTGACCCCGGGATCCGAGGGCATGAAGGGTGCCGTGGCGCGCGCGGGCCAGATCGTCGAGGAGACCCCCGGCGCGATCCTGGCCCACCAGTTCGAGACGCCCGCGAACGCCGCGATCCACCGGAAGACCACGGCCGAGGAGATCCTCCGCGACACCGAGGGGCACGTCGACGTCTTCGTCGCCGGAGTCGGCACCGGCGGGACGATCACGGGCGTCGGGCAGGTGCTCAAGGAGCGTGTGCCGGGCGTGCAGATCGTCGCCGTCGAGCCGAAGGACTCTCCGCTGCTCACCGAGGGCAAGGCCGGCCCGCACAAGATCCAGGGCATCGGCGCCAACTTCGTGCCCGAGGTCCTCGACCGCGACGTCATCGACGAGGTCTTCGACGTCGAGCTCGACGACGCACTCCGGGTCGCCCGCGCGCTCGGCACCGAGGAGGGCATCCTGGCCGGCATCTCGTCCGGCGCGATCATCCACGCCGCCGTCGAGATCGCCGCCCGTCCGGAGAACGCCGGCAAGCGCGTCGTCGCGATCGTGTGCGACACCGGCGAGCGCTACCTGTCCACGCCGCTGTTCGAGGGGCTCACTGCGTGACGCGTGCCGCCCGACGCGGCGTGCTGTGGCGGGTCCGCGAGGACCTCGCCGCGGCACGCCGCGGTGACCCCGCTGCCCGGGGCGACCTGGAGAACGCGGTCGTCTACTCGGGGCTGCACGCGATCTGGACGCACCGGCTCACCCACCGGCTGTGGCTCGCCCGGGGCCTGCCCGGCTCGCGGTTCGCCGCCCGGGTGCTCGCGCAGGTCGCTCGATCGGCCACGGGCATCGAGATCCACCCCGGCGCGCGCATCGGTCGACGCTTCTTCATCGACCACGGCATGGGCGTCGTGATCGGCGAGACCGCGGTGATCGGCGACGACGTGCTGGTCTTCCACGGTGTCACGCTCGGCGGGCGCGGTGGGGAGCACGGCCCGGGTCAACGGCGGCACCCGACCGTGGGCGATCGCGTGGTGCTCGGCGCGGGATCGTCGCTGATCGGCGCGATCACGGTCGGCGCGGACTCGGTCGTCGGTGCGAACACGGTCGTGACGAAGGACGTCCCCGCCGGCTCCGTCGTGACGGGTGTGGCCGGGACCGCTCGACCGAGGTCGGGGCACGAGGGCGTCCCGACGCTCTGACGGCGGTCGGTCGCGACCGGTCGCGCGCTGCCGCTGTCGACTACCCGCCCGCGGCCGACAGCGTGTCGGAGCGGTGCGGCATGCTGGTGGGGTGGACGGCGCAGCACTGCACGAGGTGACCTTCCGGACGGCGCTGGCCCTGCCCGCGGTCGAGGAGACGCAGCCCTTCGGCGAGCAGTCCGTCGTGCACAAGGTGGTCGGGCGGATGTTCGTCCTGGCCACGACGCTGCGCGGTGTGCCGATCGTCAACCTCAAGTGCGCACCGCCGCACGCAGCGGCGCTCGTCCGGGACCACGCGGAGATCACCCCGGGATGGCACATGGACAAGCGTCACTGGATCACGCTGGCTCCCGGCGACGGCCTCGACGAGACGATGGTCGAGGACCTCGTCGCGAACTCGTACGACCTCGTGGTCGCCGGCCTGCCGCGGTCCCGCCGTCCGCTCGACCCCGACGTCGGGCGTCGCGCCGGCGGGTCAGACGCGGCCGCGCGCGAGCACCTTCGAGACGTCCCGGACGACCTTCGGGGCGAGCCGGTCACCGGAGTCGAGCACCGCGCGGGCCCGCTCGGCTGACAGTCCGGCCGAGATCTCGCCGATCGTGACACCGTGCGCCGGTCGGTGCGTCACGACCACCCGGTCGCCCGCCGCCACCGGTCCGCTCCGCAGGACCCGCAGGTACGCTCCCGGGCGGTTCTCCGCGGCGAACCGCTTCACCCACCCGGGGATCCCCATCCGGCGCGCGAAGGTGCCGCACGGCACCCGCGGGATCGTGACCTCGAGCTCGAGCGTCTCGCCGATGCGCCACCGCTCGCCCGTCACGGCACCGGTCACGTCGACCCCGTCCGTGCGGAGGTTCTCTCCGAACAGCCCCGGCGGGACGTCGCGACCGAGCAGGTCCGAGAAGTACGCGGCGTCCTCGTCGGCGTAGGCGTACACCGCCTGGTCCTCGCCCCCGTGGTGCTTCCGGTCCGCCTGCACGTCGGCGTGGAGTCCGAGCGGGCGGACGCGGACCGGGCCGTCCACGGGTCGCTTGTCGATCGCCGTGATGCCGATCGTGCCCGAGTCGCGCAGCAGTTGGTCGACGCGGCAGACAGCGGTGACGTGGCTCATGCCCCCATCCTGACGCAGACGGCGACCCGGACGCCGCGATGCGCACGGGGGCGTGACGATCCGGCTCCGGGATCCGTCACACCGGTGGAACCAGAGGAGACCGACCATGACCGACGCCACCTTCGCCACCGCCGCTGCCCTGCGACGCCCCGGCACGCTCCCGACCCGCTGCCGGGCGACGCGCTCCCCGGTCGCGCACGGTCTCGCACAGGTGCGCGTGCGGACGCTCGGTGCCCGTCCCGTCGGTCCGCTGCAGGTGGTCGCCACGGGCACGGCCGTCACCCGCCCAGACTTCCCCCACCGCTGACCGGTAGAAGGGTCACGTGCCGTACCAGCCCCTCGCCGACCTCGACGACGCCGTCCTCGCGGGCCGCTCGTCCGACGGTGACGTCCGGGCGTTCGAGGTGCTCATCCGGCGGTACACGCCGCTGCTCCGCGCCTACGCCCGGCGCACGCTCGGGTCGACCGACGAGCTCGACGACGTCGTGCAGGAGACCTTCATCACCGCGTGGGGGCGACTCGACGCGCTCGAGGACGGCGCCAAGGTCAAGTCGTGGCTCATGCGGATCCTCAGCCGCAAGTGCATCGACCGCATCCGTGCCCGGCGCGAGCACCTCGACGTCACCGAGCTCGAGGTCGCCGCGCCCCGGGACGACGCCCCGGAGCGGGTCGCCGAGGCCCGCTCCCGCGAGGAGGCCGTCGAGACCGCCCTCGCGGAGCTGCCCGAGGCGCAGCGGCGCTGCTGGGTGATGAAGGAGGTGCTCGAGTACCGCTACGAGGACATCGCCGAGGAACTCGACCTGCCCGTTTCGACGGTGCGGGGACTGCTCTCGCGTGCGAGGAAGAACATGATCCGTCTCATGGAGGCATGGCGATGACCGGACCCGACGACGTGCGGCCCGACGACGTACAGCTCGACACGCTCGAGCCCGAGGACCTCGACGGCCACACCATCGACGAACTCGCCGACTACCTGGACGCCGGGATGCAGCCCGCCGATCCGAGCATCGACGACTCGGCCGCGTGCCAGAACGCCCTCGCCGCCCTGGTCCGGCTCCGGCAGTCGTCCCTCGGGTCGCTCGACGCCGCCGCCGAGCAGGAGGCCCCGGCCGACGAGTCCTGGATCGGCGGTGTCCTGGCGAACATATCGCTCGAGGCGCGCGCCGGTCGTGACGTCCCGCTCCGCCCGTCGGTCCCGACCGAGCGTCCCGTGATGACCGAGGGGGCGATCCGCTCGCTGGTCCGGACGGCCGGCGACGTCGTGCCCGGCGTCGTCGTCGCGCGGTGCTCGCTGCAGGGCGACGTGACGCTGCTCGACGCACCCGTCCGGGTCCTGGTCGAGCTGGCGGTCCGGACCGGCACCCCGATCCACCCCGCAGCCGAGCACGTGCGCCAGGCCGTGGCCGGGACCCTGGCCGAGCAGACCGACCTGCGGATCGAGGCGGTCGACGTCCGTGTCCGGGACCTCCTGCCCCCGCTCGCCCCGGGCGACGGAGACGCGGCGCTCGGCACCACCGACGAGGAGGCCTCCGCATGAGCCTGGACGACGAGACGGCCGCGGCGATCGAGGCCGCGGTGCTGGCGGCACCCGGCGTGGCCGACCTGTACCGCGCCCGGCCGACGCTCGGCAGCGCGGTCGAGTCCGCCCGACGCATCGCCTCCCGTGCGCCCGTCTCCCGGGTCGTGCTCGACGACGACGTCCTGCGCGTCGTCGTCGGCACGGACGGCTCGGTCCCCGCGCGTGCCGCGGCACGTGCGGCGCACGACGCAGCACTGCGCGTCGCGGGCGAGCGCGGGCTCGCGCTCGTGCGCGTGGACGTCCGCATCGCGCGCGTCGGCTGATCGGGCACAGACCGTCTGCAGGACGTCGACGGGGCGACGAGGACGGACCACGTGACGGACGGGAGGCACGGCACCCGCTGGCACCGTGCCTCCCGTCCGTCCGGTGGTGACGTCCGTCACCCGCTCGCGGCTCAGTAGAAGTTGGTCGCCTGCGAGTGGGCCCACGCCGCGCAGGGCGTGCCGTAGGCCGCACTGATGTACTGCAGCCCCCACGTGATCTGCGTGGTGGCGTTGGTCCGCCAGTCCGCCGCGACGGTACCCATCTTCGAGCCGGGGAGCGCCTGCGGGATGCCCGTCGCGCCGCCGTTCGGGTTGACGGCCTGGTAGTTCCACCCGGACTCCTTGGTCCAGAGGTTGTCGAGGCACTGGAACTGCGCGGAACCCCAGCCGTACTGCGACGACGCCATCGAGGACGCGGTGGCCTTGGCGCCGCCGACGGTGTTCGCAGCGGCCTGGCGCTCGGCCTGCGCCGCGGCCTCCGCCGCTGCGCGCTCGGCTGCCGCCGCCGCTTCGGCCTCGGCCTGCGCCTGCGCTGCCGCCGCTGCCGCCGCGTCGGCGTCCGCCTTGTCCTGCGACGCGCTCGCGTCCGCGACCTGTGTCGCGGCGTCGACGGTCGAGGCGATGCGGGTGGTGATCGCCGAGCCGGACATGCCGCGGTAGTCCGAGAGCGCGGCGACCTGGCGCTCGAGGGCGCGGGTGTCGGTCTTGTCGTTCGCGTCGGCGAGCACGGTGCGGGCGGTCGCGATGGTCGCCGCGGCCTGGGCGCGGTCGAGGTCCGACCCGTGCAGCGCGGGGGTGCTCGTGGCGCTCGCGGATGGGATGCCGATGGCCTCGCCGAGGGCCGGCTGCGTGCCGACGGTGGCGAGACCGCCGACGAGGGCGACGGCTGCCGCTCCGCCGACGACGAGGCCGGACCGGCTGCGGAGTGCACGGCGGACACGGCGGCTGGGGGTGTCGAGTGCCTGGCGGCGGGTCGTGGGGACCGGGGTCGGGGTGGTCGTGCTGGGTGCTTCGGGGGTGGTTCGCGTCATCGGTTCCGGTGGTCGGCCGGCTGGAGGGCGACTCCCGGGCACGCCGGAGCGGACACGCGAGGGTGGGGGAGCGTGCACGGCCGTCGTGGGGGAGCCGCGAGCCGGGGGAGGACCGGACGGTGGTGTGGGGCCCGTCCGTCCGCCGCCGGGCGGCCGGGTGGCCGCCTGCTCGGGCGAAGCCGTCACGATGACGTGTCAGCCTGGACACCGCGTCCAGGGGCACTGGCAGAACCGTCCGTCCACCCCCGTGTAACGGTTGGATAACGACCCTGGTGCGACCGTGTCAGCGCTCGGAGGTGGGAGCTTCCTGGGTGCGTTCGCCCTGCCCGATGCGCTCGAGGGCCGCAAGGGCTGCGGCGATCGAGTCGACGTCCTCGGCCGGGAGCGCCGCGATGAGCTCGGCGACGATGCCCGTGCGGTCCGCGCGGGCCCGTTCGACGGCGGCGATGCCGGCCGGCGTGGCCGACACCATGAAGGCTCGACCGTCGCGGGGGTCCGCCTCGCGCTCGATGAACCCGCGCTGTTCGAGCTCGGTCAGGATGCGCGTCATGGTCGGCTTCGTGACCACCTCGATCCGCGACAGGTCGCCCGGGCGCAGGGGTCCCTCGGTCTGGATGGTGGCGAGCGCGGAGACGAGACCGTAGCCCAGCGAGGCCGAGTCGGTGCGGGCGCGGCGGTTGATGCGCCCGACCGCCGCGGCGAGGCGCGCGGCGATCTCGGTGCGGTCCGGCTGGCGGTGGCTCATGCGGGCTCCAGGGTCGTCGGGTCGAGGCGGTTCGACCGTGGTCGGAGCGATGCTACCGGTGCGCGCACGGCTGTGACCGAGCGCCCCGCGGGAGCCCGGTGCCGGGTGCGGAACGCCCGCCCCGGCATCCGGGACGGGCGTTCCTGTACGGACTGACAGGGCCGTTCAGCCCTGGCGGTGCTGCTTCTCGCCCGGGAGCAGGTGGATCGCCTCGGTGGCGAGCTCGGCCGCCACGTTGTCGCCGCTCTCGGTCGCGTCGCGCAGCCGCCGGAAGTCGGCGGTCAGCTGGTCCCAGTCGATGAGCTCGTCGAGGTTCGGCAGACGCAGACGGAAGGCCAGCCCGTCCGTGGTGTCGCGGCACACCCGCTGCAGGTTCTCGTTGCCGCAGGCGTCGACGTAGAGCCCGAAGACGGAGAGGGCGTCGCGGTTGACGGCCGGGACGTCGTGGGCGTCGAGCTCGGCGATCGTCCGGTCGAGCTGCGCCAGGATCTTCTTCCGTGTCGACGCCGTGAGCCGGGGGACGGCCAGGCGGACGACCCCGCCGAACAGCACGCCGAGGGTCTGCATCGCCTCGACGACCTCCTCGGCCTTCGGCGTGGTGACCCGGGTGTACCGGTTCGGCGCCATCTCGATCAGGCCGGCGCGGGCGAGCTGGCTGAGGGCCTCACGGATCGGGGTGCGGGAGACACCCAGCCACGCGATGAGCTCGTCGTCGTTCAGACGCTCGCCGGGCACGAGCGTGCCGTCCATGATCGCGGCGTGGATCTTGTGGCGGACGGTGTCGCGGAGCAGCTGGTGCTCGGTGGGTGCGCTGCTGGGGACCGGCATGCGGGTGTCCTCGTTCTCGGTGGACGGTGTGGGGCGCCGGACCGGTCGGTGTCGGCGCGTGATCACCGTACCTGATATGTGAGCGGTCGTCCGTCACGCGTCGTCGGGTCCTGACCCGACGTGCTCACGGCTCGTCGAGGAGCCGCACGGTCAGGGGGTCCTCGGTCCCGTCGAACCACCGGTCGAGCACGGCGCGGAACGGGGCCGGGTCCGCCGCGGCCCTGGCGAACAACGTCATCGACGAGCGGGCCTTCATCGCGTCGATCCCGCCGAACAGGTCGTCCGCGCTCCGTGCGGGTGCGGCGGCCGCGGCCCGGGAGGCCTCGAGCAGCCGGGGCCCGAGCACGGGGTGCGCCAGGAACGCCCGGGCCTCGGCGAGCCCCTCGACCGCGTACCGCTGCGCCGTCGCACTGCGCCCGAGCCCGGCGAGCTGCGGGAACACGAACCACATCCAGTGCGACCGCTTCCGGCCGGACGCGAGCTCTGCGAGTGCCTGCTCGTGCACACCCTCCTGCGCGCGCACGAAGCGGCCGAGGTCGTACGGGTCGTGGTCGGACTGGTCCCCGCTCACCGCACGACCTCGCCCCACGCGTAGCGCACCGTCGTGGCGTCGACGACGAGCAGCGAGTCGGGTTCCCGGTCGAACAGCCCGGGCAGGCCCACCGCGTCCGGGAGATCCCCCTCGAGGCGCTCGAGCCGGGCGGCGCGCACGGTCAGCGGCGCGTGCTGGCGCTGCCAGAACAGCGTCTGCGCCAGGTGCCGCGCATGGATCCCCGCCCGTGTGGTCAGCGCGGCGGCGAGCGGTGTCTCCACGACCTCGCCCGCGGTGACCCGGACCAGCGCGTCGTGTCGCGGGCGGGGTCGTGGCGGACGCTGGTCGCGCCCCCGGAGGAGGTCGCGCGCCCACCCCACCGGGTGCGCCGCACGAGCCGGGTGCCGGACGGACCGGTGGTCGAGGGTGTCCCCGCGACGGGTCGCCCGGACGTGGGAGAACGTGTACGGCACGCCGAGCAGCGTGTTCGCGGCGACGATCGCGGGCACGTGGCCGGTGTCCACCGTCCGGTAGACGATGCCGTGGCGCCCCGCCGTGTCGACGGTCGGGATCTCGATCGTGACCTCGGTCATCGAGCCGAGCCGGCGCGAGGGCGGGAAGGGCGGGACCGCCGTCTCGCGGAACACGTAGGCGGTCAGGCCGACCCAGGCGCTGCCGTCGACCACGTCGGGGCGGGTGCCGCGCGGGACGAGTCGGGCCAGCGACGCCGGGTCCCGCCGCCAGTGCGCGACGACGATGTCCTCCCAGGCGTGCACGGCGACCGGGCGGTGCACGAGCGGGGCGGCCGCCCGCTGCGGGACCGGGTCGGTCACCGTCGCGGCGCGTGTCGGCCCACGCGCAGGGCCCAGGCGACGAGCGGGGCCTGCAGCGGCAACCGCAGGACGCCGACCAGTCGTGCGACGCGACCGGCGCGCGGGCTGTCGAGCAGGTCGGCGGCCATCTTCACGTTCGCGGGGAAGACCGCCGTGAACAGCGCCGCCGCCGCCCACCCGGACGCCCGACGGGTGGCCGGCACGGCGAGCCCGACGGCGATGCCGAGCTCGGCCACGCCGGACACGACCGTGGTCAGGCGCGGCGGGAGTCCCTCCGGCACGATCCGGTCGTAGCCGCGCGGCCGCAGGAAGTGGGTGACACCGGCTCCGCCGAGGAGCACGGCGAGCAGGGTGGCCGTCCGGGTCGCGCGTCGGGCGCGCTCGCGTCGTCGCATGGCACCATCGTGCACGTCAGCGGCCGTGCGGGTACCGGGTGTCGCTCAGGTCAGCGCGGTCGCGACGAGGTCGAGCACCGCCGAGGCGACGTCGGCCTTGCTGCCCGAGGTCTCCCGCACGACCTCGCCGCCGGGCACGAGCACCTCGATCGCGTTCTCCTCGCGCTCGAAGCCGGCGTCCCACCCGACGTGGTTCACGACGAGCAGGTCGGCCGGCTTCCGGGCGATCTTGGCGCGACCGAGGGCGATCCGGGCCTCGCGGTCGGGTTCGGTCTCCGCCGCGAACCCGACGACGATCTGCCCGGTCCGGCGCGCCCGCACGAGGTCGGCGAGCACGTCCGGGTTGCGGACGAGCTCGAGCGTCATGGTGTCGCCCTGGTCGTCCTTCTTCAGCTTGTCGGGACGGACCTCGGCCGGTCGGTAGTCGGCGACCGCGGCGGTCATCACCACCACGTCCGCGTCGACGGCTGCGGCGTGCACGGCGTCGGCGAGTTCCCGGGCCGATCCGACCGGCACCACCGTGGCCGCGAGCCCCGCGGTGAGCCCGGCGCCCACGTTCGCGGCGACGAGCGTGACCGCCGCGCCGCGTCGGACGGCGTCGGCGGCGATCGCGACGCCCTGGCGTCCGCTGGACCGGTTGCCGACGAAGCGCACCGGGTCGAACGGCTCGCGCGTCCCGCCGGCGCTCACGACGACACGCACCCCGGCGAGGTCGCCCTGGTCGCCCCGCGCGCCCGTCGCGACGGCACCGGCACCACCACCTGCCGCGACACCGGCCGGGAGGCCCGCCCCGCCGTGGTCCCGTCGGCCCGCCTCCGACGGACGGTCGAGCACCGCCAGCGCCGCGGCCGTGATGTCCTCGGGCTCCGCCATCCGACCGATCCCGGCGTCGTCGCCGGTCAGCGCACCGACCACCGGGCCGACGAAGTGCACCCCGCGGTCCCGGAGCGTCCGGACGTTCGCCCGCGTCGCCGGGTGCTCCCACATCTGCGGGTGCATCGCGGGGGCGACCACCACGGGTGCCTCGGTCGCGAGCAGGGTCGTCCCGAGCAGGTCCCCGGCCAGGCCGTGCGCCATGCGCGCCAGGGAGTCGGCGGTCGCCGGCGCCACGACCACCAGGTCCGCCCGACGGCCGAGCGCCACGTGACGCACCTCGGCGACGTCGTCCCAGACGCTCGTCGTGACGGGGTTCCGGCTCAGGGCCTCGAGCGTCGGCAGCCCGACGAAGCGGAGCGCGCCCTCGGTCGGGACGACGTGCACGTCGTGGCCGCGCTTGACGAGGTCGCGGACGACCCCCACGGCCTTGTACGCGGCGATGCCCCCGGTGATCCCGACGACGACGGACAGACGGCGACCTGCTGCAGCATCCACCCCGGTCACGCTACCCGGAGCGCCGTGCGAGGATCGAGCCCATGTGCACCGTCGTCGTCCGCGTCGACCCCGCCGCCGAGTGGCCCGTCACCGTGCTGGCGCTCCGTGACGAGTCGCCCGAGCGCCCCTGGGACCCGCCCGCCGCCTGGTGGCCCGACCTCGACCCGACCGTCCGCGGCGTCCGTGACCGCTCCGCCGGCGGTGCCTGGCTCGCCGCCTCGGACGCGGCGGGACTCGCGGTCGTGCTGAACCGCGCCGAGCCCGTGCCGAGCGAGGACGGGACGTGGACCACCCGCGGGGTGCTGCCGCTCGACGCCCTGACCGGTGCGGCGCCGGGACCCGACGGCCCGCTCCCGACCACCCGCGCGTTCAACCTGGTGCGGGCCACGGCCGAGGGCGTCGCCGTCGACGCGTGGGACGGTACGGCGGTCCGGACGACCGAGCTCGGGCCGGGTGTGCACATGGTCACCCACGGCGCGCCGGACGACCCCGCCGCGCCGCGGATCGGTCGGTGGCTCGAGGCCTTCCGCGCCGCTCCGGCACCGGTGGGTCCGCCCGTCCTCGGCCCCGTCGACGAACTCCGGACGGCCGACCACGGCGAGGACGCCGGCGACGGGTGGAGCGGGTGGTTCGGCGTGCTCGCGGAGTCCGCCGCGCTGCCGGCCGACCACCCGGACGCGATCCTCCGCGACGCGGTCGAACCGGACGGGCACGTCGCGACGCTGTCGGTCGTCGCCGCCGCGGTCGCACCCGGTCGGACGGTGCTGCAGCACGCGCGGCTCGCCCACCCCGGGCGCCTCGACGGGACGGTCGAGCTGCACCGGGCCTGAGGGACGGCGCTGCCACTGCGGCTCACCCACCCCGGCGTCGGCCACACCCGATCCGGCCCGGCGTCCCTCGATGCTGTGAGGAGCAGCAGCGCTCCGGGCGGTCCGGTCGTGGTCCGGCGGCGTACGGTCCCCGTCGTGACCCCGACCACCCGGCCGTCCCCGCGCACCCACGCGGTCGACGGCGCTCCCGCAGTGCTCCGCCGCCACCGCGGTCGAACCGTCCTCGCGACGGCCCTCGCCGCCCTCACCGCGCTCGCCCTCGTCGGGTGCAGCGAGGACTCCTCGCGCGCCGCCACGCCGTCGCCGAGCACGACCGGCCGTGCCTGGGACCACGCCCCGGGAGAGCGGATCGTCGTGATCGGCGACTCGGTGAGCGGGGGGCACGGGCTGACCCCGGAGCAGGCCTGGCCGGCGCTCCTGGCCCGGACCGAACGGTGGCAGCTGACGAACCTGTCGTGCGACGGCGCCGGTGTCGTCGCGACGGGGGACCAGGACGAGTGCGCCAGCGCGTACCCGGGGCTCGTGAAGCGCGCGGTCGACCTGCGACCCCGGGTCGTGTTCGTGCAGGCGAGCTCGAACGACCTGGGCGAGGACGACGCCCAGGTGACGAGCGCCACCGACCAGCTCGTGGCCCTGGTGCACCGCGACCTGCCCGGGGCCCGGGTGGTGGGCCTGAGCGCGGTCTGGAACGAGCAGGACCCGCCGACGCAGCTCGCGACGATCTCGCACGCGCTGCAGCGGGCGATCGGGCGCGACGGGGGCACCTACGTCGACATCGGGCAGCCGCTGGCCGGGCACCCGGAGTGGATGCAGTCCGACGACGTGCACCCGACCGCCCGAGGGCAGCGTGCCCTCGAGGCGGGGGTGATCGACGCGTTCGCGCGGGACCACCTGCGGTTCTGACGCCGGCGGGGCGCAGGGCGGGGGGGGCTCCAGGCCGGTGCCCGTGCCGGTGCCGGTGCCGGCGACCTTACCGTGCCGTCGGTCAGGCGGGCGCGCGCGTGTCGGTGAGGTCCTCGGCGACCGTCCAGAGCGACCGGGCGAGGTCCGAACTCCGGGCGGACCGCGGCACCGAGACGGTCGTGGTCGGTCCGGTCAGGCCACCGAACCCGGACGGCCCGTAGTACGCGCCACCCACCGCGGCCGGCCCGACGGCCGCGTACAGGAGCGGTTCCGCCCCCTGCTCGACCGCCTGGGTGAAGGGGAGCGCGCGGTCGCTCGCGCGCACCGGTCGGTCGCGGCCGAGCGAGCGTCCGGTGGACTGCAGGTTCGTCCGCGTGTACCCGGGGTGCGCCGCGGTGCTGACGAGCGGCCAGTCCCGCTCGACGGACAGGCGGTGCAGGTGCAGGGCGAGCAGCAGGTCGGCGAGCTTCGACTGGGCGTACGCGCGCCAGCCGTTGTAGCCGTGCTCCCACTGCAGGTCGGCGAAGCGGATGCTGCCCGGGATCGCCGCGAGGCTCGACATCGTCGCGACGCGCGGGGGCCGTGGGTCGTCGCTGCCCGAGGCTGTGTCGAGCAACGTCGGCAGCAGCAGGTTCGTGAGCGCCAGGTGCCCCAGGAAGTTCGTGCCGAACTGCAGCTCGAAGCCGTCCGCGGTCTCGAAGCGCTCGGGCGGGGCCATCACGCCGGCGTTGTTCACCAGCACGTGCAGGGGGCGACCGTCGTCGGCGATGCCCGCGGCGAACCGGCGGACGCTGCCGAGGTCGGCGAGGTCGAGCTCGCGCACCTCGAGGTCGGCGCCCGGGTGCTCCCGTCGGATCTCGGTCGCGGCGTCCTCGCCCTTCGCGGTGGTGCGGACGGCGAGCACGACGCTCGCTCCGGCACCGGCGAGGCGCTTCGCGGTCTCCTTGCCCGTGCCGCTGTTCGCGCCGGTCACGACGATGCGACGGCCGGTCTGGTCGGGGATGTTCGCCATGCGCGGGACCGTACGCGCGGGGGCTGGCCGACTCCTGCGCGCCGTGGTAGATTGATGCAAACGCATCGACCAGGAGGCGCACATGAGCAACGCATTCGGCACCGGCCGTCCCTCGGACGTCCCGCCGCCCGCACCCGAGCGCATCGGTCCGGTGCAGCTCGGCCTCGACACCTTCGGTGACGCCACCGAACTCGCCGACGGCTCGCTGCAGTCCGACGCGCAGAGCATCCGCAACGTCGTCGACCAGGCCGTGCTCGCGGACCAGGTCGGCATCGACTTCATCGGCGTCGGGGAGCACCACCGCGAGGACTTCGTCGTCAGCGCCCCCGAGGTCGTCCTCGCCGCCATCGCCGCCCGCACCTCGTCGATCCGCATGGGCTCCGCCGTCACCGTGCTGTCGTCGGACGACCCGGTCCGCGTGTACGAGCGCTTCGCCACCGTCGACGCGCTGTCCGACGGTCGCGCCGAGGTGATCCTCGGCCGCGGCTCCTTCACCGAGTCCTTCCCGCTGTTCGGCTACGACCTGTCCGACTACGAGGTCCTCTTCGAGGAGAAGCTGCAGCTCTGGAACGCCCTGCGCGGCGGGGACGCCGTCACCTGGTCGGGCACGAAGCGCGCGGCGCTCGTCGACCAGGACGTCTTCCCGAAGCTCGAGCACGGCCCCATCCCCACCTGGATCGGCGTCGGTGGCTCGCCGCAGTCGGTCATCCGTGCGGCCTCGTACGGCCTGCCGCTGTTCCTCGCGATCATCGGCGGGCAGCCCGCCCAGTTCGCCCCGTTCTCGCGGCTGTACCGGCAGGCGCTCACGCAGCTCGAGCTCCCGCAGCAGCCCATCGCGATGCACTCGCCCGGCTTCGTCGCCGAGACCGACGAGGAGGCCGCCGAGCGCTACTGGCCGTACCACAAGGCCGTCACCGACCGCCTGGGCCGCGAGCGCGGCTGGCCGCCCCTCGACACCGCCCAGTACCAGGCCGGCCTGTCCGCCGGCGGGTCGCTGTACGTCGGGTCGCCGGAGACGGTGGCACGGAAGATCGCGCGCAACATGCGGATCCTCGGCGTCTCGCGCTTCGACATGCGCTACGCCACGGGTCGCCTGCCGCACGCGGACATGATGCGGTCGATCGAGCTCTACGGCACGCGCGTCGCACCGCGGGTGCGCGAGCTGCTCGCCGAGCCGGTGCCGGTGCCGTAGGCGGACGCGTCCCCGGGACGGTCCGGTCCGTTCCGTTCGGCCCGTTCGTCCGGTCGGTCCGGTCCGGTCCGGTCGGTCCGGTCGGTCCGTTCCGGTCGGTCCGGTCCGGTCCGGTCGGTCCGTTCCGGTCGGTCCGTCCCGCGAAAGCGACAGATGTGCGCGGATGTTCCGCTGCAGTCTGTCGCTTTCGCGTCCCCGTCCCCGTTCCCGTTCCCGTCCCCGGCCTCCGCCCCGGCCGCAGCCCCGTCCCCGTTCCCGCCCGCGTGTCGACGGGCACGCTGGGGGCGCTCGACGCCCGCCGGCCGGGAGGCTCGTCTCGCCCCCGCCACGTCGGCTCACGGCGGCGCCGGGTACCGTCCAGGGCATGTCGCCCCGTCCCAACATCGTCGAGCGTCGGTTCCGTGGTCGCATAATGGGCGTCGGCACGACGTCCGGCGTGCGGTTCGTCGTCGGCATGTGGGAGCAGTCGCCGTTCGGGGCCTTCACGGACGTCTTCGTGGAGCAGCCGGACGGGACGAGCGTGCTCCTCGCGCCGGACGAGATCGTCGCCGCGTACGTCTCCGGCACCTACCGCTTCGACACGGTGTCGGTGGTCGACATCAGCGCCCGCCGCACCGCTCGTGGGCTCGAGCTCGATGCCGGCCCGCTCCGCGCCTCGATCGACGTCGGAGCCATCTCGCCGCTCGGACGGGTGCTCCGCATCGTGCCGAAGCCGATCGCCCGCGACCCCCGGTGGCTCAGCGTGATCGACCCGGTCGCACGACTGGTCGCTCCCGGCGCGGGCACGGCCGGGACCGCAGGAGGTGGCCGCCGCGAGTACTACGGCGTGACCGGGGCGCACGACGTCACCGCCGTCACGGGGTCGTGGGCGGGGGAGCCGCTGGGGTCCCTGGCCCCGCTCGACCCGCCCGTCGCGTTCGGCTTCGCGTCGATGCCGCGCGTCCCGCAGGTCGTCGACGTCGAGACGACGATCCGCGAGCCCGCCGCCTGACCCACGCCGCTGCCGCTCGCGCCGCGGCGCGGCGCTGAGCGGTGGGGCGGAGTGTGCTCGTGCCCGTTCCTTCCCATGACGACCGCGGTACCTGATCGTTCCGGGCGTACCTCCTGTTCCCGGAAGGCCAGGTTCGCCCGTTCTCGCCACGTACGCCCGTTCTCGCCCGCCACGACGAGCCCGCCGCCTGAACCACGCCGCTGCCGCTCGTGCCGCCGCGGGCAGGTCCCAGCGACGAGGGGCACACTGGCGGGAACGGAACGCGCCCGGGCAGTGCCCGGCCGGACGTCGAGCACAACGGGGCGCACGACGAACAGGAGCATCATGACCGACACGCAGGCAGACCACCGCGCAGCCATCTCGGACATCGTCCACGGCGCCCGAACCGCCCTGCTCACCACCGTCAGCGACGACGGCAACCTGCACGCCCGACCCCTCGCCGTGCAGGACAAGGCGTTCAACGGGACCCTGCGCTTCCTGGTGCAGGACGGCAGCGAGAAGGTGGAGGACATCGCGCGGAACCCGCACGTCAACGTCGCCATCGAGTCGCAGGGCGGGTACCTGTCGATCGCGGGCACGGCGACGGTCACCCGCGACGAGTCCGTCATCGACGAACTCTGGTCCCCGTTCGCCGAGGCGTGGTTCCCGGACGGCCGGCAGGACCCGACCATCCGACTCCTCACCGTCGAGGGCGACTCGGTCGAGTACTGGACGCAGGACACCGGCCCGGTCGGCAGCCTCGTGCAGACGCTCAAGGCCGCGATCGGCAAGCAGAGCCAGCCCGACACCGGCCACCACGGAACCGTCGAGCTCTAGCCCGTCCCCCTTCCGCAACACGCAACGTCGGCGGTTGCTCGCAGCACTAGACCCCTGCGAGGAACCGCCGACGTTGCGTGCCGCGGGCGTGCCACGAGCGTGCCGCGAGCGTACCGCCGGGGTCAGGGCGGGCCGAGCAGCCAGAGCACGGCGACGAGCACCGGCTGCCCGAGCAGCGCGCAGCTCACGAACGTCCAGCGCATCCAGGGCCGGGCGACGAGCTCGGGGGAGCCGAACAGCGGCGCGAGCGGCATGAGGAGCCGCGGGGTCGACGCCATCGGCAGCGACACCGCGAAGACGTAGAGCGCGTACGCGGCGGAGTACAGCACCGTCGTGGAGCCGAGCGCACGGGTCGAGCGACGCAGCAGCCAGACCGGGTACGCCACGAGCAGGAAGACCACGATGAGTACCCCGCCGACCCCGAGCCACCGGCCCGCGATGAGGAACCAGGGCGTCATCGGCGTGAACTCGACGCGTCCGATGAAGTTGACCCACCAGGACATCTCGGTCTCGAGGTAGGCGTCCGGCCGTCCCGTGACGTGCGCGGCGACGACCGGCCACGCCAGCCCTGCCGCGGCCATCACCACGCCGGCGACGACGACCCGGACGCGTTCCGCCACCGGGAAGGCGTCGAGGGACCGCACGCCCGTGCCCGATGCGGCCCGCCTGGCCCGGAGCCAGCGGACGAGGGCGACGACCCCGAGCAGGAGCGGCAGTGCGAGCGCTCCGGGACGGGTGAACGCCGCGACGACCCCGAGCACCGTCAGGAGGCCGTAGCGGCGGCGTTCGAGGGCGAGCAGCGCGCCGAACGTCAGCGCCAGGAAGGTGCTCTCCGCGTAGCCGACCTGGAGCAGGAACGACAGCGGACCGCACGTGAAGAAGAAGACCGCCCACATGCCCGCCGCGTTCCCGGCACGGTCGCTCACCAGTCGGTGCAGGAGGAACGTCGCGACGAGCCCGGCGGCCAGGGCCACCAGCGGTGCCCCCACCGTGAAGGGCACACCGGTGGAGGCCGTGAGCATCCGGATGGCGAAGGGGAACGCCGGCAGGAAGGCCCAGGCGTTCTGGGCGACGTGCCCGGCGGCGTCGAGGGGCAACGCGGTCGGGTAGCCGTGCACCGAGATCTGCTCGTAGTACTGCCCGTCCCAGGCGGTGAGGAACGACCCGAAGCCGTGCTCGTTCCCCCAGATGGCGTTGTCCGGCATCTGCCGCGCCATCAGCGGGTAGGCGAGCGCCAGCCAGACTGTGGACACGAGACGTCCGCCACCCCAGACCACGAGCACCGCGGCCCACACGGGCAGGCTCGTCGCCAGGTCGACGACGCGTCGTCGACCGTTCGCGAGCGTCCCGGTGACGGCGCCGTCGGTGCGGCTCACCGGCCCGCTCCGACGGGCGCAGGGCTCGTGGTGGGCACGTCCAGATCGTACCGACCGGCGCCTGGCACCCTCCGGCACGGGGGGTACGCGGCCACACCGCACCGGACGGGAGGCGCGTCACCCGTTCTGCAGACCGGAACGACTCCGGCGGGTGCTCGGCCACCGTCGCGTGGCCGGTCCTAGCCTGGGGGCTCCTGCCCGACGGACGAGCACGCTCGCTGCGGACCGTCGTGGGCAGGTCACGTCCCGAGTCCCACGACCCACGACCCACGAGGAGCCACCGTGCCGAAGACCGCCATCGTCACCGAGAACGCCCCGGCCCCGGCCGGCCCGTACAGCCAGGGCATCGTGGCGAACGGGTTCCTGTACACCGCCGGGTTCGGCCCGCAGGACCCGGCGACCGGGGAGACGGCGGAGGACGTCGCCGGTCAGACCGCCCAGGTGCTGGCCAACGTGGCCGCCGTCCTCGCCGAGCACGGCGCGACCCTCGACGACGTCGTGAAGTCGACGGTCCACCTCGAGCACTCGGACCGCGACTTCGCGGCCTTCAACGAGGAGTACGCGAAGCACTTCTCGGAGCCGTACCCGGTCCGCACGACCGTGCAGTCCCACCTGGCCGGGATCCTCGTCGAGATCGACGTCGTCGCGGTGCTGCCCAGCGCCTCCTGACCGGACGCCGGCGTCCCGGTCCCTGAGCGGAACCTCACGCGGGCCCGTCCTCCTGAGGTGCGCTCGTGCCCGCGCGCCGGATCCCGGTGCCCGGGGTCGCGCCGGTCAGACGCCCGTCTCGGAGCACCGCGATGCCGGCGACCAGCACGTCGTCCGTCCCGACCGCGGTGGCCGTCGGGTCGTCGTAGGTCGAGCGTGCCGACACCCGCTCGGGGTCGACCACCGCGAGGTCGGCGACCGCACCGGCACGGACCACCCCGCGGTCGCCGAGCCGCAGCTGCTCGACGGCGGTGGTGGACAGGTGCCGCTGCGCCTCCGACCAGGAGAGCAGCCCGGCGCGCACGAAGTCGCCGAGGTACCGCGCGACCGTGCCTGCTGCGCGAGGGTGCGGGTGCGTGCCGACGTGGATGCCGTCCGAGCCCGCGGTGTGCCCGGGGTGCCGCACGAGCGGTGCGAGGTCGGCGGGAGACCGGGGGTGCGGGACCCGCATGATCGCCGTCACCTGCAGCGCGGAGGCGACGAGCAGGTCGATCGCCAGCTCGACGGGCTCGGTGCGTCGGGCGGCGGCCGCGTCGGTCAGGGTCCTGCCCTGCAGGTCGTGGTGCGCGGGTGACGGCACGTGCGACAGGGTGACCTGGTCGGCCCACCCCGGCCCGAGGTCGGGCCGCGCGGTGACCCGTTCGAGGACGGCTGCCAAGACCCGGTGACGCCCGGCGTCGTCGGCGACCGCGCGGGCCAGGTCGTCGGTGCCGGGTCGCGCGAGCGCGGCGGGGAGCAGCAGCATCGACAGGATGGTGCAGCCGCGCGAGTACGGGTAGCTGTCGAACGTCAGGGGGATCCCGTCCGCCGCCAGGTCGTCGAGCAGGCCGAGGGCGGTGTCGACGGGGGCGTGCAGGTGTGAAACGTGCGCCCGGACCCCGCTCGACCGGACGATCGCGGCGACCTCGTCGAGTCCCTCGCCCAGGTTCGCCTCGTAGCCGCCGCGGACGTGCGAGACGTAGATCCCGTCGACGGCCGCGACCTCCGCGCAGAGCGCCGCGAGCTCGGCGGTGTCGGCGTACAGCCCCGGCACGTAGTCGAGCCCGGTGGCGAGACCGAGCGCTCCCTCGGCGAGCCCGCGGCGGACGAGCGCGCGCACGGCGTCGGTCTCCTCGGCGCTCGCGGGGCGGTCCTCGTCGCCGAGCACCTCGTGCCGGACCGTCCCCGCCGGCACGAGGGTTGCGACGTTCACGGGCGTCGAGCCGTCGTACGTCGCCAGCAGGCCGGCGATGCCGCCGCCGCGGTACCGGGGGTGCGGACCGTCGATCGCCGCGAAGTACCGCCCCGCCCACGTGCCGTCGCCCGGGGCCGGGCCGACGCCGTCCTGGCCGGTGACGATCGTCGTGACGCCCTGGCGGAGCAGCGCGAGCTGGACGTCCTCGTCGAAGACGCGCGACCCGGCGTGCGAGTGCGCGTCGACGGCCCCGGCGAGCACGGCACGCCCACCGCAGTCGACCGTGCGGACGTCGTCGGGCGCGGACGGTCCCGATCCGACCGCGGCGATCCGGCCGCCCTCGACGAGCACGTCGGCACGGTGCAGCCCGTCCGGGCCGACGACCGACCCGCCGCGCAGCAGGACCGGCGCGCCGGCGTCCGGGTCGGCGGTCACCGGGCGAGTCCCGCGAGGAGGCGCTCGCCACGGGACCGCACGGCGTCCGTGTCCCCGGTCCTGAGGGCGTCGCCGACCAGGGGGGAGCCGAGTCCGACCGCGACCGCTCCGGCCGCCAGGTACTCGGGGGCGTCGTCGACCCCGATCCCACCGGTCGGCACGACGTCGACGAAGTCGAGCGGGGCGAGCACCTGCCGCAGGAACGCCGGGCCGCCGAGCTGCGCCGCCGGGAACACCTTCACCGCCCGGGCTCCGAGCCGCCACGCACGCACGATCTCGGTCGGGGTCGCCGCGCCGGGGTACCACCCGAGGCCGCGTTCGTGGGCCCGCTCGCCGATCGCCGGGTCGAGGTGCGGGCTGACGACGAAGGAGGCTCCCAGGTCGGCCGCCTCGTCGACCTGCTCGGGCTCCAGCACGGTGCCCACGCCGACGGACACCCCGTCACCGAACCGTCGCGCGGTCCAGGCGGTGCCCTCCCGCCAGCGCGGTGTGTTCGTGGTGAGCTCGATCGCCCGCACACCGGCGCCGACCAGGGCGTCGACGACCGCCTCGACGTGTTCGCCGGTGCCGCCGCGGAGGATCGCGACGGCGGGGCCCGCGCGGTGCCGGACGCCGTGGTCGGGCGTCGGCGTGCTGCTGCCGGTGGACGTGTGGTGGGTGCGCACGGGCTGGGCTCCTCGGGTCGGTCGGTCGGTGTGGTCAGCGCTCGACGTGGTCGTGCACGGCAGCAGCAGGGTCGTCGGTGTCGGTGTCGGTGTCGGTGTCGGTGTGGGTCGTGGCTCCCGGGCCCGGCAGTCGCCAGTCACCCGGGACCGTGCAGGCGAGCGCCCCGGCGTCGGCGGCGCGGTCGAGCGCGGTGTCGGTGTCGGCGCCCGTGAGCGTCGCCGCGAGCCAGGCCGCCACGAACGCGTCACCGGCACCGACCGGGTCGACGACACGGACCGGGGTCGCCGCGCGTCGGGTCGTCCGCCCGTCGACGACCGAGACGGCACCGCGCGAGCCGAGCTTCACCACCGCCCGACCACGGGCCAGGTCGGCGACCCCCCGGGCGAGGTCCTCGTCGGACGTGGGCGGGGTGTCCCCGTCGTCTCCGGTGCCGTCCTGGGCACCGAGCAGGATCCTGGCCTCGTCGTCGCCGGCGAACACCACGGCGGCGCGGGCGGCGACCGCGCGGTAGTGCTCCCGGGCGACCGCGGCGTCCAGCAGCTTCTGCCGGTGGTTCACGTCGAAGGACACCGGCACCCCGGCGGCCTCGGCGCGGTCGAGCACCGCGGTGACGGTCCGACGGGCGGACTCCGAGAGCGCGAGCGTGATGCCGCTGACGTGGACGAGCGCCGACTGCTCGACGAGCCCGGCCGGGACGTCCTCGGGCACGAGCGCCGAGCCCGCGGAGTGCCGGCGGTGGTAGGTCACGCGGGTCCGACCGTCCTGCAGCCGCTCCTTCATCATGAGCCCGGTCGACCGCTCCGGGTCGACGGTCGCGACGACGTCGACGCCGGCCTGTCGGACGTCCCGCAGGACCCGTTCGCCCGCGGGGTCCGCCCCCACCCGGCCGACCCACGTCGCCGGGACGCCCGCCCGGGCGAGGCCGATCGCGACGTTGCTCTCGGCCCCGCCGGTGTCGACGCGCATGTGGTCGAGGTCGCGCACCTCGCCGATGCCGGGGCCGGCGAGCAGCAGCATCGTCTCGCCGAGGGTGAGCACCCCCGCCCGCGCGGTCACCGGGCCGCCCCACCCTGTGCCGTGCGACGCAGGGCGAGCTGTGCGGACGAGGACCCGAGGGCGACCGAGATCTCGAGCGCGGTCCGGACGACACCGTCCCCGAGCTCGCGGACCGCCGCCGCCGGGAAGCGGGACGCCAGGCCGGAGATGCTCATCGCGCCGACGACCTGGTTGGCGTGGTCGAGCACGGGCGCGGCGACGCAGCGGATGCCGGGCTCGTTCTCGCGGTCGTCGATCCCGTAGCCGCGGGCACGGGTGCGCTCGACCTCCTGCCGCCACCGCCCGTCGTCGGTGATGGACTGGTCGGTCATCGCGGTCGCGGGCACGGCGAGCACCGCGCCGAGGAGCCCCGGGTCGCCGAACGCCACGATCGCCTTGCCGGACGCGGTGTTGCGCATCGGCAGGCGGTTCCCGATCCGCGACCCCATCCGGACCGTGCCGCGGGTCTCGACCTTGTCGACGTAGACGATGTCGGTGCCGTCCGGGACGACGAGGTGGCAGGTCAGCCCGGTCGCCTCGGCGGTGCGTCGCATGAACGGTGCGGCCGCGGAGCGCAGGTCGATGCCCTCGAGGTAGCTCTGCCCGAGCAGCAGCGCACCGAGCCCGAGGGTGAACCCGGCGTCCGGGGTGCGGCGGAGCAGGTCCGTCTCGACCATCGGGGCGGTCAGGCGCAGCACCGTCGACTTCGCGGTGCCGAGCATCGCCGCGAGCTCGCCGAGCGACACCGACGCGGCGCCGTTCCGGGTGCGGTCGGCCACGTGGTCGAGGAGCGACAGGCCCCGGCGCAGCGACAGCGCGGCGTTCCGCGCGGGCACTGCCGGAGCCGGCTGCTGCTCGTCGTCGGCGGGCATCAGAACCACGTCGCGATCGTCTCGGTGACGGTGTCGTCGTCGGCGAGCACCTGGACCTGCCGCCACTTGTCGAAGACCGTGCACGGGTGCGAGACGCCGAGCACGACGACGTCGCCGGGCGTAAGCCCGGGTGCGCCGTCGGTCAGGGCGAGGTAGCAGTGCTGGTCGTCGAGGCGGGTGACGGTGACCGCCCCGGGTGGTGGGACGACCTGCGGGTCGTGGGCCGTGCCTCCCTGCCGGATCCCGCGCACCACCGGCAGACCCTCGTCGAACGACACGTCGCGCTTGCCGACCGCGACCAGCGCGCGGCCCGGCTCCGGGCGCGAGGTGACGCGGCCCCACACCTCGATCGCCGGACGGAGCGAGCCCTCCTCGGGGCGGCGGCCGAACGGCGTGCGCTCGGCGTAGAAGCCGTCGTCGTGCGTGAGGTAGGCGCCCGAGCGCAGGAGCACGTCGACGTCGTCCGGCCGGTCCTGCACGGCGTCGACCACCCCGTCGAACCAGGCGCTGCCGCCCATGCTGAGCAGGGTGCGGCCGGCGACGAGACGACGCACGTCGCCGGCGATCGCGAGGACCTCGGCGACCCAGGCGCGTGCGGTGTCGACGTCGGGCAGACCGCCCTCGTACCCGGTCACCCCGCGGAGCACGAGGCCGGCGTCGTGCGCGGCCCGGGCGACCTCGTGCGCCTGTTCCGCCGAGCGGACACCGGTGCGGCCGCCGGGGAACCCGACCTCGACCAGCACGTGCACGGTGCCGTCGACGGAGCGGGCGGCGCTCGCCGCGGCCGTGACCCCGGCGACGGAGTCGACGTTGCAGAGCACGTCGGCGGCGGGGTCGACGCTCCGACGGGATACGAGCCAGGCGAGGCCGGCGGGGTCGAGGACCTCGTTGGCGACGAGGATCCGGTGCACCCCGTGTTCCCACGCGACCATGGCCTGCTGGACCGAGGCGATGGTGACGCCCCAGGCGCCGGCACGGACCTGGCGGTCGGCGAGTGCCGGGGCCATGTGCGTCTTCATGTGCGGGGCGAGCAGCAGCCCGTGGCGGTCGACGTACGACTGCATGACGGCGGTGTTGTGGGCGAGGGCGGACTCGCGGAGCGTCATCACCGGGAGGTGCGCGTGGTCGAGGACGTGGCGCCCGACGACCGGCGCGGCGGGGTCGGCGGCGCCCTTCGTCGTGACGGTGCCCGGCGTGCGTGCGGTGGCGGCGGGGGTGGTCGTCATCGGTCCTCCTGCGCTGGTGCGTTCCGGTCCTGCGGCAACGTTCCCGGTGCCGGGGGCCGGCGGGCAACGATGTCGTCGTCCTCATTGTGCGCTGCAGAACGTCCGGCCCGGGTGCCGGGACCGAGCGGGCATAGCATTCGGGGTGATGACGACGACGGCGACGACACGACGACGGGGCAGCACGGCGGTGGCCGTGCTCGTCGCGGGCACCTTCTTCATGGAGCTCCTGGACGGCACGATCCTCGCGACCGCCGCTCCGGCCATGGGGCGCGACCTCGGCGTCGACTCCGCCGCGATCGGCGTGGCCATCACCGCCTACCTCGTCACGCTCGCGGTGTTCATCCCGGTCAGCGGCTGGCTGACCGACCGTGTCGGGTCGCGCACGGTCTTTGCCGGGGCGATCGCGCTCTTCACCGTCGCGTCCGCGCTGTGCGCCGCGTCGACCGGGCTCGTCGAACTCACGCTCTGGCGGATCCTGCAGGGCCTCGGGGGAGCGCTGATGGTGCCCGTCGGACGCCTGGTCGTGCTGCGCAGCGCCGGGCGGGAGCAGCTCGTCACCGCCATCGCGATCCTCACCTGGCCCGCACTCGCGGCACCGATCATCGCCCCGTTCGTCGGCGGGGTGCTCGTCGACACCCTCAGCTGGCACTGGATCTTCCTCGTCAACATCCCGCTCGGGATCGTCGCCTTCGTCGCCGCGCTGGTCCTCGTGCCGCAGGAGCGTGCACACGAGCGCGTCCCGTTCGACTGGCGCGGGTCACTGCTCGCGTGCCTGGGGCTCGGCTCGCTCGTGGTGATGGCCTCCCTGCTCGCGCTCGACGAGATCCCCCTGGTCGCGGTCGTCGTGTCGGGCGTGGTCGGTGGCGTCTGCTGCTGGCTCGCCGTCCGGCACTTCCGCCGGGCACCGCACCCGATCATGGGGCTGGAGTCCTTCCGGCTCGAGACCTTCCGCGTCTCGCACGCCGGCGGCAGCCTGTTCCGGCTCGCTGTGTCGGCCGTACCGTTCGTGCTGCCGCTGCTCTTCCAGGACGCCTGGGGCTGGAGTGCGGTGCTCGCCGGGTCCGCGGTGCTGTGGGTGTTCGTCGGCAACCTCGGCATCAAGCCGATGACGACGCCGTTCCTCCGCTGGTTCGGCTACCGGCCGGTGATCGTCGTGTCGAGCGCGATCGCGGCCGCGAGCGTCGTCGCGATGGTGTTCCTCACCGAGGACACCCCGTTCTGGCTGCTCGCCGTGCTGCTCGTGGTGAGCGGTGCCGCGCGCTCGGTCGGCTTCACGGCGTACAACACCATCGCCTTCGCGGACGTCGAGCAGGCCGACATGACCCCGGCGAACACGCTGTCGTCCACGCTGCAGCAGGTCGCGGCCGGCTTCGGGGTGGCCGTGGCGGCCGTGGCGATCCGGGCGGCGGCCGGGCTCGGTGGGACCGGGCCCTACGACGTGGCGTTCTGGGTGATCGCGGTGCTCCTCGTGGTGGCCTGTGTCGAGGGCGTCCTGATGAGCCGGACCGCGGGGGACACGGTGCGACCGGCGCGCTGACCGGCGGGGCCGGCGGGGCTGGCGGCCGTCCGCTGTCCGTTCGCGACACGGTCACACGCGTGAAACCCGGGGTGCGCTACGGTCACAGCAACTGTCCGCGACAGCCGAGTACGGTTGCCGCGGCAGGGTGACCGAGACACCCAGGACGGAAGGCAGCATGGCCGGGCCACAGCAGCAGGGGACGATCGCAGGCGACACCGCCGTGCAGCCCACCGAGCTGCGCGTCGTCAGCTACAACCTCCGCGAGCACACCGCCAACGGCGAGCTCGCCGCCCTGGCAGAGGCGTCCCAGGCGGACGTCATCTGCGTGCAGGAGTGCGACAGCAACGACCTCGCGCCGCACGTCGCCGGACTCTCGCTCGCCGCGTCGACGAAGGCCAACCGCCTCGGGCTCGCGATCTACAAGCGCGACGACCGGTTCGAGGTGCAGGACTTCAGCATCCACTCGCTGCAGAAGTCCCTGCACGACCGGGTGCTCGCCCCCGCACACGAGCGGCTCATCGCGATGCGGCTCCGCGACACCGAGGCAGACAACGAGGTGATCGTGGCCTCGTTCCACGCCTCGCCGCTGACGGCCACGAACTCCCTCCGGCGCAAGCAGATCGAGGCGGCGCACCAGTTCGTCCGCGACCTGTCGGACGAGGCGCCGGCCATCATGGTCGGCGACTTCAACTACCCCTGGTTCCAGACGAACCTGCGTCGCAAGATCGAGGAGCACGGCTTCGCGCTGTCGCTCTCGGACCAGCCGACCTACCTGCGCTACCGCAAGTTCACCGGCCACTTCGACTTCGCCACGAGTGTCGGGCTGCACATCGCCGGCGTGGAGACCCTGCCGGCGGGCATCTCCGACCACCGCCCGATCCTGGTCCGCGCGCACTACGAGCACCCCGGCGTCGCGACCGCGGCGGTCGAGGTCCCGGAGGCCCCCGCCGCCTGACGCCGCCGAGCCGCGGTGCTCGCCGCGACCGACGGGACAGCCGAGCGGGCGAGACATGCCGCGACGCGACCGTCGACCGGGTGCGATCGGTCGTCGGCAGCATCGAGCGTGACGGATCGTGCCCGCTCGCTGCCCGCCGTGCACCGTCCTGCCGAGCACGGAGCCGCGGGCGCCGGGTCCGCCGAGCGGGCGAGACATGCCGCGGCCCGGCCGTCGGCCGGGTGCGATCGGTCGTCAGCAGTGCCGAGCGTGACGGATTGTGCCCGCTCGACGCGGCCCCGCGCGATGGAACGGGACCCACGACGGACGGGAGGCGCGGGGGCCCCCGGCCCCCCCCCCCCCCGCCCGGGGGGGGGGGGGGGGCCGGTACAGGAACCCAGCCCCCGCCACAAAACCCCCCCCGCGGCCGTGTAACCCCCCCCACCCCACCGCGGCCACCCCAACCCGGGTG
>NZ_JBIUZP010000003.1:0-328127 GCF_044745105.1 Curtobacterium sp. NPDC087080 | reverse complement strand
GGGCGCGCGGCGGCCGGCGGGGGGGCCCCGGGGGCCGCCGCCGCGCCCCCCCCGGGGGGGGGGCGGGGCGCCCCGCCCCCCCCCCCCCCGGGGGGGGGGGGGGGGGCCCCGGCGCCCCCCCCCGCCTCCCGTCCGTCGTGTGGACGCCTCAGCGACGCAGCGTCGCCCTGGCGAGCCGGTTGCCGATGAACTGCCCGAGCTGGACGATCACCACGATCGCCGCCACCGACACGTAGACGATCCACCAGTCGTACCGCTGCGAGCCGTACACGATCGCGTACTCGCCCAGGCCGCCGCCACCGATCAGGGCACCCTGCGCCGTCATGTCGACGATGCCCACGAAGATGAACGTGTAGCCGAGGATGAGCGGTCCGACGCCCTCGGGGATGAGGACCGTCAGCAGGATCGACACCGGGTGCGCACCGGATGCCCGTGCGGCCTCGACCACCCCGGGGTCGACCGCGAGCAGGTTCTGCTCGACGATCCGGGACACCGCGAAGGACGCCGCGAGCGAGATCGCGAAGGTCACCGCGGGGACGCCGATGGTGGTCTGCACGGCGACGCGGGACAGCGGGGCGATCGCGGCCAGGAAGATCACGAACGGGATCGGGCGCACGATGTTCACGAGCACGTTGACGATCGTGTAGACCGCCCGGTTGCCGAGCAGGTTGCCCGGACGGGTCGCGTACAGGACCAGTCCGAGCGCCAGGCCGATCACACCGGCGAACACCAGGGAGACCAGGGTCATCACGAGGGTGTCGCGGATCGCGGCGAAGAACACGTCGGACGTGTCGATCACGCTCTGGAAGCCGTTGCCGTTCACGCTGCAGCCTCCTCGTCGACGGTGATCCGTCCGTCGCGCAGGGCACCGAGCGCGCGGTCGACGGCCGCGGGGTCGTCCGCGGTGAGCTCGTAGGTGAGCGAGCCGATGCGGCGTTCGCGGATCTCGCCGACCCCGCCGAACACGAGTTCGGCGGACACGCCTGCCGTGCGGAACGCGGCGTCGATCCGGTTCTGCAGGCCGACCTCGTCGGTGATCTGCACCGTGACCAGCCGGCCGCGGTGGTGCTGGCGCAGCCGGGCGAGCTGCTCGCCGGACGGGCGGTCGTGCAGGGCCGTGCGCACGAAGCGCTGGGCCGCCTGCGTCTGCGGCGAGGCGAACACGTCGTAGACGTCACCGACCTCGACCACGCGGCCGTTCTCCATGACGGCGACGCGGTCGGCGATCTGCCGGACGGCGTCCATCTCGTGCGTGATGACGACGATGGTGACGCCGAGCTCGCGGTTGACGCGACGGAGGAGCGCGAGGACCTCGGAGGTGGTGTCCGGGTCGAGGGCGCTCGTGGCCTCGTCGGCGAGCAGCAGCTCCGGGTTCGAGGCGAGCGCACGGGCGATGCCGACGCGCTGCTTCTGCCCGCCGGACAGCTGCTCGGGAAAGGCGTGGGCGCGCTCGAGCAGCCCGACGAAGTCGAGGAGCTCGGCCACGCGGCGGTCGCGCTCGGCCTTCGCGACCCCCGCGACCTTGAGCGGGTACGCGACGTTCCCGGCGATGGTGCGGGAGCGGAACAGGTTGAACTGCTGGAAGATCATGCCGATCTTCCGACGCGCCAGACGCCGTTCCTTCTCCGGGATCGCGGTGAGTTCCCGGCCACCCACCGTGACGCTGCCCGACGAGGGCAGCTCGAGGGCGTTGACGAGGCGGACCAGGGTGGACTTGCCGGCGCCGGAGTACCCGATGACGCCGAGGACCTCTCCCTGGTGCACGTCCAGGGAGACGTCCTCGACGGCCACCACGGTCTCGCCGGTGTCGGCGCGGCGGTAGTGCTTCGAGACGCCGCGGAGTTCGACGAGGGCGGGCACTACTGCTTGGCCGCCTTCGCGTCCTGCTCGACCTTCGCGAGCTCGTCCTGGAGCTTCGTGGCGCTCTCGTCGCGTGCGACGGCCTCGGGCAGGTCCTTCTTGAAGGCCTGCTGCACGGCGTCGTCCTGGAACAGCTTCGCCAGGTCGAGGTACGTCTCGTTGTCCTTGTCGGCGTCGCGGACCGCGAAGACGTTCACGTAGGGGGCGGCGCTCGCGCTGGCCGGGTCGTCCTGGAAGACGATGTCGCTGGTGGGGAGCTTCGCGGCGGTGGCGAAGTTGTTGTTCACGACGGCGGCGGCGACGGAGCCCTGCTGCAGCGCGTTCGCGGTCTGCGAGGCGTCGAGCGGCTGGACGTCGACCTTGGACGACTCGATGTCGGTCGTGGTCGAGAAGGCGGACCCGCCGTCCTTGAGTTCGAGCAGCTTCGCCGACTGCAGGATGAGGAGTGCACGCGCCTGGTTGATCGAGTCGTTCGGGATCGCGACCTTCGCGCCCTCGGGCAGCTCGCTCGGCTTCGAGTACTCCGTGGCGTACAGCGGCAGCGGGTACACGGCGGTGGAGCCGATCGGCTGCAGGTCGTCGTTCGAGGTGACGTTGTAGTCCGCCAGGTACTGGATGTGCTGGAACTGGTTGATGTCCAGCTGGCCGTCCTTGAGCGCGGGGTTCGGCAGCGAGTAGTCGGAGAAGTTGGTGAGCTTGACCGTGACGCCGAGCTCGTCCTTCGCGAGCTTCGTGTAGGTGCTCCAGTAGCCGAGCGACTTGTCGGCGACACCGATCGTCACGGTCTTGCCGGCGCCGTCACCGGAGGCAGCGCCGTCGGACCCGCCGGAGCGGACGGCCGCGACGACGACGGCGACGACGATCGCGACCACGACGACCACGGCGGCGATGATCCAGCCGACGGGACGCCTGCCCTTCGGCTTCTCGGGCAGGACGGGTGCTACGGACATGGGTGCTCCTCGTGGGGGACGTGCCCGGACGGGTGGCGCGGGACCGGGCGTGGCGGGCCCGGACGTCGGCGTGCACGGGCGGTGCGGTGGGGTGCCGCGGGCTGCGCGGCCAGGTTCCGAGTGTGGCTGCCCGCGGCGCGACACGCACGATGCGTTCCGCCGTGTTACATCTCCGCCGCCGTCCACGGGCGCCGCGTGGCGAGCGCGCGACCCTGCGCGGCTTGGTTGACTCGGAGCGTGCGCAGCATCGAACTCGTCCTCGACCCCGACTCCGACGCCGCCGTGCGCGCCGCGTGGGACGCCCTGACGGCAGCCGACCTGCCGAGCCTCGGCCGGTCGGGGACGAACGACCCGCACGTCACGCTCGCCGCGGGCGACGCGCTGCCGGTCCCGCAGGGCTTCGACGCACCCGTGCCGACGACGCTCCGGCTCGGCGGTCTCCTGCTGTTCCCCGCGGGTGCCGGACGGTCCGTGCTCGTCCGGGCCGTCGTCGCGGACCCGGTGCTGTCGGCCTTCCACACCGCGGTCCACCGGGTCGCACCGGACGCCGTGGAGACCTCGCTGCCCGGTGCCTGGTCGCCGCACGTCTCCTTCGCCCGTCGGGTGCGCGACGAGGACCTGCCCGCCGCCGTCGCGACGCTCCGGGCGACCCCGCTGCCCGAGACCCTGACGGTCGGCGGTGTCCGCCACTGGGACGGCGTGACGAAGACGGTGACGCCCGTCGGGTGATCGGTGGTCGCGCCCGTCGCGTGGTCCGCGGAGCGTGCGGATCCGGCCGGGAGGCGCGGCTCAGGTCCGCAGGACCCGCTCGCCGAACGCGGACGCGAACCGCCGCTCCGGGTCGGCCGCCGCCACCAGCCGCCGGAAGTCGGCCAGGCGCGGCCAGAGTGCCTCGACCGCGTCGGCGTCGAGCGAGCTCGTCTTGCCCCAGTGCGGTCGCCCGTCGAAGGGCGCGAGGCGTGCCTCGAGGTCCGGCAGCAGCGCTGCGACGGCCTCCGGGTGCTTCCGCCAGGTGAAGGCGATGCAGAGCACGTCCTCGCCCTGGGTGGGGCTGAGCCAGAACGGGTCGGCGGCCATCGTCCGGAGCTCGCAGACGTGCAGGTGCGGCTGGATGCGGTCGGCGAGCCCGCGGAAGGCGTCGAGTGCGGCGGCCGCGTGCCGCAGCGGGACGAAGTGCTCGCTCTGCACCTCGGACCCGACGCTCGGCACCGCGTCGATCGGGAAGTGCGGCAGCCGGTCCCACCACGGTCCCACCGTGCCGTCGCGGGCCGTGACGTGGCCGTCCGCCGGACGTCCCGGCAGCCTGGGCGCGCCGAGCAGTGCCTCCGG
Source organism: Curtobacterium sp. NPDC087080 (assembly GCF_044745105.1). NCBI lineage: Bacteria > Bacillati > Actinomycetota > Actinomycetes > Micrococcales > Microbacteriaceae > Curtobacterium > Curtobacterium sp. NPDC087080. Next base: position 323,988 of record NZ_JBIUZP010000003.1, on the reverse strand, counting down.
GACGTCGACGTCGTCGGCCCCGTCCGGTACGCGGGACTTCAGCAGCACCTCGCTGATCGCGTCCCCGAACACGGTGTACGAGCACACCGAGTAGGCGGCGGCGTGCACGTCGGCCACGTGCGCGACGAACCGGTCCCAGGGGATCGGTCCGTAGGAGTCCTGCCGCATCCGGTAGGACGGTTCGACGTCGACCTCGACGCGTGTGACGATACCGAGCAGCCCGAGGTGCAGCACGGCGCCGTCGAAGTCGTCGTCCCCGCGTCGGATCGTCCGCACCGTACCGTCCGCGCCGAGGAGCTCGAAGGACCGGACGGCGGTGCTGAGCGACCCGAGCGTCGTGCCGGAGCCGTGCGTGCCCGTGGCGATCGCGCCGCCCAGCGAGATGTGCGGCAACGAGCCGGTGTTGTGCAGGGCGACCCCGGCGGCGTCGAGGCGCGGCGCGACCACCCCGTACCGGGTGCCCGCACCCATCGAGGCCGTGCCGGCCGCGGTGTCCACGACCAGGTCGGTGGGGAGCCCGGTCAGGTCGAGCAGCACTCCGTGGGCGTCGGCGACGTCGTTGAACGAGTGGCGGGTGCCGAGCCCGTGCACCCGGGGTGACCGCGTGACGACGTCGGCGGCTTCCTCGAGGGAGCACGGCCGTTCCACCCGTTCGGCCGAGTAGGTGACCGTGCCGGACCAGTTGACCTCGCGCGCCGTCGACCGCATGCCGTCCACGATGCCACGCCGTCGTCGACGGGGCATCGCGGACCGCGGCCCGGTCCGGTGGTGTCCCGGGTCAGTGCATCGCAGGGGCGCCGGCGGAGGCGCCCTCGGGCGTGGCCGGGCGGCGGACGAACGCCGACGTCAGGATGCCGACGACCGAGATGACACCGCCGACGAGGAACGCGGTCCGCACGCCCGAGGCGGTCGCTGCGGCCACCCCGGCGGCGTCCGCGTCGGCGCCCGCCGTCGCGGCACCGATGGTCAGGAGCGTGACGAAGAGCGCCGTGCCCGCGGCACCGGCCAGCTGCTGCGCCGTGCCGAGCACCGCGCTGCCGTGCGAGTACAGCTTCGGCGGCAGGCCACCGAGCGCGGCGGTGAAGAGCGGCGTGAACGTCAGCGCGAGGCCGATGCTCAGCACGACGTGGGCACCGAGGACGAACCACACGCTCGTGTCGACTCCGACCGTGGAGAGCGCCCAGAGCACGGCACTGATGATGATCGATCCGGGGACGAGCAGCACCCGCGGTCCGCGGCGGTCGTAGATGCGACCGACCACGGGGGAGAGCAGCCCCATCAGCAGACCGCCCGGCAGCAGCAGGAGCCCGACGGTCAGGACCTCGAGCCCGAGCACGCGTTCGAGGTAGATCGGCAGCAGGATCAGCGTGCCGAACATCGCCATGAAGCTGATGCCCATCGCCACGATCGGGACGGTGAAGCCCTTCGTGCGGAAGGTGCGGAGGTCGAGCAGGGCGCTGTCGGTGCGCTGCAGGCGGGTCTGCCGGACGACGAAGAACGCCAGCGCCGCGAAGCCCACGACCAGGGCGAGGACGGGGACGAGCGGACCGGTCGAGCCGGCCTCGCCGAAGCTGGACAGTCCGAAGACGATCCCGCCGAACGCCACGGCGGACACCACGACCGACAGGACGTCGAGCGGCGCACGTCGGGGCGTGGTCACGTTGCGGACCTTGAGCACGCCGAGCACGAGCGCCGCGATCGCGATCGGCAGCACGAACCCGAACAGCCAACGCCACGAGAACGCATTGAGGATCAGGCCGGAGATCGTCGGGCCGACCGCGGGCGCGACCGAGATCACGATCGAGATGTTGCCCATGATCCGGCCGCGGTGGGCCGGCTCGACCAGGTTCAGGACGGTCGTCATGAGCAGCGGCATCATGATCGCGGTGCCGCTCGCCTGGACGATGCGACCGACGAGCAGCACGGGGAAGCCGGGGGCGGCCAGGGCGACGAGCGTGCCGACCGAGAAGAGCGCCATCGCCGTGATGAACACCTGCCGGGTGCTGAAGCGCTGCAGCAGGAACCCGGTGATCGGGATCACGACGGCCATGGTCAGCAGGAAGCCGGTGGTGAGCCACTGCCCGGTCGCCGCGGAGATGTCGAGGTCCTCCATGAGCCGCGGCAGCGCCACGCCCATGATCGTCTCGTTGAGGATGACGACGAACGCCGAGACGAGCAGCAGCCCGATCACGAGCCTGGTCTCGCCGGCGGAGGGCTGCGAGACGCTCCCGGTGCGCGGGGCGGAATCGACGGCCTGGGTCATGCGGGGCTCCTGGGAGTGACGGGGGAGTGACGACGGAGTGAAGGTGCGCACGGGAGTGACGGCGTGCACGACGGCACGGACTGCGCAGACGAGGCAACAGCCTGAACGGATCCGAGTATTCCGCTTCCGTGTGTCGTCCTCGTGAACACCCGACCCCGCGCGTGGTCAGCGCAGGATCGCGAACCCGTCGCCGTCGCCGTGCGGCACGACGTCGCGCCGGGCGACCTCGGTCACGGTGGCCGTCGGCGGGCCGGTGTGCAGGAACGCCAGGAGCGCCTCGACCGACTCGGACGGCCCCTCGGCCTCGACCTCGACCGTCCCGTCGAACAGGTTCCTGGCGTAGCCGTCGAGCTCCAGCCCGTCTGCCTTGCGCGCGGTCCAGTACCGGAAGCCGACCCCCTGCACCGAGCCGGACACCACGGCGTGCACCCTCGTCACCGTCGTCATGCGGTCACTGTAGGCACGCGTGGTCCCGGACACGTTACGGCTCTGTTCCGGTCTCGTGAACGGTGATAGTGTCATCGCAACCCGAACACTTAGAGTCATGATGACACGAACAGATCCCACCAGCATCCGCGTCGCGGTCTCCACCGTGATCGTCGCCCTGCGCCCGCACCCGGACACGGGTGCTCCGGCGCTGTGGATGCCGTTGGTGCGCCGCGTGACCGACCCCTTCGAGGGCTCGTGGGCGCTGCCGGGCGGTTGGGTCGGCCCGGACGAGGGGCTCGAGGACTCCGCCGCCGCGCGCCTCCGCGAGACGACGAACGTGCAGCCGCGCTACCTCGAGCAGCTCTACGCGTTCGGTGACGTCGACCGCTCGCCGAGCCGGGTCGTGTCGATCGTCTACTGGGCGCTCGTGCACCCGGACGAGGCCGAGTCCGTCCCCGACGACTGGAACGTCCGGTGGTTCCTGGCCGACGAGCACCCCGCGCTCGCGTTCGACCACGACCGCATCGTCGAGTACGCCCTGTGGCGCCTGCGCAACAAGATGTCGTACTCGCGCATCGCGCAGGCGTTCCTCGGCGACCGGTTCACCCTCGCCGAGCTCCGTGGCGTCTACGAGGCGGTGCTCGGCCGCACGCTCGACCCGGCGAACTTCCGCCGACAGGTCGCGCAGTCCGACGCCGTCATCGCGACGGACGAGACCACGAGCGGCGACCGGCACCGCCCGGCTCGGCTGTACCGCTCGAACCCCGACCTGGCCTACGCGGACAACGGCCCGCTGCAGCCCGCCCGCCCCCGGCCGTACCACCCGCAGAACCGATAGGAACCACAGTGTCCATCGCCACCACGATCGAGCTCATCTCCAACGGCAAGGCCGACGGCAGCACCTGCACGCCCGACCTCGCGGTGCCGACCTGGGACTTCGACGCCCGCCCCGGCTACGGTCCGGGTTCGTCGATGTCCGACGTCATCCCGACCTCGGCGCCGCGACAGGGACAGCTCCCGGACGAGTACAAGACCGCGAGCGACGACGAGCTGCACGCGCGCATCGAGCGGGCGAAGGCGACCCTGGGGGACCGCGTCGTGGTGCTCGGGCACTTCTACCAGCGCGACGAGGTCGTCCGACACGCCGACTTCCTCGGCGACTCGTTCCAGCTCGCGAACGCCGCCCTGACCAAGCCCGACGCCGAGGCCATCGTGTTCTGCGGGGTGCACTTCATGGCTGAGACGGCGGACGTCCTCGCCCGCGAGGACCAGCGCGTGATCCTGCCGAACCTCGCCGCGGGCTGCTCGATGGCGGACATGGCCGACATCGACAGCGTCGAGGCGGCCTGGGCCGAGCTCACCGCCGTCTACGGCACCGAGCCCGACGCCGACGGCCGCGTGCCGGTGATCCCCGTCACGTACATGAACTCCGCCGCCGACCTCAAGGCGTTCTGCGGCCGGAACGGCGGCATCGTCTGCACGTCGTCGAACGCGTCGACCGTGCTCGAGTGGGCGTTCGAGCGGGGGCAGCGCGTGCTGTTCTTCCCCGACCAGCACCTCGGCCGGAACACCGCGAAGGCCATGGGGATCAGCACCGACCGCATGCCGATGTGGAACCCCCGGAAGGCGCTCGGCGGCAACGACGAGCAGACCCTGCTCGACGCGCAGGTGGTCCTCTGGCACGGCTTCTGCTCGGTGCACCGCCGGTTCACCGTCGAGCAGATCGAGCAGGCCCGGCGTGAGGACCCGGGCGTGCAGGTCATCGTGCACCCCGAGTGCCCGATGGCGGTCGTCGACGCCGCGGACGCCGCCGGCAGCACCGACCTCATCCGCCGCACCGTCGCGGCCGCCACCGAACCGACGTCGTTCGCGATCGGCACCGAGATCAACATGGTGAACCGGCTCGCGGCCGAGTACCCGCAGCACCGGATCACGTGCCTCGACCCCGTCGTCTGCCCGTGCTCGACGATGTACCGGATCCACCCGGGCTACCTCGCCTGGGTGCTCGAGGCACTCGTCCGCGGCGAGGTCCTCAACGAGATCACGGTCCCCGCCGACGTCCAGGCCGACGCCAGGGTCGCGCTCGAGCGCATGCTCGCCGCGAAGCCCCGGGGCTGACGGACCGGCGGCCGAGGACACCGGAGAACGGGGACCGCACCGTGCACGTCGTCATCGTCGGGTCCGGCATCGCCGGGCTCACCACCGCGATCCGCGCCAGCGCCCGCCACGACGTCACACTGGTGACGAAGGGCGCGCTCGCCGACGGCGCCACCGCCGCCGCGCAGGGCGGCGTCGCCGTCGCGCTCGGAGCCGACGACACCGTCGCGCTCCACGAGCACGACACCCACACCGCCGCCGTCGGGAGCGCCGACGCGCGTGCCGTCGCGCTGCTCTGTGCCGACGGGCCGGCCCGGGTGCGCGACCTACTCGCGCTCGGTGTGCCGTTCGACCGGACGACGGATCCCGACTCCCTCGAGCGCCACGGCGACGACCTCGCCCGCGGGCGCGAGGCCGCCCACGGCCGCTGGCGGGTCGTGCACGCCGACGGCGACGCCACCGGTGCCGCGATCGAACGCACCCTGGTCGCCGCCCTGCTCCGCCGTCACGTGACGGTGCTCGAGCGGACGTGCCTCACCGACCTGGTCGTCCGGGACGGCGCGGTCGTCGGCGTCGACGTGCTCGACCTGTTCGGCGAGCCCCGACGCATCGATGCGGACACGGTCGTGCTCGCCTCCGGTGGCGCCGGCCACCTGTACCGCGAGACGACGAACCCGCTGGTCGCCACGGGCGACGGGGTCGCCGCCGCCTGGCGCGCCGGTGCCGTCCTCGCCGACCTGGAGTTCGTCCAGTTCCACCCGACCCGCCTGGCCGTCCCCGACGGCGGACTCCTGTCCGAGGCGGTCCGCGGCGAGGGAGCCGTCCTCCGCGACGCGGCCGGTCGACGGTTCATGACCGCCGTGCACCCGGACGCCGAACTCGCGCCGCGCGACGTCGTCGCCCGTGGCATCGCGGCCGCCGTCCGCGACCAGGGCGGCACCCCCGTGCTCCTGGACGCCACGGGGCTCGGAGCGGACCGGCTCGTCACGCGGTTCCCCGGCCTCACCCGCGCCACCCGTGCGGCCGGCTACGACTGGACCCGCGAGGGCGTCCCCGTCGCCCCGGCCGCGCACTACGCGATGGGCGGGATCGCGACCGACAGCGAGGGCCGCACCAGCCTCCCCGGACTCCTCGCCGTCGGCGAGGCCGCCTGCACCGGCGTCCACGGCGCCAACCGGCTCGCGTCCAACTCGCTGCTCGAGGGACTCGTGTTCGGCGTGCGCACGGCCGACGCCGTCGACACGCCGCGACCCGCCCGGTTGCGCCTGCGCGGCGACGCGGGCCTGCCGGTGCACACCGTGCCCGACGACCGGGTGGGCGTGGCGGCGGACCCGCACCGTGCCTCCCGGCCGGACGGGACTGCACCGGACGGGCCGGAACCGTCGGGATCGGAGCCGTCGGGACCGGACCCGACCCGGCACCGGACGGACGACGAGCGACTGCCTGGAGGCCCGCCCCGCCCCGACCGTGCCACCCACCTCCGGCAGGCGGTGCAGACCGAGATGACGGAGCGGGTCGGGCTGCTCCGTGACGCGGACGGACTGGCGGCCGCGCGTCGCGCGCTCGCCGCGCTCCGGCCGCCGGTGGCGCGCTCCGTGCGGGACCACGAGGACCGCGCCCTGCTCGACCTCGCGCGGATCACGGCGCTCGCCGCCGAGGCCCGCACCGAGTCCCGCGGCGCGCACGCCCGGACCGACCACCCGGACACCGACCCCGCCGCGCCGGTGTCGGTCGGGTGGTCCCGGGCCGTCGGCGACCGACACCCACCGACCGTCCACGCCGCCGCGTCCGACCGTTCCGCCCACGCCCAGCAGGGAGTCCCCGCATGACCGCCACCGTCCCCGCCACCGACACCGACGACGTGTCCGACCACGTGTCCGGCGTCCGGCCCGCCGGACCGTCCGACCCCGGGGCCGTCCCGCCGCACGCCCTGCGCCGGGTGATCGAGACCGCGCTCGAGGAGGACGCTCCGTGGGGAGACGTCACCAGCGAGACCCTCATCCCCGTCGAGGCCCGCGCGACCGCGACCCTGACCGCCCGCGAGCCAGGCGTGCTGTCCGGCGGCGAGGTCTTCGCCGCCGTGATGCAGGCCGTCGACCCCGCCGTGCGGACCGAGCTGCACCTGTCCGACGGTCGGACGTTCGCGGCCGGGCAGGTCCTGGCGACCGTGGAGGGGCCCGCGCGCTCGGTGCTCCGCGCCGAACGGGTCGGGCTCAACCTGGTGCAGCGGATGTCCGGCATCGCGACCGTCACCGCGCAGTACGTCGCGGCGGTCGCGGGGACCGGCACGCGGGTCGCCGACACCCGCAAGACGACGCCGGGCCTCCGCGCCCTCGAGCGCTACGCCGTGCGCTGCGGTGGTGGGCACAACCACCGGAACTCGCTGTCCGACGCCGTCCTCGCCAAGGACAACCACCTGGCCGTGCTGCTCGCCGGCGGCACCTCGATCGGCGACGCCGTCCGCGATGCCCGCGGTCGGCTCGGGCACACCGTCCACCTCGAGGTCGAGGTGGACCGGCTCGACCAGGTCGAACCCGTCGTGTCCGCCGGGGTCGACACGATCATGCTCGACAACTTCACGCCGGAGCAGCTCGTCGAGGGGGTGCGCCTGGTCGCCGGCCGGGCGCTCGTCGAGGCCTCCGGCGGGGTGTCGCTCGAGACCGTGGGCGCGATCGCGCGGACCGGGGTCGACGTGGTGTCGGTCGGGGCGCTCACCCACTCGGCCCGGGCGCTCGACCTCGGGCTCGACATCGACGTCACCGCTGCGCTCGCCGGTGACGGCGCCCGGGTGACCGGCGGCTGACACGGTGTTCTACCTCGACCGCGCCGCGACCACGCCGGTCCGCCGTGAGGTGCTCGAGGCGATGTGGCCGTACCTGACCGGCGTCTTCGGCAACCCGTCCTCCACACACGGGGTGGGCGACGCGGCCGCACGGGGGCTCGCCGACGCCCGAGCGACCATCGCCCGGTTCCTCGGGTGCCGTCCCGGTGAGGTCGTCCTGACCACCGGCGGCACCGAGGGGGCGAACGCCGCCGTGAAGGGGATCGCGCTCGCCTCGCCCCGCGGGCGGCACGTCGTCACGAGTGCGATCGAGCACGAGGCGGTGCTCGAGAGCTGCCGGTACCTGGAGCGGCACCACGGCTTCACGGTGACGCTCGTGCCGGTCGAGCACGACGGTACGGTCACCCCCGAGGCACTCGCGCGAGCCGTCCGTCCGGACACCACGCTCGTCTCGGTGGCGCACGCCGACAACGAGATCGGCACCGTGCAGGACCTCCCGGCGCTCGCTGCGGTCGCGCACGGCGTCGGCGCCCGGTTCCACACCGACGCCGTGCAGAGCGCGCCGTGGCTGCCCCTCGGCCTCGACCTGCTCGGCGTCGACGCGATCTCGTTCTCCGGGCACAAGCTCGGCGCGCCGAAGGGCACCGGTGCCCTGGCCGTGAGGGGCGGGGTACGGCTCGAGCCGCTGCTGCACGGCGGGGGACAGGAGCGGGGGCGGCGATCCGGCACCGAGGACGTCGCGGGCGCCGTCGCCCTCGCCACCGCGGTGTCGCTCGTCGAGGCCTCCCGGGAGGTCGCCGCTGCCCGCGCGACCACGACCAGGGACGCCGTCGTCGAGGGGGTGCTGGCCTCGGTGCCCGGTGCCGTGCTGACCGGAGCCGCATCGTCGGGGACCCGGACGCGCCGGCTCCCGGGACACGCGTCGTTCTGCTTCCCGGGGGTGCCTGGCGGTCCGGCGGCGGTCAACGGCGAGACCGTGCTGCTCGAGCTCGAGGCGCGTGACGTCGTGTCCTCGTCGGGCAGTGCCTGTGCCGCGGGGAGCACCGAGGCCTCCCACGTCCTCACCGCGCTCGGACTCCCGGAGGACACCGCACGCACGGCCCTCCGGCTCACGTTCGACGCCGGCCTGACCGACGCGGACGTCCCCGTGGTGGTGGAGGCGGTCGCCGCGTCGGTCGCCGCCGTCCGCGACCTCGGGAGGGCGTACTAGACGTTCTACTCCATAGTTGGGGTGGTGTCCCCCCTTCTGCGGACAGTGATCTTCCGTCACGATGGGGTCATGGCGAACGCGATCACGACCCGGCACCGACAGGAGGCCCCCTTCCGTGCGGTGCAGCTCCTGCCGGCTCCGGCGACCGTGGTGGCGCTCGCCCTCGCCGCGCAGCACGACCTCGGCACCGCCCCGCTCGGCGCCATCGCGACGGTGGGGGCACTCGCCACCGTCGTGAGTGCCCTGCTCCCGACGGTCGGCACCGCGGCACTCCGTCGAGCCATGCCCGCACCCAGCGAGACGGACCGGTACCGAGGAGACACCGAACGACCCTGAGGATCACCCGAGGCCAGCACCGCGCCGCCCCGTCCCCCCGCTGGGGCCCGCGGTGCTCCTGACCGGACGCAGTACCCCTGACCGTGTCCGGCGCCGGACACGACATCCCCTGTCGTCGTGTCCGAGCGGCCACCGCGCCCGTCGTGGACGTGGCGCCGGACCCTGACCGGCGCCACACCCCCCTGTCAGTCCACGGCGGGCTGCGGTGGCGTCGCGCTCCTCGGGTCAGTGCGTCGGCGCGGGCGGCTCCGGGACACCCGGCCAGACGTAGTCCAGGTCGTCGGGCACGTCGGGGAACAGCGGTCGGTAGTGCTCCGGTGCCTTCTGCACGAGCTTCGACCGGTGCGACTCGTGCACCGCCGGGTCGGTGTTCCACGCGGGGACGGCGAACTCGCCGCGCTCGTACGCCACCAGGTCCTCGGGCACCAGGCCGAGGTCGGCGAGCGTCTTCTCCAGGCAGGTGTCCGCGTGCCCGCGCTCGAGCCACACCCGGCACGTCGCGTCCTGGTACGCCATGAGCGCCGGACGGTACCCCCGCCACATCGCGACGACCGGGTGGTGCTGCCAGCCGTAGTCCGGCAGGGTCAGTGCCCGCATCACCTGCAGGGTCTCGACGCGCTGCTTCCCGAGCCGCTTGTCGTCGAGCACCTCGGCCGAGGCGCGGAAGTCGGCGTACGGCAGGAACGTCTGCATCACCCGGACGGTACCCGCGGGCGCTGGACCGCGACACAAGTCGTCACACCCGGGCAGGCCCTCCGACGACGTGTGAGCATCGACCGCATGGACGGAGCACTCGTCGTCGGCGTCAGCGGCAGCCCATCGGACCCCTCGCGTACCTCGACCCTGGTCGCGGCGACGGTGGCGCGCCTGGCGGAGGACCTGCCCGACGCCCGGACCGCACAGGTCGAGATCGGGCCCCTGCTCGCGGACCTCGGCGCCGCACCCTCGCGCGAGGCGATGTCGGCCGGGACCCGCCGGGCACTCGAGACCGTCGAGGCCGCGGACGTGCTCGTCGTCGGCAGCCCGGCGTTCCGCGCGGCGTACTCCGGTGCCTTCAAGCTCTTCTTCGACTGGGTCGGGCAGTACGACCTGGTCGACACCCCCGTGCTCCTCACCGCCACGGGCGGCAGCGACCGGCACGCACTCCTCGTCGAGCACCAGATGCGGCCGCTGTTCGGCTTCTTCCAGTCGACGACCCTGCCCCTCGGCGTGTTCGGCAACGAACGGGACTTCACCAAGCGCGAGGGCGGCTACGACATCGCGAGCGTGGACCTCGAGCTGCGCATCGACCAGGCCGTCCGGCGAGCGCTGCCGATCGTCCGCGGCGGGTTCGCCGCCGTCGGTGCCGACGACGTCCGGCGTCCCGCCGACTTCTAGCCGCCGCACGCCCGCCGCCCCGCGCCCCCGGTCGCACGACGTGCCGCCGGCGGTCGTCCAGGTCGCAGGACTTGCCGTCGTGGGAGAAGGTGAGCGGCAAGTCGTGCGACCGGAGGGATCCGGACCGGACGGGGCGGACGGGAGGCGCGGGGCGGGCGGGTGCCGCGCCTCCAGGCCGTCAGTCGGTGGGGTCGGCCACCAGGGACGCGACGTGGGCGACCGCCAGGCGGTAGCCGTCGGCGCCCGCGCCGGCGATGACCGCGGTCGCCGCGGTCGCGACGTGGTCGACGTGCCGGAACGGCTCGCGCTTCCACGTGTTCGACAGGTGCACCTCGACGACGGGGACGCTCAGCGCCTCGACCGCGTCGTGGAGTGCGACCGAGGTGTGCGCGTAGGCGGCGGGGTTGATGACCACCCCGACGAAGTCGTCGAGCGCCTCGTGGAGCCACTCGACGAGCTCGCCCTCGCGGTTGGTCTGTCGGAAGTCCGCCTCGAGCTCATGGACCGCCGCCTCGGTGTGCACGATGGCCTCGAGCTCGGCGAGCGACACCGTGCCGTACTGGGCCGGGTCGCGCCGTCCGAGGATGTCGAGGTTGGGCCCGTTCAGGACGAGGATCCGCCGCGGGCGTGTCGTGGTGTCGGTGGCCGGCTCGCTCATGGGGGAGAGCCTACCGAGCGACGGGGCGGCGGCAACGGCGACGGATGCGTCGGGTGTGTGAACGGTCACATCGCGGTGTAACGTTCCCGCTCGGGTCGGCGCAGTTGCCGACTGCAACACACTGATGTGGAGATCGCATGGTTCTCGCTGCGGCGACCAACGGGATCCGGCTCGAACTGGGCTGGGTCGACTACTTGATGATCATCGTGTACTTCGCGGTGGTCATCGGCATCGGGTTCACCGCCCGCAAGCAGGTGCGGACGAGCATGGACTTCTTCCTGTCCGGCCGCTCGATGCCGGCCTGGATCACCGGCCTGGCGTTCGTGTCGGCGAACCTCGGTGCGACCGAGATCCTCGGCATGGCGGCGAACGGCGCGCAGATCGGCATGGCGACGCTGCACTACTACCTCATCGGTGCCGTGCCCGCGATGGTGTTCCTCGGCCTCGTGATGATGCCCTTCTACTACGGGTCCAAGGTCCGGTCGGTGCCGGAGTTCATGCTCCGCCGCTTCGGCAAGGCGCCGCACCTGGTGAACTCGATCGCGTTCGCGGTGTCGAACGTGCTCATCGCCGGCATCAACCTCTACGCGATGGCGATCGTCATCGAGGCCATGCTCGGCTGGCCGGAGTGGCTCGCCATCCTGGTGTCCGCCGCGTTCGTGCTCGCGTACATCACCCTCGGTGGCCTGAGCAGCGCGATCTACAACGAGGTCATGCAGTTCTTCGTGATCATCGCCGGCCTCGTGCCGCTGACGATCGTCGGCCTGCACCGCGTCGGCGGCTGGGGTGGCCTGACCGAGGCGATCAAGCAGACCCAGGGCGTGCAGCACCTGCAGGCCTGGACGGGCACCGGCATCGGCGACGTGACGAACCCGATCGGGGCGAACTGGCTCGCCATCGTGCTCGGCCTCGGTTTCGTGCTCTCCTTCGGCTACTGGACGACGAACTTCACCGAGGTGCAGCGTGCGTTCTCGGCGAAGAACATGTCGGCCGCCCGCCGGACCCCGCTCATCGCGGCGATCCCGAAGCTCTTCATCCCGTTCATCGTCGTCGTGCCGGGTCTCATCGCCGCGGCCGTCGTGGGCAACCAGTTCGCCTCGGGGGAGCTGACCTACAACGACGCCATCCCGAAGCTCATCCAGATGTACCTGCCGACCGGTGTGCTCGGCATCGCGGTGACGGGTCTGCTCGCCTCGTTCATGGCGGGCATGGCGGCGAACGTGTCCTCGTTCAACACCGTCTTCACGTACGACATCTGGCAGCGCTACATCAAGCCGAACATGCCCGACCTGCACTACCTGAAGACCGGCCGCTGGGTCACGGTCGTCGGCGTGGTCGTCGGCATCGGCACGGCGTTCCTCGCCGCGCAGGCCGGCAACATCATGACCTACATGCAGACGCTGTTCTCGTTCTTCAACGCCCCGCTGTTCGGCGTCTTCATCCTCGGACTGCTCTGGAAGCGGATGACCACCCAGGGCGCGCTCTGGGGCTACGTGCTCGGCATCGTCACGCCGACGATCACCTGGATCGCCTACCTGGTGAACCCGTCGCTCTTCTCGACCGCGACCGCGGAGACGATGTACGGCGCGATCATCTCGTTCGTCACGGTGCTCGTCGTGGGCGTGCTCGTCTCGCTCGCCACGAAGCCGAAGGACGTGTCGGAGCTCGGCGGCCTCGTGTACGGCGTCGGCAAGATCGACATGACAGCCGGGGCCGTCGCGACGGACACCGCCTGGTACCGCTCGCCCGCGCTGCTCGGCACCGTCGCGCTCGTGCTCTGCGTCGCCCTCTACCTGCCGTTCCTCTAGGCCCGGACCCGAAGGAGTACTCCCATGCGTGAGGACACCACGAAGCTCACCGAGGAGCAGGCGGCCCTCGTCCGCTCCACCCGCCGACTCGACCTGCGCCGCATCCTCGGCGGCCTGTTCGTGCTCTACGGCGTGATCACCACCATCGTCGGGATCGTCCACTGGGACACCGACCCCGAGAAGACCGGCGGCATCCACATCAACCTGTGGGTCGGGTTGTCGCTGCTCGTCGGCGGGCTGCTCTTCTTCCTGTGGGACCGGTTGAACCCGGTGCCGGCGGAGGACATCGTCGGCCAGGCCGAGGCCGAGGCCGACCAGCGCGCCGCGGGCGAGGGGCGCGAGCGGGTCTGAGCTCGCCCCTGCGGGAACGGGCACACCTGCTGAGAACGGGCGTACCTGGTCGGTCGATCCGACCAGGTACGCCCGTTCTCGCTTCCCACTTCAAGCGTTCTGGGGGACACCGGGCGCCCCGGAGGCCCATGGGGCTTGACGGTGTCGTTCGGCATGCCCAGCATTGACATGTCGGTCGGGTGCTGCTCGGCCGGAAGTGAGCCCCGGAGTTTCCTGCAGCCAGCGCGGGACCGGGGTTTTGCGCTGTCCTGGGCTGGTAAACGACCACGAGGACGTCGTCGGCGCGGGCCGGCAGCAACCCGCGAGCATGCGCACCGCATGCGATGTCCGCGAGTGCAAGGAATGGCTCATCGACAGGTTGACGGCCGCGGCTGGCCGTCAATAGCATCGACATGTCGGCGGAGTGTTCTCCGTCGGAAGTGATCCCCGGATTACCTGCAGCCAGCGCGGGGCCCGGGGATCTGCGCTGTCGAGACCGCTCGCCCCGTCGACCCCGCCGTAGCGTACGACATTCCAGTGCCCGTGCGGCCCGGACAGTTGCGGACCGCGCACCGCAGGGCCAGGTTGGTGATGACGAAGGGAACCACCGTGGAACAGATGGTGTTCATCAACCTGCCGGTCGCCGACCTCGACCGAGCAGTCGGCTTCTACGAGGCGCTCGGGTACACGGTGAACCCGGAGTTCACCGACGAGACCGCCGCGTGCATCGTCGTCAGCAGCACCGTGTACGTGATGCTCCTCACCCACGCGAAGTTCGGTGAGTTCACGGACAAGACGATCGCCGACCCGAGCACGATCGAGGTCATCAACTCGCTGAGCGCAGCCTCGAAGGACGAGGTGCACCGCATCGTCGACGCCGCCGTCACGAGCGGCGGGAACGAGGACCGCCCCGAGACGGACCTGGGGTTCATGTACCAGCGCAGCTTCACCGACCCGGACGGCCACCGGTGGGAGTACGTCTGGATGGACCAGGCCGCGATGACGGGCGACGAGACCGAAGGGTGACCAGCGTCGTCGGTGCGTTCGGCCAGGATGGACGGGTGAGCGACGACTCGACGGCGACCCCCGACGACCCGACGGCGACCCCCGACGGCCTGGTGACGGGTGAGGACGGCCTCGCACGTCCGGTCTGGGCCGCGACCGACCCGATGCTCCGCGAGTACTACGACACCGAGTGGGGCATGCCGGTCCGCGACGAACGGGGGGTGTTCGAGCGGCTGTCGCTCGAGGCCTTCCAGTCCGGACTGTCCTGGCGAACGATCCTGGCCAAGCGCCCCGCCTTCCGAGCGGCCTTCGCGGACTTCGACCCGGACGTGGTCGCGACCTTCGGCGACGACGACGTCGAGCGTCTGATGGGGGACGCCGGCATCGTCCGGAACCGGGCGAAGATCCGCGCGACGATCATGAACGCGAACGCGACGATCGCCCTGCGTGCCGACGGCGGCCTCGCCGACCTCGTGTGGTCCTTCCGGCCGGACGCGACACCGGCGCCGCGGACGATCGCCGAGGTCCCGACGACGAGCGACGCGTCCGTGGCCCTGTCGAAGGCCCTGCGGAAGCGCGGGTTCGCGTTCGTCGGGCCCACGACGATGCACGCCCTGATGGAGGCACTCGGCATCGTCGACACGCACCTCCTCGGCAGTCACCGTCGCGGCACGTCCGGCGTCTGGGCCTGACGGAGACCGAGCCCGACGACGCGGCCGAGGCGGACGGCGTCTCGGGCCCGCGTCGACCCTGCTCAGTCGAGCGGGAGCTGCATCTGCGTCGCCGTGACGCGGTAGCCGAGGGAGGCGTACAGGTCCTGCGCGCCGGTGTTGTACCCGAACACGTTGAGCCCGATGCTCGCGGCGCCGTGCTCGCGGGCGACACGCTGTCCGGCCTCGAGCGCTCGACGGGCGTGGCCGCGGCGGCGGTGCTGTTCCTCGACCTCGACGTCGAAGACCCACCACTCGGTGCTGCCCGGCGAGAACGGTCCGATCCAGAGGTAGCCCACGACGGTGTCCTCGTCGTCGACCAGGTCCCAGACGAAGTGGTCGGGCAGGGGCGCCCCGTCCGGGAACCACTGGTCGAGCGACCGCTGCTTGTTCGCCTCGGCCTGCTCGCGGGTCTCGCCGGCCCGCATCCGCGAGTCCACGTACTCCGCCATCGTGCGGTCCAGCCAGGCCGGGAGGCGCGTGGCCGGCATCGGGACGAGCCGCGTGTCCGTCACCGGTTGCCCTTGGACCCGCGCTTCGGCTTGCCGTTGCCGAGCCGCTGGGTGCCCGGTCGTCCCGACCCGCGCGGCTTGCGGGCGTTCTTGCCGCCCGCCTTGCCGCCGGCGCTCTGCTTCGCGGTGGCCTTGCCGCCGCCGGAGCGGACTCCGCTGCCGGAGCCGCGGCCGGCTCCGGAGCCGTCCCGTGCACCGCGCGAGCCGCTGTCGTCGGCGTCCGTCGCGCCTCCCGGGCGGTCCGCGGCGTTCCGCGAGCTGTTGGCGGTGCGGCCACGGACCACGCCGATGAACTCCTCGGTCGTGTCGGACGCGTCGGCGTCGCGCCACACGAGGGCGATCCGGGTGCCCGCAGCGCCGTCGAGCGGCTTCGCCACGAGGTCCTTGCGGCTGGCCGCGCGGAAGAGGGACTGCGGGAGCACGACGACGCCGACGTTCGCCTCGACGAGGTCGAGGGCAGCGGTCACGTCCTCCGGCACCGGGCCGGCGTCGACGACGTGCACGCCGTCCAGGTCGGCCTCGGCCACGACGTCGGAGGAGGCGAGGGGTGCGTCCTTCGGCATCGCGACGACGGCGGTCTCGGTCCACAGCGGGATGGCGTTGAGGTGCGCGCCGACGGGCATCCGCGCGAAGGCCATGTCCGCCTCGCCGGTGAGTGCCTCGTCGACCTCGGTCGGGCCGATCGGCAGCAGGCCGAGCTCGGCGTCCGGGAAGCGTTCCCGCCAGACCCGGACCCACTTCGCGGGGGAGACCCCCGGGACGAAGGCGATGGTGAGGGCCGCGGTCATGCAACCGAGTGTAGGGGCCGTACCCTGGTACGCATGGCGCAGGAACAGACGATGAAGCCCGAGACGGCTGCGAAGAAGCTCGGCATCCTGCTGGCGGCAGCCCCGGAGTCGTTCCGCGCGGAGCCGGTCACCCGGACCGCCTTCGACGAGCTCCGCACGCAGCCGCCGGCGTGGCTCGAGGAACTCCGTCGCGACGGGCCGCACCCGCGTCCGGTCGTCGCGCAGAAGCTCGGCGTGTCGATCTCCGGCCTCGTGCGTGCCGGCGTCGACGAGCCCCTGACCACCGCCGAGGTCAAGGCGCTGCTGCAGGAGATGCCCGAGTGGCTGGTGCGCGAGCGTGCGACGCAGGCCGAGGTGCACGCCGAGAACGCCCGCGTGAAGCAGGAGCGCGCCGACAAGGCCGCTGCCCGCGCCCAGGACTGACCGACCGGACCCACCCCGGACGCAGCTCGCCATGACCGCCGTGCACGAGACCGTCGCCGACGCGATGCTCGTCGTGCCGCAGTTCGCGTCGGTGTGCTGCATCGTGGGGGACCGCTACCGGCCCCGTCCCGCCGTGATCGTCCCCGCCGCCGTGATGCTCGTGGCGATGGTGCTCCCCGTCGTGCAGGCCGGCCCGTCGTGGACGCTGCTCGCCGCCACCGCGCTGCTGCTGCTGGCGCCGCTGCCGGTGCTGCGGCGCCGGCGCCCCGACGGACGCCGGGCGGAGCCGATGGACGTGCACCGGGCGCTGTCCTCGGTCGTCATGGCCGGCATGCTGCTGATGGGGCACGCCGCCGGTCTCGCCGACGGGCACGCCGGCCACGGGATCGCGCTGTCCGCGGTGCTCGGCGCCGGGGTGATCGGCTACTGCGGGTTCAGCGGCTGGCTGCTCCGGTACGAGTGGGCGCGCGAGGACCGTCGTGCCGTCCGCAGCGGTGAGGTCTTCGCGATGACGGTGGCCGTGGTCGGGATGACCCTGGCGATGTAGCGCGGGCGCGGAGTGCCGCGACCCGACGCCGGGGCCCTCCGGCGGTAACGTTCGGGGCGTGTCCGACCGAACCGTCCGTCGCCCCGACCCCGCGCCGCGCCTCGACGAGGTCGACGAGCGCATCCTCTGGACCCTCGCGGCCGATGCCCGGATCCCCAACAACCGGTTGGCCGCTGCGGTCGGGGTCGCGCCGTCCACCTGCCTCACGCGCGTGCGGGCACTCGAGGACGCCGGGATCATCCGCGGCTACCGGGCGGACGTCGACGTCGCCGGGCTCGGGTTCGCGATCGAGGCGATGGTGTCCGTCCGGGTGCACGCCGCGGCCCGGCACGAGCTCCGCGACTTCGCGAAGCGCCTGCTCCGGGTGCCCGTCGTGCAGGACGTCTCGTTCCTCGCCGGTGACAAGGACTTCCTGGTGCACATCGCGTGCACCTCGACCGAGCAGCTGCGGGACTTCGTCGCCGACGAGCTGAGCGGGGACCCGGCGGTGGCGACGACGCAGACGAACATCGTCTTCGAACGGCTCGTCGCGGACCGGGCGCACCAGGGTCGGTCGTTCGACGAGCTGCGGCGCTGGCGCGCCTGACCCCGACCGACGACGCCCGCGCCCGGCCCCGCCCGGACCGACCACGTCCCGCCCGCGCGGGATCCGGACGGCAGGACGACTAGCGAGTGCGCGTCATCGGGACGTGTGGGATGGCGTCCTCGAGGAAGTCGTCACCGGACCGCACGAACCCGAAGCGGCCGTACCACTGCTCGAGGTGCGCCTGGGCGTTGATCGCGATCGACGACGAGCGGGACTCCGCGATCGCCGCTTCCATGAGCTGCGCTCCGAGCCCCTGCGACCGGGCGTGCCGGGCGGTGGCGACGCGACCGATGCGCTCCGTGCCGTCGTCCTCGCGCAGCAGTCGGAGCGTGGCGTCGACCGAGCCCTGACCGGCCCAGAACTGCACCGTGCCCGGCTCGAGGTCGCGGCCGTCGATGTCCGGGTAGGCGCACTCCTGCTCGACGACGAAGACGTCCTGCCGGAGCCGGAGGATCTCGTGCAGCGTCACGATGTCGAGGTTGCGCGTCGGGGCGGAGAAGATCGAGACCACGTGCGGCCTTTCCTGAGAATTCCTTCCGAGACCGGTTCCGGTCCGGGATCGATCGGCGTACAGTGCCGGTCAACCACTCTACGTGCGCAGCCGAGATCAGGAGGTGAGCGCATGGACCAGCCGTTGCGCGACCCCTGGCGCGCGCTGCTCCGGACCGTCGGCGTCGGCGTCGGTGTCGCCGCTGCGCTCGTGCTGCTCTCGCTGCTCCTCGGCGCCCGTCCGGCCGCAGCGGCCGAGGGTGCTCCCCAGCAACGCGGGCTGGTCGGCGGGCTGGTCCAGGAAGTCGGTGGGACGGTGCAGGGCGCCGCGGACGGTGTCCGCGAGGTCGTCGACCGTGCGGTCGCCCCCGCCCGCACGGCCGTCGCTCCGCCCGCCGTGGCTCCGGCTCCTGCGCCGGTTCCGGCTGCTCCCGCTCCCGCGCGACCGGTCCCGGCCGCGCCGCCGGTGCAGCACGCCGCGCCGGCCGCCCCCGCGGCACCGGCCGCCCAGCAGGCTCCGGCCCCGCAGCCGGCCCCGGCCCCGCAGCATGTCCCCGCCGTCCCGCAGACTGCGCCGGCTCCGGCGCCCCTCCCGACCGGCGCCGCCGCGGTCCCGGCCACGCCGACGACCGCCGGCGAGGCGACCGAGGCGAGCAGTGCCTCCCGGCCGCTCACCGGCACCCTCACCGGCGTCCTCCAGCCCGTCACCGAGACGGTGCAGTCGGTCTCCGACGCCCGCCCCGTGGCGGGCGTCGTCGACGCCGTCGACGGCGTGGTCGGTGCGCTCCCGGTGACCCGCGACCTGCTCGGCGGCGACACCGTCGGCAGCGTGACCGCACCGGTCACCGGCATCGTCGACGACGTGGTCGGTGGTGTCGGGTCGACCGTCGGCTCGCTGCCCGGGACGGTCGAGCAGGTCCTCCCGCCGGTCGAGGACGCACTCCCGCCCCTCCTGCCGCTCCCCGTGACGCCGGCCCTGCCGCCCCTCCTGCCGGGAGGCGCGCTGCCCGTCCCGGAGACCGCGCCGACTCCGGTGGGTGGCTCGGTCGGACTCCCCGGGGACACCCGGCCGAGCGCACCCGCTGCCGCCTCGTCCACCGCCGCCACGGCTGCTCCGGACGCCGCGCGCGCTGCGCTGGTCGCGACCGCCGCTGCTCCGGCACCGGCCGACGGGGCACGTGACCGCGGCATCGTCGCCGACCGCTCCACGGCCGCGACCGTCGTCGGTGCCGCCGCCCCGGTCGCGGCGACGGTCGGCGGCGCAGCACTCCGCGTCCCGGCGGACGGTGACGGCCACGACGGCCTCCCGTCCGGCCCGGGTGTCTCGGGCACCACCGGCGGTGCCTCCTCCGGGTCCGCGGGCGCTGCGCCCGTCGCACTCGACGGCACGTCCGGTGTCCGGTTCTCCCTCGCCGCGGGGTCGCGCGGCAACCTCGCCGACGACGTGGTCCCCGCGTCCGTCGTCGGCGACCACGACGTCGCTCCTGACTGAGATCGGTGCGCCTGTCCGGCACGGCAGGCACGCACCACCCGACCGCCATCGCGGTCGGACGACAGATCTCGATCAGCAGAGGAACGAACGACCATGAACAAGTACGTCTCGAGAGGGCTCTGGTTCACCCTCTTCGTCGGCGGCCTGACGCTCGGAGGGGCGTGCGCGGCGAACGCTGCCACGACCTCCGGTGACGACGGCCTCCTGTCCGGCACCCAGGTCGCACCGTCGATCAGTGCGCCGGTGTCCGTCTCCGGGAACGCCCTCGGGGTGCTCGGCGACGCCGTCTCCACCGCCGCACCGGCTCCGGCGGCTCCGGCCGCGTCCGCCCCGACGGCACCTGCACTGGCCCCGGCGCCGGTCACCTCGGGCTCGGACGGCATCGCCTCCGGGACCCAGGTCGCACCCGTCGTCACGGCGCCGGTCCAGGCGACCGGGAACGCGGTCGCCGTCGCGGGCGACGCCGCTGCGACCGCGCCGACGCCGGCACCCGCTCCGGCTGCGTCTCCGGCTGTGACGACGTCCGGCTCGGACGGTGTCGCGTCGGGCACCCAGGTCGTCGGTGACGTCACCGCTCCGGTGTCGGTCTCCGGCAACGCCGTCGGGGTCGTCGGTGATGCGGAAGCCGCTCCGGCGACCGCTCCGGCCCCGGCGCCCGCTCCGGCCCCGGCGACGAGCAGCCCGGCGGCAGCGGCCGCTGAGCCGGTGACGTCCGGGTCGGACGGCATCGCCTCCGGGACGCAGGTCGCCCCGGTGGTGTCCGTCCCGGTGACCGTCAGCGGCAACGGCATCGGCGTGCTCGGTGACGGGTCCGCGACGGGCACGGCGCCGACCGCCGGTACAGGCTCGGCTCCGGCCCCGACCTCGGGTGGCACGACGTCGGGTGACGACGCGGTGCTGGGTGGCACGCAGGTGTCGCCGGTCGTCGACCTGCCGATCACGATCGGTGGGAACGGCATCGGCGTCGTCGGTGACGGCACCAGCACCTCGATGCCCGGTACCGGCACCAATCCGGGCGCCGGCTCGGCTCCGGCCCCGACCTCGGGTGGCACGACGTCGGGTGACGACGGCGTGGGTTCCGGGACGCAGGTCGCCCCGGTCGTGTCCGTCCCGGTCACGATCGGTGGGAACGGCATCGGCATCGTCGGTGACGGCACCAGCACCACGACCCCGGGCGCGGGCTCGGGCACGGGTTCGGGCACGACCCCGACCGCGGGTGGCACGACCTCCGGTGACGGCGGCCTGCTCGGTGGGACGCAGGTCATCCCGGTGATCAGCGTGCCGATCACGATCGGCGGGAACGGCATCGGCATCGTCGGTGACGGCACCAGCACCACGACCCCGGGCACGGACCCGGGTACCGACCCCGGAACGGACCCGGGTACTGACCCGGGTACCGACCCCGGCACAGACCCGGGTACCGACCCCGGAACGGACCCGGGTACGGACCCGGGTACCGACCCCGGCACGGACCCGGGCACGGACCCTGGAACTGACCCGGGCACCGACCCCGGCACGACCGTGCCCGGCGGCACCACTCCCGGCACCTCCCTGCCCGGCGTGACCACCGTCCCGGTCGCGACCACGGACGTCACCGCGGCCGGCGCGGTCGTGGCGACCGGTGCCTCCCGGCCGACCGTGTCGGCATCGACGGGTACGGCGACCGCTCCTGCGGCGGCTGCGCAGCCCGGGCTCGCGTACACCGGGGCCGGCTCGCAGACGGTCCCCGCGGGCATCGCGTTCCTGCTCCTGCTCCTGGGCGCTGGCATGCTCCTGCTCCGCAAGCGCACCGCCTGACACCAGGGGGTCGGAGGGGCGTCGTCCGCGGCGCCCCTCCGACCCGTGTCCGCCGACCGGGCGCGACTGTGGACGGACTGGAGCATCCCTGGGAGTGATCAGTGCCCAACCTGTGTGCAGTGGAAGCGGTTCCGAGGCTGTGCGGCAGTGGTGCGGGGCCACGATGAACCCGTGCTCCACGAACTCCTCCGCGTCCCGATCACCGGCAGCAGTCTGCTCGTCCCGGTGTACGTCATCGCAGCCGTCCTCGCCGGATGGGTGCTGATCGGTCCGCGGCGGGAGCGACACCGACTCCGCCGCGCCGCGGTGCGCGTCGGGGGAGCCGCGGTCGGAGCCGCCGTCGGCCTCGCCGCGGTGTGGTGGACCGGCGACGTGCAGGACGACTTCGGCGTGCAGTTCACCCCCGTCACCCGGATGTGGATCGCCTTCGCGTTCGCCGGTGTGGCACTGCTGCTCGTCGTGGCGGTCCAGGGCGGGTGGCTCGCGCGGGTCCTCGCCGTCGCCGCCGCCGGTGCACTCGTGCTGTCGGCGGGTCTCGGCGTCAACGTGGACTTCGGCTTCTACAAGAACATCGAGCAGGCCGTCGCCACCAACCCCTACCCGACGCGGGACCTGCGGACAGTGGACGGTACCGGCTCGCACCTCGAGGTGGACGCGGCGGACTGGCACGCCCCGGCCGGCATGCCGTCCAAGGGCGAGACGATCAGCGTGAAGATCCCCGGCACGGTTTCGCACTTCCGGGCGCGCAAGGCGGTGGTCTGGCTCCCGCCGGCCGCGCAGGTGGCCGACCCGCCACGGCTGCCCGTCATCGTCGCGCTCTCCGGGCAGCCCGGGCAGCCGGCCGACATGTTCCAGACGGGCGACCTCGGGAGCTTCCTCGACCGCTACGCCGCCGCGCACCACGGCCTCGCACCGATCGTCGTCTCGCCGGACCAGCTGGCGGCGCCGAACCGCAACCCGATGTGCGTCGACTCCCGCCGCCTCGGCCGGAGCGCGACCTACGTGATGACCGACACGGTGCACTGGATCGAGCACCACCTGCCGGTCGCCACCGGCCCCGGAGCCTGGGGCATCCTCGGGTTCTCCCAGGGTGCGACCTGCACGATGCAGTTCTCCACCGAGCACCCCGACGTGTTCGGGACCGCCCTCGCGATCTCGAGCGAGCTCGCCCCCGTGACGGGCAACGCGCACACGAGCACCGAGCTGGCCTTCGGCGGCTCGACGGCGGCGTACCGCGCCGCGGCACCGGTCGCGATCATGGCGGCACACGGGCAGTACCACGACCACCTCACCGTCTTCGGTTACGGTTCGATGGACGCCCCCTACCGGGCGTCGACCGAGACCCTGCACGCAGCAGCGGTCCGCGCGGGCATGCAGACGCAGGTCATCGTGTCGCCGGGATCGGCCCACGACTGGAACACCGTCCGGTACGTGCTCGCGCACGGACTGCCGGTCGTCCTGGCACACCTCGGTCTCCCGCAACAGGACGGTGCGCTGTGAGCAGGATCGGATCAGGAGCGGCCGCCGTGTGGTCGCGTGTCGTGCGGTCGGTCCGGCGGTACCCGGTCACCGCCGTCGTCTTCGTCCTCGTGCTCCTCACCTCGGTCGCCGGTCTCGTCGTCCGCGTCGTCGGGCGCACCGGAACCCTCGACGCGGTGCCCTTCGGGCCCTTCCGGGTCTTCGCCGTCACCACCGGGGTGCTGGCACTCGTGCTCACCCTCGCCGGGGTCGTCGTGCTCGTCGGGGCGTCGGAGCGACTCATGGGCGGCCGGAGGACGGCGCTCGCGTTCGTCGTGACTACCGTCGTCGGCACGGGTCTCGGCGCCCTGACCGCGCTCGTCGACCAGGACGGCCGCCAGGTCGGGAGCCTGCTGCTCGGACGCGCCACGAGCTTCGATCCCTGGACCGCGCTGGTCGGGACGATCGTCACCGCGAGCGCCTTCGCCGGTCCGCTCTGGCGCCGACGGATCCGCGTCAACGCCGTGGCCGTCGTCGCCGCGCTGCTGCTCTACGCCGGACACGCCTCCGACCTCTACGCCACGCTCGCTACCGCGGCGGGCTGGCTGCTCGGTGACCTGCTCCGTCGCGGTCCCGCCCGGCTCGGGTGGACCCGGAGCTCGCACCGCGAGACGCGCGTCCTGCTCGGCACCGTCGTCCTGGTGTCCGCGGTCGGACCGGTCATCGCGCTCGTCTCCCGCGCCCGGGTCGGGCTCCTCGCCCCGCTCGCGGCCGTCGTCGGCACCGGGCCGGTCACCCCGGTCCACGGCTGCCACGCGGACAGTGCGTCGGGCGAGTGCCTCCGGGGACTCCTGGCGTACCGGGCCACCGACCCGTGGACGCTCGTGCTCGCGGTCGCGCCGCTCCTCGTGCTCCTCGTCGCCGGACTCGGGCTGTTCCGGGGGAGCCGGTTCGCGGTCTGGCTCGCGGTGGTCGTCGACGTGGTGCTCGCCGTCGCGGCCGCGGTGACGTACGGGCTCCTGCCCGCCGGGGCCGCGAAGCTGCACGGCGCCGAGAACCGCTTCGTGGTCACCGTCTCCGTGATCGCGTCGGTCGTCGTCCCGCTCGCGACCGCACTCGTGCTCGTGCTGCTCCGCCGGTCCTTCACGGTGCTGCCGGCACGCCGACGCGTCGTCACCTTCGCCGTCGTCGTCCTCGGCGCGCTCGTCGTCGTGACGACCGTCGTGCTCGTCACCGCGGCCTCGACCCGCGAGACGGTCGCAGACCCGCTGCGGCTCGTCGTCGCCGCGCTCGGCCCGCTGTCACCCGTGGTGTTCTGGGACCGGCTGGCCACCCTCGACCCCGCACTGCGCTTCGTGCTCGGGGCCGCGGGACCGGTGCTCTGGCTGGTCGTCGCCGGCGCCGCCGTCCGGCCGACCGGCGCCGTGGAACCCGACGCGGACGCCGACGGGCTGCGCGAGAGCCGGCTCCGCGCCCGGACGCTGCTCGAGGCCGCCGGCGGTGACACCTTCGGGTGGATGACGACCTGGCAGGGCAACGCGTACTGGTTCAGCGACGACGGCCGCGCCGGCGTGGCCTTCCGCCGCAACGGTCGGGTCGCGGTGACGGTCGGTGGTCCCTTCGGGTGGCCGGACGCGCGCGACGCGGCGATGGTCGACTTCGCCCGGTGGTGCGACGACAACGGCTGGACGGCCGTGTTCTACGGGATCGGCGCCGAGGCCGCCGGCACGCTCACCGCGCAGGGCTGGGAGACGCTGCCGGTCGCGGAGGACGCCGACCTCGACCCCCGCACCTGGACCACGAGCGGCAAGAAGAAGCAGGACGTCCGCACCGCCGTGAACAAGGCGGACCGCGAGGGCATCACCGCACTGTGGTCCTCGTGGCAGGACCTGCCCCCGGCGACTGTGCGGCAGATCGAGGCGATCTCCGAGGAGTGGGTCTCCGAGCGGGAGCTGCCCGAGATGGGCTTCACGCTCGGCGGTGTCGACGAGATGCGGGACCCTGCCGTCCGGACGCTCGTCGCACTCGACCCCGAGGGCACCGTCCTCGCGGTCACGAGCTGGCTGCCGAGCCACCGCGCCGGCAGGGTCGTCGGGTGGACGCTCGACGTCATGCGCCGCACGGCCGCCGCGCCGAACGGCACGATGGAGTTCCTCGTCGCCAGCGCCGCACAGCGCATGCGGGAGGACGGTGTCGAACGGCTCAGCCTGTCCGCGGCACCGCTCGCGCAGTCCGCCGAGGGTGCCCCCGCCGGCGAGGGCGTGCAGGACCTGCTCGACCTGGTCGGTGGCGTGCTCGAGCCGGTCTACGGCTTCCGCTCGCTGCTGCGCTTCAAGGCGAAGTTCGGCCCCGAGCTGCACCCGCTCGTGCTCGCCTACCCGGACCCGGTGGCGCTCCCGGCGATCGGGGTCGCGGTCGTGCGGGCCTACCTGCCGGACCTGTCGCTGCGGCAGGCGGTGGCGCTGGTGCGCGGCCGGAGCTGACGCCGGTCAGGACGGGTGCGCCCGTCGCGCACCGCACCCCAGGGCGGACGGGAGGCTCGACGCGCCTCCGCCACGCGCCTCCCGTCCGCCCCGTGGTCGGCCCCGGGCCGCTCCTCCGTCACCGGGCGCAACACCCCGGACGGACGTCCGACGTGTGGGGTATCATTTCAGTCACGCAAGCGCTCCGGGGTCGGTGCAAGTCCGAACCGGTGGTGACAGTCCACGAGCTGACGCAGGGTGCGAACCCCGCCTATGTTGACCCGGCGGAACTCCGGGACCGACGGTGAGAGTCCGGACGGGAGGAAGCGCTGGCGGACAGGACGTGCCCTCGTACGCGGGGTGCCACGGCCCGTCCGTCCATGCCGACGACCGTCGAGCACCCCCGGAGTCCCGTTGAGAGGACACCAGTGTTCACCGGCATCATCGAGGAACTCGGCACCGTCACCGCCGTCGAGCAGCACGGCGACTCCGTCGCGCTCACCGTCCGCGGCCCGAAGATCGTCGCCGACGCGCGGCACGGCGACTCCATCGCCACGAGCGGCGTCTGCCTGACCGTGGTCGAGCAGACCGACGAGACCTTCACCGCCTTCGTCATGAAGCAGACCCTCGACATGAGCGCGCACGGAGCGCTCACCGTGGGGGACCGACTGAACCTCGAGCGCGCAGCCTCGGTCGGTGACCGACTCGGCGGCCACATCGTGCAGGGGCACGTCGACGGCACGGCCACCGTGCTCGAGACCGCCGACGGTGACGGCTGGCGGCGTGTCCGGTTCTCGCTCGCCCCCGACCTCAGCCCGCTCGTCGTCGACAAGGGCTCCGTCGCGATCGACGGCGTCTCGCTCACGGTCAGTGCGGTCTCCGCCGAGGACACCCCGCCCTCCGACGCCTGGTTCGAGGTCAGTCTCATCCCGGAGACGCTCGAGGCCACCACGCTCGGCTCCCGTGTGCCCGGCGACCGGGTCAACATCGAGACCGACGTCCTCGCACGGCACGTCCGCCGGATGCTCCGGCTCGACGCCGCGACCGCACCCGTCGTGGAAGCCCGGTGAGCGCCGTCGACGTCCCGCACGCCGAGCAGGCGGCCGGGCCGATCCTGTCGAGCATCGAGGACGCGGTCGCGGCGATCGCCGCGGGTCGCCCGGTCATCGTCGCCGACGACGAGCACCGCGAGAACGAGGGCGACGTGATCCTGGCCGCCGAGACGGCCAGTCCGGAGTGGGTCGCGTGGACGGTCGCGCACTCGTCCGGGTTCATCTGCGCCCCGGTCAGCGCCGAGATCGCCGACGCGCTCGACCTCCCACCGATGGTCGCGCACAACGAGGACGTCCGCGGCACCGCCTACACCGTGACCGTCGACGCCGCCGTCGGGGTCACGACCGGCATCAGCGCGCACGACCGGGCACGCACGCTGCGGGTGCTCGCCGACCCGACCTCGGTCCGTGACGACCTGCACCGCCCGGGACACGTCGTCCCGCTGCGGGCCCGACCCGGCGGCGTCCGTGAACGTGCCGGGCACACCGAAGCCGCGATCGAACTGGTCACCGCAGCCGGGCTCCGGCCCGCGGCGGCGATCTGCGAGATCGTCGGCGAGGACGGCGAGATGATGCGTCTGCCGGGTCTCGTCGAACTCGGGGCGCGCGAGGGCGTGCCCGTCATCACCATCGCCGCGCTCGTCGAGTGGCTCGACGCGGCAGACCGGGCGGCGGCGGAGTCCGCACCCCAGGAGGGAACGACACGATGAGCGGAGCAGGAGCCGCCGAGCGCGACCACGTCGACGGATCGGGGATCCGGGTGGCGATCGTGACCGGGCAGTGGCACGAGACGATCGCCGGGGGTCTCCTTGCCGGAGCCCAACGCGAGGTGCAGCGCCTCGGTGCCACCGCGCAGGTCGTCCCGGTGCCGGGGAGCTTCGAGCTGCCGGTGGTCGCCAAGGCCGCGCTCGAGAGCGGGTTCGACGCGGTCGTCGCCCTCGGGGTGATCATCCGCGGGGGCACGCCGCACTTCGAGTACGTCTCGAGCGCTGCGACGGACGGCCTGACGACCGTCGCACTCGAGACCGGCAAGCCCGTCGGGTTCGGCGTGCTGACCCTGGACGACGAGCAGCAGGGCATCGACCGCGCCGGTCTGCCCGGCTCGAAGGAGGACAAGGGCGCCGAGGCTGCGCACGCCGCGGTCGCCACCGCCGTGTCGATCCGGAGCCTGCGCCAGATGGCCTGACCGGTTCGGTCGCGGGAGGCCGGACGCGAGCACGCCGCACAACCCGAAGCACCTTGCACCACCGATTTCCGTGGCGCGAGGTGCTTCTGGTTGTGCTGCAGCAGCCGAAACCACGAACCGCCCGCCCGCCGGCTCGGGCGACGCGCAGCGCCCGCACCGACGACGACGGCCCCGCATCTCGTCGTGAGGTGCGGGGCCGTCGTGGTACGGCTGGTGTTACTTCTTGCCGAAGACGTGGATCGGCAGGAAGAACGAGAGGCTCATGAGGACGAGGCCGCCCATGAAGACGAACGCCTGGCCCGACTGCACCTGGAACGCGAACCCGAACAGGTACATCGACACCAGCAGCAGCAGGATCGAGAAGAAAGCGGCGATGACGCGGCCCACGGTGGTACCTCCGGTTCGAGCGGGTGGATCGTGACCAGTCTATCCCCAGGAAGGAGCGGACCGGTTCACGGACGGCCGGGAGACGCCGAGGTCAGGCAGCGGGCCGCGTCGCGATGAGCCGGTCGACGACCGCGAGCAGGGCGTCCATGTCGACGGTGCCGCGGTTCGGGCGGACGTCGGTGGCGATCGCCGCACCGAGGGACGCCTGGTGGTAGAGCCCGTCGCCGAGCAGCTTGACCGCCTGTGCCGTGGGGACGTCGCCGAGGGCGTCGACCAGGGTCTCCAGCCATGCGTTCTCGGTCTCGTCCAGGGTGCGACCGGCCTCCTCGTACCCGGCCTGCTGCAGCCGGCTGGCCGCGAGGAGGGCGAGGTCGAGCTCGCTCCCGACGTAGAGGCAGTTGCGCACGAAGTACCGCGCGGCACCGTCCTCGGCGTCGCGCATGCGGTCCACGTCGATGGCGGACAGGTCGGACAGCCGCTCGCAGAGTCCCTCGACCAGGGCGGCCTTCGACCCGAAGTGGTAGAGCAGTCCGCCCTTCGAGACACCGGCGCGCGCGGCGACGGCGTCGAGGGTCGCCGGACGCTCGCCCTCCTCGCACACGATGGCGACGAAGCTGTCCAGGACACGGTCTCGGGCACTTGCCATGCGGACGAGTCTAGGGAACCGTCCGGACCGTGACGACCGCGGTGTTCCGTGAACGTTCACGAACGGCTTGTCCGGCAGCATCCGCGCGGCTAGCGTCGCCGTGACCGTGAAGGTTCACGACAGGAACAGGATCCGCATGTCAGCGCAGACCGCGACCCCCGCCAGCACGCCCGACGACCGCACCGGGACGGACGGCTCGGCGACCCCGGCCCCGACCGCAGCGGGCTGGGCCGTCCTCGGCCCTGGCGGCATCGCCCGCCGCTTCCTCTCCCAGCTGCCCGCGAGCACCGGCACCCTCGTGGCCACCGGGAGCTCGTCGACCGACCGGGCGCAGGCGTTCGCCGACGAGGCCGTCGACCACGGCTTCGCCGACGTCCGTGCGGGGGAGTACGACGCCGTGCTCGCCGACGCCGCCGTCGACGCGGTGTACGTGTCGACCGTGCACACCGGCCACGCCGACCTGGTGCTCCGCGCCCTCGACGCCGGCAAGGCCGTGCTCTGCGAGAAGCCCCTCGCGCCGAACCACGGCACCGCGATGGCCCTGGTCGACGCGGCACGCCAGGCCGGACTGCCGCTGGTCGAGGCGTACATGTACCGCTTCCACCCGCAGACCGCGGCCCTGCTCGACCTCGTGCGCGAGGGCGTCGTGGGTGAGGTCGTGCACGTCGACGCGTCCTTCGCGTTCCGCAGCGGGGAGCGCAGCGGTCGGCTGTTCGACGTCGCCACCGCGGGCGGTGGGATCCTCGACGTCGGCGGGTACCCGGTGACCATGGCCGCCGCGGTCGTGCAGGCCGCCACGGGCGTCGCCGTCGCCGAGCCCGTCGAGCTGACCGCCACCGGCACCCTCGGGCCGACCGGCGTCGACGAGTGGACGGTCGCGCACCTGACGTACCGCGACGGCACCACCGCGAGCGTCCGCACCGGCGTCCGCGTGCAGGACGAGAACACCGTCACCGTGCACGGCACCCGTGGGCGCATCGTGCTGACCGACCCGTGGACGCTGTCGGCCGACCCGAGCATCACCGTGCACACCGTCGACGAGGACCCCCGCACGCTGTCCTTCGCCGGCGCGCAGCCCTACGCCCTCGAGGCCGACGCGACCACGGCGGCGCTGGCGTCGGGCGCGGTCGAGGCCGCGCAGATGACCCTCGACGAGACCCTCGCCACCGCCCGCACCCTCGACCGCTGGCGCGCCGCGATCGGCCTGCGCTACCCGTTCGAGGCCGAGACCGCCGACGTGCCGACGGTCAGCGGACGACCCCTGCGCGTCCGCGACGACGCCCCGATGCGCTACGGCGAGGTCCCCGGCGTCGGCAAGCGCATGTCCCGCCTGGTGATGGGCGTCGACAACCAGCCCGACCTCGCCCACGCGAGCGCGATCTTCGACATGTTCGTCGAGCAGGGCGGCAACGTCTTCGACACCGGCTACATCTACGGCGGCGGGGTCCTCGAGGGGCGGCTCGGCCGGTGGATCCAGAACCGCGGCATCCGCGACGACGTGGTCGTCATCACGAAGGGTGCGCACACCCCGTACTGCGACCCGGAGTCGTTGACCCGGCAGCTGCTGGAGAGCCTGGAGCGCCAGGGCACCGACCACGCGGACATCTACATGATGCACCGCGACAACCCGGACGTCCCCGTCGGGGAGTTCGTCGACGTCCTCGACGAGCACCGCCGTGCCGGCCGGATCCGCGTCTTCGGCGGCTCGAACTGGACCCCGGCGCGCTTCGACGAGGCGAACGCCTACGCGGCGGCGAACGGCAAGCACGGCTTCGAGGTCCTCAGCAACCACTTCGGCCTGGCCGAGGCGTACGACGTGCCGTGGGACGGCTGCGAGCACGCGACCGACCCGTCGTCGAAGCGCTGGCTCGAGGAGCGCCAGGTCCCGCTGCTGCCGTGGTCGTCGCAGGCCCGCGGGTTCTTCACGGGTCGCGCCGCCCCGGACGACACGAGCGACGCCGAGCTGGTGCGTTGCTACTACTCGGACGACAACTTCGAGCGCCTCCGTCGCGCGCGGGAGCTCGGCGAGCAGTACGGCGTCCCGGCGACGGCGATCGCCCTGGCGTACGTGCTGCACCAGCCGTTCCCGACCTTCCCGCTCTTCGGACCGCGCACGATCGCCGAGGCACGGTCCTCGATGACGGGGCTGTCCGTCGAGCTCAGCCCGGAGCAGGTGGCGTGGCTGGACCTGCGCGCCTGAGCCGCACCGTCGGCCCGGCCCCGGCCCGCGCCACGATCCACGACGTCGCGGCCGCGGCCGGGGTCTCCCGTCAGACGGTCACCCGGGCCGTGAACGGCCTGTACGGCATCAGCCCGGCGACGAAGGAGCGCGTGCTCGCGGCGGCCGCGGCGCTCGACTACCGTCCGTCGCGCTTCGGCCGGGGGCTCGTCACGGGCGGGGACCGGCAGCTCGGGCTCGTCGTCGACGACCTGCGGAACCCCTACTCGCCGGAGCTCGCGGCTGCGGTGCTCCGGCTCGCCGCCGGGCGCGGGTGGGACGTCATGCTGGCCGACGCCGGGCTCGCCGGCGACTCCGACCGCGCGGTCCGGGCGCTCGGGGTGCAGACGGACGTGGTGATCGGCTACCTCGGTGCCCGGGCGCCCGAGCTCGTCGAGCACCTGGGGTCCGTCCCGGTGGTGGAGCTCGACCCCGCGGGCGAGGTGCTCCGCGGGGCGGTCCGGATCGACCCGACCCAGGCCGTCGAGGACCTCGCCGACCACCTGGTGGAGACGGGGGTCCGGCACCCGGTGATCGTCGACGCGTCGGACACCGGACGACCGAGCGGTCGTGGTCGGCTCATGCTCGAGGCCCTCCGGCGTCGCGGGTACCTGCCCGAGATCGCGATCGCCGAGGCCCCGACCTCGGAGTTCGGCGCGGCGATGACGACGAGGGCACTCGAGCGGTTCCGTCGCGTCGACGCGGTGCTCGCCTTCAACGACCTCATGGCGCTCGGGGTCCTGGGCGCCTGCCGACGCGCCGGGGCGGACGTGCCGGGGAACGTGCGCGTGGTCGGTGTCGACGGTCTCGCGCTCGGCACGCTGGTCGCCCCGACCCTCACGACCCTCGCGGTGGACCTCGACGCCGTCGCGCGCGAGGCCCTCGACCTGGCCACCGGCATGCTCGCCGGCGACCTGCCGCGCTCCGGCCCGACCGTGCAGCGCACGGTGCGCCACCGGTTGCTGGTGCGCGAGTCCGCCTGAGCGACCCGGGCCCGTCGGGGGGAGCGCAGCCGGACGGGAGGCCCGTGGCGACGCCGCCACGGGCCTCCCGTCCGGCCGTTGGTTGCACTTGCAACCACAACCGTCCAGACGGTACACTTACGGAGTCCTGACGGGGCGCGTGACCACTTCCGCGTCCCGTCTCGTCTGCCCCACCGAAAGTGTCCGCCGTCGACCTGGTCCGGCTCGTTCCCCAGGGAGTCACCGTGTCCGCTCTGCTCACCAGCCCCGTCGCCACCGCCGTCACCGGCAGCCGCGCCCGACGGTTCGCGGCCCTCGCCGTGCTGATGCTCCCGGTGCTGCTCATCTCCGTCGACAACACCGTGCTGAGCTTCGCGCTGCCGACCATCGCGCGCGCCCTCGACCCGAGCGCGACGACCCAGCTCTGGATCGTCGACGCCTACCCGCTCGTGCTCGCCGGTCTGCTCGTCGTGATGGGCAGCATCGGCGACCGCATCGGGCGTCGCCGAATCCTCGTCGTCGGTGCGACCGGCTTCGCGCTGCTCTCCGTCGCCGCGGCCTTCGCGACCGAGGCCTGGATGCTCGTGGCCGCCCGCGCCGTTATGGGCGTCTTCGGGGCGATGCTCATGCCCGCCACGCTGTCGATCATCCGCAACGTCTTCGTCGACGCGGGGGAGCGGCGCATGGCGCTCGCCGTCTGGTCGACGATGTTCGCGGCCGGCAACGCCCTCGGCCCGCTCGTCGGCGGTGTGCTGCTCGCGCACTTCCACTGGGGTGCGGTGTTCCTCGTCGCGGTGCCGATCCTCGTCGTCATGCTCGTGGCCGTGCCGTTCACCGTGCCGGAGTCGCGCGACCCGCAGCCCGGTCCGGTGGACGTCCCGAGCATGCTCCTGTCGCTCGGTACCCTCGCCCCGACCGCCTGGGCGATCAAGTCGGTCGTGCACCCGGAGGAACGCGGCTTCGCGATCGCGGCCCTCGCGGTCGGCGTGCTCTGCGGCATCGCCTTCATCCGCCGGCAGCTCCGCTCCCGCACCCCGATGCTCGACCTCCGGCTCTTCCGGAGCACCGCGTTCACGGGCAGCGTGCTCATGAACATGGCGGCGATGTTCTCGCTCACCGGGTTCCTGTTCTTCATCGCGCAGCACCTGCAGCTGGTCGCCGGGCTCGACCCGTTCACGTCCGGCCTGGTGCTCGTGCCCGGATCGGTGCTCACCATCGTCGCCGGACTCGTCGTCGTGCCGATCGTCGCCCGGGTCGCCCCGCGGTGGGTCGTCGCCGTCTCCCTGACGTTCTCGGCCGCCGCGTACGCGATGGTCTCGGTCCTGGGACACCACGCGTCGATCGTCGCGCTGGCGTTCGCGTTCGTGCTGCTCGGCATCGGCATCGGTGCGTCGGAAACCGTCACGAACGACCTCATCATCTCGACGGCGCCCGCGGACAAGGCCGGTGCGGCGTCGGCCGTGTCCGAGACCGCGTACGAGATCGGTGCCGTGCTCGGCACCGCCGTGCTCGGGACGATCCTGGCGACCGCGTACCGGACGCACGTGGTGGTGCCGGACGCCCTCGCCGGCTCGGCGCGGACGGCTGCGCAGGAGACCCTCGGCGGCGCGGTGTCGGCGGCGGCGGACCTCGGTGGCACCGCCGGGCAGGCACTGCTCGACAGTGCCCGTGCCGCGTTCGACTCCGGCGTGACGATCACCGGCGCGGTGGCGGCGGCGCTCATGCTCGTCGCGGCGGCCGCCTCGGTCGTGATGCTCAAGCGCGACTGAGCCGGTCGTCCGGCGCGCCCGGGATCGGACGAACCTGGGAATCGCTGACCGGAACCCCGGTCGAGGTCCTACGTTGGGAGGTGGCCGCGCAGCCGCGGCCGGACCCACCCGGAGGAACACCACGACTGCCATGCCCGACGACACCCCGGCCACCATCGCCGACGCGTACAAGGCCGCCTTCCGCGGACACCCCGCCGGTGTCGCGGTCATCACCGCCGAGGGGCCCGACGGTCCGACGGGCCTGACCGCCTCGAGCGTCGCGAGCGTCGCGGTCGACCCGCCCGTCCTCGTCTTCTCGCTCTCGACGAAGTCCGGCTCCGCCGGTGTCGTGCTCGGCGCCGAGGTCTTCGTGGTGCACCTCGTCGACTCGCTCAGCGTCGGCCTCGCCAAGCGGTTCGCCGCGACCGGCAGCCCCGCCGCCGACGACCCGATGTGGGGCACGCTGCCGACCGGTGAGCGGTACCTGCCCGCCGCCGCGACCGCACTGCGCTGCCGCCCCCGCTCGACGACCGAGATCGGCTCGTCGACGGTCGTCGTGGCCGAGGTGCTCGACATCGCCACCGGGACCGACCGCGGCGAGCCGCTGGTCTACCACAACCGGGAATTCCACTCCCTCTCCGACCGTTCCCGGCTCTCGTGAGCCGCGGAGCACCGTTCCGCCAACCACCGATCGAAAGGACCTCAGATGGCTGAGTACACCCTGCCGGAGCT
This sequence comes from Curtobacterium sp. NPDC087080, assembly GCF_044745105.1. Taxonomy (NCBI): domain Bacteria; kingdom Bacillati; phylum Actinomycetota; class Actinomycetes; order Micrococcales; family Microbacteriaceae; genus Curtobacterium; species Curtobacterium sp. NPDC087080. The sequence continues at coordinate 289,498 of NZ_JBIUZP010000003.1, read as the reverse complement.
GCCGTACGACTACGCAGCGCTCGAGCCGCACATCAGCGGCAAGATCATGCAGCTGCACCACGACAAGCACCACCAGACCTACGTCACGGGTGCGAACACCGCGCTCGAGCAGCTCGCCGAGGCCCGCGAGTCGGGCAACCTGGCGAACGTGAACAAGCTCGAGAAGGACCTCGCGTTCAACCTCGGTGGCCACGTCAACCACTCGATCTTCTGGACCAACCTCGGCCCGGACACGAAGGTCCCCGAGGGTGAGCTCGCCGCGGCCATCGACGAGTTCTTCGGCTCGTTCGAGAAGTTCCAGGCCCAGTTCACCGCCGTCGCCACGGGCATCCAGGGTTCCGGCTGGTCGGTGCTGGCGTGGGACCAGGTCGGCCAGAAGCTCACCACGTTCCAGCTCTTCGACCAGCAGGCCAACGTGCCGCTGGGCGTCGTGCCGATCTTCATGCTCGACATGTGGGAGCACGCGTTCTACCTCGACTACCTCAACGTCAAGGCGGACTACGTCAAGGCCGTGTGGAACATCGTCGACTGGGAGAACGTCGCGGCTCGCTTCGCGAACGCCAAGTCGCAGTCGTTCGTCACCCTGTGACGCGGCTGCCGGTCACGTGGTGACCGGCTGACGGACGGGAGGCGCGGTGCCGGCTGGCACCGCGCCTCCCGTCCGTCGTCGTGCGGGTCCGGTCCGTCGTGGCGGGGGCCAGCCGCGGTGGCCGGCCGTCGTGTGCGACCGGTCAGGCGGCGGCGAAGCGGACGGCCGACGCGAGGTCCTGTGCGATCGCGCGCAACGCGCCGTCGACGTCCGACCGGTCCGGGTCGACGAGGGCACTCCACTGGGCACCGCGAGCCGCGGCCACCGCGGCGCGTGCGGTCCGGTCCGCGTCCGCCTCGCACCGACCGTGTGCTCGGCACCACGCCGCGAGCTCGTCGACCCGGCGACGGTGCAGCCGCAGCTGACGGTCGCGGCCGTCGAGCCCCTCGACGCACCCGAGCTCGAACGTCAGTCGGGCGGCGAGGCGCCGCTCCGGGGTGTCGAGTCCGCCGAAGACGGCGAGCAGGTGCTCGGTGAGTCCGCACGGGTCGGTGGTCGGGTCCAGCGAGCGGTCGTGCGCGGCGGAGAGGTGGTCCACGACGGCGTCGATCAGCGCCTCGCGCGAGCCGAAGTGGTACACGATCGGGTACGCACTCGTGCCGAGCACGCGGCCGAGGCTCCGGACCGAGGCGTCCTCGAGCTTGGTGTCCTGCAGGTGCCGGGCGACCTTCGCGACGATCGCGGGCTTCAGGGTCGGGTCGGGTCTCCTGGGCATGGTGTCTCCGGCGGGGTCGAGTGATCGGTCGGCGACCGTGCGGACACGATCACCTGAAATGTTAGCGGATCACCCGCCTACGCGCCCGAAGTCACTGCTCGGCGCGCTCCGGTGTGACCATCAGGGTCTGCACACGGCCGGCCGCGAGCGGGGCGAGCCGGATCTCGACCCGCAGGCGTCCGGCGCTGCCGGGGATCCACCAGCGGAGGTGCGACGGCACCGCGGACAGCTCGTCCACCGGAGCGGCGGCGAGGTCGGCACCGACGGCCTGTGCTCCCTCGACCACGGCGCGGCGCCGGACGACCCACGGCCGGTCGAGGGGGACGTTCGGCGTGCAGACGGCCGCGCCGAGGTCTGCTGCGGTGTCGTCGTCGACGGTCGGGTCCGCCCAGGCCCGCAGCAGCGTGGTGACGGCCTGCCGCGCGGTGTGCGTGGCAGCCGCGGTCCGACGGACGCCCGGTGCCGCTGCCGTCGCGCTCGTCGCGGTCGCGGTGGTGCTCGTGTCGGTCGCCGTCGCGCTCGTTGCGGTCGCCCGGGCGTCGAGTGCCTCGCCGAGCAGCAGGTCGAGCGCCCGTTCGGCCGGCGCCGACACCTTCGCCTGCGTGGCGTTCTCGAACGCGACCACCCCGAGGCCGTGCTCCGTCGACCACCGGACGTGTGCGGAGAACCCCGGGTAGCCGCCGGAGTGCGAGACGATCTCGCCGGCGCGGTCGTCCTGTTCCACGAACAGCCCGAATCCGTACGCCGTCGGTCGCGTCGCCGTGGGCACCACCGTGGGCGGTACGATCCGCATCGCCTGCTGCATCGCGCGGCGGTCGGCGGGGGAGACCGGCCCGTCCTCGGGGGCGGTGGTGGACGCCGAGGCGAGGAACCGCGCCCAGCGCGCCAGGTCACGCACCGTCGAGAAGAGTCCGCCGATCGGCGAGAAGGCACCAGGCCCGGTCATCGGCTGCGGGGTCCACGCCTCGTCGTCGTGGCGCTGACCGGTGACGACGAAGCCGCGCGCCTCGGCGGCGCTGAACACGGTGTCCGTGAGCCCGAGCGGCCGGAGCACGCGGTCCGACACCACCCGGGTGTACGGCGCGTCGGCGGCGTGTGCGATCGCGCGGCCGAGCAGGGCGTACCCGGTGTTCGAGTAGGCGAAGCGGGTGCCGGGCACGGAGTCGAACAGCAGTCCCGCTCGGAGCACGGCGTCGAACGCGTCGTCGTCGATCGACTCCTGCCGGTCTGCCCACGGGTCGTCGGTCGGCAGCCCGCCGGACATGGTCAGGAGCATCCGGAGGGTCGGCACCGGCGAGTCGGGCGACGGCAGGTCGACCTCGGCGAAGGCGGGGACGGACGTGGTGATCGGGTCGTCGAGGGCGACCCGACCGTCGGCCACCAGGGTCAGCAGCGTCGCGGCCGTCACGCTCTTCGTGCACGAGGCGATCCGGTACACCGTGTCGGCGTCGGGCGCGCGGCCGTCACCGCGGTCGCCGTGCCCGCCGGTGGCCACCAGACCGTGCCGGTCGAACACGCCCCACACGCTGCTCGGGGCCACCCCGTCGGCGACGCGCGCGGCGAACAGGGCGTCGACCTCGGCGAGGACCCCGGTCGAGGGCGTCATGCCCGGCGCATCCGGTCGTAGGCGTCGAGCGCACGCTGCCGCGAGGCCTTGAGGTCGACCATCGGTTCCGGACGCTCCTCGTCCGCGGGCACCCAGCGGCGGACGTACTCCTTGTGCGGGTCGAAGCGCTCCATCTGCCGGTCGGGGTTGAACACGCGGAAGTACGGCGCGGCGTCGAAGCCGGAGCCCGCCACCCACTGCCAGTTGCCCGCGTTGTTCGCCGGGTCGGCGTCCACCAGGGTGTCCCAGAACCACTGCTCGCCGATGCGCCAGTCGACGAGCAGGTTCTTCACGAGGAAGCTCGCCGCCGCCAACCGGACGCGGTTGTGCATCGCCCCCGAGTGCCAGAGCTCCCGCATGCCGGCGTCGACGAGGTCGAAACCGGTCCGGCCGTGGCGCCAGCGGTCGAGCTCGTCCTCGTCGACGTCACGCCACGGGAACGCGTCGAACTCGCGACGCACGTTGACGGTGGCGATGTCGTCGCAGTGGAAGTACTCGTTCCAGTTGAACTCCCGCCACGCGAGCTGGCGGAGGAACGCCGGGGCCTGACGGCGCTGCTCGGGCTCGAGCTCGCCGTGCAGGCGGTGCCACACCTGGTAGGGGCTGACCTCGCCCCAGCGCAGGTGCGGGGACAGGTCGCTGGTGGCCGCCATCGCGGGCTCGTCGCGCTGGTCGTAGTCCTCGAGCGCGTCGTGCACGAACTGCTCGAGCTTCCGGTGCGCACCCGCCTCGCCGGGCTCCCACGCGTCGCGGAGTCCACCGGCCCAGTCGGGCTTCGTCGGCAGCAGGGCCCAGTCGTCGAGGTCGTCGGAGTCGACGTCCGCGGTTGCCGGCAGGTCGCGCGGCTTCGGCAGCGGGTGCCGCGGCTCGGGCATCGCCTGCGCCGCACGCCAGAACGGGGTGAAGACCTTGAACGGTTCGCCCTGTCCGGTGAGGACCGTCCAGGGTTCCCAGAGCAGGTTCGCCGCGAAGCTGTGCGCCTCGGTGCCGTCGTCGGTCAGGGCGCTCTTGATGCCCGCGTCGAGGTCGCGCTCGACCCTGCCGTACCGCCGGTTCCAGTAGACCGCGTCGGCGTCGGCCTGCGCGACGAGCTCGGGGATCACCCGCGCAGCACCGCCGCGGCGCAGGACGAGCCGCGAGTCGCGGTCCCGCAGTTCGGCGTCGAGGGCGGCGAGCGAGTGGTGGAGCCACCAGCGGCTGGCGGCGCCGACGGGGCGGATGCCCGGTGACTCCTCGTCGAGCACGACGACGACCGTGACCGGTCCACCGTGGTCGATCGCCGCACGCAGGGCGGGGTTGTCGGCGAGCCGGAGGTCCTCGCGCAGCCAGACCAGTGCGCCGCTCACGCGGACACCGCCTGGGTCGCGCGGGGGCGTCGGTCCGAGGCTCCGGCCGCAGTGCGCAGCTTGGTGCAGAGCTCCGTCAGGGTGCGGAGCTCGTCGTCGTCCAGCCCCGCACCGACCTGGTCGGCGATGGTCTGCGCGTGCTGCACCGCGACCGAGCGGTAGACGTCGAAGCCGTGCGCCGTCAGGGCGACGATCACGCCGCGCGCATCGGACGGGTCCGGCTGCTTCTCGACGATGCCCCGTGAGGCCAGGCGGTCCACCAGGCGGCTGACGCTCGGCTGCGTCAGGAGCAGGTGCCCGGTCAGGTCGCGCATGCGGCAGCGTCGTCCGGGCTGCGTCGACAGGTTGAAGCAGACGTCGTACTCGTTGAAGGAGATCTCACCGCCCGGGAAGTCGGCGTTGAGTGCGCGCATCACGGTCACCTGCGCCCGGAACAGGGCCTCCCATGCCGCGACGGCGGTCGCCTTGTCGCTGCGGCGTGCGTCGTCCACGGTCGTCGTCCCTCCGGTCGTACGGTCAACCCACACTACCGACGGCGTGCGACGCCGGACTCGGGTCGGGGGCCGAACGCGCTGCCGGGACGCAACGAGGGCCGGTCGCCTTCTGAGCGACCGGCCCTCTCCCTTGCACCAAGAGTGTCCTGCAATCACATTCCGCAGACGGTGCCACAGCAAACACTGCCTGCACCAACGACTGTATAACGGCGAGGTAACGGCGCGCCAGCCTGTCCGGGGCTCGTTCGCTGCGAGTTCACCGAGCGTCGCCGGAGTGGATCAGAAGAGGTCGGGGGACGGCGTCGAGGCGTAGCGCACCGCCACGTCGGCGTGCCGGTCGAAGCGGTAGCCGACACCGCGCACCGTCCGCACGATCTCCTCGAACGCGCCGAGCTTCGAGCGCAGCCGTCGCACGTGCACGTCGATGGTGCGCTCGTTCGGGGTCTCGTCCTCGTCGTCGGACCACAGGCCCTCGATGATCGCGGCACGGTCGACGGTCTGGCCCTCGCGCAGCACGAGGAACTGCAGGAGCTCGAACTCCTTGTACGTCAGGGGAGCAGCCTCGCCGTCGAGCGTCACGCGCTTCCGGGAGATGTCGATGACGACGCCGGTCTCCTCGGGCTCGGGCTTCTCGGCCTGCTTGCGGGCGGCCACCGCCGAGCGGTCCTGCAGCGCGAGCCGGACGACGTCGACGTCACGGCCACCGGAGCCCTCGGCGGCGACGGCGACGGCGGCGTAGGTCTCGGACGACGGCACGAGCTGTGCGGTGAGGGCCTTCAGCTGCTCGACCACGGCCGCGAGGGTCGTGCCGGCGGCGGCGGCGGCGGCCTCGTCGATGCCGACGTAGAGCGCGAAGCCGCGTGCCTCGGTGCCCTCCGGCAGTGCTCGGTTCCGCTGCGGTGCGACGACCGGGCTGGTCGGGATCCCGCTCGGGACCGGCGGTGCGACGGGCGTGCGACGCGGACGGATCGGCGTGACCGTGCCGAGGTCGGTGGGCACCGTGGTGGCGGGGCGGAGGGCGGTTCGGGGCTGGGGGATCGTGAGCGACATGGCGGTTCTCCGGGCGGGGCTGCGGTGCGGTGCACCGTGCGGTGTCGAGTGCGTCGGTCCGGGTACGGCTGATCGCCGTGTCGCCCAGCGGTCCTGCGGTGGACCGGGGCCTCCCGGGAGGTACGGGTGACGGGCGGTCCGACGGAGCCTGCTGCCGCGGCGTCGTCGGGGGCTGTCACCCGGGGATCACACGCGCGCGACCGGGGTGGTGTCGCGGGGGATCCGGCTGGAACGGGTACCGATCAGGCACACATTCGACAACGCATGACCGCCGACGCCGGCAGCATGATGCCGGCGTTCTCCTGGGCCTCGGAGAGGACTCGGGAGGACACGGTTGCAGTCATGGGACGAGTATCGGCGGTATACCAAGGCGCTGTCAACCGTCCGCGCGGACGGTGACGGGAGTGGACAGGAGGTCCTCCGGCGGGACCGGCTGCCGGACGGGAGGCGCGCTGCGGGCCCGCCACGCGCCTCCCGTCCGTCGGCACGTGGACCGGGCGCGGTGCGCGGGACGCCGCGATGCGCGGGACGCCGCGGATGCGAGACGCCGGCGTGCGCGCCGGACGCCGCAACTCGGGCGAGACGCCGTCGCAATCTGCGGCGTCTCGTCGGGTCGGCGGCGTCTCGCGACGACGCCGCTGTCTCGACGGCGACGTCGCGGACACGAGACGCCCCCGTCGACACGGCCGGAGCCGTGTCGACGGGGGCGTCGTGTCGACTGGAGCGTGGGGAGAGCGGGTGCTACTCGGCCAGGCCGTAGAGGCGGTCGCCGGCGTCGCCGAGGCCCGGGACGATGTAGCCGTTCTCGTCGAGCTTCTCGTCGAGCGCGCCGAGCACGATGCTGACGTTGCGGTCGCCGACGGCCTGCTCGACGGCGGCCAGGCCCTCGGGTGCACCGAGGATGCAGACGCACGTGACCTCTTCCGCACCGCGGTCGAACAGGAAGTCGATCGCGGCGGCCAGCGTGCCACCGGTCGCGAGCATCGGGTCGAGCACGAAGCACTGCCGGCCGGACAGGTCGTCGGGCAGGCGCTCCGCGTAGGTCTGCGGCTCGAGCGTGTCCTCGTTGCGGGCCATGCCGAGGAAGCCGACCTCGGCGGTGGGGACGAGCTTGACCATGCCCTCGAGCATGCCGAGCCCGGCGCGCAGGATCGGCACGACGAGCGGACGGGGCTTCGCGATGGCGACACCCATCGTGTGCGCCACGGGCGTGTCGATCGGCGTGGCCGTGACCCGGACGTTCCGCGTGGCCTCGTACGCGAGGAGCGTGACGAGCTCCTCGGTCAGCGCGCGGAAGGTCGGGGAGGGTGTGGTCCGGTCGCGGAGCACCGAGAGCTTGTGGGTGATGAGCGGGTGGTCGGCGACGTGGACTCGCATGGTGTCGAGCGTACCGTGCCGATGGGGCAGGATCGACGCGTGGAGCACCCAGCCGGACGACCGTTCACCGCGGCGATGGACCGCGCACTCGACGAAGCGCGTGCCTGTCTGTCGACGGGGGACGTGCCGGTCGGGGCCGTCGTCCTCGACGCAGCGGGCGAGGTCGTCGCGGTCGGCCGGAACGAGCGCGAGGCCCGGCAGGACCCCACGGCGCATGCCGAGGTGCTCGCGCTGCGGGCGGCGGCCGAGGTGACGGGGGACTGGCACCTGGCCGGGCACACCCTGGTCGTCACGCTCGAGCCGTGCCCGATGTGCGCGGGAGCCGCACTCGCCGCACGGGTGCCGCGGATCGTGTTCGGGGCCTGGGACCCGAAGGCCGGGGCGAGCGGCAGCGTCTACGACATCGCGCGGGACCGGCGGTTGCCGCACCGTGCCGAGGTCGTCGCGGGCGTGCGTGAGCAGGCCTGCGCCGACCTGCTCGACGTGTTCTTCCGCGAGCGCCGCTGACGCGGCTGCGCTGATGCGCCGGTGCTGACGCGGCGGTGCCGACGCGGCTGCGCTGAGGCGGCCGCGCTGACACGGCACCGCTGACGAGCCGGCGCTCAGTCGGCGGCGCGGATGACGATCGCCTCGGTGGGCGGCCGCGGTCCGGTCCGGAGGACGTCCGGCTCGACGTAGATGACCCGCGCGATCGGGACCGCGTCGCGGATGCGCTGCTCGACCGTGTCGATGCCGGCGGCGACGTCGCCGAGGCGTCGGTCGCCGTCGACCGCGACCTTCATGCCGACCATGAGCTCGTCCGGCCCGAGGTACAGCGTCTTGAGGTGCACGATCGACTCGACCTCGGGCCCGTCGAGCACGGCGGCCCGGATCCGCTCGACGTCGGCGACGCTCGCGCCCTCGCCGACGAGCAGGCTCTTCGTCTCGATGCCGAGCACGACCGCGACCGCGATGAGCAGCAGGGCGATGAGGATGGTGCCGATCGCGTCGAACACCCCGTTGCCGGTGACCACGGTGAGCCCGACGCCGAACAGCGCGAACACGAGACCGGTCAGTGCCGCGGTGTCCTCGAGCATGACGACGGGGAGCTCCGGCGCCTTCGCCCGGCGCACGAACTGCACCCACGACTGCGAGCCCTTGTGCGGACGGGCCTCCCGCAGGGCGGTGCGGAGCGAGAAGCCCTCGAGCCCGATCGCGACGACGAGCACGGCGACGGGGAGCCACCAGTTCGCGATCGGGTGCGGGTCGGCGAGCTTCTCGATGCCCTCGTACAGCGAGAACACGCCGCCGATGGTGAAGAGGATGATCGAGACGACGAACGCGTACACGTACCGCTCGCGGCCGTGGCCGAACGGGTGCTCCTGGTCGGCTGCGCGGCGGGCGCGGCGTCCGCCGAGCAGGAGCAGGAGCTGGTTCGCCGAGTCGGCGAGGGAGTGCACGCCCTCCGCGAGCATGGCGGCCGACCCGCTGATCGCGGCCGCGACGAACTTCACGATCGCGATGCCGACGTTGGCGGCCAGCGCGGCGACGATCGCCCTCGTACCTCCCGAAGCGCTCACGGACGTCCCTTCTCCCTGCGGTGCACCGGGCCCGCACCCCGGGCGGCCCCTGACGGACCGATCCTAGGCGCGGGCGCTGGGTAGGGTCGGGACCATGACGATCGAACTGCCCCGTACCGCCATGCTCGGCGTCGGCTCCATGTCCGGCAGCGTCCTCGAGGGCCTGCTCGCCGCGGGACTCGACCCGACGACCGTCACCCTCACGACGCGGTCCGAGGAGTCGGCGGCGGCGTGGCGCGAGCGTGGCCTGGACGCGACGGCGACGGAGACCGACCCGGACGCGAACCGCGCGGCGGTCCGCGGCGTCGGACTGGTCGTGCTCGGGGTGAAGCCGTACCTGGTCGGCGAGGTCCTCGACGAGGTCGCCGCGTCCCTGCACCCCGGTGCGGTGGTCGTGAGCGTCGCCGTCGGCACCACGCTCGCGTCGATGGAGGCCCGGGTGCCCGCCGGGGTCCGTGTCGTCCGGGCGCTGCCGAACACCCCGATCGGCGTCGGCCACGGGGTCACCGGTGTCAGCGCGGGGACCACGGCGGACGCCGGTGCGGTCGCCCTGGCGTCGAGCGTCTTCGCCGCGTCCGGGCAGGTCATCGAGGTCCCCGAGTCGCAGCTCGACGCCCTGTCCGCCGTCTCCGGATCGGGACCCGCGTACGTCTTCCTGCTCGTCGAGCAGTGGCAGCAGGCGGCCGAGGAGCTCGGCTTCACGGCCGAGCAGGCCGCGACGATGGTGCAGGGGACGGTGCGGGGTGCCGTCGAGCTGCTCGCCGCGTCCGGCCGCGAGCCCGCGGACCTGCGCCGTGCGGTCACCAGCCCGAAGGGCACCACCGAGCGCGCCGTCGCCGTCCTGCAGGACGCCGACCTGGCCGGGACGTTCACGCGTGCGTCGCACGCCGCGATCGCGCGGGCCGAGGAGATCGCCGCGTCCTGACCGCGGGAGCCGCACCCGGCCGTCCGACGTGACCGGGAGCCGGACGGGAGGCCCGTGGCGGCGGCGCCACGGGCCTCCCGTCCGCCGCCGGTTCGCTACTCGAGCGCGGCGAACCGCTCCAGGTCCGTCTCGGTCCCCGAGACGATGATCACGTCGTCCTCGCCGATGACGCTGTCCGGCGTCGCCGGCACGAACGCCCTGCCCGGCGACTTGATGCCGAGGACGGTCAGGCCGTGCCGGGTGCGGATCACGGTGGTGGCGAGGTCCTTGCCGCGGACCGCCCGCGGCGGGAACATCTTGACCACGGCGAAGTCGTCGTCGAACTCGATGAAGTCGAGCATCCGGCCGGAGACCAGGTGCGCCGTGCGCTCGCCGGCCTCGCGCTCCGGGTAGACGACGTGGTTGGCGCCGATGCGGGACAGGATCGTGCCGTGCGAGCGGCTGACGGCCTTCGCCCAGATCTGCGGGATGCCGAGGTCGACCAGGTTCGACGTGATGAGCACGCTCGACTCGAGGTGCGAGCCCACGGCGACCACGGCGATCGCGAAGTCCTGCGCGCCGATCTGTCGCAGGGCGTCGATGTCGGTGGCGTCGGCCTGCACGGCGTGCGTGACCCGGTCCGACCACTTCTGCACGAGCGAGGCGTCCGTGTCGACGACGAGCACCTCGCGGTGCTGCCGCTCGAGCTGGCCTGCGGTGGCCGCACCGAAGCGGCCGAGACCGAGGACGAGCACGGGCGCGTCGTGGCTCACGGCACCGGTGACGGGGTGGGGTGCACGGCGCTCGGTGCGTGCGACGCGGCGGTCAGCCAACGATCGGCCTCTCCTCGGGACGGCGGAACAGCTGCCGGCTCTGGCTGGCGGCCAGGGCGGCGGCGATGGTCACTGTACCGACCCGACCCAGGAACATCGTGGCGGCGAGCACGTACTTGCCCGCCTCGGGGAGCTCGGCGGAGATCCCGGAGCTCAGGCCGCACGTGGCGAACGCCGAGATCACCTCGAAGAGCACCCGGTCGAGCGAGTCGCCGGTGATCTGCAGCAGGACGACCGTCATGACGGCGACGATCGTCGCTCCCCACAGCACGACGGCGACCGCGACGCGCAGCACGTCGCTCGGGATGCGGCGGCCGAACGCCTCCATGCTCCGACGGCCGCGGGCCTCGGCGACGGCGGCCAGGAACAGCACGGCGAGCGTCGTCACCTTGATGCCGCCGGCCGTCGACGCCGATCCGCCGCCGATGAACATGAGCATGTCGGTGACGAGCAGGCTCGCACCGTGCATCTGCTGGACGTCGATGGTCGCGAAGCCGCCGGAGCGGGTCATCGTCGAGAAGAAGAGTGCCTGGAACGCCGTGTGTCCCGCCCCGGCGTCGCCGAGCGTCCGGGGGTTCGAAGCCTCGAGCGCGGTGTAGACGACGGCGCCGAGCACGAGCAGCACGGCGCTCGTGGTCAGGGTCAGCTTGACGTGGATCGGCCACCGGCGCGGCGTGCGGAACTGCTTCGTCACAGCGCGGATCACCGGGAAGCCGATCGAACCGGCGACGACCGCGACCATGAGCAGGGAGAGGAACCAGTAGTCGTTGGCGAAGGGGGCGAGTCCGTCGGCGTTCGGCGAGAAGCCGGTGTTGGTGAACGCCATGGCCGAGTAGTAGAAGGCGTCGCCGACCGCCGTCCAGAACGGGTACCCCGCGGCGAGGACCGACGGCAGGATCAGCACGCCGATGGCGACCTCGATGGTCAGGGTGCTGACGGCGACCGTGAGGAGCAGCGTGCCGACCTCGCCGAGGCGCACTGCCTGGCCCTCCGGGACCGCGCCGGAGTGCGTGCGGAGCGGGTTCGAGTCGCCCGCCGCGATGAGCTTCGCGCGCAGACCGAGCCGCCGCGTCACCACGAGCCCGAGGATCGAGGCGAAGGTGAGCACGCCGACCGCGCCGATCTGCGTGCCGACGACGATGAGCACCTTGCCGAACACCGACCAGTGCGTGGCCATGTCGACGGTGGAGAGCCCGGTGACGCAGACGACCGACGCGGCGGTGAACAGGGCGTCCGCGAAGCGCGTGGGGGAGCGGTCCGCCGACGCCCACGGGGTCGTGAACAGGGTCGTGAAGATGAGGATCAGCGCCACGAAGACGAGGATCGCGAGCCGCGACGGGGATGCCCGGAGGACGTCGAGCACGCTGTTCCACCGCCGCCGCACGTCGCTCACCGGCGCGTGCCGGTCGAGCGGCTCGGTGCGGTCGAGCATCGGGCGCCTCCGGAGCCGTGGGGCAGGTCAGCGGACATGGTACATGCGCGGCCGTCCGACTAGCCTTGCCCCATGGCCGACATCTTCACCGTCGTGGCGGACCCCACCCGGCGCGAGCTGCTCGGGGCACTGCTGACGGCCTACGGGTCGGACGCCACCGGTGGCGAGCTCAGCGTCGGTCAGCTCGTCGAGAAGATCGGCGTGAGCCAGCCCACCGTCTCGAAGCACCTCCGCGTCCTGCGTGACCACGGACTGGTGACGAGCCGCGAGGAGGGGCAGCACCGCTTCTACCGGCTCGATCCGGAACCCCTGGTGCGGCTCGAGGACTGGGTGGTGCCGTTCACCGGCGCGGTGGACGCCGACGGGACCCCGGCCACGACGGCGTGGACGCTCGACGGACAGCCGGTGTCGGTGCGGCGCACCGGGACGGCGGGCCGGTCGACGGTCGAGGTCGGCACCGAGCTCGGCCGCGTCATGGCCGAGGCGTCCCACCGGGCGACGGCCGCGTTCACGGGCGCGCAGCAGGGGTGGGAGCGGGTCGTCGACCGCGGTCGGAAGCGCTTCAGGAACCGCAGCGAGGACGACTGAGCGCTCGGTCGAGTGCCGACCCAGGGCACGCTCGAGCGCCGGCGTCGCGCGAGGTCGAACGTCCGCTCGGAGTCTCCTGGACACGCGGTCCCACGCGCCCCTACACTCACCCTTGACCACACAGGTCACACCGACCCCGCGCGATCCGCGGGTACCCGAAGGCGGACCATGACCGGCAGTTTCGACGACGTGCGCTTCCTCACCGTCGCTGAGGTGGCCGAGATGATGCGCGTCTCGAAGATGACCGTGTACCGCATGGTGCACGCGGGGGAGCTCCCCGCGATCCGGTTCGGCCGGTCCTTCCGCGTCCCGGAGTCGGCCGTCGCCGAACTCCTGCGCGGCGGCATCGCCGACGTCGGCTGAGGCCGTCCCGGCCCGCGCTCGTTCGACAGGACCGCTGCGCTCCGCTAGACTCGGCCGGGTTGATTTTCCGCGGTCTCTTCGGGCCCGGTGTCCACACATCAGCATCGTTCCGAGCGAGGTCCACTATGGGTTCTGTCATCAAGAAGCGTCGCAAGCGCATGGCGAAGAAGAAGCACCGCAAGCTCCTTCGCAAGACGCGTCACCAGCGTCGCAACAAGAAGTAAGTCCAGTACTTGCACCCGAAGCCCCGGTCCGCCGGGGCTTTCGTGTTCCCGGGAGCCGTGTCGGCTCGGTCTAGGGTGGGGGCATGCCCGCCGTGACGTTCCTGACGAAGCCCGGCTGCCACCTCTGCGACGACGCCCGCCCGGTCGTCGAGCAGGTCGTGGCGGCCCATCCCGGTACCACGCTCGAGGAGCGGTCGATCCTCGACGACGACACGCTGCGCGAGGAGTACGCCGAGGACATCCCCGTCGTGCTCGTCGACGGCCGGGTCCACAGCAACTGGCACGTCGACGCCGACCGGCTGCACGGTGCCCTCGAGAAGGCAGAGCAGACCGAGGTCAGCGCATGATCCACCACGTCGTCTCCTTCACCGTCCGCGAGGACCTCGACCGCACCGCGACGATCGACCACGTCCGCGGTCTCCTGACCGGGCTGGTCGGGACCATCGGGTCCATCCGGTCGCTCGAGGTCGTCGAGAACGTGGCGTACCCGGGGAAGAACGAGGACTTCGCGGTCGTGGCGACCTTCGACGACCTCGCCGGTCTCGACGAGTACCAGTTCCACCCGGACCACCAGGCGGCGGCCGCGGAGATCCGCGAGCTCGTCACGGGGCGGGCGGCCATCGACTGGGAGCGCTGAGCCGCGCCTCCCGGCCTGCACGCGACGACGGCCACCCTCCTGTCGGAGGGTGGCCGTCGTCGTCGGTCGTGACTACGGGGTCAGGCGCGTCGGCCCGCGGAACAGGTAGGTGACCTCGCGGATGGACGGCTCGTGCAACGCGAGCATGAGCACGCGGGCCAGGCCCATGCCGAAGCCGCCGTGCGGCGGGACGCCGTAGCGGAAGAAGTCGAGGTACCAGCCGAGCTCCTCGGGGTCGAGGCCCTTCTCGACGGCCTGTGCCTCGAGCACGTCGACGCGGTGCTCGCGCTGGGCGCCGGTCGAGATCTCGGCGCCGTTGAACAACAGGTCGTAGCTGTTCGTGAGCGTCGGGTCGTCGGCGTGACGCATGTGGTAGTAGGGGCGGATCGACGCGTCGTAGTCGGTGACGAACACGAACTCCGAGCCGTGCGTCTCCTTCGCCCAGGCGCTCACGCGGCGCTCACCCTCGGGGTCCAGGTCGCCGTCGGCGCGGACCACCTCGTAGCCGCTGTCGGCGACGATCTTCCGGGCCTCGGCCAGGGTGACGCGGGGGAACGGGGCGGTCGGCACGACGAACTCGAAGCCGAAGACCTCCTCGATCTCCTTGCCGTACTTCTCCGCGACGGCGGTGAAGCCGGCGACGAGGAGCTCCTCGTGCATCGCCATGACGTCGGCGTGCGACTCGACCCATGAGATCTCGGCGTCGACGCTGGTGAACTCGGTGGCGTGGCGGCTCGTGAAGGACGGGTCCGCACGGAAGGCGTCGGCGATCTCGAACACTGCGCCGAACCCGGCGGGCTGGGCCATCTGCTTGAAGTTCTGCGGCGACTGCGCCAGGTAGGCGGTGGTCTCGAAGTACTCGAGCTGGAAGAGCTCGGCGCGCGACTCGGACGCCGACGCCATCAGCTTCGGGGTGTGGATCTCGATGTAGTCTCGCTCGACCCAGTAGGTGCGGAACGCGTGCTCCAGCGTGGTCTGGATGCGGAAGATCAGGTTCTGCTTGCGGTTGCGCAGGTCGAGGAAGCGCCAGTCGAGCCGCTTGTCGAGCGACGAGTCGTCCGCGATGGGCGTCTCCGGCTTCGCGGCGCTGACGACCTCGAGCGAGCCCACCTTGACCTCGAGCCCGCCGAGCTTCACGCGTTCGTCGTGCTTCAGGGTGCCGCGGACGTGCACGAAGGTGCCGTGCGCCAGCCCGGAGATCTCGTTCGTGATGGCGAGTCGGGCCTGGGCGTCGTCGTCGCCGTCCTCGGCCTCGCGCGTGGCGGGGTTCACCAGCTGCGCGGCGCCGGTCTCGTCACGGAGGACGACGAACTGGACCTTCTTCTGGTCGCGGACGGTCTCCACCCAGCCGGCGACGGCAACGGGGCCGTCGGGGAGGGCGGCGAGGTCGGCGATGCGGGTGCGTTCGATCACGGTCGTCGAGTCTACGGCCTCCTCCACAGGAGGGGTCGCGGTCCGTTCTCTCCACAGCTCCGGCCGGGAGGCGCGGCTCGGCCCCGGCGCTTCCGTACCGTCGTCCGCGTGGTCGGGTCGCGAGTCGAGAGGGGTCCCGGATGACGGCAGCGGGAGTGGGGCTCGCGGCCTGGCCGCCCGTCGCGGTGGCGGCGGTGGTCGCGGCTGCGGTCGGGTCGGTGCTGACCTTGGTCGGCGCGGCGGTGGGCGGCGTCTGGGCGCTGGTGCGGTGGCGGCGGGACGTGGCTCGCGAGGAACGCGACCGCGCGTGGGCGCGGTTCGTGTGGACGGTGGAGCAGGCGTGCGACCCGGACACCGGGCGAGCGGAGATCGGCAGCATCGGCGCCAACGCGATGTACGACATGCAGAACCTGCACGGCGACGACGCCGTGTTCGGGACGCTGGTGCTCGGACTCATCACGGGAAGGGACGGACATGGCGGCTGAGGATCCGGTGCTCGCCTTGATCAGACAGCGGCAGGAGGAGTGGCGGCAGCGAGTGCGTCGGCGGTACCGGTGGCGCCCGTGGAAGGCTCGCCGCCTCATCTGGGAGCACGACGAGTTGCTCCGCCGACAGGACGAGTGGCGGGCCGCACGGCGCGAGCGGGCGCGGCTCATCGAGTCCGGTGAGCTGCAGGTCGACCGGTGACCGAGCGGTGTCTTCGGCTTGCCGGGTGTGGCCCGGGACTCAGGGGAGCGTGGCGCGCAGCATGCTGAGCGTGCCGATGAACTCCTCGGCCATCCCGGCCCGTTCGACGAGCTTCGCGTGCCGGGCGCGGGCGTCCTCGAGCGACGCGTCGAGCCGGGCGGCGAGTGCCGGCTGGTCCTCGGGTGCGGCATCAGCCAGGGCGTCGACGACCCGCAGCAGCTCGGCCATCTCGTCGAGCGTGAAGCCGAGCGGCTTCATCCGCCGGATGACGAGCAGTCGCTCGAGGTCTTGCGCGGTGTACACGCGGAAGCCTCCCGTGGTCCGGCCGCTCGGCACGAGGAGGCCGACCTCGTCGTAGTGCCGGATCGTGCGCAGCGACATCCCCGCACGCTCGGCGAGCTCGCCGATGTGCATGGTGTCCAGTGCCGCCTGATCGTCGGGCGCCTGGTCGTCGGGCTTGCTTGCGGGAGAGCTCACGGTCGTCATGGTGGCAGACCTCCTTCCGTCGTCGCTCAGTGCCGCGTGCAACCCTACCCTCACGTCAGGGTAGGGTTGCCGGTGATGTCCCTCGCACCCCACGCCCCTGCGGCGCCCAGTGTCCTCAGCGCGCTCCGATCGCCCCGTCTGCTCACCCGTGAGGTCCTGGCCGGTGTGGTCACCGCCCTCGCCCTGATCCCCGAGGCGATCTCCTTCTCGGTCGTGGCGGGCGTCGACCCCGCGGTCGGGCTCTTCTCGAGCGTCGTGATCGCGGTGGTCATCTCGATCGTCGGCGGTCGACCCGCGATGATCTCGGCCGCCGCGGGCTCGGTCGCGCTCGTGATCGCGCCGCTCGTGCGGGACCACGGCATCGCCTACCTCGTCCCCGCGGTGGTGCTCGGAGGTGTGTTCCAGCTGGTGCTCGGGTTCCTCGGCGTGGCCCGGCTGATGCGCTTCATCCCGCGCAGCGTCAACGTGGCCTTCGTCAACGCGCTCGCGATCCTCATCTTCACCGCGCAGCTGCCGAACCTGTTCGGCGACGACGTACCGCTCGTGGTGTGGCCGTTGACGGCGCTCGGTGTCGGCATCATCGTCGCCTTCCCCTTCCTGACCAAGGCCGTCCCGGCACCGCTCATCGCCGTCGTCGTGATCACGGCGATCACGATCGTGTTCGGTGTCGCGGTCCCGACGGTCGGCGACGAGGGGGCCCTGCCCACCGCCCTGCCGGGCTTCGGCGGCATCACGGTCCCGCTGTCGCTCGAGACCCTGCAGATCATCGCGCCGTACGCGTTCGGCGTCGCGATCGTCGGGCTCATCGAGACGCTCCTGACCGCGCAGCTCGTCGACTCGCTGACCGAGACCCGCTCGAGCGCCTGGCGTGAGTCGTGGGGTCAGGGCATCGCCAACATCGCCTCAGCGTTCTTCGGCGGGACGGGCGGCTGCGCGATGATCGGGCAGACGGTCATCAACGTGAAGACCGCGGGCGCCAGGACCCGGGTCTCGACCTTCGCCGCGGGGGCGTCGGTGCTCGTGCTGACCATCGTCCTGCACGACCTCGTCGCGCAGATCCCGATGGCGGCGCTCACCGCGGTGATGCTCATGGTCTGCGTCGCGACCTTCGACTGGCACAGCATCCGACCGCGCACGCTCGGACGGATGCCGCTCGGCGAGACGACGGTCATGGTCATCACCGTCGTCGTGGTCGTCGCCACCGACAACCTCGCCACGGGCGTCCTGGTGGGTGTGGTGGCCGCGGCCCTCGTGTTCGCCCGACGAGCCGCGCACGTCGTCTCCGTGGTCCGCGAGCCGGTCGACGAGCGCACCGTGCGCTACCGCGTGCAGGGGGCCCTGTTCTTCGCCTCCTCGAACGACCTCGTCACGCGGTTCTCCTACGCCGAGGACCCGGAGCGGGTGATCGTCGACATGTCGGCCGCACACGTGTTCGACGCGAGCACGGTCGCGGCACTCGACGGGGTGGAGCAGCGGTACGCCCGGCACGGGTCGACCGTCGAGGTGGTGAACCTCAACACGGGATCGGTGGCGCTGCACGGCCGGCTGACCGGTCGACTGGGCTGACCGGTCGGGGCTGACCGGTTGGGGCTGACCGGGTGGGGCGGACCGGGTGGAGCCGGCCGGGCGGGGCTGAGCGGTCGCACATCCGGTGAATCCGCTGTGGGGCGGGTGATGACGGTGGAGCGACCTAGACTGGAACCCATGCCCGCGACACGGATCCACCTCGTCCGGCACGGCGAGGTCCACAACCCGGGGCGAGTGCTCTACGGTCGGCTGCCCGGCTTCGGGCTCAGCGAACTCGGCGCCCGGATGGCCGCCGCGTCGGCGACCGCCTGGCACGACGCCGGGGTGGACGTCCGACGGATCGTCGCGTCGCCGCTGCAGCGCACGCAGGAGTCCGCGGCGCCGTGGTCTGCCGCGTACGGGCTCGAGGTCTCGCTCGACGAACGACTGATCGAGCCCACGAACCGCTACGAGGGTCAGCGCCCCGGCTTCACGAAGCGTTCCATCGGGCGTCCTGCCGAGTGGCCGTGGATCGCGAACCCGTTCCGGCCGAGCTGGGGCGAGGCGTACGAGTCCATCGCGAACCGCATGCTGGCCGCCGTCACGTCCGCGTGGGAGAGCGTCGACGGCGGCGACGTCGTCCTCGTCAGCCACCAGCTGCCCATCTGGACCGTGCACCGCAAGCTCGCGGGGGAGCCCCTGTGGCACGACCCGCGCAAGCGTCGGTGCGACCTGTCCAGCATCACGACCCTCGAGCGTGTGCCCGCCACCTCGTCCGGTCGCTTCACCGAGGTCGGGTACGCGGACCCCGCGCAGTCCCTGCGTGCGTCCGCGGTCGACGAAGGAGCAGTCTGATGTCCGCACGCAGCCGGATCGTCGCCGTCGCGGCATCGGCGGTGATCGCAGCCCTGGCGCTCGCCGGGTGCTCGTCGTCGAACGACGACCTGTCCCGCCAGTACGGCAGCGGCACCACACAGAACTACATCTCGGGGACCGGAGCGGTGACCGAGGTCGCGACGGACCAGCGCAGCGCCCCGGTCGACTTCACGACGAAGGACACGGACGGCGGCACCGTCTCGGCGAAGGAGCTCCGCGGCAAGGTCGTCGTCCTCAACTTCTGGTACGCGGGCTGCCCGCCGTGCCGTGCCGAGGCGAAGTACCTCAACCAGGTGCACGACCAGTACGCCGACGACGACGTGGTCTTCGTGGGCGTCAACGTCCGTGACGAAGAGGGGACCGCGGCGGCGTTCGAGCGCACCTTCGGCGTCGACTACCCGACCGTGCTCGACGCCCGCGACGGCGCCGTGCAGCTCGCCCTGTCCGGGCAGATCGCGCCGAACGCCGTGCCCGCGACGATCGTCCTCGACAAGCAGGGCCGCGTCGCCGCCCGCGTCCTCGGTGCGATCGACGGCAAGAGCATCCTGCAGACCCTGGTCGGCGACGAGCTCGACGGCAAGGCGTCCTGACCCGTGCCCGGCAACCCCTTCGCCGACGCGATCCTGAGCGGCCAGATGCTGGTGGCGCTGCCCGTCGCCGCCCTGGCCGGACTCGTGTCCTTCCTGTCCCCGTGCGTGCTCCCGCTCGTGCCGGGGTACCTGGGGTACGTCGGCGGGATCGCCGAGGGCGGGCAGCGTCGGGGTCGCGTCGTCCTCGGCGTCGTGCTCTTCGTGCTCGGCTTCACGGCGGTGTTCGTCGCGTACACGACGGTCTTCGGTGCCCTCGGCTTCTGGCTCGTCCGCTGGCGTGACCTCATCACGCAGGTGCTCGGTGTCGTCGTGATCGTGATGGGCCTGGTGTTCATCGGACGCTTCACCTTCCTGCAGCGCACGATCAAGCCGTCGTGGACGCCCGCGACCGGTCTCGTCGGGGCACCGCTGCTCGGCATCGTGTTCGGGCTCGGCTGGACCCCGTGCCTCGGGCCGACGCTCGCCGCCATCAACCTGCTCAGCGTGCAGTCCGGCAGTGCGTGGCAGGGCATGTGGCTCGGCGTCGCGTACTGCCTCGGGCTCGGCATCCCGTTCGTCCTCGTCGCGCTCGGCGCAGGCTGGGCGACCGGAGCGATCCGTGCCGTCAAGCGCCACATGCGCACCGTCAACATCATCGGAGGAGCGATCCTGATCGTCATCGGTCTGCTCATGGTCACCGGCATCTGGTCGGCCGTCATGTCGAGCCTCGGGGCGGTGATCCAGAGCTTTGTCCCCGCGGTCTGAGCACGACGCCACCCCCGAGCGACCCGGTACCGGACCCGCTCCGGTGGACGAAGCCTCCTCGGGCGTCGATCCGATGCGCCCGTCCGACCACGTCGACAGCGCCGCGCCGACGGCAGGCAGCGACGACGGCCCGGCGCAGCCGAAGCTCGGGTTCGTCGGCTACGTGCGCTTCTTCTGGCGCCAGCTCACGAGCATGCGCACCGCGCTCTTCCTGCTCATGCTCCTGGCGCTGGCCGCGATCCCGGGCTCGCTCGTGCCGCAGCGCACCGCCGACCCGAACGGCGTGGTGCAGTACAAGGCGGACCACCCGCAGCTCTTCCCGGTGCTCGACACCCTGCAGGTCTTCGACACCTACACCTCGGTGTGGTTCTCCGCGATCTACCTGCTGCTGTTCGTCTCGCTCATCGGGTGCATCGTCCCGCGGACGAAGCACCACTGGCAGGCGCTGCGGACCCGACCGCCGAAGACCCCGGTACGCCTCGGCCGACTGGCCGGCTACCGGTCCGTGCCGGTCGAGGCGGACGCGACCACGA
Source organism: Curtobacterium sp. NPDC087080 (assembly GCF_044745105.1). Classification (NCBI taxonomy): domain Bacteria; kingdom Bacillati; phylum Actinomycetota; class Actinomycetes; order Micrococcales; family Microbacteriaceae; genus Curtobacterium; species Curtobacterium sp. NPDC087080. The sequence goes on along the minus strand of NZ_JBIUZP010000003.1, from coordinate 268,946 downwards.
GCCTCCCGTCCGTCGACGACGCCGTGACCCGCGCGGCGTCCCTGCTCAAGCGGTCCGGCTACCGGGTCGAGCGGTTCGGCGACTCGGTGAGCGCGGAGCGCGGCTACCTGCGGGAGACCGGCAACCTCGTCTTCCACGCGGCGCTGGTCGGTGTGCTCGTGGCGGTCGGCCTCGGTGGCGGGTTCAGCTACACCGGGCAGCGCCTGCTGGTCGAGGGACAGACGTTCTCGAACGTCCTCGGCTCGTACGACTCCTTCAACCCGGGCCGCTGGTTCCGGCAGACCGACCTGCAGGGCTACAACCTGACGCTCGACAAGTTCACGACGACGTACGAGGAGAAGAACCTCGACGCCCTCGGCCAGGCCCTCGACTACTCCGCGACGGTGACCAGTCGCGAGAAGGGCGAGGAGCCGAAGACCAGTCGCATCGGCGTGAACGACCCGCTCTCGGTCGGGGGGACGAACGTCTACCTGCTCGGGAACGGCTACGCGATGCAGGTGACGATCCGCGACGGCAAGGGGAACGTGGCGTTCCAGGACGTCGTGCCGTTCCTGCCCGAGGACGCGAACTACACGTCCACCGGTGTCATCAAGGTCCCCGACGCCTCGCCGTCGCAGCTCGGGCTCGTCGGGTTCTTCTACCCGACCGCGTCGAAGCTGTCGACCGGTGCGTTCGCCAGCGCCTACCCGGACGCGCAGAACCCGCTCCTGACGCTGCAGGTGTACCGCGGTGACCTCGGTCTCGACAGCGGCGTGCCGCAGAGCGTGTACTCGCTCGACACCAGCGGTCTCGAGCAGATCGCCGGACGGCAGTCGAAGACCGCCAGCATCGAGCTCAAGCCCGGCCAGACGAAGACCCTGCCGGACGGCACCGGCTCGATCACCTTCGACGGCGTGAAGCGGTACGTCTCGCTCGACGTGCACCACGACCCGTCGCAGCTGTTCGTCGCCGGCTTCGCGGTGCTCGCGGTGCTCGGGCTGCTCACCTCGCTGTTCGTGCCCCGCCGCCGCGTGTGGGTGAAGGCCGTCCCGCGTCGGGGAGCCGAGCACGGCGAGTACGACCTCGAGTACGCCGGCCTGGCGCGCGGCGAGGACCCCAACCTCGAGCGCGCCGTCGACGACGTCGCCAAGAGGCACCTGTCGGACCTCGGAGTTAGGATCCCTGCGTGAACCCGGACATGACGACCAACCTCGCGACCTACTCGGTCGTCCTGACGTACTCCGCGATGGCGGTCTACGTCATCGCGTTCATCTCGTTCGCGCTCGACATGGCGAAGCGGTCCGGTCAGGTGGCGTCGGCTGCTGGCGCGGCTCCGGCTGCGAAGGCCGAACGCACCGTCGCGACGGTGCAGGGCGGCACGGTCGTGCTCGAGAAGGTCGACACCGGCCGGAGCAGCTCCGGCGGCGGCGGCACCAAGTTCGAGCGCGTCGGCATGGCGATGACGATCCTCGCGCTCGTGCTGCACGTCGGTGCCACGGTCCTGCGCGGCATCGCGGCCGACCGTGTGCCGTGGGGCAACATGTTCGAGTTCTCGCTCACCGGGACGGCGCTGATCACGCTGATCTTCCTGCTCGTGCAGTTCTGGCAGAACCTGAAGTTCCTCGGTGTCTTCATCACCGGGCTGACGATCATCCTGCTCGGCATCGCGACCGTGAACTACTGGGTGCCCGTCGTCCCGCTGCAGCCCGCGCTGCAGTCGTACTGGCTCGTCCTCCACGTCTTCGTCGCGATCGCGGGCACGGGCTTCTTCGCCCTCGGCGCCGGGCTCGCCGTCGCGCAGCTCGTGCAGACCCACCGTCAGGGTCGCCCCGCGTCGAAGCAGCTCCGCTTCATGGAGACCCTGCCCGACGCCGACCGGCTCGAGGTCCTGACCTACCGCGTGCTGCTCGTCGGCTTCGTGCTGTGGACCTTCACGCTCATCGCCGGCGCGATCTGGGCCGAGCGCGCCTGGGGCCGGTACTGGGGGTGGGACACCAAGGAGGTCTGGACCTTCATCATCTGGGTCGTCTACGCCGGGTACATCCACGCCCGTGCGACCCGCGGATGGCGTGGTGCCCGGTCGTCGTGGCTGGCGCTCATCGGCTTCGCCGCGGTGATGTTCAACTTCTCCGTCGTGAACGTCTTCTTCAAGGGCCTGCACAGCTACTCGGGGCTGTGAGCCCCGCCGGGTGTCGCTGCGGCGAGCCCGGGACGGACGGGAGGCGCGGTGCCATCGGGCACCGCGCCTCCCGTCCGTCGTGCGCAGGCTCACCTGCCTCGCGCGAGCGGGCACGATCTGTCACGCTCGGCGGTCGAGGCCGACGAGTCCCGCCCGTCCGGCGGACGTGAGCGGCACGTCCTGCGCGCTCGTCGCCGCCCGGACACCGTGCTGCCGGTTGCTCCCTCGTCGTCGCCCGCGGCCGCGGCGTCTACGTTGCGGCGAGCAGGGTGTGGACCCGCTCGAGTCGCTCGAGCCACCACGACGTGCGCTCCGGTGACGCCGCGTTCCGCTCCAGCAGCTCCCGCGACACCTCCGCGCGACGCACCGGCACCCGACCGTCGACGGGCAGCAGGGGAGGTGCGGCGACGTCCGTCTCGAACATCGCGGCCGTCCCGAGTCCGGCCGCGTAGCCCGGGGTCATCGCCGCCGCCGCGAGGAACGCTCCGGTCCCGAGCCCGACCGAGGTGTCCAGCGCACTCGAGACCACGCACGGCAGACCGGCCTCGGCCACGATCGCGCGAGCAGCGGTGACCCCGCCGAGGGGCTGCGCCTTCACGACGAGCACGTCGGCCGCTCCGGCCCGGGCCACGGCGAGGGGATCCGAGGCCCGACGGACGCTCTCGTCGGCGGCCACGGCCGCGCCGAGCCCTGCGATCCGGCGCCGGAGCTCGGCGAGCTCCGGCACGGACCGGCACGGCTGCTCGGCGTACTGGAGTCCGTACGGTGCGAGTCGCTCGAGGGCGTCGACGGCCTGGTCGACGGACCAGAGCCCGTTCGCGTCGACCCGGACGGCCGCGTCCGGTCCCATGACGCGCCGGACCTCCGCGACCCGGGCGACGTCGTCCTCGATGCTCGTGCCGGGCTCGGCGACCTTGACCTTCGCGGTCGTGCAGCCCGGGTACCGCGCGAGGAGGTCGGCGACCGCGCCCGGCCCGACGGCGGGCACCGTCGCGTTCACCGGCACGGAGTCGGCTGCGGGCACGTGCTCGGTCCACCCGAAGTCGACGGCGCTCCGGAGCCACGCGGTGGCCTCGCCGTCGTCGTACTCGACGAAGGGCGAGAACTCCGTCCACCCGGCGGGTCCGCGGAGCACCAGGGCCTCGCGGACGGTGATGCCGCGGAAGCGGACGCGCATCGGGAGCGCGACGACGTGGGCATCTGAGAGGAGGTCGGCGAGGTCGGGGATCACACCGCCATCCTCGCGCACGGGGCGTGGCAGCGACCGGACCGGCGGTGCGGGCAGCTCCGGCGGCGCGACCGGACCGGCGGCGCGACGGGACCGGCGGCGCGGGGTCGGCCCGCGTCCAGCGCTCCCGCCGGTTCCTCGGAGCCGACCGCCAGGGCCGCGCACTAGCATGCACCGGTCGGCCCAGCGTCGACGGCGCCGCGGACCACCGTGGCACGTCCGTTTGGCGACCGAGGAGAGGGAGGGCCGGTGGCGTCGGATCCGCAGCAGCGCGCCGCAGCGCAACGTGCAGCCGCGCAGCGTGCAGCGGCCCAGCGTGCAGCCGTCCAGCGTGCAGCGGCCCAGCGTTCTCCTGCGCAGCGGGCAGGCGCGCAGCCGACCGCTGCACAGCGTGCGGCCGCCCCGGTGACGACCCGGCAGACCACCAGCGCCGCCGGCCGGACCACCGGGTCCCGGACCCCCGGCACCCGGTCCGACACGGGCGACTTCGAACGCCTCATGCAGCGGAACACGGTCGACCCCCGTGTGCTCGAACGGTCCGCCCGTCGGCGCCGGAACCCGATCGTCGGCAAGATCGCCCTCGGACTCGCCGTCGTCTCCGCAGCGGTCGACGCCAGCGCCTTCGCGGTCTTCATGGGCGGGGACACCACCTTCGCGTTCGGCATCTGCTTCGTGGTGGTCTTCCTCACCCTCATCGCGGCGGTGCTCGGCTTCATCGCCGCGGTCGGTTCGTTCGGTCGCTGGTACGGCGCGGTCGGGGTCGTGCTCGCGTTCTTCGCGAACCCGGTCATCCTCATCGTGCTGCTCGTCGTCCTCGCTCCCGAGGCCCTGGCCGGCACGTAGCGCTCGCGCCGGGGTCGCACCCCGGCGATACGGTGGAGACATGGCTGCTCCCGTCTCCGACCTGTTCGACCCCGACGTCTGGACCGCCGCTCCGGTCGCGGAGCACTTCACCGACATCACGTACCACAAGCACGTGTCGCAGGGCATCGTCCGCGTGGCCTTCGACCGGCCCGAGGTCCGCAACGCCTTCCGCCCGCGCACCGTCGACGAGCTCTACCGCGCCCTCGACGACGCCCGTCAGGACCCGCACGTCGGCGTCGTCCTGCTCACCGGCAACGGTCCGAGCCCGAAGGACGGCGGCTGGGCGTTCTGCTCCGGCGGCGACCAGCGCATCCGAGGCCGCAGCGGCTACCAGTACGTCGGCGACGAGGGCGCCCCGCCGGAGGGCGTCGACCCCGCCGCCGCCCAGGCGTCGATGGGACGGCTGCACATCCTCGAGGTCCAGCGACTCATCCGCATGATGCCGAAGGTCGTCATCGCCGTCGTGCCCGGGTGGGCGGCGGGCGGCGGCCACTCCCTGCACGCCGTCGCGGACCTCACGATCGCGAGCGCGGAGCACGGTCGGTTCAAGCAGACCGACGCCGACGTGGGCTCGTTCGACGGCGGCTACGGCAGCGCCTACTACGCCCGCCAGATCGGTCAGAAGCTCGCGCGCGAGGTCTTCTTCCTGGCCGAGGAGTACTCGGCGCAGCGCGCCTACGAGATGGGTGCGGTGAACAAGGTGGTCCGGCACGAGGACCTCGAGCGCGAGGCGATCCGCTGGGGCGAGACGATCCTCGGCAAGTCACCGACAGCGATCCGCATGCTCAAGTACGCCTTCAACGCGGTGGACGACGGCATGGTCGGCCAGCAGGTCTTCGCGGGCGAGGCGACGCGCCTCGCCTACGCCTCGGACGAGGCGGTCGAGGGTCGCGACGCGTTCCTCGAGAAGCGCAAGCCCGAGTGGACCTCGTTCCCGTGGCACTACTGACCCGCGGGTCCCGACGGTGAGCCGCCAGTTGGTCCCGGTCGGCGCCTCCGACCCGTCGGCGGTGCTGCGCGGCCTGGAGGCTGCGCTCGCCGGCGGTCCCGCACTGCTCCCCGTCGCCGAGGGCACCCCGTCCCTGCCGACACCGCCGCCGTCGCACGTCGCGCAGCGGGTCGCCCTGGTGGTCGAGACGAGCGGGTCCACCGGCACCGGCAAGCGCGTGGCGCTGTCCTCGGACGCCCTGCTCGCGGGCGCAGCGGCCGCCGATGCCGCACTCGGCGGGCCCGGTCGGTGGGTGCTGGCGCTCCCGACGCACTACATCGCCGGCCTCAACGTCCTGACGCGTTCGATCGCGACGGGCACGAGCCCGGTCGTGGTCCCGCCGGGGCACTTCGACGGCGGCGCGTTCGCCGATGCGGTCGACCGGCTCGACGTCGGCCCCGAGGCGCCGCGCCGCTACACGTCCCTGGTACCCGTGCAACTCGCCCGTGTGCTCGACGACCCCCGAGCCACCGCTGCCGCGACCCGCTTCGACGCCGTGCTCGTCGGCGGACAGTCCACCCCCGCGCCGCTCCGGCAGCGCGCCCTCGACGCCGGGATCCGGGTCGTCACGACCTACGGCGCGAGCGAGACGAGCGGCGGTTGCGTGTACGACGGCACGCCGTTCGGGACGGTCCGCGCGGAACTCGTCGACGGCGCCCTCGAGCTGGCCGGGCCGATGCTCGCCGAGGGGTACCTGGACGACCCGGCGCGCACGGCGGACACGTTCGTCGAGCGCGACGGACACCGCTGGTTCCGGACCGGCGACGCCGCGACGATCGGCGACGACGGTCGGCTCCGCGTGCTCGGCCGGCTCGACGACGTCATCGTCTCCGGCGGCGAGAAGGTCCCGCTCGGCGCGGTGGAGCGCCGGGTGCGCGAGCTGCCGGGCCAGGACGCCGCGGTCGTCACCCGGCGGGCCTCGGGGGAGTGGGGCGAGGTGCCCGTGGTCGTCACGGAGCGCCCGCTGGACCTCGACACGGTCCGCGCCCACGTCGCATCGACCCTCGGGCGCGCAGCCCGGCCCGCGGCGGTCCTGGTCGTCGACGCGGTGCCGATGCTCGCGTCCGGCAAGCCCGACCGGAGGGCCGTCCGGACGCTCGCCGACCCCGGGAGCGCACCGACCCCGTAGTCGTCACGGATACGATGGTCGGCCGTGGCACGTACGAAGAACAGGACCCCGGTCAAGGGCCGCAGCGGCAACCCGGCGAAGGCCGCGGCACCGCAGCGCACGAAGCAGCGGGCGACCGCGCGGGACTGGATCGGTGGTGCCCGGCTCCGCACCCTCACGCTCGGCGTCGTGCCGGTCGTGCTCGGCACCGGCGTGGCGTTCGTCGACTCCGGAGAGCCGGGTGACTTCGGCGCCTACCTCGGGCGCGACCACCACGTGGCGGTCGCCCTGCTCGCGCTCGCGGTCGCGCTGTTCCTGCAGATCGGGGTGAACTACAGCAACGACTACTCCGACGGCGTCCGCGGCACGGACGAGTTCCGCGTGGGTCCGGCCCGCCTGACCGGGGCAGGGCTCGCGAAGCCCCGCACCGTGCTCACCGTCGCGCTCACCTTCTTCGGACTGGCGGCGGTCGCGGGGCTGGTGATCGTGCTGCTCACCGGAACCTGGTGGCTGCTCCTCGTCGGCGCTGCCGCGATCGTGGCGGCCTGGTACTACACGGGCGGGAAGAAGCCGTACGGCTACAACGCGCTCGGCGAGGTCTTCGTCTTCGTCTTCTTCGGGCTCGTCGCCGTGCTCGGCACCCAGTACGTGCAGATCCAGGCGATCACCGCGAGCGGCTGGGCAGCGGCGGTCGCGGCCGGGTTCTTCGCCTGTGCCGTGCTCATGGTCAACAACATCCGCGACGTGGACGAGGACCGTCAGGCCGGCAAGCGCACGCTCGCCGTCGTGGTGGGCCGACCCGTCGCACGGGTCCTGTTCGGCCTGTTCCTGATGCTGCCGTACGTCGTGCTGCTCTGGTTCGTGCTGCTGTACTTCCGCACCGGCTTCGCGTACTTCTCGCTCCTGCTGGCGCTGCCGGCCCTGGCGATCGGCGTCTCGTCCCGCAAGCCGCGCGAGCTCATCACGGCGCTGCAGCTGTCGTCGTTCGCGTCGCTCGCGTACGGCGTGGTCCTCGGCCTGACCCTCGTGCTCCTGCCGTAGGAGCGGCCGGGCGAGCGGCGCGGACTACTCCGCGTCGTGCTCGCGTCGCTCGCGGTGCCGGTCGGCGTCGGACACCGGCCGGTCGGCGACGGGTGCGTCGGTGTCCGCGGCGTCGGTGTCGGCCGCGTCGACGAAGTCGTCCTCGAAGTCCGAGTCGGCGTCCCGCTCCGGACGACCCCGGCGTGCGGCGATGTTCGAGGTCACCCGACCCCGCAGCCCGGGCAGCGCGATGTACGACACGAGCAGGCCGATCAGCGCGGCGCCGATCGCCGCCCAGTACCACTGCAGACCGATGACGAGCAGGACGGCCAGGGCCGCGGCGAAGATGCCGAGCCGGGCAAGGGTGTAGACGAGCCACGCTTTCACCCGACGATCCTACGTGCCGTCGTTCGTGCGCCGGCTGACGGGCAGGTCGGTCCCAGGCGCGCTGCCTAGAGTCGTCGCATGGTCCGTCTGTGGTTGATCGTCGCCGTCGCCGCCGTGGCCTTCACGGTCTACGCGGTCATCGACTGCGCGACCATGCCGCGCCAGCGCATCCGTTCCCTGCGGCGTGGGTGGTGGATCCTCCTCGTGCTCGTCCTGCCCGTGCTCGGCGGTCTGCTGTGGTTCGTGCTCGGCCGTGCTCCCGCCACGCCCGGGCCGGTGCCCCGGTACCGTGGACCCGAAGACGATCCCGACTTCCTCGGTGGCCCGCGCGGCACCGGGACACTCCGCACCGGAACGGACCAGGACGACGCAACCCTCCGAGACCTCGAGGACCAGTTCCGCGATGACCGACTCCGCGACGAACGACGCGACCGCGACGAACGAGACGACGACCGCTCCGCCGATCGCTGACGGACCGGTCGGATCCGGCAGCCCGGCCACCGACTTCGCGCTCGCGCTCCTGCGGGAGCTCGCACACGCCGGCGTCACCGACGTCGTGGTGAGCCCGGGCTCCCGGTCGCAGGCACTCGCCCTCGCGGCGGTCGCCCTCGAGCGCGCGGGCGGCACCGCCGTGCACGTCCGGCTCGACGAGCGGACGGCGGGCTTCTTCGCGCTCGGACTCGCGGTCGAGTCCGGTCGCCCGGCCGCCGTGGTCACCACCTCGGGCACCGCCGTCGCGAACCTGCACCCCGCCGTGCTCGAGGCGCACCACTCCGGCGTGCCGATGGTCGTGCTCTCGGCAGACCGGCCGGACGAGCTCCGGGGCATCGGCAGCAACCAGACCACCGTCCAACCCGGGCTGTTCGGCCCGGCGGTGTCGTTCGTCCGCGACGCGCAGGCGCCGACCGCGGACGGCGGTGTCGATGGCGACGCCGTCCGGACGCTCGCCCGCGAGGCCGTCGCCGTGGCGGCCGGACACACCGGCCAGCCCGGTCCCGTCCAGCTCAACGTCGCGTTCCGCGAGCCACTGTCCGCAGGACTCCGACCCGAGGACGTCACTGCCGTACCGGACGACGAGGTCGACACCGAGCACGCCCGTCGTCGGGTGCACACGGGACTGCCGGTCGCCGAGCTCGCGCCGGACGACGAGCCCGCCACCGTCGTCATCGCGGGCCACGACGCCGGCGAGGACGCCGAGCGGATCGCCTGGGAGCTCGGCGCGCCGCTGCTGGCCGAGGTGTCGAGCGGGGCGCGCTTCGGGCGGAACCTGGTCGTCGCCTACCGCGAGCTGCTCCGCGACCCAGAGCTCGGCGGTGCGGTGCGCCGCGCCGTCGTCCTCGGGCACCCGACGCTCAGCCGCGAGGTGCCCGCCCTGCTGCAGCGGGCCGACGTCGAGACGGTCGTGGTCCGCGGACCGGGGGCCGACCCGTTCGACCCGGCCCGAGCCTCCCGACCGGACGCCGCCACCACCTTCGTGTCCGACGTCCGCGTGACGGGCCGGACCACCCCCTCGCACCGCGCCTGGGTGGGACGGTGGGTGACGACGAGCCGCGCCCTCCTCGGGGACGGCGATGCCGGACCGGACCTCGACGCGAAGCGTTCCGGGGACCGCGCCGAGCGCAACCGGTACCTGCGGGACGAGGTCGCCCTGCGTCGTCGGCAGGTCGACCGCACCATGCTCGTCGATGCCGTGTGGGGTGCGACTTGGCCGCACGACCGCCTCGTGCTCGGCGCCTCGCAACTGATCCGCGTCGCCGACGCACACGTCCCCGGCAAGAAGGTCCGGGTGCACGCGAACCGTGGTCTCGCCGGGATCGACGGGACGGTCTCGACCGCGCTGGGCATCGCCGCCGCGCTCGAACGGACGCCGGACTCCGTCGGCACCACGCGGGTGCTCGTCGGCGACCTGACCTTCCTGCACGACCTCGGGGCACTCGTCACCGGGACCGAGGAGCCGACCCACCGCGTCCAGGTGGTGGTCGGCAACGACGTCGGCGGGGCGATCTTCCGCGGGCTCGAGGTCGCGGCGACCACCCCGGAGCAGGAAATGCGGCGTGTCATGACCACGCCGCAGCACGTGGACGTCGAGCGGGTCGTGACCGGGCTCGGCTGGTCCTACCGCCGTGCTGCGACGTGGGCCGACCTCGAGGGCGCCCTCACCGACCCGGCGCAGCGCCTGGTCGTCGAGGTCCCGTTGACCGACTGACGATCGGGCGCGTGGGCGCGTGGGCGCGTGGGCGCGTGGGCGCGGGGCGCGTCCGCACGCCCGGGCGTCAGGCGAGTGCGTCGCGGATCGGGCGGAACTTCAGCGCGGTCTCGGCGACCTCGCGCGCCGGCTCCGACCCGGCGACGATCCCTGCGCCCGCCCACGCGCGGACGGTCCCGTCGTCCTCGATCCGGGCGCTGCGGAGGGCGAGCATCCACTCGCCGTCACCGTTCGCCCCGAGCCAGCCGACGGGGCCGGCGTAGCGCCCGCGGTCGACGCCCTCGAGCTCGGCGACCAGACGGACGGCGACGTCGGTGGGGGTCCCCGCCACCGCGGCGGTCGGGTGCAGGGCGTCGGCGACGTCGAGCGAGGTGGTGCCGACCGGCAGGGTCGCCCGGACGTCCGTGGCCAGGTGCCAGAGGTTCGGCAGCTGCAGGCGGAACGGCTCCGGGTCCGCCCGGACGTCGGTCGCGACGGTCCGGAGCGCGTGCAGCAGGCTCGCGATCGCGAACCCGTGCTCCTCGACGTCCTTCGCGCTCGACGCGAGTGCCTCGGCGGCAGCCCGGTCGGACACGGGATCGGTGCCCCGCGCCGCGCTGCCGGCGAGCACCCGTGCCGAGAGCTCCGTGCCGTCGGTCCGCGCGAGGGTCTCCGGGGTCGCACCGACGAGACCGTCGACGGCGAACGTGACGCACTGCGGGTACGCGGCCGCCAGGTCGAGCAGGACCGCGCGGCGGTCGGCACCGGCGGGGAGCGTCCCGACCAGGTCGCGCGCCAGGACGACCTTCTCGGCCTCGCCCGCGGTGATCCGGCGCACCGCGTCCGCGACGGCCGCGGCGTAGGTGTCCTCGTCGACCCGCCCGGGGCCGAGGGCGACCGAGACGTGCCCGCCGACGGCCGGCACCGGGACCGAGGTCCGTGAGAACGCCAGGGGTGCGGGGTCCGGGGTCGTGTCGACGGCGGTGAGCCAGGCCTTCCCGCGGCGCCTGCCGATGACCACGCGGGGCACGACGAGCACGCTCTGCTCGGCGGAGTCGTCGGCGAAGGCGAAGGACCCGAACGCGACGAGTCCGGTGCCGCGCAGCTGCACGGGGTCGTCGACCGTGGCGCCCTGCACCAGGTCGCGCCACACCGCCGACGCCCGGCGCATCCGGTCGGGGCCGGAGAACGTGAACCGCGCCGCCTCGCCGATCCCGACGATGCCGTCCCCGCTCCGGACGAAGGCCAGCGGCGCGTCCCGCAGGGTGTGGCGGAGGACGTCCCCCGGGTCGTCGAGGATCCGGGTCGAGACCGTGAGCGTGGGGGTCGCCGTGGTGGTTCGGGTCACGACCCGATCGTACGCGTGCGGCGACCCGCCGGACCCCGGCCGGGCGTCCGGGCAGCGGTGGGCCGCGACCTCTAGGATGGTGCGGTGAGCAGAGCGGACCTGAGCAAGCGGCCGGACGAGGTGGCGGCCATGTTCGACGACGTCGCCGCGAAGTACGACCTCACGAACGACATCCTCTCGGCGGGCAACGCCCCGCTGTGGCGCGTCGCGACGGTCCGAGCGGTCGACCCCCAGCCGGGCGAGACGGTGCTGGACATCGCCGCCGGGACGGGCACGAGCGCGGCTGCGTTGGCGAAGAAGGGTGCCGACGTCACGGCGCTCGACCTGTCGGCGGGCATGATCGCCGTCGGACGTGAGCGACACCCCGAGATCACGTTCGTCGAGGGCGATGCCGAGCACCTGCCGTTCGACGACGACACCTTCGACGCGGTCACGATCTCCTTCGGGCTGCGCAACGTCAACGACCCCATGCAGGCGATCACCGAGATGCTCCGGGTGCTCAAGCCCGGCGGCCGTCTCGTCATCTGTGAGTTCTCCACGCCCCCGATGGCGCTGCTGCGCTTCGGGTACGGCGCGTACCTGAAGCGCGTGCTGCCGGGCATCGCGCGCCTGTCGAGCAGCAACCCGGCGGCCTACCGGTACCTGGCCGAGTCGATCGAGGCGTGGCCGGACCAGCAGGTCCTCAGCCAGTGGCTGCGCGGCGTCGGCTTCACGATGGTCGCCCACCGCAACCTGACCGCCGGCATCGTCGCGCTGCACCGCGGCCGCAAGCCCGTCGCGGGCGAGGTGCGCGAGTCCGTCGCCCGCCGGGCGAAGGCGCGACGCGAGCACCAGCACACCGGCGAGCAGCCGAGCGTCGAACGCGACGACGCCTGACCGGTCACCAGACCCCGAACACGGAGCAGCACTTGAACCCGAGCGTCCCGGTCGCACGTCGCGCACCGAGCCTGCGTGCCTCGCTGGGCATCGGCGAGCGGTTGTTCGCGACCCCGTCCGAGCGGCGCTTCATCAGCGCGGTCGACGACGGGCTCGAGCTCGTCGAGCAGGGCCTCGAGGAAGCCATGCGCTCGACCGACACGCTGGCGGACACCACGAGCCGGTACCTGCTCTCGGCGGGCGGCAAGCGCATCCGACCGACGCTGACCCTGCTCATCGCGCAGCTCGGCAACGGCGTGACCGATGCGGTGGTCAAGGCCGCGGTGAGCATCGAGACGACGCACCTGGCGTCGCTGTACCACGACGACGTCATGGACGAGGCGCCGGTCCGCCGCGGGGTCCCTGCCGCGCACGTGACCTACGGCAACAACGTCGCGATCCTGACCGGGGACCTGCTCTTCGCCCGGGCCAGCCTCATCACGGCCGACCTCGGGACCGAGGGCATCCGGATGCAGGCGGAGACCTTCCAGCGGCTCTGCATGGGGCAGCTGCACGAGACGACCGGCCCCCAGCCCGAGGACGACCCGGTCGAGCACTACATCCAGGTCCTCAGCGACAAGACCGGGTCGCTCATCGCCACCGCGGCCCGTGCCGGTGTGATGTTCTCCGGTGCCGACCGCGCCTACCTCGAGGCCGTCGGCACCTTCGGCGAGAAGGTCGGCGTCGCCTTCCAGCTCGTCGACGACGTGATCGACCTCGCCCCGGCGAAGGACCGCACCGGCAAGATCGCCGGCAACGACCTGCGTGCCGGCGTGGACACCCTGCCGCTGCTGCAGCTCCGTCGCCTCGCCGCCGGTGACGACGGAGCAGCCACCCTGCTCGCCCGCATCGAGCACGACGTCAAGGACGCCCCGGACGACGCGGTCGACTCGGCGCCGTACCAGTCGGCCGTCGCCGCGCTGCGGGAGCACGAGGCGACCACCGCGACCCGTACCGTCGCCGTCCGCTGGGCGGAGGACGCGGTCGCCGCCCTGGAACCGCTGCCCGACGGCACCGTGAAGCGCGCGCTGACGCGGTTCGCCGAGTCCGTCGTCGAACGCAGCCGCTGACACGAGGGCCCGTCGCGGCCCACCGGGAGCCCCCGCCCGAACGAACTGGAGACATCAGTGCCCACCCTGCGAATCGCCATCGTCGGCGCCGGCCCCGCCGGCATCTACGCCGCGGACATCCTGCTGCGCGAGGCGCACGGCACTGACGTGTCGATCGACCTCTTCGAGCAGCTCCCCGCGCCCTACGGGTTGGTCCGCTACGGCGTGGCCCCGGACCACCCGCGCATCAAGGGCATCGTGAACGCCCTGCGGGACGTGCTCGACCGCGGTGTCGTCCGGCTGTTCGGCAACGTGCGCTTCGGCGAGGACATCACGCTGGACGACCTCAAGCAGCACTACAACGCGGTGCTGTTCTCGACCGGCGCGATCAAGGACGCCGAGCTCGACGTCCCCGGGATCGACCTCGACGGCTCCCACGGCGCGGCCGACTTCGTGAGCTGGTTCGACGGACACCCGGACGTGCCGCGCACGTGGCCGCTCACGGCGTCGAGCGTCGCGGTGATCGGCAACGGCAACGTCGCGCTCGACGTGTCGCGCATCCTCGCGAAGCACGCGGACGACCTGCTGACGACCGAGATCCCGGCGAACGTGTACGAGGGGCTGCAGGCGAGCCCGGTCACCGACGTGCACGTCTTCGGACGGCGCGGTCCGGCGCAGGTGAAGTTCACCCCGCTGGAACTCCGCGAACTCGGCGAGCTCCGCGATGTCGACATGGTCGTGTACGACGAGGACTTCGACCACGACGAGGCATCGCTCACCGCGATCCAGACCAACAAGCAGGTCATGGTGATGAACCGCGTCCTGGAGCAGTGGCGCACACGCGAGGTCGGGCAGGCCAGTCGCCGGCTCCACCTGCACTTCTGGGCGAAGCCCGTCGAGATCGTCGGCGAGGACGGCCACGTCACGGCGCTGCGGTACGAGCGCACCCGGCCGAACGGCGAGGGCGGCGTCGAGGGCACGGGGGAGATCCGCGAGCTCCCGGTGCAGGCCGTGTACCGCGCGGTGGGGTACTTCGGCTCCCCGCTGCCCGGTGTGCCCTTCGACGAGACGACCGGCGTGATCCCGAACCGCGAGGGCCAGGTGCTGGACGAGGACGGTTCGCCGGTCCCCGGCGTCTACGCCACGGGCTGGATCAAGCGCGGCCCCGTCGGGCTGATCGGGCACACCAAGTCCGACGCCATGGAGACCGTCCAGCACATCGTCAACGACCAGGCCTCCTGGTGGACTCCGGCCGATCCGTCGCCCGAGGCGGTCCCGGCCCTGCTCCGCGAGCGCGGCGTGGACTACACCGACCTCGACGGCTGGCACGCGCTGGACGAGCACGAGCAGGCCCTGGGCGCTGCGGAGGGACGCGAGCGCATCAAGGTCGTCCCGCGTGACGAGATGGTCGACGTGTCGCTCCGACGCGCTTCGTCGCCCACGAGCTGATCGCAGCACGATGACCGCCGCACGCCCCGCACCGCCCGCCGCGATGCGGGGCGTGCTCGTCGCGCCCGGTCGTCTGCAGGGCGTCGACGTGGCGCGGGCGCTCGCGCTGCTCGGCATGATGGCCGCCCACATCGGCGGCATCGCGGACGAGGTCGACTGGGGAGACCCTGGCACCTGGTCCGCCGTGGCGCACGGACGGCCCTCCACCCTGTTCGCGGTGCTCGCGGGCGTCTCGATCGGTCTGACGAGCGGACGGACGGATCCGCCCGGACCACCGGTCATCGGGCGGATCCGGGCACGACTGGCGATCCGGGCCGTCGCGGTGGTCGCGGTCGGGCTCCTGCTGATGGCCCTCGGCACGCCGGTCTACGTGATCCTGCCCACGTACGGCGCCCTGTTCCTGCTCGTGCTCCCGGTGCTCCGCTGGCGCCCCGTGTGGCTCCTCGTCGTCGCGTCCGTGTGCGCACTGCTGTCACCGGTCGTCGCGCTCGCGGTCGTGCCGCTGTACGCGGGCGCCGGGATGTGGGAGGTGCAGCTCGGCCTCGTCTACCCGGTGGTCACCTTCCTGGCGTACGTCCTGGTCGGCCTCGCGGTCGCCAGGATCGGCCTGGAGGCACGGCGCGCGCAGGTCGCGCTCCTCACGTCCGGCGCACTGGTCGCCACGGCCGCGTACGTGGTCGGGAACGTCCTGGCACCGGTCCCGGCCGGTGCCGTGTCCCAGGCGTTCCCCGGGGTGCCGTGGGCGCCGGACGACAGCGCGGGAGCGTCGGCCCTCGCACAGCTGCTGCTGTCCCCGCGCGACCACTCCTCGTCGGTCGTCGACGTCGTGGCGACCGCCGGGGTCGCGGTGGCGGTGATCGCCCTGTGCACCCTGCTGTTCGACGGTCGCGGTCGGACCGCCGCGCGGATCGCGTTCCCGCTCGCCGCGGTCGGGTCGATGCCGCTGACGGTCTACGCGGGGCACCTGCTCGTCATCGCGCTGCTACCGGAGTACCCGGAGTCGGGCACAGTGTGGGCGTGGTTCGCGATCGGTTCGGTGCTCTTCGCGATGCTGTGGCGTGCGTTCCTCGGGAGCGGGCCGCTCGAGCGCGTGGTCGCGCGGCTCACCCGACTGGTACCGGCCGCGCGCTGACGAGTGGAGCGGTGATCCTGGAGCGCGCCCAGGGTGACCGGGGAGGCGGGCGTGCGCCGCGCCTCCCGGCAGGGGCCTACTGCAGGGCGGCGGTGAGCCGCGCGACGTTGTCGAGGACCTGCGATCGGCGCGGGCGCTCGAGCCACGCGTCCAGCGTGAGCTCGAAGGACGCGTCCTTGTACGCGTCCTGCACGCCGCGCAGCGCGTCGACGAAGCGCTTGCCGCGCACCATGACGGAGACCTCGAGGTTCAGGCTGAAGGACCGCATGTCCATGTTGCTCGACCCGATGACGGACACGTCGTCGTCGATGGTGAAGTGCTTCGCGTGCAGGATCGTCGGGGCCCGGTACAGCCAGATCCGGACGCCGGCGCGCAGGAGCTCCTCGTAGTAGGACCGCTGCGCGTGCCACGTCATCGCGTGGTCGCCCATCTCGCCGACGAAGAGCTCGACCTCGACCCCGCGCTGGGCGGTCGTCGTGATGGCGTAGAGCATCGAGTCGTCCGGCACGAAGTACGGCGAAGTGATCGACACCTTCTCCTGGGCCGCGTAGAGCAGGGCGTTGAAGAGGCGCAGGTTGTTCTCGCCGTCGAAGCCGGGCCCGGACGGCACGACCTGGCAGTCGAGCGCGTCGCCGCGGTCGGCGCGCTGCACCGGGTCACTCTCGCGGAGGAGGAGTTCGTCGGTCTCGCTGTACCAGTCGGTCACGAACAGGGCGTTGAGCCCGGCGACGACCGGCCCCTCGAACCGGGCGAACAGGTCCTTGTAGACCATGCCCTTCTCGATGTGCGACTTCAGGTCGTACGACGGGTCGATCAGGTTCTGCGACCCGGTGAAGGCGACCGACCCGTCGATCACCATGATCTTCCGGTGGTTGCGGAGGTCGGGGCGCTGGAACTTCCCCTGCAGCGGCTGCAGCGGGAGCATGAGGTGCCACTCGATGTCCGCGCGGTCGAGGAAGGCGAGCGTGTCCTTGTAGCCCGGGTACCCACGGCTGGCCCAGTGGTCGAGCAGGAACCGGACCGTGACGCCGCGCGCCTGCGCCCGGGCGAGGGCCTCGAAGTACGGCCGGGTCGTGTCGTCGAGCGTCGCGATGTAGAACTCGACGTGCACGAACCGCCGCGACTGGTCGATCGCGCGGGTCATCTCCTGCACGGACTCGTACGAGTCGGGGTAGAGCTCGGCGGAGTTGCCGCCGACGAGCGGCATGGCGCCGAGCTCACGGTTCAGCTTCGTCACGCTCTCGAGCCACGGCGGCCACGGGTGGTCGCGGCGCACGCGCTCGATGCCCTCGGTCTGCTCGAGGATGTACGCGTTGATCTCCGTCTGCTTCTCGCGACGGGCCTTCGGCAGCTTCGTCGACCCGATGACCAGGAAGACGACGAACCCGATGTACGGGATCAGGAAGATCGCGAGCAGCCAGGCCGTCGCGGTCTGCGGCTTCCGGTTGTACGGGACGTAGATGATCGAGAAGACGCGGATCGCCAGGTCCAGCAGGACCAGGAGGACGGTGACCGCGACGCCGAGCCAGTGCTCCACGGGGTGCGGCGCTAGCGGAAGTTGATGAACTGCAGCGGCACGTCGAACTCTTCACCCTTGAGGAGCTGGATCGTGTTCTGCAGGTCGTCGCGGCTCTTGGAGGAGACGCGGAGCTCGTCACCCTGGATCTGGTTCTTCACGCTCTTCGGGGCGTTCGCGCGGAGGAACGCGCCGATCTTCTTCGCGACGTCCTGCTCGATGCCGTTCTTGAACTTCACCTCGATGCGGTACTCCTTGCCCGAGGGGTAGGGGTCGCCGGCGTCGAGGCTCTTCAGCGAGATGTTCCGCTTGATCGCCTTGCTCTGCAGCACGTCGAGGACGGCCTTGGCTCGTTCCTCGGAGTTCGCCTTGATGAGGACGTCCTCGCCGCTGAACGCGATCGATGCGTCAGCGCCCTTGAAGTCGTACCGCTGCTCGATCTCCTTGGCGGCCTGGTTGAGGGCGTTCTCCGCCTCCATCTTGTCGACCTTGCTGACCACGTCGAAGGAACTGTCTGCCATGCCGCACAGCCTAACTGCGTGGCGGGGTGCCGGTTCGGTGGTCACGAGCACCCTCCGGAGTCCGGTATGCTCTTCAGCGCGCCTTCGGTTGGTGACCACACCGGCCGGGTGCGCACACGGCAAGTTACCCAAGCGGCCAAAGGGATCTGACTGTAAATCAGCCGGCGTAGCCTTCGGGGGTTCGAATCCCTCACTTGCCACATCGAACAGCCCCGTCCACCACGGACGGGGCTGTCGTCGTTCACGGGGTCTGTCGTCGTTCACGGGGCTGTCGTTCCCGGGTCGGTGCCGTGCCGATGGTGGGCTGGCGTCCTTCCGGGTCGCGATCCGGCAGGCTGGTGCCATGCCCGACACGCTCACTCCCGCCCAGTTCGCCGACCTCGCTGAGTCGATCGCCCGCGAGGCCGCTGCGCTCGCAGCTCGCCGACGTGCGGAGGGCGTCGAGGTCGCCGACCGGAAGTCGAGCATCGTCGACGTCGTCACGGCTGCCGATCGCGAGGTCGAGGACCTCGTCCGCACCCGGATCGCCGAAGCGCGACCCGACGACGGCTTCCACGGCGAGGAGTCCGGCTCCGGTGCCGGGTCGACGGGCATCACGTGGGTGGTCGACCCGATCGACGGCACGGTCAACTACCTGTACGGCAGCGAGCAGTACGGGGTGAGCATCGGCGTGGTCCGGGGGAGTGCGGACCCGACGCAGTGGGAGGCGCTCGCGGGGATCGTCGTGGCACCGGCGACCGGCACGGTGTGGCGCGCGGTGGCCGGCGAGGGCGCGACGCGTGACGGGATCCCGCTCCGGGTGTCGACGCCGGCATCGCTCGCCGAGACGCTCGTCGCGACGGGGTTCGGCTACACCGCCGACCGCCGTCGTGAGCAGGTCGCGGTGCTCGCCGGGCTGATCGGGGAGGTGCGGGACGTCCGGCGCGCGGGAGCTGCGTCGCTCGACTGCTGCGCGGTCGGGGCCGGAACGGTGGACGCCTACTACGAGCGCGGCATCAACCCGTGGGACATGGCAGCCGGGTCGCTCGTCGCCGCCGAGGCCGGGGCGTCCGTCCGGATCTGGGAGGCCGGTGGCACGCGGTCGTTCCTGTTCGCCGCGCCGGCGGTGGCGGACCAGCTCGAGGCCCTCGTGCGCGGGCTCGAGGCCGAGGTGCTCGCCGACTGACCGCGGGTCGGACCAGCGCTGCGCGGGCTGCACGGTCGTGCACGCGACTGGCGGCGCGGGACCGCCCCTGCTAGCGTGCTGCAGTCCCGTTACCTGCTCGTTACCAACGAGCGCCTCGTGCCCCGATCAGGATCAGCCCCGAACACATGCCCCACGCCTCCCAGCCGACCGTGCCGACGCCCACCCGCTCCGAGACCGCGACCGAACCGGTCGTGCACCTGACGCGACGCGCACGCATCGAGGCCGAGCGTCGTGCCGCTGCGACGGTGTCCCCGCGCCCCTCGACGGCTCAGCAGTCGCCGGTGGTCGCGCCGTCGTTCGACGAGCTCGTCGCCCCGGTGACGCCCGCCGCCCCGGCCTCCCCGATCGACCTCGCCCCGGCCTCCCCGGTCCGACCCGCGCCGTCCGCGGGTGCGGTCACCCCGCCGGCCCCCGCCTCACCGGACGTCGCGCCTGCGGTCGACGCCTCGCGCGCACCCACCCCTGCGGTCGAGGCGGACCGTTCCGCTGACGTCCGACGCTCCGCGACCGCTCCGACGTCGCGCGCCGGTCGAGTCTCGGTGTCCGGTGCTGCCCCCGCGGCCGATCGAGCCTCGCAGGCCGGCCGCGTCCGTGCGCGTCGGACCGCCCCGGCCGTCCACGTCGACCGCGCGACCCGTCACATCGCCGGTGCGACCACGCCCGTCACCCCGGCCCCGGGTCGCCGGGGAGACGCCTTCCGTCGGAACGCCTCCCGCGTCACCGCCGTGGGGGCGCTGCTCTTCGCCGCCGGGCTGGTCGTCTCGACCTCGCTGCCGGCACAGGCCCTCTGGGTCCCGCCGGCGGACACCACCACGGCCCGGACCACCGCCGACGGCGACGGCCAGTCACTCAGCGTGGGTGACGGTGCCACTGACGCGGAGACCACCCGCGACCAGTACTCGGTCACGGCCGCGACGCAGTACAAGAACGTCGACGCGTCGAGCTTCTCGAACGACCCGAACGGCTCGATCCAGTGGCCGTTCCTGACCGGCGTCCCGATCACCTCGGGCTTCGGCGGCCGCCAGGTCGAGGGCTGCTCGTTCTGCTCGACGAACCACATGGGCGTCGACTTCGCCCCGGGTGAGGGCACGCCGATCCGGTCCGTCGCCGCGGGCACCGTGATCAAGGTGCAGGCGCACGACGGCGGGTTCGGCAACGACGTCTGGGTGCAGCACGACGTCGACGGCAAGCAGTTCGTCAGCGTCTACGGACACATGAAGGACGGCACCTTCAAGGTCGTCACCGGGCAGGAGGTCGCCGTCGGTGACGAGCTCGGCGAGGTCGGCTCGACCGGCAACTCGACCGGACCCCACCTGCACCTCGAGATCCACGTCGGCGGGGTCCCCGTGGACCCGCTGGCCTGGCTCCGCGCGAACGCGAACTAGCGGAGGAGCGGCGGCACGCCCGGGCGACACGTCCGGTTCCCGACCACCGCCGCTCGTCTGCTACGCTCGTCTGGTGCCGCCGAGCGGCACTCGCCCCGATAGCTCAGTGGTAGAGCACTTCCATGGTAAGGAAGGGGTCGTCAGTTCAATCCTGACTCGGGGCTCCGACCCGGAGCCGTTGTCGCTCCGGATCTCTGGCGGGGTAGCTCAGTTGGTTAGAGCACACGACTCATAATCGTGGGGTCACGGGTTCAAGTCCCGTCCTCGCTACCACAGGCCCGGCGGCCAGTTCGCCGGGCTTTCGTCGTTCCCGGGGCCACCGTGATCCCGGGCCCACCGTGACACCCGGGCAGCGCGCGGTCGGGGCCAGGGCACCATCGGGCTCGTCGGCGCTCGACGTGCAGCGCGGTCGGACCGCCCGATCCTTCCCGTAACGGGCGGTGTACCTGGCGTGATCGGGCATGCCTGGTCGTTCTGCCGGACCAGGCACGCCCGATGCGACCAGGTATGCCCTTTGCGACCAGGTACGCCCGGGGCTCAGCGCGGGGGAGTGGCCAGCACGCCCGCGGTACGGAGCGCTCGCTCGAGCGTCGCCTCCACCTGCTGCCACGCGCTCCGCCGGCGTCCCGCCCCGATGCCCCCACCGGACACCGCCGTGCCGTGCTGCGCGTGGCGGAGCGTGATCGTGGTCGACGTCCCCGTGACGGTCGTCGAGAGCTCGTACCGCCGGAACTCCCGCGACGGGTGCACGAGTGCGCCGAGCAGGATCGTCAGCAGCCGGTTCCCGGTCGTTGCGGTGATCGTGCCACCCGTCGACTCGACCCGGTGTCCGGTCTGACGGAGCGCCGCGCTGGCGACCTCCATCGCGGTGCAGCGGTCACCCGTGTGGACCGCGTACTCGGTCGTGTGCTCCATGCGTCCCTCCCCGTCCCCGGAGTCGTGCTCTCGGTGTCCCCCCGGACGCCGTGGGCCGAGCCTAACCGATGCAAGCTCATGGAACGGGAGCGTGTCGCGGGTGCTCGGTAGACTCGCACCCGTGTCAGTGAACCCCGAGCTCGTCGGCAGGACGTTCCCGCCGGCCCAGCCCTACCTGGTCGGTCGCGAGAAGGTGCGTGAGTTCTCCCGCGCCGTGTTCGCGACGAACCCGATCCACCACGAGCCCGATGCCGCCCGCGCCGCCGGGTACGCCGACGTCGTCGCACCGCCGACCTTCGCCGTGGTCGTGCAGGAGGCCACGCTCGCCCAGCTCCTGGCCGAGCCGGACGCCGGCATCGACTTCTCCCGTGTCGTGCACGGCGAGCAGTCCTTCACCTACGACCGGCCGATCGTGGCCGGCGACGAGCTGACCGCCACGCTCACCGTCACCAGCGTCAAGACCCTGGGCGGCAACGCCATGGTGACGGCGGAGAGCACGATGCAGGACGCCTCGGGGGAGCACGTCGTCACGGCGACCTCCACCCTCGTGGTCCGAGGAGACGACGCATGACCACCGCACCCGCCACCGCGCTCGAGGTCGGCACCGTCGTCGCCGAGCGCGAGGTCCACCTGACCCGCGACGCGCTCGTCCGCTACGCCGGGGCCTCCGGCGACTTCAACCCGATCCACTACCGCGACGACGTCGCGGCGTCGGTCGGCCTCCCCGGCGTGCTCGCGCACGGCATGCTCACGATGGGACTCGCCGTCCAGCCCGTCTCCGAATGGCTCGGCGACCGCGGCTGGGTCGAGCGCTACGGCGTCCGCTTCACGCGCCCGGTCGTCGTCGACCCGGAAGAGGGCGCGACCGTCGGCGTGGTCGCCAAGGTCGGCACCGTCGACGACCAGGGCCGTCCGCAGCGCATCGACCTCACCGTGACCGCCGCCGGGCAGACCGTGCTCGGCAAGGCGCAGGTCACGGTGGCGTTCCGCTGACCGTGGCGACGCGACTGGCCGACCTCACGACGTTCCGGGTGGGCGGCCCCGCGGCGACCCTCCTGGTCGCCGACACGACCGACGAGCTCGTCGCGCACGCGCAGACCGCGTGGCAGGACGACGAGTGGCTCGTCGTCGGCGGCGGCAGCAACCTGCTCGTCGCCGACGAGGGCTTCACCGGCACCGTCGTGCTGGTCCGGACGCACGGCGTGGACGCCGAGCCCGACGCGGACGGGGTCACCGTCCGCGTCGCGGCCGGTGAGCCGTGGGACCGGTTCGTGGCGACGACCGTCGAGAACGGTTGGACCGGCCTGGAGGCGCTCAGCGGCATCCCGGGCACGGTCGGTGCCTCCCCCGTGCAGAACATCGGCGCCTACGGCGTCGAGCTCTCCGACGTGCTCACCCGGGTCGAGTTCCTCGACGCGTCGACGGGGGAGCGCGCGTGGGTGGACGCAGCCGAGCTGGCGCTCGGCTACCGCACCTCGACGCTCAAGCACGGACGTCGGGGCGTGGTGCTCACGGTGGAGTTCCGCCTCGGCACGACCGTCGACCAGGGGGTGCCGGTCCGGTACGCCCAGCTCGCCGGGTCGCTCGGCGTGGACCTCGGCACCCCGGTCGACCCGATGACGATCCGCGAGACGGTCCTGCGGCTCCGCGCCGCGAAGGGCATGGTGCTCGACGACGCCGACCCGGACACCTGGAGCGCGGGTTCGTTCTTCACCAACCCGATCGTGTCGGCCGCGTTCGCCGAGACACTCCCCGCCGAGGCCCCTCGTTGGCCGGTGGGCGAGGACGTCAAGCTCAGCGCCGCCTGGCTCATCGAGCACGCGGGGGTCCACCGCGGGTACGCCGTCCCCGGGTCGCACGCCGCCATCTCGTCGAAGCACACCCTCGCGCTGACGAACCGTGGCGGGGCGACCGCCGCCCAGGTCGCCGAGCTCGCGCGGTACGTCCAGGTGACCGTCCTGAACCGCTTCGGGGTCTCGCTGGTGCCGGAGCCGGTCGTGGTGGGGGACCTGCTCGCCGCGAGCTGACCACCGGACGCACGCCGCGCCTCCCGGCCGACCGTCAGGGGCTCGCGGAACGCAACGTGGGCGGTTCCTCGCAGCGGTACAGCGCTGCGAGGAACCGCCCACGTTGCGTGGTGCGGAGGGGGTCTACGCGGAGAAGAACGCCGCGAGGCGGCGGACGCCCTCGGCGATGTCGTCGTCGCCCAGCGCGTAGGACATCCGGATGTAGCCGGAGGGGCCGAAGGCCTCGCCCGGGACGACCGCGACCTCGGCGTGCTCGAGGATCAGGTCGGCGAGCTCGAGCGTCGTCGTCGGGGTCGAGCCCGCCCACTCGCGGCCGAGGAGCGCCGTGACGTCGGGGTAGACGTAGAAGGCGCCCTTGGGGGTCGGCGTGACGAAGCCCGGGATGGCGTTGAGCCCCTCGACGATCGTGCGGCGGCGGCGGTCGAACGCCTCTCGCATCGCCGCGACCGGCTCCTGTGGGCCGGTGAGCGCCGCGATCGCTGCGCGCTGTGACACGTTCGCGACGTTCGACGACAGGTGCGACTGCAGGTTCGACGCAGCCTTCACGGCATCGGCCGGGCCGATGAACCACCCGACGCGCCACCCGGTCATGGCGTACGTCTTGGCGACGCCGTTGACGAGGATCGTGGTGTCGGCCAGGGCCGGTACCGCGTCGAGGATGCCCGTGAAGGCGACGTCGTCGTAGACCAGGTCCTGGTAGATCTCGTCGCTGATCACCCAGATGCCGTGCTCGAGCGCCCACTCGCCGATGGCCTTCGTCTGCTCGGCCGAGTACACCGAGCCGGTGGGGTTCGAGGGCGAGCAGAAGAGCAGCGCCTTGGTCTTCGGGGTGCGGGCGGCCTCGAGCTGCTCGACCGTGACGAGGTAGTCCTGGTCGCTGCCGGCGAAGACCTCGACCGGGGTGCCGCCGGCCAGGGCGATCGCCTCGGGGTAGGTGGTCCAGTACGGGGCGGGGAGGAGGACCTCGTCACCCTCGTCGACGACGGTCTGGAAGGCCTGGTAGACGGCCTGCTTCCCGCCGTTCGTGACGATGACCTGCGACGGGTCGACGGTGGTGCCGGACTCGCGAGCGGTCTTCTCGGCGATCGCGCGCTTGAGCTCGGGCAGGCCCGTCGCGGGCGTGTAGCGGTGGTTCGCCGGGTCCTGCACGGCCAGGACGGCCGCCTCGACGACGTGCTGCGGCGTGGCGAAGTCCGGCTCGCCCGCGGCGAACGAGATGACCGGGCGACCGGCGGCCTTGAGTGCCTTCGCCTTGGCATCGACCTTGAGCGTCGCGGACTCGGCGATCGCGGCGATGCGCGACGCGATGCGCGGACGGTCGGAGGTCGCGTCGACGGAGACGGACTCGCCGGAGGTCCTGGCGTGCTCGGGGGTGGTGGACTCGGGGCCGGGGGCTGCGGTGCTCACGGCCGCCAGCCTACCGGGACGGCACGCCGGGGGGAGGGGCCGAGTGGACAGCGTGTGACGGACTCCCGTACACTCGACCACCGGCGCACGGAACGGTGACGGAACGTGCGCTCGGGGGTTCCGACCCCTACAGGGCGGTGGCTCAATTGGTAGAGCAGCGGTCTCCAAAACCGCAGGTTGCAGGTTCGAGTCCTGTCCGCCCTGCAAGTCTGGAAGGTGTGAAGGTGGCGAGCAAGGACATGGAGACGACGACGGATGACGTCGTCGCAAAGGCCAAGGCCGACCGTGCTCAGCGTGGTGGCCCGATCGCTGCCGTCGTCCTCTTCATCCGCCAGGTCATCGGCGAGCTCCGCAAGGTCGTCACACCGACCCGCAAGGAACTCTTCAGCTACACCGGCGTCGTGCTCGTGTTCGTCGTCGTGATGATGATCCTGGTGTCGATCCTCGACTTCGTCTTCGGACTCGGCGTCGGCTACGTCTTCGGCAACGGTCCGACGGTCTGATCCGTCGTGGGCCGGCCCGAGCGTGGCCGGTCCGACAGCGGTCGCTCCGCGTCCGTCCACCAGACCGGATCCCAGGAGGAGTACGGTCGCCCGAGACGGCGACGGGAGCACCCGCTCCGGCCGAACACCCGATCCGCACCACCGAACGGAAAGAATCGACAGTGTCTGACTACTCCCGCGACGACATCGACCTCGCCACGGCTGCCGAGCAGTCCTCCGAGGTCGAGGAGAACCAGGAAGGCGACGTCGAGACCGCCGAGGGCCGATCGGTCGAGTCCGCCGAGGAGCGCGCGATCTCCGTCGAGGACGAGGACGACGACTCCCTCGGGCTGAGCGACGAGCCGGACGACGGCACCGTCGACACCTCGATCGACGAGGCGCTCACGGCGCTGGCCGAGTCCCGTGACCCCGAGGCCGACGCCGTCGTGGACGACGCGCTCGAGATCGACTCCGCCGACGAGGCCGAGGCAGCCGTCGAGGCCGTCGAGGACGAGGAGGAGACCGAGCTCGAGGACGCCTCCGCAGCCGAGGCGAACGAGACGCTCGCCGCGGACGAGGCGCTCGACGCCGACGAGACCGACGACGAGCCCGCCGAGGTCGACCCGTACGACGCGTTCAAGGCCGAGCTGCGGATGAAGCCGGGCAAGTGGTACGTCATCCACTCCTACGCGGGCTTCGAGCGCCGCGTGAAGTCGAACATCGAGAACCGCATGATCTCGATGTCGATGGAGGACTCGATCTACCAGGTCGAGGTCCCGATGGAGGACGTCGTCGAGATCAAGAACGGGCAGCGCAAGCTGGTCACCCGCGTCCGGATCCCCTCGTACGTGCTCGTCCGCATGGACCTCAACGAGGACTCGTGGTCCGTCGTCCGCCACACCCCCGGCGTCACCGGCTTCGTCGGCAACGCCCACAACCCGACGCCGCTGCGCTTCGACGAGGCGTTCGGCATGCTGAAGTCGCTCGTCCAGGTCGCCGAGGCCGCGCCCACCAAGGGTGGCGCGAAGTCCGGCGGTGCCGCACAGGCGCAGCCGCAGGCCGAGGTCGACTTCGAGATCGGCGAGACGATCACCATCAAGGAGGGCTCGTTCGCGGGCCTGCCGGGTTCGATCTCCGAGATCAAGCCGGAGAGCGGCAAGCTCACCGTCCTCGTCTCGCTGTTCGAGCGCGAGACCCCGGTCGAGCTCAGCTTCGACCAGGTCACCAAGCTGTAGTAAGCTACTGAGGTTTGGCCCCGCGTGCTGTGGCATGCGGGGCTTCACCGCGGTCCGGATCCGCCGGGCCAGCGGGAGAGTGCACGGGTCCCCGTGCGTTCGATTCCAGGAGGAAGCACAACATGGCACCGAAGAAGAAGGTCACGGGCCTCATCAAGCTGCAGATCAACGCGGGCGCCGCCAACCCGGCCCCGCCGATCGGTCCTGCGCTCGGTCAGCACGGCGTGAACATCATGGAGTTCTGCAAGGCGTACAACGCCGCGACCGAGTCGCAGCGCGGGAACGTCGTGCCGGTCGAGATCACCGTCTACGAGGACCGTTCGTTCACGTTCGTCCTCAAGACCCCGCCGGCCGCAGAGCTGATCAAGAAGGCTGCGGGTGTGCAGAAGGGGTCCTCGACTCCGCACACGGTCAAGGTCGCCAAGATCTCGATGGACCAGGTCCGTCAGATCGCCGAGACCAAGCAGGCCGACCTGAACGCCAACGACATCGAGCAGGCCGCGAAGATCATCGCCGGCACCGCTCGTTCGATGGGCATCACGGTCGAGGCGTAAGCCTCAGCGCCCCACACACCCCGACCCCTTTCCGTGGGAGAGCCTCGCCGGCTCGTCAACCACGTAGCTCCTGAGGAGAACACCATGGCGAAGAAGTCCAAGGCCTACCAGGCCGCGGCCGCGAAGATCGAGGCCGACAAGTTCTACACCCCGACCGAGGCAGTCGCCCTCGCGAAGGAGACCGGCTCGGCGAAGACCGACTCCACGGTCGAGGTCGCGCTGAAGCTCGGCGTCGACCCCCGCAAGGCCGACCAGATGGTCCGCGGCACGGTCATCCTGCCGCACGGCACGGGCAAGACCGCCCGCGTCATCGTCTTCGCCGTGGGCGCTGCGGCCGAGGCCGCCATCGCCGCCGGTGCCGACGAGGTCGGTGGCGACGAGCTCATCGCGAAGGTGGCCGAGGGCTACACCGCGTTCGACTCGGCCGTCGCGACGCCGGAGCTCATGGGCAAGGTCGGTCGTCTCGGCAAGGTGCTCGGCCCGCGTGGCCTCATGCCGAACCCGAAGACCGGCACCGTGACCCCGAACGTGGCGCAGGCCGTCAACGACATCAAGGGCGGCAAGATCGAGTTCCGCGTCGACAAGCACGCCAACGTGCACTTCGTCGTCGGCAAGGCCTCGTTCACGCCGGAGCAGCTCGACGAGAACATCTCCACCGCGCTCGAGGAGATCGTCCGCCTGAAGCCGTCCGCTTCGAAGGGCCGCTACATCATGAAGGGCGCCGTCTCGACGACCTTCGGTCCGGGCATCCCGCTCGAC
This sequence comes from Curtobacterium sp. NPDC087080, assembly GCF_044745105.1. NCBI lineage: Bacteria > Bacillati > Actinomycetota > Actinomycetes > Micrococcales > Microbacteriaceae > Curtobacterium > Curtobacterium sp. NPDC087080. Next base: position 241,128 of record NZ_JBIUZP010000003.1, on the reverse strand, counting down.
GTCAACGCCATCTGATCGACTGATCGGATCAGGAAGGCCCGCACCGACTCCGGTGCGGGCCTTCCTGCGTACCGGGCCCTGTCCCGATAGCGTGGCAGCGTGCGGACCCTCGTCAACTCCCTCCGGCTCGTCGCCGTGATCGCCGTCGCGGCCGCGGTGCTCGCGCAGTGGCTCGTGACGTCCCGGACGCCCGGGTACCTGTTCTGGAACTTCTTCGGCTACTTCACGATCCAGTCGAACATCGTCGTCGCGGTGGCCTTCGCGCTGACGCTCGTCGCGGCGGCCAGGCGGAAGCGCGGTGACCTGCTGCTCAGCGGCTTCCGTGGAGCGGCGACGGTGTACATCGCCACGACCGGCGTCGTCTACAACACCCTGCTCGTCGGGGCCTCGGTGTCGAACTCCGTGCCGTGGTCGAACGACGTCCTGCACAGGTGGATCCCGGCGTACGCCGTGCTCGACTGGCTGCTGTTCTCCGACCGGGCGCGACTGCTGCTGCGGCACGTGTGGTGGTTCCTGGTCTACCCGGCCGTGTGGCTCGTCGTGGTGCTCGTCCGTGGCGCCACCGACGGGTGGGTCCCGTACCCGTTCCTCGACCCGGCGCAGGGCTACCTCGTCGTCGCCCTGTACTGCCTCGGCGTCGCGGTCTTCATCGGGCTGATGGGCATCCTCGTGGTGGGGATGAGCCGGCTCCGCCTGGTGAAGGTGCCGTGACGGTCTGGATCCGCAAGGACTAGACCCGGAACGCCCGCAGCTTGTCGAGCACCAGGTCGGCGAGCTGCACGAGACCGCGGATCTGGTCGTCGTCGCGGTCGACCCACCGGCACTCCGGCTCGTCGGCGACGGGCACGAAGTCGTCGTGGCGTTCCCAGACGAACAGGGTCCGGTCGGCGCCGAGGACGTACTGCTGCCACCAGACCTGGCGCAGGTAGTGCCGGGGGATGCTCCGCCAGGCCTTGCCCGTGGTCTTGATCTCGGCGAGCACGAGGCGCTGCGAGGCGTCCCAACCCACCCCGTCGGGCGTGGCGAGGTGCGCGCGGTTCGTGCTGGCGTGGAACAGGTGCGCGGACGGTTCGATGCCGTGCGTGGCAGCGACCCAGGCGGCGATCACGGGCTCGCGGTCCTTGCCGTGCTCGGTCCAGGCGTTGCCCGAGAACCGGGAGCCGTAGCGCTTCTCGGCGACGACGGCCTCGACGGCGCGAAGCGAGGCGAGCCGTGCGACGTCGGTCGCGGTGATGCCCATCGCGCGGGCACGGAGCCACGCGACCCGGTCCGACGAGTGGGCGACGATGCGTTCGGTGTGCCCGCGGAGTGCGGTGAACGCGTCGTGGACGCCCGGCGCGGAGCGCGGACCTGCGGCAGACCGACCCACGGGCGCGGCGTCGCGCGCGGCCGAGCGTGCGCCGGACGAGGCCGGCGTGGCGGAGGCGGGGAGGGCCTCCAGGCCGGGGTCCAGGTCGCCCCACAGTGTGGGCTGCACGATCGTCACCCGACGATTCTCACCCCGCGGACCGACACGGCGCGAACCGACGCGCGACGTCCGCGCTCAGGAGACGAGTGCCCGCCCCTCCGCGTAGGCGACGAGCTCGTCGACGCCGGCGGGGGAGAGCGCGTAGCCGATGGCCAGCGCGGCCGCGCCCTGCAGCGCGGCGACGGACCCGGCCCGGGACTGGGCGATCACCAGGTGCTCGGTGGCGAGGGGCATCGAACGGGCGTAGACGACCTCGCGGACGCCGGCGAGCAGGTGCTCCCCAGCTCGTGTGATCGAGCCACCGAGCGCGATCACCGACGGGTTCACGAGCGAGACGCACGTGGCGAGCACCTCGCCGATGTCCCGTCCTGCCTGCCGCACGGCGCCGATCGCGTCGAGCTCCGAGCGCTCGACCAGTGCGATGACGTCTCCGCTGGTGTGCACGTCGTGACCCTTCGCGCGCAGGGCGCGTGCGATGGCCGGGCCCGAGGCGACGGCCTCGAGGCAGCCGGTGTTGCCGCAGTGGCACGGCACGTCGCCGGCGCGCGACACCCGCACGTGACCGATGTCGCCTGCGGTGCCCTGTGCGCCGCGGCGGAGCTGCCCGTCGGAGACGATGCCCGACCCGATGCCCGTCGCCACCTTGACGAAGAGGAGATGGTCGACGTCCGCCCAGCCGTGCGCGCGTTCCCCGAGCGCGGCGATGTTCACGTCGTTGTCGACCAGGACGTGCGCGGAGAGGTGGCCGCGCAGCCAGCCGGGGACGTCGAAGCCGTCCCAGCCGGGCATGATCGGCGGGTTCGCCGGTCGGCCGGTGGAGAACTCGACGGGACCGGGGACGCCGATGCCGATCGCGACGACGTCGCCACGGGTGCGGCCGACCTCGTCGAGCAGCGTGTCGACGGTCTCGACCAGCCAGGTGAGGGTGGGGACCGGGCCGGCGGCGATGTCGATCGCGGCCTCCCGGGTCGCGAGCGGCGCACCGACGAGGTCCGTCACGGCGACCCGTCCGTGCGAGGCGCCGAGGTCGGCGGCGACGACGAGGCGGGCGCGGGGGACGAGGGCGACCTGGGCCGGCGGCCGACCACCGGTCGACGCAGCGGTCTCGACGGGGCCCACGAGGCCCACGTCGACGAGGGCGTCGAGGCGCACGGCGATCGTCGAGCGTGCGAGTCCCGTCAGGGCGGCGAGCTCCGCCCGGGTCCGCGGTACGCCGTCGCGGAGGATCTGGAAGAGCTCGCTCGCTCCGACCGGAGGCGACGCTGCCGTCCGGGTGAAGTCGACCATGTCGGGAGTGAAGCACACATCGAACGCGCCGCGCAACGAAGACTGTCGAGGACGTCACAACTTTTGCTTGACCGCCGACAGAAGCGGCCATAGTGTGACGCTCGATCACTGACGATCCACCATCTCGACGAGGAGAACCCCTGGTGACCCAACCCCTGTCGGTCCAGCTCTACACCGTGCGTGACGCCCTCTCGGCGGACCTGCCGGGCACGCTGCAGCGCATCGCCTCCATCGGCTACACGAACGTCGAGGCCTTCGGGTTCGTCGACCGTGCCGAGGAACTGCGCGACGCCCTGGCCGCGGCCGGCCTGCAGGTCCCGAGCGGCCACGCCCGTCTGCTGGACGCGGGGGAGCAGGACCTCGAGCGCATCTTCCACGCCAGCGTCACGGTCGGGCTCGGCACCCTGATCGACCCGCACATCGATGAGGCCCGCTGGACCACCCGCGAGGACGTCGAGGCGGTCGCCCGCGAGCTCAGCGCCCTGGCGCCGCGCGCCGCCGACCACGGGCTCGTGCTCGGGTACCACAACCACGCGTTCGAGTTCTCGAACCGCATCGACGGCGTGAGCGCCTACGAGGTCTTCGCCGACGCGCTGTCCGACGACGTCGTGCTCGAGCTCGACACCTACTGGGTGACGGTCGGCGGTGACGACCCGGTCGCGATCCTCGGCAAGTACGGCGACAAGGTGCAGTTCCTGCACGTCAAGGACGGCGACGGATCGCACGACGACAAGCGGCAGGTCGCGGTGGGGAACGGCATCATGCCGATCCGCGACATCGTCGCCGCGGCGCCGGACGCCCTGCACGTCGTCGAGCTCGACGACCACGACGGGGACGTCTTCCAGGCCGTCGCCGACTCCTACGCATTCCTGCAGGGGGTCCGCGCATGAGCACCACCGACACCACCGCGACCCCGTCCGCGGACACCGCGCGCCGCACGGGCCCGGTCGGCGTGGGCGTCATCGGCGCCGGCGTCATCTCGGACCAGTACCTGTCGAACCTCACGGTCTTCCCCGACGTCGAGGTCCGCTTCATCGCCGACATCGACGAGCCGCGGGCCGCCGCCCAGGCCGAGAAGTGGGGCGTCGCCGGGTCCGGCTCGGTGGAGCAGCTGCTCGCCGACGACGACATCGAGATCGTCGTCAACCTGACGATCCCCGCCGCACACGTCGAGGTCGCCCTGCAGGTCCTCGCCGCCGGCAAGCACGTCTGGGGCGAGAAGCCCTACGCGCTGGACCGGGAGAGCGCGACGCGGCTCCGCGACGCGGCCTCGTCCGCCGGTCTGACGGTCTCCGTCGCGCCGGACACCTTCCTCGGCGCCGGGCTCCAGACCGCGCTCCGCACCGTCCGCGAGGGCCGGATCGGCACCCCGCTCAACGGGTTGACGCTCTTCCAGAGCCCCGGCCCGGAGTCGTGGCACCCGAGCCCCGAGTTCCTCTTCGCGGTCGGCGCGGGTCCGCTCTTCGACATCGGCCCGTACTACATCACCACCCTCGTGCAGGCGTTCGGTCCGGTCGCCAAGGTCACCGCGACGGCGTCGAAGGCCCGCGCCACGCGGGCCATCGGCTCCGGCCCGAAGGCGGGCACCGAGTTCCCCGTCGAGGTCCCGACGAACCACTCCGCCCTGATCCAGTTCGAGAACGGCGGGAGCGCGCAGAGCGTCTTCTCGTTCGAGTCCGACCGCGGCCGCACCGGCTTCGTCGAGATCGCGGGGGAGACGGGCACGGTCGTGTTCCCCGACCCCAACAACTTCGACGGTGACACCGAGCTCTACGCGCACGGCGCCGAGGAGCCCGAGACGATCCCGGCGGTCGGCTCCACCTACTCGCGCGGCACCGGCGTGGTCGACCTGGCCCGCTCGCTCCGCGCCGGCGAGGAGAACCGGGTCCCCGGCGCCCTCGCCTTCCACGTCCTCGACGTGATGGTCTCCATCGCCGAGGCAGCCGAACGTGGTGAGACCGTGCTCGTGGAGAGCACCGTCGCACCATCCCCGACCCTCCCCGAGGGCTGGGACCCCGCGGCGTCCACGCTGGCCTGACGGCCACACGTCCCCGGTCGAGGTCGACCGGGGCGGGACACCGCACCACACAGCAGCACCCGACAGCACGACCAGCACCACGCACCACCTCCTGCACCACCTCAACGACGAGAAAGTAGAGAGTCATGCGCACTGCCATCCGCGCACTGGCCATCACCGCGGCCGCGGCACTCACCGTGACCGGCCTCGCAGCCTGCTCCTCGGGATCGTCCGGTTCGTCCGGCGACTCGAAGACGCTCACCTACTGGGCGTCCAACCAGGGCACGTCCCTGCAGAACGACAAGGAGGTGCTCACCCCCGTCCTCGAGAAGTTCACCAAGGAGACCGGGATCAAGGTGAACCTCCAGGTCATCGGCTGGAACGACCTGCAGACCAAGATCACCACCGCCGTCACCTCGGGCCAGGGCCCGGACGTGGTCAACATCGGCAACACCTGGGCGACGTCGCTCCAGGCCACGGGCGCCTTCCAGGAGTTCGGCGACTCGGAGATGCAGGCCATCGGCGGCGCCGACAAGTTCGGCAAGGTCGCGCTCTCCACCGGCGGTGCTCCCGGCAAGACCGTCACGAGCGTCCCGCTCTACGGTCTCGCCTACGGCCTGTACTACAACAAGCAGATGTTCCAGGACGCCGGCCTCGAGGCACCCACCACGTGGGAGGACCTCACCGCCGACGCCAAGAAGCTCACCTCGGGAGACAAGTACGGCTTCACCATCGCCGGCGGGTCCTACACCGAGAACGCGCACTTCGCCTTCATCACCTCCGCCCAGAACGGCGGCGAGTGGTTCGACAAGGACGGCAAGCCGACGTTCACCGACAAGGCGAACGTCGACGGCATCAAGCGCTACCTCGACCTGATGCAGTCGGACAAGGTCGTCAACCCCTCGAATGCGCAGTACGACAACGGCACGCAGGCGGTCTCGGACTTCGCGAACGGCAAGGCCGCGATGATGCTCACGCAGAACAACGCGAACGCCACGATCACGTCGCAGGGCATGACCGCCGACCAGTTCGGTGTCGTCCCCTTCCCGACGACCGCTGACGGCAAGGACATCGCGTCCTTCCCGGCCGGGATCAACCTGTCGGTCTTCAAGAACACGAAGAACAAGGACGGTGCCCTCAAGTTCGTCAAGTACATGACGAGCGAGGACACGCAGGCCACGCTGGACAAGCCGTACGCGGCCCTCCCGGTGCTCGCCTCGGCTGCCGACTCGGTCACCGACGAGCAGACGAAGACGTTCCTCGACATCTACAACAACAAGGCGAAGCCGCTCCCGCTGGTGCCCGCCGAGGACCAGTTCGAGTCGACCGTCGGCAAGGCGATGAACGACATGTTCGCCAAGATCGCCACCGGCGGCACGGTGTCCGACAGTGACATCGAGACGGCCCTGCAGACCGCGCAGGACCAGGTCTCGCAGTCGGTCGGCTAAGTCGGCCGGGAGGCCCGGGGTGCGTCCGCAGGACGCGCCCCGGGCCTCGCCCCCTCCACACCCGGCCCCGTGCCGGGGGTGAGCCGATCGGCTCACGCTGGTCGCCCCTCCAGGCCGCTGCCACGGCCCGGTGGGCGGCGCACCCGATCCCGTCCTCGCCGGAAGGCCACCACCCATGACCACCTCGGTCCTGCCCGACTCCGAGCGCATCGACCTGACCCACACGAAGGCCCCGACCCTGTCGGGGCCGCAGCCGGGTCGGAAGCCGAAGCGCCACTGGCTGCCGTACGCGCTCGTCGCGCCGGCGGTCCTCTTCGAACTGCTCATCCACATCGTGCCGATGCTCACCGGCATCTGGATCTCGTTCGTCCAGCTCACCAAGTACTTCATCGCGAACTGGGGGGCCGCGCCCTTCGCCGGGCTGCGGAACTACTCGGTCGCCGTCGACTTCGACCAGGCCATCGGCAAGGGCGTCCTCAACTCGTTCCTCGTCACCTGCGGCTACACGGTCATCGTCGTCGCGCTGGCGTGGACCTTCGGCATGGCCGCGGCGGTCGCGCTGCAGAAGCCGTTCAAGGGCCGCGGGCTCTTCCGCACGCTCTTCCTCGTGCCGTACGCGCTGCCGATGTACGCCGGCATCATCACCTGGAAGTTCATGTTCCAGCGGGACTCGGGTGCCGTGAACCACTTCCTCGTCGACCAGCTCGGACTCTTCGGAGGGCAGGGACCGTTCTGGCTGATCGGCTCGAACGCGTTCGTCTCGGTCGTCGTCGTCGCGATCTGGAAGACCTGGCCGTTCGCGTTCCTCATGCTCATGGCCGGACTGCAGTCGGTGCCCAACGACGTGTACGAAGCCGCGTCGGTCGACGGTGCGAAGCCCTTCCGGCAGTGGCGCTCGATCACGCTGCCGATGGTCCGTCCGGTGAACGTGACGCTCGTGCTGGTGATGTTCCTCTGGACGTTCAACGACTTCAACACGCCGTACGTGCTGTTCGGCTCGACGGCGCAGCCGCCGGCCGCCGACCTGCTCAGCTTCCACATCTACAACGCGTCGTTCATCACCTGGAACTTCGGTTCCGGCGCTGCGATGAGCGTGCTGCTCCTCATCTTCCTGCTCATCGTCACGGGCATCTACCTGGCCGTGACCAACCGGAGGTCCGTCCGTGCGTGAAACAATGGGCGCCAAGTCCTTCAAGGTCGTCACGATCGTCCTCCTGACGTTGTTCACGGTCGTCCCGCTCTACGTGATGGTCACCACGGCGATGAAGCCGCTCGGCGACGTGCAGAACGACTTCACGTGGATCCCGACCAACATCACGTTCCAGCCGTTCATCGACATGTGGTCGACGGTGCCGCTGGCGAAGTACTTCGTGAACTCGCTCGTGGTCTGCACGATCGCAACGCTGTTCTCGCTGGTCATCGCGACCTTCGCCGCCTACGGCGTCTCGCGCTGGAACTTCAAGGGCAAGAGCACCTTCACCACGGCGGTGCTCTCCACCCAGATGTTCCCGGGCGTGCTGTTCCTGCTCCCGCTGTTCCTCATCTTCACGAACCTCGGGAACGCGCTCGGCATCCAGCTCGTCGGGTCGTGGCTCGGCCTGATCATCACCTACCTGACGTTCACGCTGCCGTTCTCGATCTGGATGCTCTCTGGATACTTCGAGACGATCCCGCGGGAGCTCGACGAGGCCGCGATGGTGGACGGCTCCGGCCCGATGGGCGCGTTGTTCCGGGTCATCCTGCCGTCGGCCCGCCCGGGTCTCGTCGCGGTCGGCATCTACTCGTTCATGACCGCGTGGGGCGAGGTCCTCTTCGCCTCGGTGATGACGAACGGTGACGGGCAGCTGCTCGCGAACGGCCTGCAGCAGTACTCCACGCAGACGAACGTGTACTGGAACCAGATCATGGCGGCGAGCCTGGTCGTGAGCATCCCGGTCGTGGTTGCGTTCCTCATCGTGCAGCGCCAGTTCGTGGCCGGCCTGACCGCGGGCGCGGTGAAGTAGGCGGCGCTCAGGCCCGCCTGCAGACCCGAGACTCGGGCTGGGCGACACTCCTCGCGGCCGTCGGGCCGAGAGCCGTCGCGCAGCCCGAGTCTCGTCACGTGTGCAGCGCGATCAGTGAGACAGGATGGACGCATGACCGAGACCCGTGGGCGGCAGCTGCTGCCCGGACAGACCAGCCGGGTGCACGTGTACGACGTGGCCTCGCGGACGAGCCGACTCGTGTTCGAGTCGAGCGAACTGCTGGTCGAGGCGCCGAACGTGCTGCACGACGGCACGATCGTCCTCAACGGCGGGGGCGACCTCTGGCTCCTCCGGCAGACCGGGCCGGTGCTCGACGAGACCGCGCTCGTCCCGGTGCCGATGCCCGGTGTCGCCGAGATCAACAACGACCACGTGCTCGACCCGTCGGGCGAGTCGGTCGTGGTGAGCGCCCGCGACGGCGAGCTGTACCGTGTGCCGCTGCCCGACGGCGGATCGGCGACGCGCATCACCGACACCGCGTCGGTGCTGCCGGTCGTGCGGAAGTACTACCTGCACGGGATCGCCCCGGACGGCTCGGCCCTCGCCGCGATCGTCGGGGAACGCACGCCGGAGGGTGTCTGGACGACCGACGTCGCCCTCGTCGACCCGGCGACCGGGGCCACGACGTTCCTGACCCGCGACGGACACCCGGACGACGGCTGCACGATCACGCCGGACGGCCGGACGCTCCTGTTCAACACCGAGCGCTTCACGCCGGGCACCGCCCAGCTCGCGTCGCTCCGGCTGGGGTCCGACGGCGGCGCGTCCGACGGTGCTGCTGGTGGCCCGGTGCGGATCACCGCCGACGACCGGGTGGACTGGTTCCCGCACCTGTCACCGGACGGCGCGCACCTGCTCTACCTGTCCTACGAGCCCGGCGTGCAGGGGCACCCCGCGGACCACCGGGTCGAGCTGCGGCTGCTGCCCGGGGTCCTGGCGCGCGGTGCACGGCTCGCCGTCGTGCCCGAGACCCTCGTCGCGCTCGACGGGGGTCAGGGGACGGTCAACGTGCCGCCCTGGTCGCCGGACTCGCGCTGGTTCGCGTACTGCGACTACCCGGTCACCTGAGCCCTCAACCGGCGTCGCCGTACGTGCGACGGAGGTGCTCGGCGTAGCCGCCCGGGGTCCTGCCGGCGAAGCGCCCGCTCGTCACCACCGGGAGCTCGGTCGTCGCCCGCACGTCGAGCCCGAGCGCCCGCGCCCGCTCCACCAACCGGACGTCCTCGTGCTCCGGCACGGGGTCGAACCCGCCGAGTGCGGTGTCGGCGTCCGCCCGCACGCCGAGGTTCGCGCCGTGCACGTGCCCGAGCGTCGCCCCCGGCGGGTGCGCCGTCCGCCAGCGCTCGAGCACGGCGGGGTCGAGGTCGTCCGGGTCCGGGACCACCGCGCCGACGAGCACGTGCGCCCCCGCGAGCAGGGCGTCCACCTGCTGCACGAGCCACTGTGGGTGGACGCGCGAGTCGGCGTCGGTGTGCGCGAACCAGTGCCGAGCGGGCGACACCGTCCGGGCGAGTGCCCTCGCGTGCGCGGTCCCGACGGCCCGCGCACGCCCCACGCCGACACGGGCCGAGGTCCGGACGTGCAGCCGCCCGGTCCGCCAGAGCGGGTCCGCTCGTCGCGCCGCCTCGACGATGCCGGCGGTGCCGTCGGTGCAGCCGTCGAGGACGAGCGTGACCCCCGAGCGGACCGACGGGTGCGCCGCCTGGAGGGCCTCCACGGCCGCGGCGAGCGCGGCGAGGGCGGCGCGGACGGTGGCCTCCTCGTCGTGCACGGGGACGACGACGTCGATGCGCGCCGCACTCACCGGACGAGTCCCTCGGCCCGGCCGACCGAGGTGACGGCCGGGCCCGGCAGCACGCTGAGCACGAAGTCCTCCTCGACGTGGTGCACGAGCGCGGGCCGTGGCCATCGGGCGACCAGCCGGGCGTCCACGGTGTCACCGTCGGTCACCGCGTCGTCGTCGGGGTGGCGCCAGTGGCAGGCGACGAGCACGCCGTCGTCGTCGAGCGTCTCCAGCACCCGGTCCACGGTCCGGTCGAGGTCGTCCGGCGACAGGTAGTAGCCGACCTCGGAGAGCACCACGAGGTCCCACCGCCCCTCCGGCCACTCCGCGGGGAACGCGGCCGTCTCGAAGCGCGCGTCCGGGGCGCGGTGCCGTGCCCGCTCGATCGCCGCGGCGGCGACGTCCGTCCCGAGGACCGCGTCCGCCCGTCCGGTCAGCGCCGCGGTGAGCACCCCGGTCGCGCAGCCGAGCTCGAGCGCCGACCGGAAGCGGGGACGGGGCAGCGCGGCCAGGGTGACGGCACGCTTCCGCTGCTCGTACCACGAGCCCTCGAAGTCCCACCCCTCGGGCTTCCGGGCGTAGTGCGCGTCGAAGGACTCCCGAGAGCGGGACCGCAGCGGCGCGAACAGCCACTCCTCGGCGCGCAGGTGGTGGGCGGCGTGGCGGTCGTCGACGATCGCCTCGTCCCCGGGGGCGTCCGACAGCGGCAGCGTCTGCGAGGGGTACGCGGCCAGCGCCCGGCCCTTCCGGTCGCGGACGTCGGCGTCGAGGACGAGCGCGCGGGCCCGGTCCCACGGCGCGGTCGGGGCGGCGGGGTCGTCCCAGTGCCACGCCCACACCGGGTATGCGAGCAGGTCCGCGCCCGGCGTCGCGGCGACCGCCTGCTCCGCGACCTCGCCGGCGATCCGGTGGTCGCGGTGGCCGTCCCCGCGCCACGGTGCGACGACGAGCGTCGGACGCGGTGCCCCGGCGAGCCGGTGCTCGAGTGCGGCCCGCAGCACGTCGGCGTGCTCGCGCACCGCGCCGTCGGGCACGTCGAGCTCGGTGGCACCGGCGGTCGGGTGCAGGACCCGGAGCGCAGCCCGGAACTCGTCCGACCGACGCGGGGCCAGCTCGGCCGGCGTCGTGGTGGGGGAGTCGGGGTGGGAGTGCTCGCCGCGGGTGACGAGGAGCACGTGGACGGGGATGCCGGCGTCAGCGGCCGTCGCGATCAGTCCGCCGGCGCCGAGGGTCTCGTCGTCCGGGTGCGGGGCGACGACGACCACGGCGCCGACGCCGTGCAGGTCGACCGGCACCGCGGGCACCGAGCGGAGGAACGCCGTCCACGCCTCGGGGTCTGCCCCGGGCTCGCGGTGGTCGAACCGCACCGTACGCCCCGTCACCACGCGACACCGCCGCGCTCGACGACGATCCGGCCGACGCGGGCGAGGTCGCGCTCCCCGTGGTCCTGCAGCACGTAGAGCCCGAGGTCGGCGACCCGTGCGGCGACCGCGGGGTCGCTCGTCAGCGGAGCGGGTCCGAGCGTCGCGACGACGCGCTGGGACACGGCGTCGACCGCGCGACGCACCCGCGACCGCGTCACCTGCGCCACGAGCGACCAATCGGTGTCGTCCGACCCCGCTGCGTCGATCCGGGCCGCGGCGGTCGCGAGGGCGTCCTCGGCGTCGGCGAGGTCGACCACCGTCGCGCCGAGCGCTGCCCGGAGCAGCTCGGCGTCGGGGCGGTCGACCGTGGCGGACCGGAGCAGCCGGGCGAGCCCCACGGCTCCACCCCACCAGCAGGCCGCGACGCCGATGCCGCCCCACGCGAAGCCCGGACGGGTGAGGTACCAGCCGGGTGCGCCGACGGCCGTCGCCCGGACACCGGAGAAGTCGACCGGGCCGCTCGGGACGTCGGGCATCCCGCGTGCGACCCAGGCCTCGTCGTGCGGCGCGACACCCTCCTGTCGCAGGTCGACCGCGAACAGCTGCCGGTCGCGGCCGACGTGTGCGGTGACGAGCGCGTGCGAGAGCGTCGACGCGAGCGAGCACCACGGCTTCGTGCCGTCGAGCCGGACCGCGTCGGCACCCACGGCGGGGTCGGGGGTGGCGGTGAGCGTCGTGCCCGGCGCCTCGGCCGCGAAGACGCCCCACGTCGAGCCCTCCGGAGTGGTGGAACCGGCCTGCGCGAGGATGCCGATCGCGTCGAGGTGCGGCTCGACGGTGCGGGCGAGCGCGACGTCGGCGGCGGCGACGGCCGCGAGTGCCGCGAACGCGCCACCGGCGGTCCCCGCGGACAGGGGTGGAGCGGCGTCGGCCAGCCAACGTGCGAAGGCGAGCCGGTCCTGCGGGGACGAGCCGGTCCTCCCGGCCGTCGCCTCGACGTCTGCGGTGTCGACGTCCGTGACGGACGGGGGCCAGGCCGGGGATCGCAGCATGGGGTCGACGCTACGGGCGACCGCCCGCACGACTGCTCGGGGAAGCACCGGCCGGTCCGTACGGTCAATCGGACGATCCACAGAGCGCGGAGGGGCGCTCCACAGACCGCTCATAGGATCCGCACCGATCCTCGAAGGCGTGACCATCTCCCAGCCCGCCGCAGCCCCTCGCCTCACCCGCGCCGACGGCACGCCGTTGCGCATCCTCGTCGTGGACGACGAGGCCAGTCTCACCGACCTGCTGTCGATGGCGCTCCGCTACGAGGGCTGGGACGTGAAGAGTGCGAACAGCGGGCAGGACGCCCTGACGACGGCACGCGAGTGGAAGCCCGACGCGATGGTGCTCGACGTGATGATGCCCGACCTCGACGGCCTGCAGGTGCTCGGGCGGCTGCGGCAGAACAACGACGACACCCCGGTGCTGTTCCTCACCGCCAAGGACTCCGTCGAGGACCGCGTCACCGGGCTGACCGCGGGCGGCGACGACTACGTCACGAAGCCGTTCTCGCTGGAGGAGGTGGTGGCGCGCCTCCGCGGGCTCGTGCGCCGCTCCCAGATCTCGGTGTCCGAGGCCGGCGACTCCCGCATCGTCGTCGGTGACCTGGTGCTCGACGAAGAGTCGTACGAGGTGTCCCGCGCCGGCCGGCCCATCGAGCTCACCGCGACCGAGTTCGAGCTGCTCCGCTTCCTCATGCGGAACCCCCGCCGGGTGCTCTCGAAGGCGCAGATCCTCGACCGGGTGTGGTCGTACGACTTCGGCGGCAAGTCCAGCGTCGTCGAGATCTACATCTCCTACCTGCGGAAGAAGATCGACGCCGGCGAGACCCCGATGATCCACACGGTGCGCGGCGTCGGGTACGTCATCAAGCCGACCTCGTGACGCTCCGACGACGGCTCGTCCTGAGCATCGTCGCGATCGTCGTCGCGCTCAGCACCGTGATCGGGGCGGGCAGCATCGTCGCGCTGTTCTCGATCCAGCGCGCCGCGATCGACGACCAGCTGACGAGCGCGACCAGCCGTGCGCAGCGGTCGGTCGAGCGGCAGGGCGCCGGTGGACCGGGGCTGGACATCACCCGTCCGAGCGGCCAGGCCGCCGGGACCCTCACGCTCTACTTCCTCGATGCACGGACCGTCGTCGGCGGGGTGCTCGCGCAGGACGGGGACGTCGTCGCGGTGCCGGACTCGTCGACGCAGCCGCTCTACGGGCTCAGGGTGGACGGCGCCACGCGCACCGTGGACCTCGGCGGCGACCTCGGCCGCTACCGGGTGACCGCCGTGTCGCTCGGGACCGCCGTCCTGGTCGTCGGGCTGCCGATGACACCCGTCTACGAGAGCGTCTGGAAGCTGTTCGGCGTGGTGCTCGTGGTCACCGCACTCGCCCTGCTCGCCGCCACCGGGGTCGCCGCGGTCGTGGTCCGCCGGTCGCTGCGCCCGCTCGAGCGGGTCGCCGAGACCGCGTCGAGCGTCGCGCGGATGCCACTGGAGCGCAGCGACGCCCTCGACGGTGTCCGGGTCCCCGACACCGACCCGCGGACCGAGGTGGGTCGGGTCGGCACCGCCTTCAACCGCATGCTCGGGCACATCGCGGGCGCCATGCAGGCCCGGGAGCGCTCGGAGCAGAAGGTCCGGCAGTTCGTCGCCGACGCCTCGCACGAGCTCCGCACACCCCTCGCCTCGGTCCGCGGCTACGCCGAGCTCACCCGACGCATGGGTGCGGACCTGCCGCAGGACGTCGTCTACGCGATGAGCCGCATCGAGTCGGAGTCACTCCGGATGACGAGCATGGTCGAGGACCTGCTGCTGCTCGCCCGCCTCGACGAGGGTCGCGAGGTCCAGTTCGCCGACGTCGACCTGACCGGCCTCGTGCTCGACGCGGTGAACGACGCCCACGCCGCCTCGCCCGACCACGTCATCGCGGTCGACGTGCCCGACGAGCCCGTGGTCGTCCCCGGCGACGCCGCCCGGCTGCACCAGGTGGTCGTGAACCTCGTGACGAACGCCCGGACGCACACCCCGGAGGGCACCCGCATCACGGTCGGCATCGCTCGTGTGACGGACGGCGTCGACCTGACCGTGCACGACGACGGGCAGGGGATCGACCCGGAGTTCCTGCCGAAGCTGTTCGAACGGTTCGCGCGGGCGGACAGCTCACGGTCGCGGAGTGCCGGGTCGACGGGCCTCGGCCTGGCCATCGTCGACGCGGTCGTGCAGGCGCACGGTGGTCGCGTCGCCGTCGCGAGCGTCCCTGGGGACACCGTCTTCACGGTGCACCTGCCGGGTACCCGACCGGCGGGCCCGGTCGCGGGGCCGACCACGGCTGACGAGGCGACCGCCTGACGGACGGGAGGCGCGGGAGCAGCCCGGCCACGAGCCTCCCGTCCGCCGCTTGGTCACCGTCGGATCCTGTGGTACCTTCGTCGAAGCCAAAGACCGCCGGTCGTCTGTGCGCTCGCGCACAGACCGAAGGTCCTCACTCGTGGGGCAGCCAGCGCAGGTGTTCAGAACAACTCCTCCCGTTCGCGGGGGAGCAGCTCCGAGCCTCTGCGCCGGAGCTTTTTTCGTGTGGTGACCAGGGGCTAGCCGGCAAGAACCCCAAGGAGAACCATGGCGAACAAGGAAGCTGCGGTCGCCGAGCTCACGGAAGCATTCCAGAGCTCGAACGCCGTTCTGCTCACCGAGTACCGCGGTCTCACGGTCGCGCAGCTCAAGGAGCTCCGCAACTCGATCCGTGAGCACGCCACGTACGCCGTGGTGAAGAACACGCTGACCAAGATCGCGGCGAACAACTCCGGCATCACCTCGTTCGACGAGGAGCTCGCCGGTCCGTCCGCTCTCGCCTTCGTCCACGGTGACACCGTCGCCGTCGCGAAGTCGCTGCGTGCATTCGCCAAGGCGAACCCTCAGCTCGTGGTGAAGGGCGGTTACTTCGACGGTAACCCGCTCACCGCGACCGAGGTGGACAAGCTCGCTGACCTCGAGTCCCGCGAAGTGCTGCTCGGCAAGCTCGCCGGCGCCTTCAAGGCCTCGCTGTTCGGTGCTGCGTACCTGTTCCAGGCACCCCTCTCGCAGGCCGTCCGCACCGTGGACGCCCTCCGCGAGAAGCAGGAGTCCGCGGCCTGACCAGGCACGCGTTCATCAACCACACGTACTAGCTAGTAGTAGGAGAAAATCATGGCGAAGCTTTCGCAGGACGAGCTCATCGAGGCCTTCAAGGAGCTCACGCTCATCGAGCTCTCGGACTTCGTGAAGAAGTTCGAGGAGGTCTTCGAGGTCACCGCTGCTGCCCCCGTCGCGGTCGCCGCGGCCGGTGGCGCTGCTGCCCCCGCCGAGGAGGTCGAGGAGAAGACCGAGTTCGACGTCGTGCTCAAGTCGGCCGGTGACAAGAAGATCCAGGTCATCAAGGAGGTCCGTGGCCTCACGTCGCTCGGCCTGGGCGAGGCCAAGGCGCTCGTCGAGACCGCCGACGCCAAGATCCTCGAGGGTGTCAACAAGGAGACGGCCGACAAGGCGAAGGAGGCCCTCGAGGCCGCCGGCGCCACGATCGAGCTCGCGTAGTCTCGACCTCTGGTCACGAAGGCCGCTGCCCCTCGGGGTGGCGGCCTTCGTCGTGCGCGGGGCGCCGGTGGGGGCGCGGCGGGGCGCGAGTCTCGGGCTGAGCGACGCTTTTCGCGCCGATGGAGGCGAGAAGCGTCGCTGAGCGCGAGACTCGGGCGAGGCTTGGCCGCTCACCAGGTGACGCGGTGCTGGCGGAACAGGGCGCTCAGGCGGTCGGGATCGACGAGGTGCCACCACGTGGGACGCACCACCGTGCGGACGCAGGGCAGGGATCGCAAGCGGTCCTCGCGGATCTTCTCGTGCCAGACGGCTTCGGCGGGGCTGCGGCCGGCGAGCATGGTCGGATCGGAGTACTTCTGCCGCCCGTCGAACTCGACGACCACGCGGAGGTCGGGGAGCCAGAAGTCCACGCGGTCGAGCGTGCCGTCCGGGTGCCGGAAGGTGTGCTGTGCGATCGGCCGGGGGACGCCGAGCTCGACCATCCGCACCGCGGTGTACGACTCGCCGACCGATTCGTGCTGCGGGTCGAGCGCCTCGGCGACCGTGCGGGCCCGGACGGATCCCCGACAGGGACCCACGGGGAGTGCCTCGAGGAAGGCGTCGATCGTCACCGTGCCGGTCCGTACGGCGTGGTCGACGGCCACCGCCGCCACCGACGGCGGGGAGGTCGTCGCCAGGTCGAGCGCCGTGCGCAGGCGGCTGGTCACTGGTACCCCGGCGAGGACCACCGGCGGCGACTCGGTCTCGGGCATGCCTGCGTGGCGGACGACGCGTGCACGGTCTTCCGTGCGGCGGGTGTGCGGATCGACGAGGTGCACGCGCTCGGGCGGGGCGTCGATGACCGGCCACCCGAGGACGAGCGCAGCGGTCGTGTGCGAGAACGCCGCTCCCTGCCGGACCGCCGGGGCGATCGCCCGTGCGAGCAGCAGGTGCCGAGCCTGCGGCACGAGCTGCTGCCACACCGCCGCATCGACGTAGACGCCCTGAGCGAGCCGGACGAGCGCTCCGGCTCGGTGCCGTCGCTGCAACGCTCGCGCCGTGGCGAGGTCGTGCGGTGTTGCGCGGAGCAGGGTAGGCGGTTCGGTGTCCATGACCGCAGCGTGCAGGATCCGCGAGGTGACCATCGGAGGGCGGCGAGCTCCTGTGGATGGCGAGCCGCGCCTCCCGGCTGTGGACGAGTCTCGTCACGAGCGGCGCGAGACTCGGCCTGAACGACGCGTCTCGCGTGCGGGACCGCGAGAGGTGTCGCTCGGGCCGAGTCTCGGGCGGGCGGGCTCGGGCGGGCGCGCGCGGGTCAGCGCAAGGTGCTGTGGCGTCGGCCGTAGGCCAGGTAGAGCACGGCGCCGGCGACCATCCACAGGCCGAACGCGATCCAGGTGCCGGCCCCGAGGAACACCGCGAGCAGCACGCAGCACAGGGTGCCGAGCACGGGGACGACCGGGAAGAGCGGGACCCGGTACGAGCGCTCGAGCTCCGGGCGGGTGCGACGGAGCAGGATCACCGAGACGTTCACCAGGGCGAAGGCCACGAGCGTGCCGATGCTCGTGGCGTCGGCGAGCTCGCCGAGGGGCACGAGTGCTGCGCCGACCGCGACCACGATGCCCACGATGAGGGTGTTCGGCACCGGGGTGCCCGTACGCGGCGAGACCCGGCCGAACACGGACGGCACCATGCCGTCGCGCGCCATCGTCAGCAGGATGCGGGTCTGGCCGTAGAGCACCGTGAGCACGACACTGGCGATGGCGATCACGGCGCCGATCGAGAAGACGAGCGCGACGACCGGCTGCCCGGTGACCTCGACCACGATGCGGACGAGCGAGGCCTCGTCGGACGAGAACGACGTCCACGGGCGGGCGCCGATCGCAGCGATCGCGACCAGGATGTAGAGCGTCGTGACGATCACGATCGACCCGATGATCGCTCGCGGGAGGTCACGTCGGGGGTCCTTCGCCTCCTCGCCCGCGGTCGAGGCGGCGTCGAACCCGATGTACGAGAAGAACAGGCGCGAGGCCGCCGCGGTCACGCCGGCCGCCCCCATCGGCGCGAGGGGCGCGAAGTTCTGCGACGAGAAGGCCGTGAAGGCGACGACCACGAAGAACACCAGCAGCGCGATCTTCACGACGACCATGAGCGTGTTCACCCAGGCGCTCTCGCGGGCCCCCGGCAGCAGGACCGCCATCGCGAGGAGCACGAGCACGGCGGCCGGCAGGTTGACCACGCCGCCGTCGCCGGGCGGGGCGGCGATCGCCGCGGGCAGGTGGAGCCCGAAGACGCGCAGGGTCTCGTCGACGTACTCGCTGGCGCCGACAGCGACCGCGGCCACGGAGACCGCGTACTCGAGCACCAGGCACCAGCCGCACACCCAGGCGATGCCCTCACCCATCGTGGCGTACGTGTACGAGTAGCTCGACCCCGAGGTCGGCACCGCTCCGGCCATCTCGGCGTAGGACAGCGCCGACAGCAGCGCGGCCACGCCGGCGAGCACGAAGGAGATCCAGACCGCCGGACCCGCCAACGGCACGGCGGTCCCGAGCACGACGAGGATGCCGGTGCCGAGCGTCGCCCCGACGCTGATCATCATCAGGTGCCAGACCCCGAGCGAGCGTCGGAGCGGCTCACCGTCGACGCCCGCCGCGGCCTCGGCCTGCAGCTGCTCGATCGGCTTCCGGCGTGCGAGCTGGTGACGGAGGGACGTGGGGCGGGAGGGCGCGGACGTCATGGGACCTCGTGATCGGCGCGGGGAAGGGGACGGACGATGTTCGCACGGCCCCTGAACGGGGTCAAATACGCCCTGGGCTGACGACCGCCGCCCCGGTCGGACGCGGGGGATACCGTGGTGCCATGAGCATGGGCCACGGGATGCGTCCGGGCGGTCCCCGCGGCGGCGGGCGGATCTCCAGCGGTGACGTGCAGGCGCAGCGGGCCGCGAACGCCGAGGCACCCCGCATCCCGCACCTGCTCCGCCGCATCGCCGGGCTCTTCGTGCCGCACCGCCGGGCGATCGTGCTGACGGTGGTGCTCGTGCTCGTCGGGGCGGCGCTCTCGGTGATCCCGCCGCTGCTCACGCAGCAGGCCTTCGACCGCGGGCTCTTCCCGCCCTCGGGTCGGCCCGACCTGCCCGTCCTCCTCGAGCTGGTCGGCGGGATGGTCGCGCTCTGGATCGCGAGCGCCGGCGTCGGCATCTGGCAGACGTACCTGACGGCGACCGTGGGCAACCAGGTCATGGGTGCGTTGCGCATGCGGCTCTTCGGACACCTGCAGCGCATGGAGCTGGCGTTCTTCACCCGCACGAAGACCGGCGTCATCCAGTCGCGTCTGCAGAACGACGTGGGCGGCGTCGCGAGCGTGCTCAACAACACGATCTCCTCGGTGCTGGGCAACACCGTCACGGTCATCGCGGCGGTCGTGGCCATGCTGCTGCTCAGCTGGCAGATGACCCTGGTCGCGGTCGTGCTCCTGCCGCTGCTCGTCGTCGCCCAGCGCCGGGTCGGCCAGGTCCGCGCCCGGATCGCCGCCCAGACGCAGGAGTCGCTGTCCGACATGACGGCGATCACCCAGGAGGCACTGAGCGTCTCCGGCATCCTGCTCGCCAAGAGCTTCACCCAGCAGCGCAGCGAGACCCGGCGCTACGGGGACGAGAACCGCAACCAGATCCAGCTGCAGGTCCGGCAGCAGATGTCCGGTCAGTGGTTCTTCGCGATCGTCCAGGTCTTCCTGTCGATCATCCCGGCGGTCATCTACGTGGTCGCGGCGTACCTGATCATCGGGGACGTCCCGATCACCGCCGGCACCATCGTCGCGTTCACGACCGTGCAGTCGCGGCTGCTCTTCCCGACCGTCGGCCTGCTCCGGGTGGTGCTCGACCTGCAGACCTCCGGTGCGCTCTTCGCCCGGATCTTCGAGTACCTCGACCTCCGGCCGGCGATCACCGACGCGGCCGACGCACGGCCGGTGGACGAGACGCGGCTGGGACACGTGGCGTTCGACGACGTCTCGTTCACCTACCCGGACGGCGAACCCGACAAGCCGACGCTGCGCGAGGTCTCCTTCGAACTGCAGCCCGGACAGTTCGCGGCGTTCGTCGGACCGTCCGGCGCGGGCAAGACGACGATCTCGTACCTGGTGCCCCGGCTGTACGAGGCGTCGTCGGGCAGCGTGCGGTTCGCCGGGGCCGACGTGCGCGACCTGCAGCACGAGGACCTGATGCGCCACGTCGGGATCGTGAGCCAGGAGACGTACCTGTTCCACGCCTCCATCGGTGACAACCTGCGGTACGCGAAGCCGGACGCGACGGACGAGGAGCTCGAGCGCGCCGCCCGCGCGGCGAACATCCACGAGACCATCGCCTCGTTCCCCGACGGCTACGACACGGTCGTGGGGGAGCGGGGCTACCGGCTGTCCGGCGGCGAGAAGCAGCGCATCGCGATCGCTCGCGTGCTGCTGAAGGACCCACCGGTGCTGGTGCTCGACGAGGCCACGAGCGCGCTCGACTCGATCTCCGAGCACGTGGTGCAGACCGCGCTCGACACCGCCGCAGCCGGGCGCACCACGATCGCCATCGCGCACCGGCTGTCGACGATCCGCGACTCCGACGTGATCTTCGTCCTCGACCGCGGGCGGATCGTCGAGCGGGGGGACCACGACGAGCTCCTCGCGCGCGGCGGCGTGTACGCCTCGTTGTTCCACCAGCAGAACGACGGGTCGACATCGTTCGTCGCAACCGGGCCGACGGTCGGGCCCGCCACCTAGACTCGGCCGCGTGCGTTACGCGAACTCCGTCGTCGACCTGGTCGGTGACACCCCGCTCGTCCGACTGAACCGTGTCACCGAGGGCATCCGGGCGACCGTCCTGGTGAAGGTGGAGTACCTCAACCCGGGCGGCTCGTCGAAGGACCGCATCGCCACGCGGATCATCGACGCGGCCGAGGCGTCCGGCGAGCTGCGCCCCGGTGGCACGATCGTCGAGCCGACCTCCGGCAACACCGGGGTCGGGCTCGCGCTCGTCGCCCAGCAGCGCGGCTACCGCTGCGTCTTCGTGCTGCCGGACAAGGTCGGCGAGGACAAGCGCAACGTGCTCACCGCCTACGGCGCCGAGATCGTCGTGACCCCGACCGCGGTCCCACCGGACCACCCCGAGTCCTACTACTCGGTGTCCGACCGCCTGGTGCGGGAGATCCCCGGCGCCTACAAGCCGAACCAGTACGCGAACCCGAACGGGCCGCGCAGCCACTACGAGACCACCGGTCCGGAGATCTGGCGCGACACCGAGGGCCGACTGACGCACTTCGTCGCCGGCGTCGGCACCGGTGGCACCATCTCGGGCACCGGCCGCTTCCTGAAGGAGGCGTCCGACGGCCGCGTCCGGATCGTGGGCGCCGACCCCGAGGGCTCCGTCTACTCGGGCGGCACCGGTCGGCCCTACCTGGTCGAGGGCGTGGGCGAGGACTTCTGGCCCGGTGCCTACGACGCGGGCATCCCCGACGAGATCATCGCCGTCACCGACGCGGAGTCGTTCGCGATGACCCGGCGGCTCGCGCGCGAGGAAGGGCTGCTCGTCGGCGGGTCGAGCGGCATGGCCGTCGTCGCCGCCCTGCGTGCCGCACGCGACCTGACCGAGGACGACGTGGTCGTGGTGCTGCTGCCCGACGGCGGCCGCGGGTACCTCGGCAAGATCTTCAACGACCGGTGGATGCGCTCCTACGGCTTCGCCGACACCGACGACGCCCGCACGGTCGGTTCCGTCGTCGCCGGCAAGGACGGCCGGCTGCCCGACCTCGTGCACGCGCACCCCTCGGACACCGTGCGCGACGTCGTCGAGATCATGTCGACCTACGGCGTCTCGCAGATGCCCGTCCTGAGCGCCGAGCCTCCGGTCGTGATCGGCGAGGTCGTCGGTGCCGTCGCCGAGAAGGACCTGCTCGAGCAGGTCTTCACCGGCACCGCGTCGATGACCGACGCGGTGAGCGGCTTCGTCGGTGACCCGCTGCCCCTCATCGGGGTCGGCGAGTCCCTGTCCGCCGCCCGTCGGGCGCTCGAGACCGTCGACGCGCTGCTCGTCGTCGACGACGGCAAGCCCGTCACCGTGCTCACCCGGCACGACCTGCTGACCTCCCTGTCCGACTGACCCGCAAGGAACCAGAACGCATGACCGAGTTCGCCACCCGCGCCGTCCACGCCGGCCAGGACCCCGACGCCACGACGGGCGCAGTCATCCCGCCCATTCACGTCACGAGCACCTACGTGCAGGACGGGGTCGGGAACATGCGGAACGGCTACGAGTACTCCCGCGGCGGCAACCCGACGCGTGACGCACTGCAGACCCTGCTCGCCGACCTCGACGGCGGCGTCGCGGCGTACTCGTTCGCGTCGGGCCTGGCGGCCGAGGACGCCCTGCTCCGCGCGTACCTCGAGCCCGGCGCCCGCGTCGTGATGGGCAACGACGTCTACGGCGGGACGCACCGCCTGGTGAACCGTCTGCACGTGCCGTGGGGCGTGGAGCTCGTCGTCGTCGACATGAGCGACGTCGACCGGGTGCGTGCCGCGCTCGAGGGCGCCCCCGCCAAGACGGTGCTGTGGGTGGAGACCCCGACGAACCCGCTCATGAAGATCGCCGACATCGCGCTCCTCTCCGAGGTCGGGCACGCCGCCGGTGCCCTGGTCGTCGTCGACAACACCTTCGCGTCGCCGTACCTGCAGCAGCCGCTGTCGCTCGGCGCGGACGCGGTGTCCTACTCGACCACGAAGTACCTCGGCGGGCACTCCGACGTCGTCGGCGGCGCGGTCGTCCTGCGGGAGCCGGAGTTCGCGGAGCAGGTCGGCTTCCTGCAGTTCGGGGCGGGCGCGATCGCGTCGCCGTTCGACGCCTTCCTGACGACCCGCGGCATCAAGACGCTGCCGGTGCGGATGGAGCGGCACTCGTCGAACGCGCAGGCCGTGGCCGAGGCGCTCGTCTCCGCGCCGGGCGTCGAGCGCGTGTACTACCCCGGTCTCACGGACCACCCCGGGCACGAGGTCGCCGCGAAGCAGATGCGCGGCTTCGGCGGCATGCTGTCGGTCGCCCTGTCCGGCGGACCCGAGGCGGCGAAGCGCTTCGTCGAGTCGACCGAGGTCTTCACGCTCGCCGAGTCCCTGGGCGGCGTCGAGTCGCTCATCGGGTACCCGAGCGAGATGACGCACGCGTCGGTCAAGGGCACCGAGCTCGCCGTCCCCGAGAACGTCGTCCGCCTGTCGGTGGGCATCGAGGACCAGGGTGACCTCGTCGGGGACGTGCTGCAGGCGCTGTCCCGCTGACCGCGGCCCGCTGTCCACCGCCCCCTGACCACGTCCCGCTGGCCACGGCCGTCGACGCGGGCGGGACGGACGGGAGGCTCCCCACCGGTCCGGTGGGGAGCCTCCCGTCCGTCACCAGGACCTGACGGATCGTCGGTGCGCGCCCCTAGGCTGGCCCGGTGAGCAGTGTGGCGACGAGGTCGGGGATCCTCAGCGGGCGCTACGCGCTCGCGACCCTGGGGATGGTCGCGATCGTCGGGGTGGCCGCGTTCCAGAACCTCGCGATGACGACGGTGATGCCCCAGATCAGCCGCGACCTCGACGGGCAGACGCTCTACGCGCTCGCCTTCGCCGCCCCGCTCGCCGCCGGGGTGCCCGGGATGGTGCTCGCGGGGACGTGGACGGACCGCTCGGGCGGCCGCGTCGTCGCCTGGGTGTCGGCGGTGTTCTTCGCCCTGGGGACGGCCGTCGTGATGACCGCGCCGACGATGGGGGTGTTCCTGGCCGGTCGTCTCGTCGAGGGCTTCGGCGCCGGTGCGATCGACGTCGTGCTGTACGTGCTGGTCGCCAGGATCTTCCCGGCGGAGCTGCACGGGCCGGTCTTCGCCGGGTTCGCCGCAGCCTGGGTCGTGCCGGCGCTCGTCGGGCCGGCGCTCGCGGGGGTCGTGACCGAGGTGTGGGGCTGGCACTGGGTCTTCGCGGGCGCCCTCGTCATCGCGGTCGTCGCCTTCGCGCTCCTCGTCCCGACGCTGGCGCGCCTGCACGCGCCGCCGGTCGAACGCCGGCCCCCGTGGCAGGCGAGGCGCATCGCGTGGTCGGTCGCCGCGGCGCTCGCGATCCTGCTGCTCAACGTCGCGCCGGACCTCGGTCCGTGGGCGCGGGTCGTGGCCGTCGTCATCGGGGTCGTCGGCGCGTGGGCGGCCCTGCGGCCGCTCCTGCCCACGGGCACCTTCCGTGCGGCCGCGGGCCTGCCGTCCGTGGTGCTCCTGCGCGGCCTGGTCGCGGCGGCGTTCTTCGGCAGCGAGGCCTACGTCCCCTTCCTGCTGCAGGCACGGCACGGCCTGAGCGCCTCGGCGGCGGGACTCGCGCTGACCGTCGCCGCCCTGAGCTGGGCCGGGGCGAGCTGGCTGCACGGCCGACTGGGGGAGCAGCGGCTCAGCGCGGCGCGGACCTTCGGGACCGGACTCACGCTCGTCCTGGTCAGCCTGACCAGCGCGCTCGCCGTCGCGGTGTGGGGGCTGCCGTGGTGGGTGCTCGTGGCGGGGTGGTTCGTCGGCGGCGCCGGGATGGGCGCGATGTACCCGCGGCTGTCGATGCTGACGCTCCGTTTCTCGGGCGAGGGCGACGACGGCTTCGCCAGCTCGGCCCTGACGATCGCGGACGCCTCGGGGAGCGTGGTCGGCCTCGCGGTCACCGGGCTGCTCTTCGTCGGCAGCGGGGGAGCCGACGGTGCGTGGTCCTTCCCGCTCGTCTTCGTCGCGATGACGGCGATCGCACTCGTCGGCACGGTGGCGGTCCGGCGGCTCGGGCCGGTGCCCGCGCCACCGACCCCCGGCGCCGCGTGACCCGACCAGCGGTAGCGTGGGAGTCCGATCGAGCCGAGGAGGTCCCGTGCGCACCAGCGTCGTTGCCGTCCTCGTGGCGGTGACCCTCGCCCTGACCGGGTGCCAGGGGCCGACGACCGCTGCGCCGACCCCGGTCCGCAGCACCGACCTGACGAGCTCAGACGGCGGGTTCGCCGCGGACGCCGTGGTCGGAGCGGTGCTCGCGCCCGGGGACGACGCGCTCGCCGCGGACCTGGAACGCGGGCTCGACGGTGCCGGGTTCGAGCCGGACGTCCGGGTGGCTGGGGACGCTGCGGCCGGGGACCCTGCGGCCGGGGACCCTGCGGCCGAGCAGGCCCGCGCCGTGGACGCGCTCGTCCGTGCCGGGGCGAAGGCGGTGCTCGTGCACCCCGTCGACGCCGACGCGCTCGCCGGTGCCGTGCAGACCGCGCACGACGCCGGTGTGGTGGTGGTCTCGGTCGGCGACCCGGTCCCGGCGAGCGGCACCGGTGGCGACGGCATCTCGGCCGACCACCGTGTGCCCGCGGCAGCGGATGCCGGGGACACCGCCCGGTCGGCCGTCGAGGTCGTCCGGTCGCTGCAGCGCGGCGAGCAGCCGGACCCGGCCGACTGACGGGACCTGCGTCGCCGGGCCGAGCGGGTCAGCGCGAGCGGACCCGGGTGTCGGCTCGGCTCAGTGCCACCAGGCCGGGAACGACAGGGTGATCGTCTCGACCAGGGACCTCCGCGAGCGGCGGGGGCCGGCGAGCCAGGCCTCGATCGCACCGACGAAGCCCTGGGCGACGAACCCGGCCGCGACGTCGTCGAGCAGGGGCGGGCGTGTCGCAGGGTCGAGCTCGCGGATGTGCTGCGCGCTCGAGACCGTCAGGTGCTGCACGAGCAGCCGGTGCAGGGAGGCGTCCTCGCTGTCCGGGAGTCCGCGGGCGTAGATGTCGCGGTGGGCGACGACGTGCTCGACGACGGCGTCGATGCTGCGCCGCGTGATCGCCGCGAGCTCGTCCGGACCGGCGCCGCGGGCGGAAGCGGTGTGCCGTGCCTCGGCGTCGTCGTCGCGGATGCGGTCGAGCTCGGGCGTCAGCACGTCGGCGAGGAGCGATCCGGGGGACACCGCGTGCGAGTAGAACGTGGCCCGGTTGATGCCGGCGGCGCGCGTGACGTCGGCCACCGTGATGGCGGAGACGGGGCGGTCCGCTGCGAGTCGGAGGATCGCCTCGCGCAGCGCTGCCGTGGTGTGCACGATCCGGGCGTCGACCACGACACCACCCCCCTCTTCGTTCCGTCCGCACCAGGCGGCGCTCGGGCAGTCCGACGTTACCGCACGGCGACCGCGCGGACGGGACAGAGCGCGCAGCGTGACGAGGTCCGAGCCGTGCGGGCGTCGCGAGAGCGCTCACACAGGCCCTAGGATGGTTCCGACGCCGAATCGATTCGATTCGACCTGATCCGGTCAGCGTCCGGCTCCCTCGGCCGCTCGTGGACGTCCTCGACGTCCTCGCCGTCGTCGAGCGGACCCGATCCCGTCTCTCCTGCACCCGACCCCGTGAAGGACCGCTC
Source organism: Curtobacterium sp. NPDC087080 (assembly GCF_044745105.1). Lineage (NCBI taxonomy): Bacteria > Bacillati > Actinomycetota > Actinomycetes > Micrococcales > Microbacteriaceae > Curtobacterium > Curtobacterium sp. NPDC087080. The sequence goes on along the minus strand of NZ_JBIUZP010000003.1, from coordinate 214,742 downwards.
GTGACCGCGCCCGCCACCACCGGCTCGCTCCGCGTCGTGCTGCACCCCGGTGACTCGCTCACCCGGCGGCAGCGCCTCGTCTACGTCTTCGTGCTCGGCGCGCTCACCGCGCTCGGGCCGTTCACCATCGACCTGTACCTGCCGGCGTTCCCGTCGCTCGAGCGCGAGTTCGGCATCAGCGAGGGCGCCGTGCAGCTCACGCTGACCGCGACCACGCTCGGGTTCGCGGTCGGACAGCTGCTCGTCGGGCCGTGGAGCGACAAGGTCGGGCGGCGCCTCCCGCTGATCATCGCCACGTCCGTGCACGTCGCGGCGTCGGTGGGCGCCGCGCTCGCGCCGGACGTCGAGGTGCTCGCGCTGTTCCGCGTCCTGCAGGGCATGGGCGCCGCGGCGGGTGGCGTCGTCGCTATGGCGACCGTGCGCGACCTGTTCGGCGGCAAGCCGCTCGTGCGGATGCTCTCCCGCCTGGCGATGGTGAACGGCCTCGCACCGATCCTGGCCCCGCTGATCGGCTCGCAGATGCTGCAGTTCGTGAGCTGGCGCGGTGTGTTCGTGTTCCTCGCGTGCTACGGCGCCGCCGTCGTGATCGCGTCGTCGCTGCTCATCGTGGAGACCCTCCCGCCGGCACGCCGCAGGGAGGCCGGTCACTCGACGATCGGGCAGCGCTACAAGGCCCTGCTGTCCGACCGCATCTTCGTCGGGGTCGCGCTCATCGGGGCGATGGTCTTCAGCGGGCTGTTCTCCTACCTGTCCGCGTCGCCGTTCCTGTTCCAGACGGTCTACGGGCTCGACGCGCAGCAGTACGGCCTGCTCTTCGCCGTGAACTCGATCGGCGTCGTCGTCGGCGTGCAGGTGTCGTCCCGGTTGGCGCAGCGCGTCGGACCGCAGTGGATCCTCGCCTGTTCGACCGCCACCCTGCTCGTGTCCGCCGTGGCGATCGTGGTGCTCGACCAGCTCGGCGCCGGCCTCGTCGGGGTCCTCGTGCCGCTGTGGTTCTTCATCGCCGCGTGCGGGTTCACCTTCCCGCTGGTGCAGGTGATCGGTCTCGCCGCGCACGGCAAGGAGGCCGGTACCGCCGCCTCGCTCCTCGGCGCGCTGAACTTCGGGGTCGCCGGGCTCGTGTCGCCGATCGTCGGGTGGCTCGGGATCACCGCGGCCACGCCCATGGCGGCCGTGATGGCCTGCACGGCCGCGGTCGCCGTCCTCGTGCTCTGGGTGGTCGTGCGGCCGCGGACGGTGCCGGCGCTCTCGCACTGACGTGACGCCGTCCGCGGCCGGCTGGCGCTCGCGGGCACCCGGACCGGCGACCGTCCCCGTCCGTATGCTGCGGACATGACCGACGCGGTGGAGCAGGCACGGGCAGCGGCAGCAGCGGCGCAGGCAGCGGCCGAGGAGGCGCGACGGCTCGCCGACGAGGCGGCCCGACGGGCCGAGGAGCTCGCGGCGGCGCTGGAGCGGGCGACCGACACGGCGCCCGCTCCGTCCGCGGCACCCGGCGTGGCGGTCGCGCCCGTCGCCGGACCGGTCCCCGACGCGACCACCGAGCCCGACGCGACCACGGGGCCCGACGCGACCGCAGCCGGGGGTGGGACGACGTCGGCGACGGACACCGAACCTCCCGGCCCGCTCGGTCCCGACGCGGTCGAGGCGATCCGCGCCGGGTACGCCGTCGCGGGCACCGCCCTCGAGCTCGGCGCCCTCGTCAACGGCAGCGCCCTGCCCGACGTCCAGGTCCGGATCCCGCTCGGCATGCTCAACCGGCACGGCCTGGTCGCCGGGGCGACGGGCACGGGCAAGACCCGCACGCTCCAGCTGCTCGCCGAGCAGATCGCCGCGGACGGCGTCCCCGTGTTCGCGGCCGACGTGAAGGGCGACCTCTCCGGACTCGCCGAGGCCGGGCAGCCGAACGCGAAGCTCCTCGCCCGCACCGAGGCGATCGGACAGCGGTGGCAGGGCATCGCGAGCGCGACGGAGTTCTACTCGCTCGGCGGTCAGGGCGCCGGTGTGCCGATCCGTGCCACCGTGTCCGGCTTCGGGCCGCTGCTGCTGTCCAAGGTGCTCGGCCTGAACGCGACGCAGGAGTCGTCGCTCGGGCTGGTGTTCCACCACGCCGAACGCGCCGGACTGCCGCTCGTCGACCTGTCGGACCTGCGCGCCGTGCTCACGTACCTGGTGAGCGACCAGGGCAAGGCCGAGCTGGCCGAGCTGGGCGGGCTGTCGAAGCAGACGGCCGGGGTGATCCTCCGTGAACTCGTGACCTTCGCCGACAAGGGCGCGGACCGGTTCTTCGGGGAGCCCGAGATCGACACGCAGGAGTTCCTGCGCACCGCCCCGGACGGCCGCGGGATCGTGAGCCTGCTCGAGGTGCCGGGCGTGCAGGACCAGCCCGAGGTGTTCTCGACGTTCCTGATGTGGCTGCTCGCGGACCTCTTCAACGAACTGCCCGAGGTCGGCGACACGGACGCGCCGAAGCTCGTGTTCTTCTTCGACGAGGCGCACCTGCTGTTCTCCGGGTCCTCGAAGGACTTCCGCGAGCAGATCGTCCGCACCGTGCGGCTCATCCGTTCGAAGGGCGTCGGCATCGTCTTCGTCACGCAGACGCCGAAGGACCTGCCCGACGACGTGCTCGCGCAGCTCGGCTCGCGGGTGCAGCACCAGCTCCGGGCGCACACCCCGGACGACGCGAAGGCGCTGCGGGCGACCGTCTCGACCTACCCGACGAGCGACTACGACCTCGGGGAGGTCCTGACCTCGCTCGCGACGGGGGAGGCGATCGTGACGGTGATGAACGAGGACGGCGCGCCCACGCCGGTGGCGTGGACCCGTCTGCGGGCACCGCAGGGGTCGATGGACGCACTGCCGTCGGACGTCCTGGAGGCCCGGGTCGCCTCGTCCCCGCTCCTCGCCCGGTACGGCACCGCGGTCGACCCCGAGTCGGCCCGCGAGGTCCTGGCCGCGCGGATGGAGTCGGCCGCCGCGGAGGCAGCGGCCGCACAGGCGCATGCGGACGCCGAGCAGGAGGCCGCCCGAGCCGCCGCCGCTGCGGCGAAGGAGGCGGCCGCACAGGCAGCCCGCGACGAGCGCGACCGGAAGGCGGCACAGGCGGAGTACGAGCGGACGCAGCGCGAGTTCGAACGGGCGGAGCGCGCCGCGGCGGGGCGCCGGTCGCGGACGACGTCGACGCGCTCGTCGCGGTCCGGTGGACGGGCTGCGGACGACCCGCTCGGCGGGCTGCTGGGCAACGGCCTCGGGCAGACCATCGCGAAGGAGGTCGTCCGCGGCATCTTCTCGACGCTGCGGCGGCGACGCTGAGGGCGCGGTCGGACGGCCGTCGAGCGGCCGTCCGGCTCAGCGGGTCAGGAAGCCGACGGTCTCGACCGCGAGCAGCCCGGCGACGATGCACACCGCGGCCGCACCGACCAGCAGCACGCCGCCGCGCCGCTCGTACCAGGTGCGGCTCGTCGGCCACCGGCGGGCGACCTCGCGGACGTGGACCGGGCGGCGCTCGTGCTCGACGGGCACACCGAGCACCTCGACCACGCGGTCGAGGGCACCGTCGCCCCAGACGTCGCCGCGCAGCCGGAAGAGGTGCGCCCCGTCGGCGTCGAAGGCGAGGAGTTCGCGCGCGGTCCGGTCGGGCGACGTGGCGTAGGTCGGCGCGATGACCAACCGGTCGATCCGGGCACGGGCGACGCGGCGGTCGGGGCTGAGGACGGCGTTCAGGACGACGACGTCGGCGTCGATCCCGAGGAAGGCCTGACCGAGTCGGACGAAGAGGACCCCGAGGGCCACGGCGAGGGCGACGACGAGCCCGGCGACGAGGGCCCACCAGCGCTCCGGCAACGACACCCAGACGAGCGCGACGGCGAGGGGCACGGCGGAGCAGACGACGCTCAGCACGGTGGAACGGACGAGCGAGCGCCGCGGACGCAGGACCACGTCGTAGACCGGCGTCCGCAGACGCCCGGCAGCCGACACCGTCGCTTCCCCCACGTGGGTCTCCTCACCCCTCGGGCGCGTGGGCAGGCCGAGTGGCCCACCGCGGGTGACGCCCCTGCCGCCCGCTGCACCGTGTCCGACCCGTCCCGGGGTCGTCCGTCTGCACAGACTAGGGGCAGGACGGGGGCGGAGGACAGTCCGTTCCACCCCCGATGGGCGTTTCCCGGCCAGGACGCGCCGAGCGGGGTGCGGACGTGTCCCACGAGTGGGGGACGACCCGGGTGGGGACGACCCGATCGGGGGACGAGCATCCGGGAACGACGAAGGGCGCGTCCTGGTGGACGCGCCCTTCGGTGCTGCTGGCGGAGAATGGGGGATTCGAACCCCCGAGGGCTTGCACCCAACACGCTTTCCAAGCGTGCGCCATAGGCCACTAGGCGAATTCTCCTCGCGCCACCTCGCGGTGACGACACCCCATGGTACAGGTTCGCGGGGGTGGTCACGACCACGTCGCTCCGCGGCCACGTCGACTCCCAGAGCGCACGGCGTGCCCGCGACTAGCCTGGAGGCGTGTCGACCCGCATCTACATCACGTCAGCAGAAGGACACACGGGCAAGAGCACCGTCGCCCTCGGAGTCCTCGAGACCCTCGCACGCTCCGTCGGACGCGTCGGCGTGTTCCGGCCGGTCGCGCGGTCGGTGGCGGAGCCGGACTACGTGCTCGAGCTCCTGCTGCAGCACTCGGCGGTGGGGCTGACCTACGACGAGGCCGTCGGCGTGACCTACGACGACGTGCACGCCGATCCGGACGCGGCGCTCGGCACGATCCTGAGCCGCTTCGCCCAGGTCGAGCGGCGGTGCGACGCCGTGGTGGTCCTCGGGTCGGACTACACGGACGTCGGCAGTCCGACCGAGCTGTCGTTCAACGCGAAGGTGGCGGCGAACCTCGGCGCGCCCGTGCTGCTCGTGCTCGGCGGACGGGACTCGGCGGAACGCGGCGCCCGCACGCCCGACGCGATGGCGCAGGTCGCCGACGTCACCACCAGCGAACTCCGGGCAGCCCACGCGCAGCTGCTCGGCGTCGTCGTGAACCGCGCCGACCCCGAGGCCCTGCCGGCGATCGTCGCCAGTGTCGAGCGGGCCGTGCGCGACGACCACCCCGACACCCCCGTGTGGGCGATCCCCGAGGACCGCGTGCTCGTCGCACCGACCGTCCGGGCGCTGCTCGAGGCGACCGGAGCCACGCTCGTCCGCGGCGACGAGGCACTGCTCGAGCGTGAGGCCCTCGGCACCGTGGTCGCCGGCATGAGCATGGAGAACGTCCTGCCCCGCCTGATCGAAGGCGGCATCGTCGTCGTGCCGGGCGACCGCAGCGACGTGCTCCTCGCCACCGTGCTCGCGAACCAGTCCGAGACCTTCCCGAGCCTGGCGGGCGTGATCCTCAACGGCGGGTTCGAGACCTCGCCGCAGATCACCCGGCTGCTCGAGGGCCTGTCGAGCTCGTTGCCGATCGCGCGGAACGAGCTCGGCACCTACGACACCGCGCTCCGGATCACACACACCCGCGGGCGGCTCGCGGCGGACTCGCCCCGCAAGGCCGACCTCGCGCTGGCGCTCTTCGAGCAGCACGTCGACGCCGATGCGCTCCGCGACCGCCTGCAGCTCACCCCGTCCGGGGTCGTCACCCCGCTCATGTTCGAGCACGGGCTGCTCGACCGCGCTCGGGGGTACGGCAAGCGGATCGTGCTGCCGGAGGGCGACGACGACCGCATCCTGCACGCGGCCTCGACCCTGCTCGCGCGACAGGTCTGCGAGCTCACGATCCTCGGCGAGCCGGCAGCGATCCGGGCCCGTGCGACCGAGCTCGGGCTGGACCTCGAGGGCGCGCAGCTCGTCAGCCCGTTCGACCCCGAGCTGCGCGAGCGCTTCGCCGAGGAGTACACGCGGCTCCGGGCGCACAAGGGCATGTCGATCGAGCTCGCCCGGGACACCGTCACCGACGTCTCCTACTTCGGCACGCTCATGGTGCAGCTCGGACTCGCCGACGGCATGGTCTCCGGTGCGGGGCACACCACCGCGCACACCATCCGACCGTCCTTCGAGATCATCAAGACCCGACCCGACACCTCGATCGTGTCGAGCGTGTTCCTCATGGCGCTCGCCGACCGCGTGCTCGTCTACGGCGACTGCGCGGTGATCCCCGACCCGACCAGCGAGCAGCTCGCCGACATCGCGATCTCCTCGGCCGAGACGGCAGCGCAGTTCGGCATCGACCCCCGCGTCGCCATGCTCAGCTACTCGACCGGGGACAGCGGCAGCGGCGCGGACGTCGACAAGGTCCGCGCCGGGACCGCCTTCGTGCGCGAGCGTCGCCCGGACCTGCTCGTCGAGGGGCCCATCCAGTACGACGCCGCCGCCGACCCGACGGTCGCCCGCACCAAGATGCCGGACTCACCGGTGGCGGGCCGGGCGACGGTGTTCGTCTTCCCGGACCTCAACACCGGCAACAACACGTACAAGGCCGTGCAGCGATCGGCCGGCGCGGTCGCGATCGGGCCGGTCCTGCAGGGCCTCCGCAAGCCGATCAACGACCTGTCCCGCGGTGCGCTCGTGAGCGACATCGTGAACACGGTCGCGATCACCGCGATCCAGGCCGGCACCGCGACCGACGCGGCGTGACCGACCGGTCCCGACCGGACCGAGCCGCGACCGACCGCCGCCCGGACCACCCGCCCGCACCGCGCCTCCAGACCGTCCCGAGAAAGGCACCACCGAAGTGACCGCAGCCCTCGTCGTGAACTCTGGTTCGAGTTCGTTCAAGTACCAGCTCATCGAGCTCGAGGGCGAGCGCACGCTCGCCTCCGGACTCGTCGAGCGCATCGGTGAGTCGTCGGGGGCGTGGAAGCACACCAACGCGCTGACGGGGGAGTCGTCCTCGAACGACGCGGCCTCCGTCCCCGACCACGCCGCCGGCTTCCAGGCGATGATCGACGCCTTCGCGAAGGTCGGACCGTCGTTCGACGAGCACCCGCCCGCGGTCGTCGGGCACCGCGTCGTGCACGGCGGAACCACCTTCGACGCGGCGACGGTCGTCACCGACGAGGTCGAGCAGCAGATCGAGGACCTGAACAGCCTCGCGCCGCTGCACAACCCGGCGAACCTCGAGGGCATCCGCGCGGCGAAGCAGGTCTTCTCCGACGTGCCGCACGTCGCCGTGTTCGACACCGCGTTCCACCAGACGATGCCGCCGCACGCCTACACGTACGCGATCCCGGCCGACCTCGCCGAGCGGTACCGGATCCGCCGCTACGGGATGCACGGCACGAGCCACAAGTACGTGTCCGAGCAGACGGCGGAGTTCCTCGGCCGCCCGCTGTCCGAGCTGAAGACGATCGTGCTGCACCTGGGCAACGGTGCGTCGGCCGCGGCGATCGACGGCGGACGGTCGATCGAGACGTCGATGGGGCTCACGCCGCTCGAGGGCCTCGTGATGGGCACGCGCTCCGGCGACCTCGACCCGGCCGTGCTCATCCACCTGCACCGCGAGGCCGGCATGTCGTTCGACGACCTCGACACGATGCTCAACAAGCGGTCCGGCCTGCTCGGGCTGACCGGCAACGGGGACATGCGTGACGTGCAGGACGCCGCGCTCGGCGGCGACGACGAGGCCGAGGCGGCGCTCGCCGTGTACCGGCACCGCATCCGTCGGTACGTCGGCGCCTACACGGCGCAGCTCGGCGGGCTGGACGCCGTCGTGTTCACCGCCGGGGTGGGGGAGAACAACGCACTGCTCCGGCGACGCGTGCTGGCGGGGCTGGAGCACCTGGGCATCGAGGTCGACGCCGACCGCAACGAGCTGCACTCGAAGGAGGCCCGGCTCATCTCGACCGACTCGTCGCGGGTCGCGGTGCTGGTCGTCCCGACGAACGAGGAGCTCGAGATCGCCCGGCAGTCGGCGACCGTAGCGCTGTAGGGGGCGGCGTCCGGGCGAGCCGCCGGTGCGGGTCAGCTCAGGGCGTGCAGCGCCGCGGGGATCGGCGTGTCGCCGCTCGTCACCTCGAACTGCACCCCCACCGCGGTGTCGTCGAGCAGCGCGTGCAGGACGAGGGCGGCGACGTCGGCGCGGGGAATCGAGCCCCGGGGGACCGTCCGCCCGACGTGGACGGTGCCCTGCGGCGGGGTGTCGAGCAGGGCGCCCGGCCGGATGATCGTCCAGCGCAGGTTCCGCATCCGGATGTTCGCGTCGGCCTCCGACTTCGCCCGGAGGTACACCTGGAAGACGTCGGACTCCGTCCGGGCCGGCACCACCGCACGTTCCGGGTCGTAGGCGTCGGCCCCCATCGCCGACACCATCACGTACCGGTCGATGCCGATCCGCTCCGCCGCGTCGGCCAGGGTCACCGCCGCGTCGCGGTCGACGGTCTCCTTGCGCTCCGCACCGCTGTTCGGCCCGGCTCCCGCTGCGAAGACGACGGCGTCCACGCCGCGGAGGCGCAGGGCCAGCTCGTCGTCGTCCACCTGTTCCAGGTCCACGACCAGGGCCGTCGCACCCTGCTGCTCGACGTCGGTCACGTGGGCGGGGTTGCGGATGATCGCGACGACGTCGTGGCCCGCGTCGGTGATCAGGCGGGCGAGGAGCAGTGCGATCTGGCCGTGTCCTCCGGCGATGGCGATCTTCATGTGTCCGATACTGCCCGGAGCATCCGGTAGACTTCCGGAGGCTCCTCACGTGACGCCATCCAGGCCAACTCCCCCAGGGCGGAAACGCAGCAAGGGTAACCGGGCTCTGGCGGGTGCGTGAGGAGTCTTCTTCGTTCCGGGAGCCCTCCTCCGTGGTCGGGAGCCCTCCTCCGTTCTCGGGAGCCTCCCGTTCTTCCCGGGAGCGTCGGCACCGGCCGGGAGGCACGGCCCACCCCCGCCCCGCGACCCGCCTCCACAGGCGGTCACCGAGGGCGTCGTGCTGTCGGCCGTCACGGCTACCCTTGACCCGTGGTCACCGCCCTGTATCGCCGTTACCGGCCCGAGAACTTCGCCGAGCTGATCGGTCAGTCGCAGGTCACGGACCCGCTGCGGACCGCCCTGCGGACGAACCGCGTCAACCACGCGTACCTCTTCAGCGGGCCGCGCGGGTGCGGCAAGACGACCTCGGCACGCATCCTCGCCCGCTGCCTGAACTGCGAGCAGGGGCCGACGGACACGCCCTGCGGTGTGTGCCCGAGCTGCGTCGAGCTCGCGCGTGGCGGCGGGGGTTCCCTCGACGTCATCGAGATCGACGCCGCCAGTCACAACGGTGTCGACGACGCCCGCGACCTGCGCGACCGAGCGGTCTTCGCGCCCGCCCGCGACCGCTACAAGATCTTCATCCTCGACGAGGCGCACATGGTGACGCCGCAGGGCTTCAACGCCCTGCTCAAGCTGGTCGAGGAGCCGCCGGAGCACGTCAAGTTCATCTTCGCGACGACCGAGCCCGAGAAGGTCATCGGCACCATCCGCTCCCGGACCCACCACTACCCGTTCCGGCTGGTGCCGCCGGCGACCATGCTCGAGTACGTCGAGCAGCTGTGCGCGCAGGAGTCGGTGTCCGTGGCGCCGGGCGTCCTGCCGCTCGTCGTCCGTGCCGGCGGGGGCTCGGTCCGCGACACCCTGTCGCTGCTCGACCAGCTCATGGCCGGCAGCGAGGACGGCGCGATCGCCTACGAGCGTGCCGTCGCCCTGCTCGGCTACACCGATGCCGCACTGCTCGACGACGTCGTGGACGCGCTGGCCGTCGCGGACCCCGCGTCGGCCTTCGCCGCGGTCGACCGCGTGGTGCAGACCGGCCAGGACCCGCGTCGCTTCGTCGAGGACCTGCTCGAGCGCCTCCGCGACCTCATCGTGGTCGCGGCGACGAACGAGAGCGCTGCAGCCGTGCTCCGCGGGATCTCACCGGAGGAGCTCGACACGATGACGCGCCAGGCCGGCGTCTTCGGCGCGACGGCCTTGTCGCGGTCCGCCGACATCGCGAACCGGGCACTCACCGAGATGACCGGCGCGACGTCGCCGCGACTGCACCTCGAGCTCATGACGGCGCGCATGCTCGTGCCCGAGGCGGACGACACCCAGCGCGGGGCACTCGCGCGCGTCGAGCGGCTCGAGCGGCGCGTCGGTGTGGGGGACGTCGGCGGGCACGACGCGCCGGCGGCGACCGCGCCGACGGGTCCGGCAACGGACCGGAGCACGGCGTCGAGGGGTGCGCAGACCTCGTCACCCGCTGCCGCCCGTGCGCCGCAGTCCGGCCCGGCGGGGACGCCCGTCGGCTCGTCCGTGCAGTCGGGCTCGAACGTGCAGTCGGGTTCGTCCGCGCAGCCCGGCTCGACCGCGCAGCCCGGCTCGACCGGGAGCGGTCCGACCGCGCCGCGACCGAGCACCTCCGACGTCGCCGCGCCCGACGCGGCGCCTGGTGGAGCAGACGACCCGCGTGCAGCAGCGCGTGACGCGGCCGCGTCCTGGGCCGCCGCCGTGCCGAGTGCCGCGTCCGCTCCGTCGGCCGATGCTGACCGGGCGACGACCGAGCGTCCGGTAGCGCCGGCTCCGCACGAGCCCTCCGGAGCGGCGAACGCGTCGTCCACCGGTCAGGGCACCGCGGTCGGCGACGAGCCCGTCGTGCGCCCGGTTGCGGCGGTGGGCTTCCAGCAGCTCCGGGACGCCTGGCCGCAGGTCGTCGAGCACGTCCAGCGCGCTCGACGGTCGGCCTGGTCGGTGGTGGTCACGGCGCAGGTCACCGCCCTGCGCGACGACGTGCTCACCCTGACGTTCCCGAGCCAGCAGGACGTCGCGTCCTTCAAGGAGATGTCGGATCCGTCGACGAGCGTGAGCGAGCTGCTCCGGTCGGCGATCATCGACGTGCTCGGACTGCGGGTGAAGTTCGTCGCCCGTGGGCCCGGTCAGCAGCGCCCCGGCGGGGGAGCCGGTGGTGACGGTGCTCCCCAGCAGCCCGGCGGCAGACCGCAGCAGGCGTCGCAGCAGCAGCCCGCGCGGGCGCCCGAGCCGCAGCAGACCTCGGCGGCGAGCACCGACCAGCAGAGGCGGTCGGAGCCGGTCGCACGGGCGGTGGACGATGCCCGGCAGGAGCCCGTCGCGCAGCCGGAGCCTGCCGCACCGCAGCGTCCGGCAGCGGCCAGTCCCGCCCAGCAGCAGCAGCCGGCCGCGCAGCAGTCGGCTCAGCAGCAGGCGGCTCAGCAGCAGCGGCCCGCGCAGCAGCAGCAGCCGGCTGAGCGGCAGCCTGCGCAGCAGCAGCCCGAGCCCCAGGAGCCGCCCCGGCAGCAGACCACCTCGGCACCCACCGGACCCGTGACCGACTGGGTCGTCGCCACGATCCCGGCGGCCGACCCCACCGCCGGTGCGACCCACGGGCACCCGGAGCCCGGCTGGTCCGCGCCGTTCGGCACCACGGACACGGGAGAACCGGTCGCCCCGGTCACGCCGGTGTCCGACGCCGCGGCCGACGCGGCGCTCGCCGCGCAGCTCCGTCCGGCCTCCGCGCTCGGTGGTGCGGCGGCACGTCCGCGGACGACCGAGCAGCCGACCGCCGGTGCCGCGAACACGGCACCCGCAGCGGCAACGGCACCGGAGCAGTCGACGACACCGGAGCAGTCATCGACGCCGTCGGCTCGTGACGACCTGCCGGTCGACGACTACCCGCTCGACGACGAACCGTACGACGACGGAGCGCCGTTCCCCGATCCGGGGCCCTCCTCGGGCGGCCGGTCGGTCCGGCCCGACCCCGGACAGGCGCCGCAGCCGTCCGGCGCTGCCGATCCGCAGCAACACCAGCAGGCCGCGGCGCACCAGACCGGCGTGCAGCAGACCAGTGCGGTGCAGCAGCGCCAGGCACCGCAGCGGTCTGCCCCGCCCCAGGTCCGACGGACACCGGTCGCCGGTCGCTACGGTGAGGCGGTCGTCCGCGAGATCCTCGGCGCGCAGTTCATCGAGGAGACCGCCCTGCACGAGGAAGGCGCCTGATGTACGACGGCATCGTCCAGGACCTGATCGACGAGTTCGGTCGCCTGCCGGGCATCGGCCCGAAGTCGGCGCAGCGCATCGCGTTCCACATCCTGCAGACCGAGTCGTTCGACCCGGCCAGGCTCTCCGAGCTCCTCGCCGAGGTCAAGGAGAAGGTCCGCTTCTGCGAGGTCTGCGGCAACGTCACCGAGCACGTCCGGTGCAGCATCTGCCGGGACCCGCGCCGATCGCCGACCGTCATCTGCGTGGTCGAGGAGGCGAAGGACGTCGCGGCGATCGAGCGCACCCGTGAGTTCCGCGGGCTCTACCACGTGCTCGGCGGTGCGATCAGTCCGATCGACGGTGTCGGTCCGGACGACCTGCGCATCCAGCAGCTCATGACGCGACTGGCCGACGGCACCGTGGACGAGGTGATCATCGCCACCGACCCGAACCTCGAGGGCGAGGCGACGGCGACCTACCTGAGCCGACTGCTCGTCCCGATGGGCATCCGCACCACGCGCCTGGCGTCCGGCCTGCCCGTCGGCGGCGACCTGGAGTACGCCGACGAGGTCACGCTCGGCCGCGCCTTCGAGGGCCGTCGCCTGGTCGGCGGCTGACGGTCGCCCGCGCAGGATCGTTGCGTCGAGCCCGCCTCGCACGCAACATCCGCGGAACACCCTCTACGATTGTCAGACCGCGTGACCGTCGCGGAACCGTCGTCCCCGGGAGTACCAGCCAGTGGCCCTGATCGTGCAGAAGTTCGGTGGATCGTCCGTCGCGGACGCCGAGAGCATCAAGCGCGTGGCGAAGCGGATCGTCCAGACGAAGAAGGCGGGCAACGACGTCGTCGTGGCCGTCTCCGCGATGGGCGACACCACCGACGAGCTCGTCGACCTCGCGCACTCCGTGACGCCGATCCCCGCCGGTCGTGAGCTCGACATGCTGCTGACCGCGGGGGAGCGCATCTCGATGGCGCTGCTCGCGATGGCGATCAAGAGCCTCGGGGTCGAGGCCTCGTCCTACACGGGCAGCCAGGCGGGCATGCTCACGGACGCGCAGCACGGCAAGGCCCGGATCGTCGACGTGACGCCGAAGCGCGTGCGCGAAGCGCTCGACGCCGGGCACGTCGCGATCGTCGCCGGTTTCCAGGGGTTCAACCGCACGACGGGCGAGATCACCACGCTCGGTCGCGGCGGGTCGGACACCACGGCCGTCGCCCTCGCCGCGGCGCTCGACGCGGACGTCTGCGAGATCTACACCGACGTCGACGGCATCTTCACCGCGGACCCCCGCGTCGTGCCGAAGGCGAAGAAGGTCGACCGGATCACCAGCGAGGAGATGCTCGAACTCGCCGCGTCCGGCGCCAAGGTCCTGTACATCCGCGCCGTCGAGTACGCCCGTCGGCACGGCGTCACCCTGCACGTCCGGTCCTCGTTCAGCAACGCCGAGGGCACCATCGTCTACAACCCTGCAGAGGGGGAAACCGTGGAAGAACCGATCATCACCGGCATCGCCGGAGACCTCTCCGAGGGCAAGATCACCGTCGTCGGCGTGCCCGACACCCCCGGCAAGGCCGCCGAGATCTTCACGATCGTGGCCCGCGCCGGCGCCAACATCGACATGATCGTGCAGAACGTGTCCGAGGCGGTCACCGGGCGCACGGACATCTCGTTCACGCTGCCGAAGGACCAGGGCCAGGGCGTCCTGACCGCGCTCGAGGTGGCCAAGGCCGACATCGGGTACGAGGGCATCCAGTACGACGACCAGATCGGCAAGCTCGCGCTCGTCGGTGCCGGCATGCGCACCAACGCCGGCGTCTCCGCGGCGCTCTTCCGTGCCCTGCACGAGGCGTCCATCAACATCGAGATGATCTCCACCTCGGAGATCCGCATCTCGGTCGTGACGCGCGCCGACACCCTGAACGAGGCCATGCGCGTCGTGCACCAGGCGTTCGGCCTGGACGCCGACCAGGAAGCCGTCGTCTACGCCGGTACCGGGCGCTGAGCGCGCCACCCGGACGATCCACGAGCAGGAGCACCACATGAGCACCACCGTCGCCGTCGTCGGCGCCACAGGCCAGGTCGGCGCCGTGATGCGTCGCCTCCTCGAGGAGCGTGCGTTCCCGGCCGACCACGTCCGGTTCTTCGCGAGCGCCCGGTCCGCCGGCACGACGCTGCCGTTCCGCGGCGAGGAGATCGTCGTCGAGGACTCCGAGACCGCCGATCCCTCGGGCATCGACATCGCGCTGTTCTCGGCCGGTGCCACCGCGTCGCGCGCCCTCGCGCCGAAGTTCGCCGCTGCCGGTGCGGTGGTCGTCGACAACTCCAGCGCCTGGCGGATGGACCCGGAGGTGCCGCTGGTCGTGAGCGAGGTCAACCCGCACGCGATCGACGAGGCGCCGAAGGGCATCATCGCGAACCCGAACTGCACGACGATGGCGATCATGCCGGTGCTCAAGGTGCTCGACACCGAAGCAGGGCTCCGCCGCCTCGTGGCGACCACCTACCAGGCCGTGTCCGGGTCGGGCCTCGCCGGCGTCGAGGAGCTGCTCGGCCAGGCGCGTGCCGCACTCGAGCAGGACACCGCGGCGCTCACGCACGACGGTTCCGCGGTGACCTTCCCCGAGCCCGTGAAGTACGTGCGCCCGATCGCGTTCGACGTCGTCCCCCTCGCGGGCAGCATCGTCGAGGACGGCCAGGGCGAGACCGACGAGGAGAAGAAGCTCCGCAACGAGAGCCGCAAGATCCTCGAACTGCCGGACCTGCTCGTCGCGGGCACGTGCGTCCGCGTCCCGGTGTTCACCGGCCACTCGATCTCGGTGCACGCCGAGTTCGCGCAGCTGCTGTCGCCCGAGCGGGCGACCGAGATCCTGGCCACCGCCCCGGGCGTCGAACTCGCGGACGTCCCCACGCCGCTGCAGGCAGCCGGCCAGGACCCGTCGTTCGTCGGCCGCATCCGTGCCGACCAGTCCGCGCCTGAGGGCCACGGTCTGGTGCTCTTCGTCAGCAACGACAACCTGCGGAAGGGCGCCGCGCTCAACGCGGTGCAGATCGCCGAGACGATCCTCGAGCGCCGCGCGGTCGCGGCGTAGGGACCGCACGCCGGACGCGACGGCACCGCCGGACGCGACGGGTACGGACGGGACACCTGACGCACGGGAGGCCCGTGGCGACACCGCCACGGGCCTCCCGTCCGTCACCCCGTCGTCAGGAACCGGATCGCGCGCGCCGACGTCGGTGCAGCATCACGCCGATCCCGGCGGCGAGGAGCGCTCCCGCGGCGGTGAGGGGGCCGGCCACCTCGGCGCCGGTCCATGCGAGGCGTCCCTGCGGCACGGAAGCCGCCGGTGCGGTGTCGGCGACCGCCGCCGCGGTGTCGGGCGCACCGGCGTGGCCGGCTCCACCGGGAGTCCCGGTGTCGCCGGTGCCACCAGCGGCTCCGCTGCCGTCGCCCGGCGACGGTTCGTCGCCCGGGTCGGTGACCGCGCCGTCGCCGGGGTCCGATCCGTCGCCGGCGCCCGCTTCCGCGGTCACGACGACCTCGACGGGGACGGGCGGCGCGAGCTGACCGGCCGGGGTCGAGCTGAACAGTTCGAGGGTGTAAGTACCCTCGATGAGTGCGTCGGTGGGCGAGCACGTCCAGTGCCCGGCGTCAGCCGCACCACGGTCGGCGGCGTCGGTCTCGCAGAGGATGACCCCGTCGCGGGCGACGACGACGTGCGCGCCGGGGGTGGCAGTCCCCGACAGGGCGGAGTCGGGTGCCAGCTCCGTGTCGTCGAGCGTCGGAGCGGCGACGGGTCCCTCGGTGACGAGTTCGATGTCCGAGCCAGCCGTGCCGAGCGCCAGGAGCAGGCCGTCCTCCTGCAGGCCGAGTTCGAGGCCGTCCGCCGGCGAGATCGGGTCGTCGGCGGTGAACCGGACGACGTGCGGGGCGGGGCTGGTCGTTCGGACCTGGAGGCACCCGGACGGCGTGGCTGCGTCGGCGAGCAGTGCGAAGGGCAGACCGGGGCCGTTCAGGGCGGACAGGCACGTCGACCCGACGACGAGCGGACCGGTGGTGCCGGGAGCGGGGTAGTGCGCGGTGTCGGCGGCGACCGAGCGGGTGTCGAGCGCGGGCTGGCCGTCGTGGTCGGCAACGCTGACGAAGCCCGGGGTGCCCGTGACCCGGAAGGTGCCCTCCAGCGTCGTGGCCGGTGCCGACTGTGATCCGGGCTGCGGCGAGGGGGTCGACTCCGCCAGGGCGGCGGGGCCGAGCAGGAGCGGGGCGATGGCGGCTGCGGGCAGGAGCGGGAGCGCGAGACGGGCGCGCCGAGAACGGTTCACGGTGGGGCCTCCGGAGGATCGGTCGAGCGGAACCCCGAAATGATGGCACATACGGAATGTCGTACTTCACGCACACCTGCTATGACCACAGGCCTCGTCGCGCGCGCACCGATGCCGCGGTCGACCCAGCGGCAGTGGGTAGGATCGGTGCGTGGCAGTGAAGCAGGTGGACCCGATCGACGTCGTCCTGGTCGGGGGAGGGATCATGAGCGCCACGCTCGGCGCCATCATCCACCGCCTCGAACCCACGTGGAAGATCCGCGTGTACGAGCGGCTCGGCTCCGTCGCGCAGGAGTCCTCGAACCCCTGGAACAACGCCGGGACCGGGCACTCCGCCCTGTGCGAGCTGAACTACACGCCGGAGATGCCCGACGGTCACGTCGACATCGCCAAGGCCGTCACCGTGAACGAGCAGTTCCAGGTGTCACGGCAGTTCTGGGCGCACCTGGTCGAGACGGGCGCGCTGCCGCAACCCTCGAACTTCATCAACCCCACGCCGCACATCTCCTTCGTGTGGGGTGCGGACAACGTCGAGTACATGCGCAAGCGCTACGAGGCGCTCAAGGATCACCCGCTCTTCGCCGGCATCGAGTACTCCGACGACCCGGCGCAGATCCGGAAGTGGGCTCCGGCGCTCATCCCCGGCCGCAAGAAGGACCAGCCGATCGCCGCGACGTACTCGGCGGCCGGGTCGGACGTGGACTTCGGTTCGCTCACGCAGCAGCTCTTCGACGAGCTCGAGATCGAGGGCGTGGAGTTCGAACCGTCACACCAGGTGAGGAAGATCACCCGCTCGAAGATCTCCGAGGGGTGGGCGCTCGACGTCCGCAACGAGATCGGCCGGTCAACGCAGCGCATCGCGGCGAAGTTCGTCTTCGTCGGCGCGGGCGGCGGCGCCCTGCACCTGCTGCAGAAGTCGGGCATCCCGGAGATCCGCGGGTACGGCGGCTTCCCGGTGTCGGGCGAGTTCCTGCGCACCGACGACCCGGAGGTCGTGCAGAAGCACTCCGCGAAGGTGTACGGCAAGGCGAGCGTCGGTGCGCCGCCGATGTCGGTACCGCACCTCGACACCCGCATCGTCGACGGCAAGGCGTCGCTGATGTTCGGTCCCTACGCGGGCTTCAGTCCGAAGTTCCTGAAGCAGGGTTCGCTGCTCGACCTCTTCCGCTCGATCCGTCCGCACAACCTCCGTCCGATGCTCAGCGTGGCGTTCTCGAACTTCGACCTGGTCCGGTACCTGGTGGGGCAGCTCCTCGCGTCGAAGCAGACGAAGTTCGACGCGCTCCGGGACTTCATGCCGACGGCCGAGCCCGGCAACTGGCACCGCATCACGGCGGGGCAGCGCGTGCAGGTCATCAAGCCGGACCCGGAGAAGGGCGGCGTGCTGCAGTTCGGGACCGAGGTGATCACCTCGGCGGACGGTTCGATCGCCGGGCTGCTCGGCGCGAGCCCGGGCGCGTCCACCGCGGTGCCGATCATGCTGTCGATGCTGCAGCGGTGCTTCCCGGACCGATGGGACGCCTGGGCCCCGATGGTCAGGACCATGGTGCCCACGTTCGGCAAGGACCTCGGGGCCGATCCGCAGCTCGCCGACGAGACGCTCGAGCACACCGCGAAGGTCCTCGGCCTGCACCACTGACATCCTCGGCCCGCCCGGTGACTTGCAGCCCGTTCGAACGTGTGTTCGAATGAGGGCATGCGGTGGAGCGGGCAGGCGATCGGGGCGGAGCACGACGGTGCACTCCCCGGGCTCGAGTCGAACAGTGGGCTGGTGCGCAGCGTCACCACGCCGGAGTTCGCCGGCGTGACCTTCCACGAGGTCCTGGCGAAGAGTGCCCTGAACCGGGTGCCGGCGGCCGACGGGAGCGGGACCTACGGGTGGACGATCAACCCCTACCGCGGGTGCAGCCACGCGTGCGTCTACTGCTTCGCCCGGCCCACCCACACCTACCTCGAGTTCGACGGGGGCGCGGACTTCGACCAGCAGATCGTCGTCAAGACGAACGTGGCCGACGTCCTGCGTCGGGAGCTCCGGAAGCCGACGTGGGACCGTCACCCCGTGGCGCTCGGCACGAACACCGACCCGTACCAGCGGGCCGAGGGGCGCTACCGCCTGATGCCCGGCGTGATCCGGGCACTGGCCGAGTCGGGCACGCCCTTCAGCATCCTGACGAAGGGCACGCTGCTGCGGCGGGACCTGCCCCTGCTGGTCGAGGTGGCACGGAGCGTGCCGGTCGACCTGGCGATGTCCATCGCGGTGTACGACGACGAGCTGCAGCAGCAGGTCGAGCCGGGGACCCCGACGACCGCCGCCCGGCTCGCGACCGTGCGGGCGATCCGTGACGCCGGGCTCGAGTGCTCGGTCTTCCTCATGCCGGTGCTCCCGTTCATCACGGACACCCGCGCCCACCTCGACCAGGCGATCGGCCGGGCGGCCGACGCGGGCGCCTCCAGCGTCATGTACTCCGCGCTGCACCTGCGCCCGGGCGTCAAGCCGTGGTGGGCCGCGTGGCTGCAGCGGACGCGCCCCGACCTCGTCGCCCGCTACCGGTCGATGTACCTCGACAACACGTACGCGCCCGCCGACTACCGGCGCTGGCTCGCGGACCGGGTGCGCCCGATCCTCGCGGCGCACGGTCTCGGGCTCGGCCGGGTCGACCCCACGACCGGGTCGATGGGCTTCAGCGACCGACAGGCACACCTCGTGCCGGACGGCGCGGTCTCGGCCGCAGCGTCCGGCAGGCCGTCCGGGTTGACCGGCACCCGCATCACGAACGGGTACCGCGTCCCGGTGTCGCTCGACGAGCAGTCCCGCCCGACCTCGTCGCCGCTCAAGCGCGCGGACCCCGGCTTCGACCGACGTGGCGCGGCGGTGGCAGCGGTCGGCAGCGGGACCGGACCGACCCTGTTCTGACGAGCGTCCACCTTCCGCGTTCGGGGGACACCCTGTGTCGGTGATCGGCGGTAGCATCGAGCGGGTCGCCGGATCGTGCTCGTTTCGGGGTACATGCTCGGCCCTGACCGGCCGCGTGGTACGGCGACCGGACGACTCCCGGAAGGACCTTCGACCCGTGCTCGGTATCCCCACGCACCTCGCTCCGCGAGTGAACGCGTGGTCGACCGTGCGCGCGTTCCACGCTGCGGCGATCGGGTCCGTCGTCGCCGCCGCGGTCACGCTGCTGCTGTACCGTCTGGCCGAGCCCGACGTGCGGGTCGCCGGGGCCGTGCTCGCGCTCCTGCCGATGCTGGCGATGATCGGCGTGCACGTGCAGTTCGGCACCTGGCGCTCGGCCGTGGCGTTCCTGCTCACCGGTGGGGTGTGCACGTGGTGGTTCACGACGATCGTGCAGCGCGAGGTCCCTGCTGGATGGGTGACGAGCTACCTGCTGTCGCTCGCGGTGATCCCGCTCGTGCTCGTGGGCGGCGCCGGCGCGGTCGCGAGCCGCGTCGTCGTCTGGTCGATCGGCGGGTTCCTGGTCGGCCGGCTCGCGACGGGGATCGCCGTGCTGCAGTCCGGCGGCCCGCCGCGGCCGCTCGTGCTCGCCTGGATCACGCTGGGGTTCGTCGTCGCCCTCGTGCTCTTCACCAGTCGGAACACCGCGCGGTCCGAGCGTGTCCAGCCCGAGCTGCTCCGCTCCGCGCGTGAGGAGCACGTGTCCGCCTACCGCGCCGGTGTCGAGGCCGAGGCGGCGGCGATCCTGCACGACACCGTCCTGAACCACCTCGGGGCCATCGCCCTGGCACCCGACGGCCCCATGGACCCCCAGCTGGCGCGGACCGTCGAGGCCGACGTCGCGATGCTCACCGGCAAGCAGTGGCTCGCCCCGGCCGAGCGGTCCGATGCGCCGGACCCGGCCGCTGCCGGCACCGCGTTCACCGCGATGGTCGACGAGTACCGTGCCCAGGGCCTGACGGTCACGGTGACCGGGGACCCCGCTGCACTGGTGCGACTCGACCCATCCGCGACGACCGCCCTGCTCCGGGCCGTGGGACAGTGCCTGGCGAACGTCCGGAAGCACGCCGGCACCGATGCCGCCGAGGTCAGTGTCTTCGACGACGGTGCGTCGTGCACCGTCATGGTGGTCGACGACGGGCGCGGGTTCGACGAGCAGGAGACCGGGAACGACCGGATGGGGCTGCGCGGCTCGGTCCGCGAACGCATCGGTCGTGTCGGCGGTGACGTGCAGGTCTGGTCGTCGCCGGGCTCCGGCACCAGCGTGATGATGACCGTCCCCTACACACGCGAGGACACCGCTCGTGCCGGCGGAGCGGGCACCGGTGGCGTGCGTTCCGGCGGCCTCCGGACCAGCGGCGCCGCCTCCTACGCCGTGACCGGCGAGTCCGATCGGGGGACCACCCGGTGAGCCGCGTCGACGCGGTGCGCGCGGCGGTCCGGAGCGCCCGGACGGCGCAGCAGTGGGACCCGCTCGGCGCCATGGGGTCCCGTCCGCTCGCGGTGCTGCTCGGTGCCGCCGGGGTCCTGTGGGCACTCCTCGTCTCGGTGTTCGACCGCGACGTGGTCGGGAGCCCGACCCTCAGCGCGCTGACCGTGCTGCTGCTGGCGGCGTCCGCGGCGGTCGTCGTCACGGCCTCCTCGCCGTTCCGTGCTCCCTTCCCGCGCTGGGCCCACGTGCTCCACGTCGCGCTGCTCGGAGCCGCGACGATCACCAGCGTCGCCGCGCAGTGGGGGCCGGACCGCAACGCGATGAACGACTTCATGTCCCTGCTCACCGCGACCGGCATCGTCATGGTCGCGCCCTACCGACCGTGGCGCGACCTCGCGGTCGGCGGGATCGTCCTCGCCGCGGTCGACGCCGCAGCCTGGGGGATCGCCGCCGCCGAGTTCCCCCACCAGGTGCCCACGGCCGTCGCGGCCTTCCTCGCAGCGGCGCCCACCCTGGTGCTCACCGGTGCGTCGGTCGTCTTCGCCTGGACGTTCGGTGGACTGGCCGAGCGCGTGCAGATCCGTGCCGGCTCGTACTCCGTCGCGCGCGCCGAGCGGGACGGCATCGCGGCGAGCGTGCAGCAGGACCGGTCCGTCATCCTCAGCCGTGACGTCGCCCCGTTCCTCACCGAACTCCGGACCAGCGAGGTGATCACCGACGCCGACCGTGCACGCGCCCGTGCCATCGCGGACGGCATCCGGCGCGCCATGGTCGCCGACGCCGACCGGACCTGGTTCGAGTACGCGGTGACCGTCGACGGCGGATCGGTGGAGTCGGTCGACGACCCGGACGGCCTCGTCGCGACGCTCGACACCGACCAGCGCACGGTGGTCCGCACCTTCCTCCGCGCGGCACTCGGCGCAGCGACCGTCGACCCGGCACGCTTCCGCGCCGTCGTCCGCCGCGCCGAGGAAACCGGGTCCCCTCCCGAGCGGGTCGAGGTCCGCCTGGAGCTCGCGGTCGACGACTCCGACGTCGGCATCCACCGGACGTTCGACCCGTACTTCGCGGTCCTCCGCGTGACCTTCCCCGACCTCGACGTCGCCGTCCGCCCATCGTCCCTCGCACTAAGGTTCTCCTATGACCAGCACTGACCCGACCCGGACCACGGAGGGCGTGCCCCCGCTCCCGCAGCCCGGAACCCGACGCGTGCGGCTGGCGATCCTCGACGACCACGAGGTGCTGCTCGACAGCCTGTCGAGCTGGATCGCCGTGAACGCCTTCGACTTCGATCTCGCCCTGACCGCGCACACGTGGCTCGAGATGGTGCACAGCGAGAACTTCCCGACGGACCTCGTGTTCCTCGACTTCCAGCTCAAGGAGCCGGTGTCGATCGAGGCGCGCGTCCGCACCTGCCGGGCTGCCGGCGCGAAGGTCATCGTGCTGTCGAGCGTCGACAGTCGTGAGTCGCGCGACCGCGCGCTCGCCGCCGGCGCGGCCGCGTTCCTGTCGAAGTCGCTGCCGATGCGCGAGGTCATGGACGTCGCGCGCGAGGTCATGGGGGTCTCCCGCGAGACTCCTGCGCAGCGCGACTGGCGGCCGCTGCCGACCGGCGCGAGCGCGCACCAGCGGCCGAAGCTCAGCGCGGGCGAGGAAGAGGCGCTCCGCCTCTACGTGTCCGGCTACTCGACCAACGAGGTCGCCGCGCAGATGAACGTGCAGTACGAGACCGCCAAGACGTACCTGCGTCGCGTGCGCGAGAAGTACAGCAAGGTGGGACGTCCCGCGTCGAAGAAGTCGGACCTCATCCGCCGCGCTGCCGAGGACGGGTTCCTCGCGTAGTGGCGAAGCTCTACTTCCGGTACGGCGCGATGAACAGCGGCAAGAGCACCGGGCTGCTGCAGGCGGCGTACAACTACGAGGAGCGCGGGCAGCGCGTCCTGCTCGCGAAGCCGTCGGTCGACACCAAGGGCGACCGCGAGATCGTCTCCCGTCTCGGTGTCACCCGGGCGGTCGACGTCGTCTTCGCCCCGCACGACGACGTCCGGGCGGCGGTCGCCGAGGCCGGCGCGAGCGACCCTGAGTCTGACCGGCTCGACGGCATGGTGCGCCCGGTGAGCTGCGTGCTCGTGGACGAGGCGCAGTTCCTCACCCCGCGCCAGGTCGACGACCTGCTCCGCGTCGCCGTGCTCGACGAGGTCCCCGTGCTCGCCTACGGCATCCGCACGGACTTCCGCACCGAGGCGTTCCCGGGCAGTGCGCGACTGCTGGAGATCGCGCACTCGCTCGAGGAGCTCAAGACCATCTGCCGCTGCGGTCGCAAGGCGGTGTTCAACCCGCGCAAGGTCGACGGGCACTTCGTCTTCGACGGGTCGCAGGTCGCGATCGACGGTGCCGGCGTCACCTACGAGTCGCTCTGCGCGAACTGCTACCTGACGGAGTCGGGCGGACGGCTCGACGGCGAGCTCGCGCACTGACCCGGCCCGCGCCCGTCAGGTGACCCGCCGACGGACGGGAGGCGCGGCGCAGCGCCGTCACGCGCCTCCCGTCCGTCCTGTGGTGCGGAATGCGCGCACGCCGGCGACGGTTGTCGTCCGCATGAGCGACGCCACCGTGCACCTGTCCGTCCTCGACCTGGCCACCCGCGAGTACGGCCAGTCGAACACCGAGGCCCTGCAGGGCTCGATCGACATGGCCGTGCACGCCGAGCAGCTCGGGTACGAGCGCGTCTGGGTGGCTGAGCACCACGGCATGCCGGGCATCACCTCGTCCGCGCCCGCCGTCCTGCTCAGCGCGGTGGGGGCTGCGACGTCGCGGATCCGGATCGGTTCCGGCGGTGTCATGCTGCCGAACCACGCGCCGCTCGTGATCGCCGAGCAGTTCGGCACGCTGCGGGCGCTCTACGGCGACCGCGTGGACCTGGGCATCGGACGGGCCCCTGGGACCGACGGCGCGACAGCGATGGCCCTGCGTCGCACCGACCGGCTCGACGTCGACGACTTCCCGCAGCAGCTCGCGGACCTGATCGGCTTCTTCACCGGCATGGACGCGTCGAACCCGCTGTCGCGCATCCGCGCCGTGCCGGGCTACGGCGACGTGCCGGAGTTCTGGCTGCTCGGCTCCTCGGGCTACAGCGCGCAGGTCGCCGGTGCACTCGGGGTGTCGTTCGCCTTCGCGCACCACTTCGCGTCGGACAACACCGAGGCGGCACTCGCGCTCTACCGGGACTCGTTCCGTCCGTCCCGCTTCCGGCAGACCCCGAACGCGCTGATCGGCGTGCAGGTCGTCACCGACGAGGACCCGGCGGTCGTGGAGGAGCAGAGTGCTCCCGGGATGATCTCGTTCATCCGGATGCGACAGGGCGCGAAGCCCGAGCCGGTGTCGATGGACGAGGCCCGTGCGTACGAGTTCTCCGACCTCGAGCGCCGGTTCATCGCCGCGCGCACGGAGCGGCAGGCCTACGGTTCGCGGGACCAGGTCGCGGCGAAGATCAACGAGCTCGTCGCGTCGACCGGCGCGGACGGGGTCATCGTCGCACCGGGGGCCGCACAGGCGCGCTACCGGCACCAGGCGCTCGACGTGGTGGCGTCGCTGCAGGCCGAGGGGCTCCTCGTGCCCGCGGGAGCCACGGTCTAGCCGGGGTCGCCCTGCCGCGGACCGTCGGGGTCCGTCTGTCCGCGTCCGTCGCTGTCAGGCGAGCAGGCCGAGGCGCTTCGCGGCGGTGATCGCACCGACGCGCGTACCGACGTCGAGCTTCCGGTAGACGTTGTAGACGTGCCGCTTCACCGTCCCGACGGCGAGTCCGAGCTCCGCGGCGATCTCTGCGTTCGACCGAGCAGCGGCCACGAGTCCGAGCACCTCGACCTCGCGGTCGCTGAGCGGGGACCCGGCACGTGCGTCGGTGACGAGGTCGACCGGGAAGGTCACCGGCGACGCCCCTGCCTGTGTCGCCCGGACGATCCGTTCGACGAGCTCACGGCTCGGCGTGTCCTTCGTCACGAAGTCCACGGCGCCGGCGTCGAGCAGGGCGCGGCGGAGGACGGCGTCGCGGTGCATCGTCAGCACGACGATGCTGATGTGCGGGTGAGTGCGACGGACGGTGGCGATGGTCGTGCGCGCCGGTGGGCCGTCGAGCTCGACGTCGAGCAGGAGCACGTCGATCGCCGCGGACTCGGGGGAGTCGAGCACGTCGGCCGGCCGTTCCCCGTGGGCGACCACGCGGATCGTGGGCACGGCGGACAGGATCGTCGCGAGCCCCTCGCGGAAGAGTCGGTGGTCGTCGACGAGTGCGACGTGGGTGACGGCGGTCACAGGGCCCCCCTCGGGACGGTCAGGCGGACGGTGGTGCCCGAGCCCGGGGCGCTCTCGACGTCGAGGCGGGCACCGAGCACCCCCGCACGTTCCCGCATGGTGCGCTGGCCGAGGCGGCCCTCGGGGACCGCGCCCGGCGTGAACCCGGGCCCGTCGTCCCGGACCGTCGCGACGACCGTCGCCGGCGACCAGGCGAACTCGACCGTCGCCGTGGAGCCCGGAGCGTGCTTCCGACGGTTGGTGAGCGCTTCGAGCAGGATGGTCAGCGCCTCCTCGGCCTTCCAGTTCGGCAGCGCACCGGCGACGCCCGTGGTCGTGATCACGAGGCGGTCGTCCCCGGGGAACAGGTCGTCCACGTGCCGCCGGAGCGCATCGTCGAGCCGGTCCGCACCGACCCGGGCGTGCAGTGACAGGGCGAGGTCCTGCACGTCGGTCAGCGCACCCCGGAGCAGACGCCCTGCGGACTCGAGCTGCGCGGTGCGCTCCGCGTCGTCGGGGTCGGTCAGCAGCACGAGGTCGAGGCGCTGCAGCCCGGCGAGGACGCCGTGCGCGACGCGGTCGTGCAGGTCGCGGGCGATCTGCTCGCGCGAGTCCAGGTTCGTCGAGGTCACCCGTTGGCGGAGCGCCTCCGTGTACGCGATCGCGCCGGCCGGGAACCGGCTCCAGACGCCGGCGTGCAGCGCCCGCGTGGCGCGGAGGACCTCCTCGGCGGAGCGCGCACCGACCTCGTCGACGAACACCGGCAGGTAGGCGTCGAAGAGCATCTCGGCCGCCAGCATGGCGCCCGCGGGGTGCTGCGCGTGCTCGGCGTGCAGGGCGCCGGTCGCGAGGTGCGCCGGGTCGAGGTAGCGGTCGCTCACGACGCTCCCGGCTCCGTCTCCGGACGCGTACCGCTCGTGTGCGTCGGCGATCATCGACGTCACGTTGTCGAGGAGGCTCTGCGCGAGGACCGGGTCGTCGGCGAGTTCCGGGAAGCGGGCGCCGATGTCCGCGAGGACGGCGGCGAGCGGGGCGGGGATCGTCATGACGGTTGCGAGCGTAGCGGGGGAGTCCGCACGGCTGCGCCCGATGGCTCGTCGATGTGTCCTGTGGCACAGGGCCCGCAGCCCGCCTGGTGCTGCCTGCTCGCGTGCGTGCGTGCGTGCGTGTCCGGCGAAAAGCAGCAGGGCCCCGATCCGAGTGGATCAGGGCCCTGCTGTTCTACTGTCTCAACACAGTGTCGGGGTGACAGGATTTGAACCTGCGACCTCCTCGTCCCGAACGAGGCGCGCTACCAAGCTGCGCCACACCCCGCGGTGTGGTTGCTCCGAACCGGAGCGACCAGGAAAGTCTACCGGACGTTCGAGGGTGCTCACGACCATTCGGAGAACACCCGGGCGCGTCGCGGCGACGGTCCGCTCAGGCGGTCCGCGCGGTGAGGGTCACGACGACCGCCTCGGGGCGGCACGAGAAGCGCACCGGTGCGTAGATCGACGTCCCGATCCCCGCCGACACCTCGAGCCACGACCAGTGCCCACGGTGCTGCCACTTGTGCAGCCCGCTGACGTACTGCCGGGGGAGGTCCGAGTTCGTGACGAGCGCGCCGACGCCCGGGACCTGCACCTGGCCACCGTGGGTGTGCCCGGCGAAGACGATGTCGGCACCCTGGTCGACGAAGGCATCGAGGACACGTCGGTACGGCGCGTGCGTGATGCCGATCGCCACGGGGGAGGGGCCGTCCTCGTCCTCGGTCCACGGCACGGCGCTGCGCATCTCGTCGACGTTGGTGGGCAGCAGGTCGAGGCGGTCCCAGTCGCGGTGCGCGTCGGACGTGCCGAACAGCTCGAACCGGGATCCTCGGAGCTCGATCGCGTGCGCCTGGTCGTTGACGTCGAGCCACCCGAGCGACTCGAAGAACGCGGTCTGCCGGTCGATGTCGAGCTCGACCGGACGGCGCCCGGTGTGATGACTGCTCGGGCCGGTGAAGTACCGGAAGGGGTTGCGCGGCGAGGGCCCGTAGAAGTCGTTCGACCCGTGCGCGAAGGCCCCCGGGACACCGCGGAACGGCTCGAGCGCGTACTCGACCGCGGCGTTGGCCGTCGGGTGCCCGAGGTTGTCCCCCGTGTTCACCACGAAGTCCGGCTCGACCAGGCTGAGGTCACGGAGCCACTGCTGCTTGTCGGCCTGCCACGGTGCCATGTGGATGTCCGAGAGGTGCAGGACCGTCACGTCCCGCGAGCCCTCCGGCAGCACCGGGACGGTCTCCCAGCGGATGCCGAAGCGGCGACGCTCGACGAGGGAACCCCACGCCGCCGTCGCCGCTCCGACGGCCGCGCCCGCTGCGATCACTCCCAGCGCGGCGCGACCGCGGCTCACCTGCAGTCCTTCGGTGCGTTGCCGTCCTTGTCGCCGAAGAGCTGCACCGTCACCGTGGCGTCCTTGCCGATCGCGGTGCCCTCACCCGGGTCGACCGCGGCGACCGTGCACTGGTTCCCGCCGTCGCCCTTCGCGTACTGCCCGGACAGCGCGACCGTCGTGATGCCGGCCCCCTGCAGGGCGTTCTTGGCGTCACCGACGCTCTTCCCGGTGATCTGCGGGACCGTCGTCTGGCTGCCGTCCGTGGTGAACACCGTCACGCTCGACCCCGTCGACAGGAGCGAACCCGCCGCCGGGGACGTCGACGAGACCGTCCCGGGAGTCCCGCCGCCGGCCTGCGCGCCGCCGTCGACGTAGGTGAAGCCGGCACCGGCGAGCGTGGCACGGGCGTCGTCGGCGGTCTTCCCGCTCACGTCGGGCACGGCGACGCTGTTCCCGCGCAGGGCGGTCTGGGACGGCGTCGGGAACGGGTCGGCCGGGTGCAGGTTGTTGATCGGGATCATCGCCTGCTGCCACACGTGGGCACGCTGCGACGCGTAGGTGCCGTAGCCCGCGCCGCTGCTGTAGTGGCGCAGGCTGGTCTTCGCGCCGTCGGTGTTGCCCTGCCAGTAGGCGGTCGCGACCTTCGAGCTCGCGCCGACGAGCCAGATCTGCTCGGCGTTGTCCGTGGTGCCCGTCTTGGCGAAGAGCTGCGTGCCGTCCGGGGTCTGCGCGCCCACGGCGGTGCCGGACTGGATCGTCCCGCGCATCGCGAAGGCGGCGGTCGCGGCGACGCTCGGGTCGAGCACCTGCTTGCACTGCTTCGGCTGCCCGCCGAGCTGCTTGCCGGAGGCGTCGGTGACCTGGTCGATCGCGATCGGGGCGCAGTAGATGCCGCCGTTCGCGATGGTCGCGTAGGCGGACGCCATGGTGAGCGGCGCGATGTTGTTCGTGCCGAGGATCGACGACGGGTAGGCGTTCAGCTCCGTCTTCTCGTCGGCGGAGTGCACACCGAGGTCCTGGGCCGTCTGCCGGATGTCGCAGAGGTCGAGCTTCGCGGCCATCGAGGCGAAGGCTGCGTTCACGGAGAGCGCGGTCGCACGCGCCACGGTGAACTGGCCCTTCTCACCCGCGGAGTCGTTCTTCGGGGCCCACGGCGAGGTGATGGTGGAGCCGCACTGGGTCCACCGCGACGTGTTGTGCGGGGTGCCGTTGACGCTCTCGTTCAGGCCGTGTCCGGCCTTCAGCCAGTCGAGCAGCGTGAAGACCTTGTACGTCGACCCGACCTGGAAGCCGATGGAGCCGCCGTACTCCTTGTCGACGCTGTAGTTGATGGACGTCGCGGTCGGGGGCGACTGCAGGGACTGGTCGTAGTCCTTGTTCTGCGCCATGGTCAGGATGCGTCCGGTCGATGCCTCGACCGAGTTGAGCGCACTGCCGAGCTGCAGGCGCGACTCGGTGTTCGGGTCGAAGGTGTTCAGCAGGGTCTTCTGCTGCGCGGTCAGGTCGATGTCCAGCGTGGTCTGGATCTTGTACCCGCCGTTGCGCCAGGCCTGGTCGCGCTCCTTCTGCGTGCCGCCGAGCTGCGACATCTGCTTGACGACCTTCACCGCGTAGTCGCAGAAGAACTGCGCGCCGTTGCCGGCAGCCGACTTGCAGCCCTGGCTCGGCTCGGTCAGGCGCACGTAGTCGGCGGGGTTCGACGCGATCGCCTGGTCGAACTCCTCCTTGGTCAGGTGCTTCTGCGCGTACATCGACTTGAGGATGACGTCGCGGCGGGCCTTGTTGGCCTCGTAGTTCTCCGGCTTCGCCAGGTTGCGCGTGTTCGGCGACTGCACGATCGCCAGGATCGACGCGGCCTCGGCCGGGGTGAGGTCGGTGGCCGACTTGTTGAAGTAGTGCTGCGCGGCGGCCTGCACACCGTAGGTCTGGTCGCCGAAGTAGGCGATGTTGAGGTACCCGGTCAGGATCTCCTTGTGCGAGTACTTCTTCGCCAGGCCGATGGCGAGCTTCATCTCCTCGAGCTTGCGGGGGATGGTCTGCTCGACGGCATCGTTGTACGCCTTCTGGCGCTCTTCCTCGGTCGGGAGCTCGAGGGCCTGCTGCATCTTGATGTTGCGGACGAGCTGCATCGTCAGGGTCGAACCACCGCCCGACTCGCCGAGGCCGCCGGCGATGCTGCCGACGCCGGCGCGCACGAGCGACGTCATGTCGACGCCACCGTGGTCCCAGAAGCGCTTGTCCTCGCCGTCGATCGCGGCGTTCTTCAGCTGGTCGCTGATCTGGTCGTACTGGAGCTCCTCGCGGTTCTGGTCGTAGACCGTCGCGAGCTGGACCGGCTGCCCGTTGCTGTACGCGTAGATCTCGTTCCGCTGCGGGAGGTCACCGATCTCGATGTACTCCGGCAGGGACTCGAACACGCCGATGGTCGAGGTCGTGGTGACGCCGGCGACGGCGATCGCCGGGGTGACCCCGATCGTCACCAGCAGACCGGCGAGCGCGCTGAACCCGACGAAACCGACGAAGGCGCCGATCGCGGAGACGGGCTTGGTCCGCGAGGCAGACTTCTGGGCAGACATAGGATGCAGCCTAAACGACGCCCACGACTGAAAGGCTGGCAAGGAACCGCATGACTCGCTGGGAGTACTTCACCACGCCGTTGATGATCCACAACACCGCTGCCATCCTCAACGCCCACGGCGACGAGGGCTGGGAGCTGGTCCAGGTCGTCACCGGGCCCGAGGGCGGGCTCGTCGCCTACCTGAAGCGCCCGAAGGCGGACGCGTGAGCGTCGCGGACCGGCTCGCCGAGCTCGGGCTGACGATCCCCGCGGTCGCCGCACCGGTCGCCGCATACGTGCCGGCCGTCGTGACCGGGCAGTACGTGTACACCGCCGGGCAGCTGCCGTTCGACGACGGTGCGCTGCCCGTGACGGGCAAGGTCGGCGCCGAGGTCGACGCCGACACCGCCACCGCCCAGGCGCGCGTCGCCGCGCTCAACGCCCTCGCCGCCGTGCAGTCCGTCGCGGGCTCGCTCGACCGCGTCGCGCGGGTCGTCAAGGTGACGGTCTTCGTCGCCTCCGACCCCGCCTTCACCGGGCAGCCCGGTGTCGCCAACGGCGCGTCGACCCTGGTCGGCGAGGTCTTCGGGGACGCCGGCGCCCACGCGCGCAGCGCGGTCGGCGTGGCCGTGCTCCCGCTGGACGCACCGGTCGAGGTCGAGCTGGTGGTGGAGCTGACCGACTGACGGACCGTCAGTCTCGTGCGCAACGCAGGTGGGGCCTCCAGTCCGGGTCGGACGGGAGGCCCCACGCACGTTCCGTGGTCTACATCAGTTCCGCGATGGTCGCCATGATCGTCGGGTCGGCCAGCGTCGTCGTGTCGCCGATGCGTCGGCCCTCGGCCGCGTCGCGCAGCAGACGGCGCATGATCTTGCCCGAGCGCGTCTTCGGCAGTTCCGGCACCACGACGACCTGCCGCGGCTTCGCGATCGCGCCGATGCGCGTGCCGACCCAGTCGCGGAGCTCCTTCGACACGGCCTCGCGGTCGACGCCGTCGGCCGCCTCGGCAGTCAGGATGACGAACGCGACGACCGCCTGACCGGTCGTCTCGTCGGCGGCGCCGACGACGGCGGCCTCCGCGACGCCCTCGTGCCCGACGAGGGCGGACTCGATCTCCGCGGTGGAGAGCCGGTGGCCGGAGACGTTCATCACGTCGTCGACGCGACCCTGCACCCAGATGTCGCCCTGCCCGTCGAGCCGTGCTCCGTCGCCGGCGAAGTAACGGTCGGGGAAGCGCGACCAGTAGGTCTCGACGAAGCGGTCGGGGTCGTTCCAGATGCCGCGGGCCATCGAGGGCCACGGCTCCGTGATCGTGAGGTAGCCGCTCTCGCCGGGGTCGGCGCGGTGCCCCTCCTCGTCGACGATCTCGGCGCCGATGCCCGGCAGCGGGGTCTGCGCGGCGCCGGGCTTCAGCTTCGTGACCCCGGGCAGTGCCGAGATCATGATCGCGCCGGTCTCGGTCTGCCACCAGGTGTCGACGATCGGCGTGCGGTCGTGTCCGATGACCTGCCGGTACCACTGCCACGCCTCGGGGTTGATGGGTTCGCCGACGCTGCCGAGCAGGCGGAGCGTCTCGAGACTCCGGGCCTCGGGGATCTGCCGGCCGGCCTTCATCGCCGCGCGGACCGCGGTCGGGGCGGTGTAGAGGACGGTGACGCCGTAGCTGTCGACGATGTCCCACCAGCGGCCGGGCTTCGGCTCGTCGGGCGTGCCCTCGTAGAGCACCTGCGTGACGCCGTTCGCGAGCGGGCCGTAGACGACGTAGGAGTGCCCCGTGATCCAGCCGATGTCGGCGGTGCACCAGTAGACGTCCTTCTCCGGGTGCATGTCGAAGACGTTCCGGTGCGTGTAGGCGGCCTGCGTCAGGTAGCCGCCCGAGGTGTGCACGATGCCCTTCGGCTTCCCGGTCGTGCCCGAGGTGTAGAGGATGAACAGGGGCGTCTCGGCGGGGAACGCCTGTGCCTCGTGCTCGGGCGCGGCCTTCGCCAGTTCGTCGTGCCACCACAGGTCGCGGTCGGTCCAGGCGATGTCGTTGCCGCCGCGCTTGACGACGAGGACGTGCTCGACGGTGTCCGTGCCCTCGCCGGTCAGCGCCTCGTCGACCGCGGGCTTGAGCGGCGAGACCGCGCCGCGTCGCCAGCCGCCGTCCGCGGTGACGACGAGCTTCGCGCCGGCGTCCTCGATGCGGGCGCGGAGGCTCTCGGCGCTGAACCCGCCGAACACGACCGAGTGCACGGCACCGATCCGGGCGACGGCGAGCATCGTGACGACGGCTTCGGGTATCAGCGGCATGTAGACGACGACCCGGTCGCCCTGCACGACGCCGAGGTCGGTGAGCATGTTCGCGGCGCGCTGCACGTCGGCGGTGAGCTCCGCGTAGGTGATCCGCCGTGTGTCGCCCGGTGCGCCCTCGAAGTGGATCGCCACACGGTCGCCGTTGCCCGCGCGCACGTGCCGGTCGAGGCAGTTCTCGGCGACGTTGAGCGTGCCGTCGTCGAACCACTTCGCGAACGGCGCGCCGGACCAGTCCAGCGTCCGGGTGAACGGCGTGCGCCAGTCGAGCAGCGTCCGGGCCTGGTCCGCCCAGAACGCCTCGCGGTCGGCGGCGGCTGCCTCGTGCAGGTCCTCGTGCGCGACGGCGTCCGCGACGAAGTCCGCCGTGGGAGCGAAGGTCGGGCCGTCCTCGTGGCGTTCGTCGGCCTGGGTCGGTGTGGACATCGGTGTCCTCTCGCATCGGTGCGGCTGGGGTGCAGTCGGAGACTACCCCCGGCGCGGGACCACCCTGCGGGGCCGAGCGGACATTCCGGCCACCGGGTTGCCGAGCAGGGGCTGTCATGGGGTACAGTGGTTCATGCCGGACTCGTTTCCGGTGGCACCGGGCCGGATTCCCCCCAATCCACCGATGTCAAGGCGGCACCAGTTCCCCCCAACAGGTGCCGCCTCTTCTTTTTGTCCGACGCCTGTCGTGCAGCACCCCGAGGCTGCAGGTGTCGATCCGCGTGCTGGTGCCGAAGAGTGGACAGAGCTGTCCACGTCGTCAATTCAAGGTCGAGCGAAGGACGGCTCCGGCAGCGAGCGTCGGTGCGGTCGGCCGTCCGCGTCGTTCCCGCGTCGCCCCGGGGGCGGGGACCGGACACCGAACGGGGTACGGCTTTGCGTGACGGGGTACAACACGGTGCTCTTGGGGTGTCGGGCCGACGGTCTCCACAGGACATACCGATCCCTGCGCTGAGCGCAGTCCGCCGACCTAGCGTCGTCGCATGCACCGCCACCGAGCCGACACCGCCCGGGCCGACCACCACGCCGCTCCGAGGGTCGGCTCCGGAGGGCCTGGTGCCGTGCCGTTCCTGCCGGGAGCCGAGCGGACTCGACGACGGAGGAACCTCGATCCGTCGGTGTTCGAGGAACTCGCGGCCCTCGTGTCCGACGCGACGACGACGGACGTGCTCGTCGTCGGCGGACACGGCACGTGGATCGACCGCGGACGGGGGCTCGAACCCGCTCGTCCCGAACTCCCGGAGCGGCGGGCCCGCGCGCTCGCCGCGGAGCTCGTCGCCCTCGGCGGGCGGCACGTCGACGAGACGACACCGTGCGCGGACGTGCGGCACGGCGACGGTGTGCGCGTGCACGTCGTCCTCGCGCCGGTGTCGGTGGGCGGCACCGCGTTGTCCATCCGGCTGCCACGACCCGAACGCCCGACACTCGCCGAGCTCGAGCGGCTCGGGACGTTCCGCTCGGTGCGACGCACCGTCCTCGAGGACGCGGTCGCCGGACGGCGCAACGTGCTCGTCACGGGTGCGACCGGCAGCGGGAAGACGACCGTGCTCGCAGCGATGCTCGGCGCGGTGCCCCACGACGAGCGGATCGTCACCGTCGAGGACACCGCGGAGCTCCGAATCGAGCACCCGCACGTCGTCGGGCTCGAGGCGCGGCAGGCGTCCGCCGAGGGGACGGGAGCGATCGGACTCGACCGGCTCGTGCGCGAGGCCCTGCGGATGCGCCCGGACCGGTTGGTCGTGGGGGAGTGCCGCGGAGCCGAGGTCCGTGAACTCCTCGGAGCCCTGAACACCGGCCACGACGGTGGAGCCGGCACCCTGCACGCCAACGGACTCGCCGACGTGGGAGCGCGGCTCGAGGCACTCGGCGCGCTCGCCGGGCTCGAGCCGCAGGCGCTCGCGCGACAGGTCGTCAGCGCCGTGGACCTCGTGGTGCACCTCGAACGCCGACGGTCGTGGCGCGGGGTCGCGGCCGTCGGGACCTGCGTGCTCGACCGCGACGGGCGGCTCGAGGTCCGCCCCGTCGATCCCGGCGGCCGGCTCGAGGTCCGCCCCGTCGATCCCGGCGGCCGGTGAGTCGTCGTCGGAGCCGAGCGCCGACGGGCACGGCCACGCCGCGTACCGCCCTGCCGGACGCGACCGGGGCCGCGCGGGTGCTGGACCGCGTGGCGGTGCTCGTCGCCGCTGGCGTGCCGATGCCGCGGGCCTGGGCCCTGGTGGGCGGCGTGCCGGAGGCGGACGACCCCGCGTGGCAGGACGTCCACCTCGTCCTGCGTGTGGCGGAACGGACGGGAGCCCCGTCCGCCGGTGCCCTCCGGGCGCTCGCCGCGGCGATGCGTCGGAGCGCAGCCGCCGACCGCGCCGTCCGGGTCGCCCTCGCCGGACCCCGCACGAGCGCCCGGGTCGTCCTGGCGCTGCCCCTCCTCGGTCTCGGGATGGGTTCGGTCTGGGGAGCCGGCGCGCTGGGGGTGCTCCTCACCCGACCGATCGGGTGGGCGTGCTGCACGGCGGCGGCCGCACTGGTGTTCGTCGGGCAGCGCTGGAGTCGTCGGATGATCGATGCAGCCACACCCGACGGACACGTGCCGGGCATCCTGCTCGACGCCTGGGCGGTGGGACTGGGCGGCGGTGCCCCGTGGCGCTCGGCGGAGCGTGCCGTGCAGGAGACGCTCCTGGGGCTCGACCACCGGGCGGCGGCGGACCCGACCGCGCGACGGTGCCTGCACGAGGTGCTCGTCCTGAGCCGCCGCGCCGGGGTGCCCGCCGTGGGGCTGCTCCGGGCCGCCGCCGAGGACGTCCGGGACGACGCCGCGGCCGCCGGGCTGGCAGCGGCGGAGCGCCTGGCGGTCCGGCTCGTGCTGCCGCTGGGCGTCTGCGTCCTGCCGGCGTTCGTCCTGGTCGGGGTCGTCCCGGTCGTGGTCGGGGTCCTCTCCTCCACCGTGGGTGGTCTCCGCTGAACCGTCCACAGACCGACCGTCCGAGCGCCGGAGGCCGCCGCCGGTGCACGACGGTGGAAGCACCACAGAGGAAGGGGAACCCATGATCGACTCGACACCTCGGACGGACTCGGCACCTCGGACCGAGCCGGCACCTCCGGCCGGGCGGGCCAGCGCGCACCGCCCGCGCACGCGGCGACTCCGGGAGCGGATCGCCGACGACCGGGGCTCGGCCACCGCCGAGTACGCCGTCGTCATCCTGGCCGCGGTCGCCTTCGCCGGCGTGCTCGTCGCTGTGATGCGCTCGGGTGAGGTCCAGCAGATCCTGACCGACCTCGTCCGCGGGGCACTCGTCCCGTGACCTCGTCGGCTCCCGCCGTCCGCGACCGCGGCAGTGTCACGGTCGAGTTCGCCGTCGGACTCCCGCTGGTCGCCCTCGTCCTGGTCTCGCTGGTCGCGGGGGTGGTGGTCGTCGACCGGGTCGGGCGGCTCCAGTCGGTCGCCGGGACGGCGTCGCGGGCACTGGGACGCGGCGACGACCGGGGTGCGGATGCCGCGCTCGCTGCCGCTGCCGGTGTCTCGTCCCGGGTTCGGCAGGAGGACGGTCTGGTGTGCGTGGACGTGCAGGCGACGTCGGGCGGCCCCTTCTCGGTCCTGCCGCTCCACGCGACCGGCTGCGCGGCGGCAGGCGGTCGCTGATGCGGACGGACCGGGGCTCGGCGACCGTCGCGCTGGTCGCCGTGCTGGCGCTCGTCCTGCTCGTCGTCACAGCGGCGCTCGCCGGGGCTCGGTCGCGCGTGCTCCTCGAACGGACGCGGACTGCCGCCGACGCCGCCGCTCTCGCCGCCGCAGCCGCGCTCGTGCACCGTGTCCCCGGCGCCCCGTGCGCCGTCGCCGCTCGCGTCGCCGTGGCCAACGGGGTCGCCCTGGACGCCTGCGCCACGGTCGCCGCCACGGCCCGCGTCCGGACGGTGGCCGGCTCCGGAGCGTTCGCCGTGAACGCCGTCGCCGTCGCCGGTCCCGCGTGCGGCCTGCCCGAACAGTGTGTGTATGGTGTGCACGTCGGCCCCCGGTCACCGTTGTCCCGGTCGACCCGGACACCGTTGCGGTCCTGGGCCGGCGCGCACCATCGATCAAGGAGTCACGTGCCAGGCACGAAGAAGCTCGTGATCGTCGAGAGCCCCGCGAAGGCGAAGACGATCGCGCAATACCTCGGCGACGGATACGAGGTCCAGGCGTCAGTCGGACACATCCGCGACCTCGTCGAGCCCAAGAACCTGCCGGCGGAGCTCAAGAAGGGCTCCCTGGGGAAGTTCTCGGTCGACGTCGACAACGGCTTCGAGCCCTACTACGTCGTCTCCGACGCGAAGAAGAAGACCGTCTCCGAGCTCAAGCGCGCCCTGAAGGACGCCGACGAGCTCTACCTCGCAACTGATGAGGACCGCGAGGGCGAGGCCATCGCGTGGCACCTGCTGCAGGTCCTCAAGCCGAAGGTGCCGGTCAAGCGCATGGTGTTCCACGAGATCACCAAGGAGGCCATCCAGCGCGCGCAGGAGGCCACCCGCGAACTCGACACCGCCCTGGTCGACGCGCAGGAGACCCGCCGCATCCTCGACCGGCTCTACGGGTACGAGGTCTCGCCGGTGCTCTGGCGCAAGGTGGGTCCCGGGCTGTCCGCCGGTCGTGTGCAGTCGGCCGCGACGCGACTGGTCGTCGACCGCGAGCGCGAGCGCCTGGCGTTCGTGTCCGCCAACTACTGGGACCTGACGGCCCGCTTCGAGAAGGTCGGCGACGCAGCCTTCACGGCCCGCCTCGCCCGACTGCAGGGCACGCGAGTCGCCTCGGGCCGCGACTTCGACGACCGCGGTGCGCTGAAGGGCGATGCCGTCCGCCTCGACGAGGCATCCGCCGCGTCCCTCACGACGGTGCTCCAGGGCGCCGGTGACGCGGTCGTGCGCAGCGTCGAGTCGAAGCCGTACACGCGTCGGCCGGCCGCACCCTTCACGACGTCGACCCTGCAGCAGGAGGCAGCGCGCAAGCTGCGCTTCTCCGCCCGGCAGACGATGAGCGTCGCGCAGGGGCTGTACGAGAACGGCCACATCACCTACATGCGTACGGACTCGTCGTCCCTGTCGCAGCAGGCGGTCACCGCGGCACGCAAGCAGGCGTCGGCGCTGTACGGGCCGGAGACGATCCCCGACAAGCCGCGCAGCTACGCGGGCAAGAGCAAGAACGCCCAGGAGGCCCACGAGGCCATCCGCCCGGCCGGCGACACCTTCCGCACGCCCTCCGAGATGAACGGTGTGCTGCGGGGCAACGACTGGAAGCT
Organism: Curtobacterium sp. NPDC087080; assembly: GCF_044745105.1. Lineage (NCBI taxonomy): Bacteria > Bacillati > Actinomycetota > Actinomycetes > Micrococcales > Microbacteriaceae > Curtobacterium > Curtobacterium sp. NPDC087080. The sequence goes on along the minus strand of NZ_JBIUZP010000003.1, from coordinate 177,367 downwards.
CTACGACCTCATCTGGAAGCGCACGGTCGCGTCGCAGATGGCGGACGCCAAGGGGTCGACCGCGTCGGTCGTCCTCGGCATCACGTCGAGCGACAGCGTCGCAGGGGTCGCGTCGACGGCGAACGGCACGGACGCCGAGTTCACCGCGTCGGGCACCGTCATCACCTTCCGTGGCTTCCTCAACGCCTACGAGGAAGGCCGTGACGAGGAGCGGCACGGCGGCGAGAACGGCGACGCGAAGCTCCCGCAGATGGCCGAGGGCGACCACCTCGGCGTCAGCGAGGTCGAGGCCAAGGGGCACGACACCTCCGCTCCGCCGCGCTACACCGAGGCCAGCCTGGTGAAGACGCTCGAGGAACTCGGCATCGGTCGTCCGTCGACCTACGCCGCGATCATCTCGACGATCATGGACCGCGGGTACGTCACGCAGCGCGGCAGTGCCCTCGTGCCGAACTGGATCGCGTTCAGCGTGGTCCGGCTCCTCGAGGACCACTTCGGCGACCTGGTGCAGTACGACTTCACCGCCGGCATGGAAGAGGACCTCGACCGCATCGCGAGCGGCGAAGCCGACCGCATCGACTGGCTCAAGGGCTTCTACTTCGGTGGCGACGACCACCGCGGACTCCGCACCGTCATCGACAACCTGGGTGAGATCGACGCCCGCGACATCAACTCGGTCGAGCTCGCGCCGGGCCTGACCCTGCGGATCGGGCGCTACGGGCCGTACATCGAGGTGCCGAGCGACGACCCCGAGAAGCCGCGGCGCGTGAACGTGCCCGAGGACCTCGCGCCCGACGAGCTGACCGCCGAGAAGGCACGCGAGCTCGTCGAGGCCCCGGTCGTCGGGGACCGCGTCGTGGGCATCAACCCCGAGACGGGCAAGGAAGTCCTGGCGAAGGACGGCCGGTTCGGCCCGTACGTCACCGAGCGCACGCCCGAACCGGAACCCACCGTCGACCCGTCCACGGGCGAGGTCACGGAGCCGGCCGCGGCCGAGGCGAGCACATCCGCCGGTGCGACCACGGCCGCGACAGCGTCTGCTGCCACGGAGAAGGCGACGACCACCGCGAAGGGCGCCAAGGCCCCTGCGAAGAAGACGACGAAGAAGGCCGCCGCGCCGAAGGAACGCACCGCGTCGCTCTTCAAGTCGATGGACCCGCAGACGGTGGACCTCGAGACCGCCCTCAAGCTCCTCGACCTGCCCCGTGTCGTCGGCAAGGACCCTGAGTCGGGCGACGACATCACGGCGCAGAACGGTCGCTACGGCCCGTACGTCAAGAAGGGGACGGACACCCGCACCCTGCCGAGCGAGGACGCGATCTTCGAGGTCGACCTGCCCGGCGCGCTGGAGCTGTTCGCGCAGCCCAAGTACGGCGGTCGACGTGCCGCCACCGCGGCGCTCAAGGAGTTCGAGGCCGACCCCGTTTCCGGCAAGCCGATCAAGGTGAAGGACGGCCGCTTCGGCCCCTACGTCACGGACGGCGAGACGAACGCGACCATCCCGCGGGGCGAGGACGTCGAGACCGTCGACCACGCCCGTGCCGTGCAGCTGCTCGCGGACAAGCGTGCCAAGGGACCGGTGAAGAAGAAGGCGCCGGCGCGGAAGACGGCGGCCAAGAAGAAGTGACCGGGCGGTTCATCACCCTCGAGGGTGGCGACGGCGCGGGCAAGACCACCCAGGCCGAGCTCCTCACCGCCTGGCTCGAGGAGCACGGTCGGACGGTCGTGCGCACCCGGGAGCCGGGCGGCACCGAGCTCGGGCAGCGCATCCGCGAGATGGTCCTGCACGAGCGGGGTCACGTCGCACCGCGCGCCGAGGCACTCCTCTACGCGGCCGACCGCGCCCACCACGTCGAGACGGTCGTCCGGCCCGCCCTCGCCCGTGGCGAGGTCGTCCTGCAGGACCGCTACATCGACTCGTCGGTGGCGTACCAGGGAGTCGCACGCGGGCTCGGTGCCGACCGGATCCGCTCCGTCTCGGACTGGGCCGCCGACGGACTCGTGCCGGACCTGACGGTACTGCTCGACCTCGACGTGACGGTGGGGCGCAGCCGGGTCGCGGCCGCGCGGGGTCACGTCTTCGACCGCCTCGAGTCCGAGGCCTCGGCGTTCCACGAGACGGTGCGACGAGCGTTCCTCGACGCCGCCGACGCCGAGCCGGAGCGCTTCCTCGTCGTGGACGCCGGCCGGTCCGCAGACGCCGTGCAGCGCACGGTCCGGTCGGCCGTCGGTGCCCTCGTCGGGATGACGGACGAGGACGGCCGGGCGTGACGGTGGCTGCTGACAGGATGGCCCCGTGAGCGTGTGGGACGGCCTGACCGGACAGGACGACGCGGTCGCCGCCCTGCGCAGCGCGGCCGAGGCGCCCGACGGCACCGGCGGCATGACCCACTCGTGGCTCATCACCGGGCCGCCCGGATCCGGACGGTCGAACGTCGCCGCCGCCTTCGCCGCGGCCCTGGTCGGCGACGGCGCGGACGACGACCACGCCCTGCAGCAGATCACCGCCCGCACCCATCCCGACGTCTCGGTGCTGACCACGCAGCGCGTCATCATCACGATCGACGAGATCCGGCAGCTGGTCACGTCGTCGTACTACTCACCGTCGGTGGGGCGGTACCGCATCGTCATCATCGAGGACGCGGACCGCATGACGGAGCGCACCTCGAACCTGCTGCTCAAGGCGCTCGAGGAGCCGCCGGAGCGGACGGTGTGGATCCTGTGCGCGCCGAGCGAGGCCGACCTGCTCCCGACGATCCGCTCTCGCGTCCGTTCCGTGCGGCTGCGCGTGCCCGACGTCGCGTCCGTCGCCGAGCTCATCGTCACCCGCACCGGGGTCGACCGCGCGCTCGCCACCGACGCGGCGCGTCAGGCGCAGAGCCACATCGGCATGGCCCAGCGGCTGGCGACGAGCGAGGACGCCCGTGCCCGTCGACGCCGCACGCTCGAGACCGTGCTCGGCGTGCGCTCGGTCGGCGACGCCGTCATGGCCGCGGCCGAACTCCTGTCGGTCGCGGACGAGGACGCCAAGGCGATCACCCAGCAGCGCGACGGCGAGGAACGGGACGCCGCGCTGCGGTCGCTCGGCGTGGAGCCGGGCGGCACGGTCCCGCCGGCGCTGCGGTCGCAGCTGCGGGCCCTCGAGGAGGACCAGAAGCGCCGGGCGACGCGGAGTCTGCGCGACGGCCTGGACCGCATCCTGGTCGATGTCTCGTCGTTGTACCGGGACCTCCTGCTGCTCGGTCTCGGCGCACCGGCCGAGCCGGTCAACCTGGCGATGCGCGACCAGCTCGACCGGGCGCTCGAGACGGTGCCACCGGCATCGGCGCTCGAGGTCCTCGACGCCATCGCCCTGGCACGACAGCGGATCGCGGCGAACGTCGCGGCGCTCCTCGCCCTCGAAGCGCTGCTCGTGACCATCGCCCGCGCGACCCGCTGACCGGAGCCGGCGGACCATCGCCCGCGCGATGCGCTGACCGGACCCGGCGGACCATCGCCCGCGCGACCCGGTGAACGGAGCTGGCGAGGCGGACGCGCGTCGAGCCTGCCGGCCGGGTCAGCGACCACCCACCGGACCCTGCGCAACCCCGCAGCCGAGCGCCCCGACCGTCGTGAGAAGATCGCGACATGCCCGAAGCCGCACCCGGACTGCGTGAGCGCAAGCGCCGCGCCACCCGTCTCGCGATCCAGCAGGCCGCCCTGCGGATCGCGCTCGACTCCGGCTGGCCCGCCGTCACGGTCGATGAGATCGCCCGACGCGCCGACGTGTCCCCGCGCACGTTCTTCAACTACTTCCCGAGCAAGGAGCAGGCCCTCCTCGGCGACGACCCGACCCTGCCGACCGGCCCGGCGCTCGACACGTTCCGCGCCGGGGGCCCGAGCGGAGAGCTCCTGGCCGACCTCGGCACCCTGCTCGTGCACACGACGAGTGAGCTGGTCGAGGAGCGCGGCCTGCTCGCGGAACGGCAGCGGGTGCTCCGCGCCGCGCCCGAGCTGTTCACCCGGCGCATGGCGTCGATGAAGGAGTTCCAGGCCGAGATCGAGGAGGCCGTGTCGGCGCGGCTCGCAGCGACCGAGCCGGACGTCGCGGCGGACCCGGACGCGCTGCGTCGACGGGCCCGACTCGCCTCGGTGGTGGCGCTCGCGGCGCTGCGGCACGCCTGGTGGGAGTGGTCCGACGGGGCCTCGGAGTCGGAGCTGTTCGAGGAGCTGCAGCGATCGTTCGACGAGCTCGGGGCGCTCGTTTCGCGTTCCCTCGTCTGAACCTGTATAGTCATTGCTCGTGCCGCTCCGGGAACGGAGCGTCCGCCGCCTTAGCTCAGTCGGCAGAGCGATTCACTCGTAATGAATAGGTCGTCGGTTCGATTCCGACAGGCGGCTCGACACCGGAACCCCCGGTCGGACGATGTCCGACCGGGGGTTCCCTCGTTCTGGCCGGCAGTCGCTGCTCGGCCACGGACCGAGCCCGGTCGCCGCTCGGCAGCCCCCTGGTAGACAGGTCCCATGACGGTTCGCTGGGGAGTCATCGGCACGGGCGGCATCGCCCACTCGTTCGTGGCGGACTGCACCGCCGCCGGCATCGAGTTCGTCGCGGTCGGCAGCCGCACGCGCGGGTCCGCCGAAGCGTTCGCCGCCGAGCACGGCATCGCCCGCGCGCACGGCTCCTACGCCGACCTGGTCGCCGACCCGGACGTCGACGCCGTCTACGTCGCCACGCCCCACTCCCGCCACGCGGAGGACGCGCTGCTCGCGATCGCGGCGGGCAAGCACGTCCTGGTCGAGAAGGCCTTCACCATCACGGCGGCCGAGGCACGCCGCGTGGTCGACGCCGCCCGCCGCGCCGACGTGGCCGTGACGGAGGCGATGTGGACCCGCTTCCTGCCGCAGATGCGGATGATCCGGGAGCTCGTCGCCGAGGGGCGCATCGGACGCCCGCGGCTCGTCGAGGCCAGCCACCACCAGGCCCTGCCGACCGACCCCCACCACCGGCTGAACGACCCGGCGCTCGGGGGCGGAGCGATGCTGGACCTCGGCGTCTACCCGATCTCGTTCGCCGTCGACGTCCTCGGCGTGCCGACCACGGTCACAGCAGCGGGCACGGTGAGCGAGCAGGGTGTGGACACGCAGATGGGCGTGGTGCTCACGCACGAGGGCGGGGCCCAGTCGGTGCTCCACTTCGCACTGGACCTGCGGAGTCCGAACACGGCGTCGATCATCGGCGAGGACGGCCGCATCGACCTCGACGACACCTGGTACACGCCGACGACGTGGCGGCTGCGCGACCGCGACGGCACGGTGCTCGAGGAGTTCGACTCGCGTGAGGAGCTCGCCGGCTACGCCCACGAGGCGCGTGCCTTCGAGGCGATGGTCACCGCCGGCACCCACGAGGGCGGCCCGATGGACCCCGAGGAGACGGTGGCCGTCATGGCGGTCATGGACGAGGCCCGCCGGCAGGTGGGCGTCCGCTACGCGGCAGACGACGAGGGACCGGACCGATCCGGTCTGGAGGCTCCTCCCGCGGTTCCGTAGGATCGGTCGCGATGTCCGACCAGCAGCCCTCGTCGAAGTCCGTCCCGGCACGCCTCCGCGGCGCCGCCTCGTCACTGCGCCGCGCGGTGGCGCGCCGACCGGTCCCGTGGATCGCCGGTGGTCTCGTCGGTGTGCTCGTGCTCGGTTCGGGCGCGTCGTTCGCGGTGGCCGCCGCGACGATGCCGTCGCGCCAGTCCGCAGCCACGGCGTCCGCGGCCACCACCGCACCGTCGGGCACGCCACAGGCATCCGCGACGCCGACCGCGACGCCGACCACCGACGCGCGCGCCGTGCCCGAGGCCCCGGCAGGGCCGACTGCCCTGCGCACCTGCACCATCGACGCCGCGGCCTCGGCCGCCGGGCTCGGCTCGTTCGAGGGCTTCGTCATGGACGCGGCATCGGGTGAGACGCTCTTCTCGCGGAACGGGGAGCAGGCCGCACAGACCGGCAGCGTGATGAAGACGCTGACGAGCGCCACGGCCCTCGCAGTCCTCGGCGGCGACCACCGGATCCCCACCACCGTGACGCGGGAGGGCGACGGCACCGTCGCGCTCGTCGGGCACGGCGACGCGACGCTCTCGGCCGGCAACGGCACGGTGTACCCGGGGGCGCCGAGCCTCGCGCAGCTCGCACAGCAGGTGAAGGCAGCGCTCGGTGACGCCCCGGTGACGACCATCGTCGCCGACGACAGCTACTGGGACGACGCCGATGCGTGGGACCCGACCTGGCCGGAGAGCGAGCGGACGATCGGGTACCAACCGCGGGTCACCGCGCTCATGGTCGACGGCGACCGGGCGAACCCGGCGGCAGCGACTTCGCCCCGTTCCACCGACCCGGTCGGGCGCGCCGGAGCAGCCTTCCGCACGGCACTCGCGAACGCGGGCGTGGTGGGCGCCGGGAGCGCGCAGGTGGTGCAGCGTGCCACCACGAGCACGGACCAGATCGCATCGGTCTCCTCGCAGCCGGTCTCGACGCTGATCGGGCAGATGATCCCGAACTCCGACAACACCCTGGCCGAGATGCTCGCCCGCGTCTCGTCGAAGGAGTCCGGCGCAGGCGGATCGGCGGCGTCGCTGACCGGTGTCTACCAGAAGGCCCTCGCCGCGTACGGCGTGGACCCCGCGGGCATCACCATCAAGGACGGCTCGGGGGAGAGCGCGGCGAATGCGGTGTCACCGTCGTTCGTCGCCCACCTGATGGTCGCGGTCGCCGCGGGTGAGAAGGGCCTCGGTGTCCTGTCCGAGTCGCTGCCGGTCGCCGGCGTGTCCGGCACCCTGGCGAGCCGCTTCACCGGCGACAACGCGGTCGCTCGTGGCAAGGTGCACGCGAAGACGGGGTGGATCGACAGCGCGAACACGCTCGGCGGGTACATCGACGCGGCGGACGGCCGACGCCTGACCTTCGCGTTCTACGCCATCGGGTCCTCGCGTGCCGCCGCGCTGCCGGCGCTCGACGCGGTGACCGCGGCGACGTTCCGGTGCGGCGGGAACCTGACCTCGTCGTGATGCGCGCGGTGTCCTGACACCGGCCAGGCCGGGCCGTGCGTGCGCCGCCCGGACCGCGGGTCGCGCCTCACCGCGTCCGGAGCCGCGAGGTGCAGGATGGACGCATGGCCAGGGCACTGCTCGTCGTCGACGTCCAGAACGACTTCACGGAGGGCGGTGCACTCGGTGTGACCGGTGGCGCTGCCCTCGCGAAGCGGATCAGCGCCTTCACCGGCCGCCACGGGGACGAGTACGACCTCATCGTCGGATCGCGTGACTGGCACCACGGCGACGACGACAACGGCGGACACTTCGCCGGTCCCGAGGGGCCGGACTTCGTGGACACGTGGCCGGTGCACTGCGTCGGCGGTACCCCGGGCGCGGAGTACCACCCGGACCTCGACACGAGCGTGATCGACGTGCACGTGTACAAGGGTCGGGGGCGACCGGACTACTCGGCCTTCCAGGCGAGCACCGACGACGGCACCGCGCTGCCGGACCTGCTCGCGGAGCGTCGGGTGACGACGGTCGACATCGTCGGCATCGCCACCGACCACTGCGTGCGCGCCACGGCGCTCGACGCGCGGGCCGCCGGGTACGACGTCGCCGTCTACGACGACCTCGTGGCCGGTGTGGACGCGGAGCGCAGCGCACGCGCCCTGGACGAGATCAGCGCGGTCGGCGGGCACGTCGACCACAGCGACATGGACGAGGGGCTCGCGAACCCCGGAGGAGCAGTACTGTGACCACCACCCGAACGACCACCGGCCCGACCACCACCGTCGCCGACGAGCACGTCTCCGTCGCCGACGTCCCCACCGGGCTGTTCGTCGGTGGCGCATGGCGTCCCGCGAGCGGTGGCGCGACCTTCCCCGTCCGCGATCCGAGCACGGGCGAGGTCCTCGCCGAGGTCGCCGACGCCACACCCGAGGACGGCATCGCCGCGCTCGACGCCGCCGTGGCAGCGCAGGAGGGATGGGCGGCGACCGCACCGCGCACGCGCTCGGACGTCCTGCGCCGGGCGTTCGACCTGGTGCACGAGCACGAGGACGACCTCGCGGCCCTGATGACGCTCGAGATGGGCAAGCCGCTCGCGGAGTCCCGCGGCGAGGTCGCCTACGGCGGCGAGTTCCTGCGGTGGTTCTCGGAGGAGGCCGTCCGCATCTCGGGTGACTACCGCACGAACCCGGAGGGCACCGGTCGCGGCATCGTGCTCCGGCGCCCGGTCGGCCCGGTCTACGCGATCACGCCCTGGAACTTCCCGCTCGCGATGGCGACCCGCAAGATCGGTCCGGCGCTCGCCGCGGGCTGCACGGTCGTGCTGAAGCCCGCCGACCTGACCCCGCTGACGACGCTGTTCCTGGTCGAGCTGTTCCGCCGCGCCGGGCTGCCCGACGGGGTGCTCAACGTGGTGCCCTCCCGTGACGCGAAGGCGCTGTCCGAGCCGATCATCGCCGACCGCCGCCTGCGCAAGCTCACCTTCACGGGCTCGACCCCGGTCGGGTCGGCGCTGCTCAAGCAGGCGGCCGACAACGTGCTCAAGACGAGCATGGAGCTCGGCGGCAACGCACCGCTCCTCGTCTTCGACGACGCCGACCTCGACGAGGCCGTCGCCGCGGCGATGCAGGCGAAGTTCCGCAACGTCGGTGAGGCCTGCACCGCCGCGAACCGGTTCTTCGTGCAGGAGGGCATCGCGGACGCGTTCACCGCGGCCCTCACCGCGAAGGTCGAGGAACTGCGCATCGGCCGCGGCACCGAGGACGGCACCACCATCGGCCCGCTCATCGACGACCGTGCGGTGGACAAGGCCGCCGGACTCGTCGACGACGCCGTGCAGCGGGGTGCTCGACTCGTGACCGGTGGGGAACGGATCGATCGGCCGGGCACCTTCTACGCACCCACGGTGCTCGACGAGGTCCGGCCGGGGTCGGACATCCTCACCACCGAGATCTTCGGCCCGGTCGTGTCGATCACGCGCTTCGCGACCGAGGAGGAGGGCATCCGCCTCGCGAACGACACCGAGTACGGGCTGGTCGCGTACGCGTTCACGACGGACTTCCGCCGGGGGCAGCGGCTCGCCGAGCGCCTCGAGACCGGCATGCTCGGCCTGAACACGGGCGTCGTGTCGAACGCGGCGTTCCCCTTCGGCGGGGTGAAGTCCTCGGGGCTCGGCCGCGAGGGCTCGCACGAGGGCCTCGAGGAGTACCTGGAGTCGGTCTACGTCCTGACCCCGGACCCGTTCGCCGCCTGACCCCTCCCGCACGACCCGCGGGATCGACGCGACGGACGTCGGCGGGATCGACGTCAGACCAGCAGCTGGTGCTTCGCCAGGTCGCGGTAGAGCGGGGTGGACTGCACGAGCTCGGAGTGCGTGCCCGTGCCGACGACCCGACCGTGCTCGAGCACGACGATGACGTCCGAGTCGACGACCGTGGACAGCCGGTGCGCGATGACGAGCAGCGTGCGGTCCGCCGCGACGGCGTCGATCGCCAGGCGCATCTTCTGCTCGTTCACCCCGTCGAGCGACGAGGTCGACTCGTCGAGCAGCAGGATCGGGGGAGCGGCGAGCAGTGCCCGGGCGATCGCCAGCCGCTGCCGTTCACCACCGGAGAGCATGACGCCGTCCTCGCCGACCTGGGCGTCGAGCCCGCGCGGGTCGCGGTGCAGCACGTCGCCCAGGTTCACGGCCTCGAGGACGCGGACGCACTCGGCCTCGGACGCGTCGGGTGAGCCGAGCAGCAGGTTCGCCCGGATGGTTCCGGCCAGCACGGGTGCGTCCTGCTCGACGTACCCGATCTGCGCACGGAGCTCGGCGCGGTCGAGCCCGCGCACGTCGACGCCGCCGAGCCGGATCACGCCCGAGGTCGGGTCGTAGAAGCGCTCGATGAGCGCGAGGGTCGTGGACTTGCCGGCGCCGGAGGGGCCGACCAGTGCGACACGCGAGCCGCGGGGCACACGGAACGACACGTCGTCCAGCACCACGTCGTCGGCCGGGCCCGTGTCGTCGGCATCCGCCGCGCCTCCAGACCGAGCAGACGGAGTGGACGGCACCGGCGCACCCGCCGCGCCGTCCGCGCCGGACGCGTCCGCGGCCCGCGCGTACCGGAACGTGACGTGCTCGAAGGCGATCGCGTCGTCGCTCTCGGTCGCCGCGGCGACCCGGACGGCCGCGTCGTCCTGGTCCTCGGTCGGCAGGTGCAGGATCTCCTCGATCCGGCCGAGGGCACCGAGCGCCTGCGCGACGGCGACGGCCGCGCCGAGGGCCTGGCCGAGCGGCATGACCATCATGAAGAGCAGCAGGATGAAGGTGATGAGCGTGGCGATGGTGATCTGCCCGGCGGCGACCTGCGCACCGCCGACCCCGAGCACGGCGATGAACGCGACCTGCATGACGATGCTCGCGACGGGGACGACGAACGCGGACATCTTCGCGATGTCGAGGCCCCGGCGGTAGGCCTCGGTCGCGTGGCCGTCGACCTCGGCGACCTCGCGGTCGGTGGCCCCGGCGGCACGGATGGTCCGGACGGCGCCGATGCCCCGCTCGACCGCGGCGGTCAGGTCGCCGACCTTCTCCTGCGCACGCTTGGACGCGATGCGGATGCGTCGGCTGAGCCCGCCGACGACGACGATCGCGACGAGCACGATGACGACGGTGATGCCGAGCAGGAGGGGGTCGATGACGGCCATCGCGACGATCGCGCCGACGAAGGTGAGCGCACCGCCGATCGACTCGATCAACCCCTGCGTGAGCACGGCGCGCAGCAGGGTGGTGTCGCTGCCGACGCGGGACACCAGGTCGCCGGTGCGGCGGGTGTCGAACTCCGAGATCGGCAGGTTGAGGATGCGGGCGATGAGCTTGCGGCGGGTGGAGAGCACCACGCCCTCGCCGGCGCGCTGGAGCAGGAAGTGCTGCACGCCGTTGAGCACACCGGACACGAGCACGAGGGCGACGAGCGCCCACACCAGGATCGAGAGCGTCTGGCCGCGCTGCACGGCGGTGACGACCTGGTTCACGAGCAGCGGCTGCGCGAGCGAGGCGCCGGCTCCGAGGACGCTCAGCACGATGATCACGGCCATCGCGGGCTTGTTCTCGAACAGGTAGGTCAGCAGGCGACCGAAGCTCGCGCGGGGTCCCTCGGACGGCTTGCGGCGTGCGGAGAAGAGGCTCATCGTTCCTGGTTCCTGCCGCCCGTGCGGGGTGTGCTGGCGGCCGTCGTCCATCTTCGCACCGTCGCGTGGGAGCGGGGTGCGCGGGAGCGGTGCGTGGTGCGGCCCGCTGTCGTACGACACCCGCGTCGTCGTGCGACAGCGGGCATGTCGTTCCGCAGCGGCACGACGCGCCGACACACGCGAGCGCGCACCCGCACGGCCCCGCACACGACGCAACGGGAGGCGCGGTGCCGGACCGGCACCGCGCCTCCCGTCGTGTCGGGTGGTCGCGTCAGGACCCGCCGGTCACGCCCGCAGGTCTGCCGGGGCGGCGTCCGGCGAGCCGGCGGCGTCGGCCTCGTCGAGCCCGGCGCCCTTCGTCTCCCGGACGAAGAACAGGGCGACCACGGTCACGACGGCGGCGAGCGTCAGGTAGAGCCCGACCCACACGATCGTGCCGTCCGGCTGCCACAGCGCCAGGGCGATCGTCGGCGCGAGCGACGCCCCGAGGATCGACGCCACGTTGTACGCGATCGCGGACCCGGTGTAGCGGACGTTGGTCGGGAAGAGCTCGGGCAGCAGTGCGCCCATCGGCCCGAACGTCAGGCCCATCAGCGACAGCCCCACGATCAGGAAGGTCACGACGGTGATCGGTCCGGTCGACGCCGCGAACCAGATCTGGAACGTCAGGCCGAAGAGGGCGATGCCGATCGTGGTGGGGATGAGCGTGCGACGACGGCCGTACTTGTCGGCGAGCCACCCGGCGATCGGCGTGAAGATGCCGAAGAACACCACACCGATCATGAGCAGGGTGAGGAACTCGCCCCGGCTGTAGCCCAGGCCGACCTTCGGCACGAGCGGACCGGCCTCGGCCGCGGTGGTGCCGTAGGACAGCGTGAACGTCGTCATGAAGTAGAAGAGCACGTAGGTGGCGACCATGCCGAAGGTCCCGATGATCAGGGCCTTCCACGAGGTGCGGAACACGCGACCGAGCGGCACCTTGGCGACCGAGCCGGACTCCTGCACGCCGCGGAACACCGTGGACTCGACGAGCTTGAACCGGACGTACAGGCCGACGATCACGAGCACGGCCGAGAGCAGGAACGGGATGCGCCAGCCCCACGCCTGGAAGTCGGCGTTCGGGGTGCCGTCCGCACCGGCGGGCATCGCGGCGTTGATGGCGATGAACAGGCCGTTCGCGAGGAGGAAGCCGATCGGGGCGCCGAGCTGCGGCATCGACCCGAACACACCACGCTTGCCCTTCGGGGCGTTCTCGGTCGCGAGCAGCGCCGCGCCGGACCACTCGCCGCCGAGGCCGACGCCCTGGGCGAAGCGCATCACGGCGAGCAGGACCGGCGCCCAGATGCCGATCGACGCGAAGGTCGGCAGGCACCCGATCAGGAACGTCGCCGTCCCCATCACGAGCAGCGAGGCGACGAGGGTGGCCTTGCGGCCGACCCGGTCGCCGAAGTGGCCGAAGACGATCGACCCGACCGGACGGGCGAAGAACGCCAGGGCGAACGTCACGAAGGACGACAGCTGCGAGGCCGTCGGGTCCTCGTTCGGGAAGAACAGGGTCGGGAAGACGAGGACGGCAGCGGTCGCGTAGACGTAGAAGTCGTAGAACTCGATCGAGGTGCCGACGAGGCTGGCGATGATCACGCGGGAGCGCGGGTTGCCGGTGGGCTTCGTGTCGGTCGTGGCGGCGGGTGCCGGGGCGGCGGTCATGTACGGGGACTCCGAGGGGAGCGCTCAGGGGGAGCGCGGCGGCGTGCCGAAGCTGCGGACACCGGTCGGTCGCGCTTGGTGGCGCGTGCTCGGACCGGGTGCGTTCGGTGGGTGGTGGGACCGCTCGTGACGGGACCCTCACCTTACGACACCCGTCGCGCAGCTGGAAATCGGCCGGGAGGCCCGTGGCCGCGTCCGCGCGTCGCGGAACGTCCGTCGGACGGCGGCGTCCGTCAGCTGGCCGCTTCGGTCGGCTGGCCGCGTCGGTCAGCCGGCCGCGCCGGTCTCGAGGTGCGCGGGCAGCTGGTGCCCCATCCGGTCCCGCTTGGTGTCGAGGTACCCGGCGTTCTGCGCGACGACGCCCACGACGAGCGGGACGAGCGAGGAGACCTCGATGCCGTGCTCCTCGAGCTGCCGCCGCTTCTCGGGGTTGTTCGACAGCAGGCGCACGCGCGAGATGCCGAGGTCGGCGAGGATGCCGGCGGCTCCGCCGTACTCGCGCGAGTCGGCCGGCAGCCCGAGCGCGAGGTTCGCGTCGAGCGTGTCGAGGCCGTCCTCCTGCAGGCGGTAGGCCTTGAGCTTGTTGATCAGCCCGATGCCGCGTCCCTCCTGCCCGCGGAGGTAGACGACGACACCGCCCTCGGTGGCGATGGTGTCGAGCGCGGCGTCGAGCTGCGGACCGCACTCGCACTTCAACGACCCGAACGCCTCGCCGGTCAGGCACTCCGAGTGCACGCGCACGAGGGCGTCGTCACCGGGAGCGGATCCGTCCGGCAGTGCGGCGATGATCGCGACGTGCTCGGCGCTCGTGACCAGGTCGCGGTAGGCGCGCATCTCGAACGTGCCGTGGGTGGTCGGGACGGTGGTCGCGACCTCGAACTGCACCGGGCTGCCCGGGGTGGGGGAGGTGAGGGCGTCGGTCATGGGGTGCTCCGGTCGTTCTGTGCCTGGTCGGGGGTCCCGGTCGTCGCGGCCGTCGACGTCGCGTCGTCGGGCCGGGCGGTGCCGGCCCGGGCGCGGTGGGGTCGAGCGCGGACCAGGAGGTCGGGTCCCAGGCTGGTGGTCGATGTGATGTCCAACGGGTGGCGGTCGCCGATGCTTCCCACGCCGACGTCCCCGATTGCGACGCGCGGGCCACCGAGCAGCACGGGCGCGAGGTACACGAGCAGCTCGTCGACGAGGCCGGCGGCGATCAGTGCGGAGGCGACGGTGGGACCGCCCTCGACGAGGACGCTGTGCACGCCGTGGTCGCGCAGGGTCCGCAGCGAGGCGGCCAGGTCGTGTCCCGGCAGGGCCACCAGGCCTCGGGGGTGGCGTCGGACGGCGGCGTCGTCGGGCACCGGTCGGTCGCCGACGACGACGGGGAGCGGCTGGTCGGCGAGCAGTTCGCCGGCGTCACCGCGCGCGGTGAGGCTCGGGTCGTCGGCGAGCACGGTGCCGGTGCCGACCAGGATCGCGTCGTGTGCGGCCCGCTGCTCGTGCACGTGCTGCCGTGCGGCGGCGCCGGTGATCCACTTGCTCGTGCCGTCCGCAGCGGCGGCGCGACCGTCCAGGCTGGCGGCCCACTTGACGGTCACCCACGGGCGCCCGGTGCGGACGGACAGGAGCCAGCGCTCGAGGAACGCCTCGGCCTCGTCCTCCAGGACGCCGCTGACGACGTCGACACCGGCCGCACGGAGGCGTTCGGCACCGCCGCCCGCCTGCTCACCCGGGTCGTCGACCGCGTGGACGACCCGGCCGACGCCGGCCTCGATCAGCGCGAGTGCGCACGGGCCGGTCCGGCCGACGTGGTTGCACGGCTCGAGGGTGACGACGGCCGTGGCGCCCCGCAGCTGTTCGGCGGGCACCTTCGCCATCGCGTCGACCTCGGCGTGCGGGGTCCCCGCGCCCTTGTGCCAGCCCTCGGCGAGGACGTCCCCGGCGGGGGAGAGCAGCACGGCACCGACCCGCGCGTGGTCACCGACGACGGGTCCGAGCGCGGCGAGCTCGAGCGCACGACGCATCGCCCGGACTTCCTCGGGGCGGGCGCGCGGGTCGGACGGCGACATCACGCTCCGACACTACCGACGGGGCGTCGGTGACGCGTCACCGTGCTGTCCCCTGTCAGCGAACGACGCCGCCGGCCAGGGCAGGTCGGACGCGGGGACGCCGTCGGCGCGACGGAGGCCGGTCCAGGCGGTCGTCGGCCCGCCGTCGCGGTCGGGGATCCGGGCGGTCCCGGTGCCCGTGAACGAGAAGCCGGTCGCACGGGCCACCGACGCGGAGCCGACGTTGCCCTCGTAGCACTCCCAGTACACGTCGGGCGCCCCCTGGGAGAACGCCCACTCGACGACGAGCTCGACGGCCGCGTGCATCAGCCCCTCGCCCCGGGCCGTCGGTGCGAGCCAGAAGCCGAGGTCGCGGTGCTCGGTGCGGAACGACACCACGCCCTCGAGCCACGTCGACCCCGGTCGCCGGATGCCCCACGTGTACTCGCGGTCGGACGCCCATCCCGGACCGACCAGGGCGTCGACGAAGGTCTGGGCGTCGCGCGCGGTGTACGGCGTCGGGACCGTGGTCCAGCGCACGACTGCCGGGTCCTGGCAGCCCTGCGTGACGGCCGCCGTGTCGGACCGGGTCGGCACCGTCAGGTGGACCCGGTCCGACGACAGTGTCACGGGGAGCATCGTCAGCCGCGCGAGCGGGGCACGAAGCCGATGCGGTCGTACACCCGGGCGAGGGTCGCCTGCGCGATGGACTCGGCGCGCTCGGCACCGAGCGCGAGCAGGTGGTCGAGCTCGGCCGGGTCGTCGAGCAGTTCGAGCGTGCGGGCACGCACCGGCTCGAGCTCGGCGACGACGGCGTCGGCCACGGCGCCCTTGAGGTCGCCGTACCCCTTGCCGACGAACTGCTCCTCGAGCGACGCCACCGGGGTCCGCGTGAACGCCGACAGGATCGCGAGCAGGTTCGTCACACCGGGCTTCTCCTGGCGGTCCGCCCGGATCTCGCGCTCGGTGTCGGTGACCGCCGACCGGATCTTCTTCGCCGTGCGCTTCGGCTCGTCGAGCAGGCGGATCAGCCCGTTGTCCGACGCGGCGGACTTGCTCATCTTGCTGGTCGGGTCCTGCAGGTCGTAGATCCGCGCGGTCTCGGTGCCGATCTGCGCCTTCGGCACCACGAAGGTGTCGCCGAAGCGCGAGTTGAACCGGGTCGCGAGGTCGCGGGTGAGCTCGACGTGCTGCCGCTGGTCGTCGCCGACCGGCACCACGGCGGTGTCGTAGAGCAGGATGTCCGCGGCCATCAGGATCGGGTACGTGAAGAGCCCGACCGACGCGGCCTCGGTGCCCTGCCGCGCCGACTTGTCCTTGAACTGGGTCATCCGACTCGCCTCGCCGAAGCCCGTCAGCGTGTTGAGGACCCACGCGAGCTCGGCGTGCGCCGGCACGTGCGACTGCACGAAGAGGGTCGACTTCGTCGGGTCGATGCCGGAGGCGATGTACTGCGCCGCGGTCGCCCGGGTGCTCGCGCGGAGCTCGGCCGGGTCCTGCGGGGAGGTGATCGCGTGCATGTCGACGACGCAGTAGATGGCGTCGTGGTCGTCCTGCAGGTCGCGCCACTGCATGAGCGCCCCGACGTAGTTGCCGAGGTGGAGGGACCCGGCCGACGGCTGGATGCCCGAGAAGATGCGCGTCTTGGTCATGGAGGTGTTCCTGTACTGCGTGGAGTGGGAGGAGGTCAGAGTTCGTAGTCGACGACCACGGGAGCGTGGTCGGACCACCGCTGGTCGTAGGCCGCAGCACGGTCGACCGTGTAGCTCGTGACCTTCGCCGCGAGGTCGGGGGTGGCCACCTGGTAGTCGATGCGCCAGCCCGAGTCGTTGTCGAAGGCCTGCCCGCGCCACGACCACCACGTGTAGGGTCCGTCGACGTCGCCGGCCTGCTCACGCCCGACGTCGACCCAGCCGAGGCCCGGCCCAGTGGACCCGTCGGCACCCTCGACCTGCTCGCCCTCGGCCCCGAAGAACCGCGAGAAGTAGGCGCGCTCGCGGGGCAGGAAGCCGGCGCGCTTGACGTTGCCCTTCCAGTTCTTGATGTCGCGCTGGTCGTGCCCGACGTTGAGGTCGCCGACGACGACCGCGAGCGGGTTGTGCGCGCGCAGGGCGGGCAGCCGCTCGGTCATCGCGTCGAGGAACTTCCACTTCTCGTCCTGCTTGGGGGTGTCGACCTCGCCCGAGTGCACGTAGCAGGAGACGACCGTGACCGTGGTGCCGTCGAGCTCGTAGTCGGCCTCGATCCAGCGGCCGGCGGAGTCGAAGTCCGACGGGCCGAGCTCGACGCGGTGGATGTGCGCGCGGTGCCGCGAGGCGATGGCGACCCCCGCGCGGCCCTTCGCCGTGGCCGGGTCGTGCACGATGTCCCACTCGTCGCCGAGCAGCCCGGCCAGGTCGTCGCTCGAGGCGCGGACCTCCTGCAGGGCGAGCACGTCGACGTCGCGCGTGTCGAGCCAGTCGCCCATGCCCTTGCGGAAGGCGGCGCGGACGCCGTTCACGTTGACGGATGCGAGGCGCAGGCGTGTCATGCCGACCACCCTACCGACGCGCGCCGACGGCCCCGCGCGCCGCCGTTCCTGCGTCGGTGGAGCAGCAACTGTCGGGTGCGGACCGGCGACCCGACGTCTCCTGCTCCACGACGGCCGTGACCGCGCGTACGGACGGACGGGAGGCCCGTGGCTGCGCAGCCACGGGCCTCCCGTCCGTCATCGGGTCGCGTGCGCGACCGACCTGCTCAGGCCGCGTCGTGGTCCGTCTGCAGGAACTCGACCAGGCTGTCGGCCGTCGTCTCGGCGTCGTCACCGGTCACCGTGAGGGTGACCTCGTCGCCGTTCTCGATGCCCAGGCCGAGGAGCGCGAGGATGCTGCCCGCGTTGCCGGACTTGTCGCCCTTGGCGATCGTTACCTGGTGACCGGACGCGGTGACGGTCTGGACGAAGAGGGAGGCGGGGCGGGCGTGCAGGCCGGACGCGCTGGCGACGGTGACGGTGCGGGTGGCTTCGGACATCGATGGACTCCTGTCGACGGGTGGTGCGCTCATGCTAGCGAGCGCGTGGTGGGCGGTCCCGGGGACCGGCGCCGGTCAGTCGCGACCGGGCCAGAGGACCTCGGTGCCGGCGGCCTCGACCTCGCGCACGAGGTCGGCGTTCACGCCGGGGTCGGTGATGATCGTGTCGATCGCGGCGAGGGGGGCGACGCGGCCGAACTCCTCGCGGCCGAACTTCGTGTGGTCGGCGAGCAGGATGCTCCGGCGCGCGGACTTGATCATCGCGCTCTTCACGGCGGCCTCGGCCATGTTGTGGGTCGTCAGCCCGCGCTCGGGCGTGATGCCGTTGATGCTGATGAAGGCGACGTCGACGCTGACCATGCCGATGAGCTGGTGCGTCCAGGTGCCGACGCCGGCGAGCGAGTCGCTGCGGATGTTGCCGCCGAGCAGGTGCAGGTCGATGCCCGACCGGTTCGCGACCGCCATGGCGACGGGCAGCGAGTGGGTGACCACGGTGAGGCCGCGGTCGGTGGGGAGCATCTCGGCCAGGCAGATCGTCGAGGTGCCGGCGTCGATCATCACCGAGCCGTTCTCCGGGAGCTCGGCGAGGGCGGCCTCGGCGATCACCATCTTCTCCGCCTGGTTGATCCCGCCGCGGTCGCCGACCCCCGGGTGCAGCGTGATGCGCTCGACGGGGATCGCCCCGCCGTGCGCCCGCCGGACCAGACCGCGGCGCTCGAGGCTCGTCAGGTCTCGGCGGATGGTCTCCGGGGTGACCTCGAGCAGCTCGGCGAGGTCCTTGACGTCGACCCGTCCCTGCGACCGGGCGCGCTCGACGATGCGCTGGTGGCGCTCTGGTGCGTACATGGACCTCGTCGTCTCGGTCGGCCTGCTCGGAACAGAACGGGCATGCTCGGGCAGATCGGCGCCGGATCCTTCCGGATTGCTTCGTCCGCCAGACGCAAACGGGCATCTGTTTCTGCATTTTTATCCCCGGATGTGTTTGTTTGTCAACGCGGATCGGGGTAGTGTGCTGCCAAGCCGCACGGGCGTGGTCCGTTCGTGTCGCTGCGCACCGAACGAACCACCCCCACCGTGAGCGCGTGGAGATGAAGGAGTCTCGAATGTCCGAACTGCTCGGCACCGGCGTCGGCCGAGGCGTCGCCCACGGCCCCGTGCTCCGCATGGCGGACCCGCTCGGCGAACCGTCGAAGGACGCGCTGGCCGGCACCGCGGACGACGCGAAGCACGCCGTCGCCGAGGCGCTCGCGGCCGTGGCCGAGGACCTCAACAAGCGCGGACAGCTCGCCGGCGGCGACGCCCAGGCCGTGCTCGAGGCGCAGGCGCTCATGGCGCAGGACCCGACGCTCCTCGACGACGTGCACGCCCGGATCGACGGCGGCACCAACGCCGAGCGCGCGGTGTTCGAGGCGTTCGGCCAGTTCCGCGACCTGCTCGTCGGCATGGGTGGCTACATGGGGGAGCGCGCGGCCGACCTCGACGACGTGGCGCAGCGCATCATCGCGAAGCTCCGCGGCGTCTCCGCACCGGGCGTCCCCGAGTCCGACATTCCCTTCGTGCTCGTCGCCCGTGACCTCGCGCCCGCCGACACCGCACTCCTCGACCTCGACAAGGTGCTCGCCCTCGTCACCCGTGACGGCGGCCCGACCTCGCACACCGCGATCCTCGCCCGCGCCAAGGGCATCACCGCGATCGTCGGCGTCGCCGGCGCCGACGACCTGGTCGACGGCACCCACGTCGTCGTCGACGCCGCGGCCGGCACCGTCGTCACCGACCCGTCGGCGGAGCTCGTGGCCGAGGTCGACCAGCGCATCGCGGACCGCCTCGCCGCCGCCGCCGCACCGCTCACCGCCGGTGCGCTCGCCGACGGCCACACCGTCCCGCTGCTCGCGAACCTCGGCAGCCCCGCCGACGCCGCGGGCGCCGTTGCTCTCGGTGCGGAGGGCGTGGGGCTCTTCCGCACCGAGTTCCTCTTCCTCGACTCGCCGAAGGCGCCGACCGTGGAGCAGCAGACCGAGTCGTACCGCCAGCTGCTCGAGGCGTTCCCGGGCAAGAAGGTCGTCGTCCGCGCGCTCGACGCCGGCGCCGACAAGCCCCTGCCGTTCCTCACCGACAAGGACGAGGAGAACCCGGCGCTCGGCCGCCGTGGTCTGCGTGCGCTGCGGAACCACGAGGAGGTCCTCCGCGACCAGCTCACCGCCCTCGCCCAGGCCGACGCCGCGACCGAGGCCGACCTCTGGGTGATGGCCCCGATGGTCGCCGACGCCGAGGAGACCGAGTACTTCGTCGACCTGGCTCGTGAGCTCGGCATCCGCACCGCCGGCGTCATGGCCGAGGTGCCCTCGCTCGCGCTCATGGCCGAGCAGGTCTTCGCGAACGCCGACTTCGTGTCGATCGGCACGAACGACCTGACCCAGTACACGATGGCCGCCGACCGCATGCTCGGTACCGTCGCGTCCTACCAGGACCCGTGGCACCCCGCCGTGCTGCGCCTCGTCGCACAGCTCGGTGCGGCCGGTGCCGACGCGGGCAAGGCCGTCGGCATCTGCGGTGAGGCCGCAGCCGACCCGCTGCTCGCCGTCGTGCTCGTCGGCCTCGGCGCCACCACCCTGTCCATGACCCCCGCGGCCCTGGCCGACGTGCGTGCCGAACTCGGCAAGCACTCGCTCGAGCAGGCCCGCGAGATGGCGACGGCGGCACTCGCCGCGAGCACCGCGGCGGCTGCCAGGTCCGCCGCGGCTGCCGCGCACGCCGTCTGACCCGACCCGCTCCACCCCACGCAGCACCGTAGTACCCGCACCACCGCAGTACCCCTTCACACCGCAGCAGCACCCATCACAGAAAGCCAGGCACATGACAACGTCGTCCGTTGCAGCGCCCGACGCACCCGCGAAGTCGCGGGGCGGCGCACGCGTCGCCGTCCAGAAGTTCGGCACGTTCCTCTCCGGCATGGTGATGCCGAACATCGCGATCTTCATCGCGTGGGGCCTCATCACCGCGTTCTTCATCGAGACCGGTTGGACGCCCGTGGGCGTCCTCGGCGGGTTCGGGGAGACCGACGGCGTGGCCAACATCGGTCTCGTCAGCCCGATCCTGACCTACCTCATCCCGCTCGCGATCGCCTTCCAGGGCGGCCGGATGATCTACGAGACCCGCGGCGCGGTCGTGGGCTCGATCATGGCGATGGGCGTCATCATCGGCGCCAACGGCACGATCATGATCCTCGGCGCGATGATCTGCGGTCCGCTCGGTGCGTACCTCATCAAGCAGATCGACAAGATCTGGGACGGCAAGATCAAGCCCGGCTTCGAGATGCTCGTGAACAACTACGCGGCCGGCATCCTCGGCTTCGTGCTCGCGCTCATCGGCTTCTTCTGGCTGGCGCCGCTGTTCAAGCTCATCGCCGAGGGCCTCGGCGCCGCGGTGAAGTTCCTCGTCGACAGCTCGCTGCTGCCGCTCGCGAGCGTCATCATCGAGCCCGCCAAGGTCTTCTTCCTCAACAACGCGATCAACCACGGCGTGCTCGACCAGCTCGGCGCGCAGCAGGTCCAGGAGTCCGGCAAGAGCATCCTGTTCCTGCTCGAGGCGAACCCCGGCCCCGGTCTCGGCATCCTGCTCGCCTTCACCTTCTTCGGTGTCGGCATCGCCCGCTCGACCGCTCCCGGCGCGATCCTCATCCAGTTCTTCGGCGGCATCCACGAGATCTACTTCCCGTACGTGCTGCAGAAGCCGGTGCTCTTCCTCGCCGTCATCCTCGGTGGTGCGACCGGTGTCGCGACCAACGTCGCCTTCCAGTCCGGCCTCGTCGCCCCGGCCTCGCCCGGTTCGATCATCGCCGTCCTCACGGCCACGGCGAAGGACAGCTACGTCGGCGTCATCCTGTCGGTCGTCCTGTCCGCAGCGGTCTCGTTCGCGGTGGCGTCCTTCTTCCTGCTCGCCAGCCGCAAGCGTGACCTGGCGAACGGCGGCGGCGACATGAGCGCCGCTATGGCGAAGCTCCAGGCCAACAAGGGCCGCGACGTCAACGCCGCGACCTCGGGCCTGCTCGGCAACAACTCCCCGGCCAACGAGGAGGAGGCCGAGGCCTCGCTCGGTGGCGTCGGATCGGCGTCCACCGCGACGGCGACCCGCGTCGAGAGCGTCGTGTTCGCCTGCGACGCCGGCATGGGCTCGAGCGCCATGGGCGCCAGCGTCCTGCGCAACAAGGTCAAGAAGGCGGGCATCGAGGGCGTCACGGTCGTCAACAAGGCGATCGCGAACCTCGACGGCACCGAGGACCTGATCATCACGCAGGAGGAGCTGACGGACCGCGCCAAGCAGAAGAACCCGAACGCGCAGCACGTGTCGGTCGGCAACTTCATGAACGCGCCGCAGTACGACCAGGTCGTCGACCAGCTCAAGAACCAGTAACGAAGTGCAGTATCGGAGGGGGCGGACCACGGTCCGCCCCCTCCACCACGTCCTCGATCAGCAAGGAGAACCCCCGATGCCCGTCCTGCAGGAGAGCCAGATCCGCATCCACACCGAGGACACCGCCCCGACCAAGTCGGAGGCGATGAAGGAGGCGGCCGAGATCCTCGAGGCTGCAGGCGCGGTCACGGCGGACTACTACCCGGCCATGCTCGAGCGCGAGAAGAGCGTCTCGACCTACATGGGGAACTTCCTCGCCATCCCGCACGGCACCAACGACGCGAAGGACGCCATCAAGTCGTCCGCGCTGTCGTTCATCCGCTACGCCACCCCGATCGACTGGGACGGCAACCCCGTGCGCTTCGTCGTCGGCATCGCCGGCGTGAACAACGAGCACCTCGACATCCTGTCGAAGATCGCGATCGTGTTCTCCGACGAGGACGAGGTCCAGAAGCTCACCGACGCGCCGGACACCGCCGCGATCCTGTCGATCCTCGGCGAGGTCAACGAGTGACCGGGACCGCCGTCCACTTCGGCGCCGGCAACATCGGCCGCGGCTTCGTGGGGCTCCTGCTCCACGAGGCCGGCTACGAGGTCGTCTTCGCCGACGTCGCCGCGCCGCTCATCGACGCACTCGCCGCCGCCGACTCGTACACCGTGCACGAGGTCGGGCAGGGCGCGCAGGACCACGAGGTCACCGGCTTCCGTGCCGTGAACAGCGCGCAGGACGAGGCCGGTGTGATCGCCGAGGTCGCCGCCGCCGACGTCGTCACCTGTGCGGTCGGCCCGACCGTCCTGAAGTTCATCGCCCCGGTGATCGCGAAGGCGCTCCAGCAGCGCGACGCCGACGCCGCGCCCCTCGCGGTCATGGCGTGCGAGAACGCGATCAACGCGACCGACCGTCTGCGGGAGTTCATCGTCGAGGCGCTCCCGACCGAGTCGCGCGACGAGGCCCTGGCGAAGGCGGTGTTCGCGAACACCGCGGTCGACCGGATCGTCCCGGCCCAGCCCGAGGGCGCGGGCCTCGACGTGACGGTGGAGACCTACTACGAGTGGGCCATCGACCGCACCCCGTTCGGCGGGAACGAGCCGGAGATCCCCGGCGCGCACTACGTCGACGGGCTCGCTGCCTCGATCGAGCGCAAGCTCTTCACGGTGAACACGGGGCACGCCACCGTCGCGTACCACGGGTTCCTCGCCGGTGCCGACAAGATCTCGGACGCCATCGCGATCCCGGCCGTGCGCTCCGCGCTCGAGTCGGTGCTCGCCGAGACCAGCGACCTGCTGGTGCGTCGTCACGAGCTCGACCCCGAGGTGCACCGCTCCTACGTGCAGGCCATCATCGGTCGCTTCGAGAACCCGCACCTGCCCGACACGGTCACCCGTGTCGGCCGACAGCCGCTCCGCAAGCTGTCGCGGGACGAGCGCTTCGTGTCGCCCGCCGCCGCCCTCGCCGAGGACGGCACCGAGCCGACCGCGCTGCTCGACGCGATGGGTGCCGCCCTCCGGTTCGACGTCGCCGACGACGAGCAGAGCGTCGAGCTGCAGCAGCTGCTGCGCTCGGACCGGTCGGACGCCGACGTGGCGACCGAGATCACCGGTCTCGCGGCCGAGCACCCGCTGCACGCGGCGTTCGTCGACCGGGTGCGGTCCGCGCGCGGCTGACGCGACCACACGACGTCCTGGAGGCGCGGTGCCGGCTGGCACCGCGCCTCCCGTCCGTCCGGGGTCGCGGCCTGCCGTCGAGGTCGCGGTCCCCGGTCGGGGCCGCGGTCTCGCGTCGCGGCCGCGGGACGGCGCGACCGGTCGCTACCAGCGGAGGGCGGACAGGAGCTCCGACACCGTCGCGACGGTGGGGCGGCCGAGTCGGGTGGTGTCGATGCGGCCCGCTCGGGCGAGCGCGCGGTCCGCGTGGAGCACGAGCACCCCGGCGACCCCCGTCGCGCGCACCGGTGCCACGTCGATCGTCACGGGCTTCGGGGCCCGGTCGACGAGCACCACAACCGAGCGTCCGAGCAGCGTCGGGTCCGGCTCGTCCGTCATCGCCACGAGTGCGGACCGGACGTCGGCCACGCCGTCCGGGGTGGCACGTCCGACGACCACCAGGGAGTTCTCCGGGGTCGCTGCGAGCGCAGCGGCCGGACGCACGTGCGCCCCGGCGTCGTGCACCGTCACGCGCGAGGTGGCGGGCCCGAGCGCCGGCAGCCGGGCGGCGAGCTCGCCGCCGGAGTGGTCCGTCGCCTGCACCACGACGCCGAGCCGACCACCGACCGCATCGGCGAGCAGCGCCGCGACCGTGGTCGTCCCGGTGCCACCGGCGACCCCGGCGACGAGGACGGTCCGCGCGCGCTGGGCCGCGGACCGACGCGGGCCCGGCATCGGGGGGAGGGGTGCGGAGCTCGGCGGGAGGGAGCTCACGAGCCGTCCTCCACGCGGATCTCGGCTCCGCCGGCCGAGGCCCAGGCCCGTGCGACGGCGACCCCGACGTCGCCCTGCTCGCCCCACGGAGCCCACGCGTCGGTCCACCACACGGGCGCCGACAGGGACGACCAGGGCGCGAGTCGTGCGACCTCGGCGGGGTTCTCGACGAGTTCGGGGACCTGGACGCTGAGGACCGCCATGCCGCGGCGGTCCACGACCTCGGTCACCGCGCCGCCGTCGAGCGTCCGCACCCGCAGGTCGGGGGCGATGTCGGCACCGGCCCCGACGAAGACGGCGAGCTCCGGGGCGGTCCGCGAGAGGATCACCAGTTCACGGGGCATCGACGGCTCCCTTCGGGTCGAGGACGGTCGTCTGGCCGGCGGGGTCCGCCTGCGCCGGAGCGGGGACCCGCGCGGCCGGGAAGTGGGCGACCTGCACGATGCGCGGCGGGCTGCCGCGGCGCACCAGACGGCCGCGTCCGGGCGGGAACTGCTCGGCGTACACCTTCGGGAAGACCTGGCCCTCGGATCGTTCACCGCTCAGCACCAGTCCGGTCGCGCCCGAGTCGCGGACGGACTGGACCACGGTGTCGTACATCGCCCGCGCGGCACCGGCGACGGGTCGGGTGAGGACCACGTGGAGGCCGAGGTCGCGGGCCGACGGCAGGTACGGCACGAGCGGCGCGAGCGGGTCCGTCCCCGCCGAGGCGACGATGTCGTAGTCGTCGACGAGCACGACGATGCGCGGGCGGGGGCCGGTCGAGGTGCCGGACGCGCGCTGCTCGAGCTCGGCCGCGATCGCCGTGGCCAGACCGCGGGCGTCGCGGCCGTTCGCGGCGTGCCCGCCGAGGAACTCGTCCGGGGTCCCGGCCGCCGCACCACCGCGGACGTCCATGAAGGCGAGGACGAGTTCGTCCGGCGTCGAGCGCTCCACGAACCCGGCCGCCAGGCCGCGCAGCAGCGCGGTCTTCCCGCTCGCCGTGTCGCCGAACACGAGCAGGTGCTGGTCGACGGCGGGGTCGAAGGCCACGAAGTCCATCGTGTCCTGGCGGAGTGCGAACGGCACGGTTGTGGGCATCGCGAGTGCGTCCGGCAGTTCGGCCGGGTCGAACGACTCGGGCAGCAACCGGATCGGCGCCGCGGCGGGACCGCCCCAGCTGTCCGCGACCCGCTGTGCGAGCGCGGCCAGCTCGTCGCCGACGGCGCCGTCGTCCACGTCGTCGAGGACGGGCAGCGCGACCTGGCCGAACAGCTCGTCCCCGGTGAGGACGCGGCCGGGCTCCCCGGACTTCAGCGTCGCCGCCGCCGCACGGGCGATGGTCGAGTCGGCCGGGTCGTTGAGGCGCAGCTCGAAGCGCTGGCCGATGAGCGGCTGGTTCGCGAGGCGGAGCTCGTTCCACCGGGTCAGCGCCACCACGACGTGGATGCCGAAGCTGCCGCCGCGCTGGAGCAGGTCGCCGAAGGCCTCCTCGAGCTCCTCGAACTCGGTGCGCATGACGCCGAAGCCGTCCACGAGCAGCACGACGTCCGCCGAGCCGAGCTCCGGGACCCGACCGGCGGCGTGGCGGGTGCGGAGCATCGCGAGCGAGTCGATGCCGTGGTCGCGGAACACCCGCTCGCGCAGTCGGATCATCGCCTGGAGCTCCTCGACGAGCCGCAGCAGGCGGTTCCGGTCGGCGCGGGTCGCGACGCCGCCGACGTGCGGGAAGCCCTCGATCCGGCCGAGGCCACCGCCGGCGAGGTCCATGCCGTAGACGCTGACCTGCCGCGGGGTCGTCGTGAGCGCGATCGATGCGGCGACGGTGCGCAGGAACGTCGTGCGGCCGGACCCGGGGGCGCCGATGACGGCCACGTGTCCGCCGCCCTGCGTGAGGTCGAGCGACCACGGGCGCTGGCGCTGGCGGGCCGGGTCGTCGAGCAGCCCGATCGGCACGGTGATGCCCGCGGGGTCCGGCGTCCGGTCGGGGTCGAGCACCGCGCCGAGCGCCAGACGCGTCGGGAGCGGCGGCAGCCAGACCGGCGTGGTCGCCCGGTCGCCGCGGCCGAGCCGTTCGACGGCCTCGTCGACGACGCTCCGTCCGACGTCGGGCGTCGCGAGCTGGGCCTCGCCCGGGTCGTCGTCCTCGGTCGCGAGCGTGTTGTACACCGGGAGCTCGAACGGCTCCGGCGCCGTGTCCGTGCTCGCGGCGGCGACGGCCGCCGGGGTGGCGTCCTCCACCGGGCCCGACACGTAGCCGGAACGGAACCGGGTGTACACGCTCGTGTCGACCTTGAGGTACCCGTAGCCCGGGACCGCCGGCAGGTGGAACGCGTCGCCGGTGTCGAGGACGACCTGGCTCTCGGCCTCCGAGAAGGTGCGGAGGCCGAGCCGGTACGACAGGTAGGTGTCCAGACCGCGGAGCTTGCCGGCCTCGATGCGCTGGCTGGAGAGCAGCAGGTGCACGCCGATCGACCGCCCGATCCGGCCGATCATGAGGAGCAGGTCGACGAACTCGGGCTCGGCCGTCAGGAGCTCGCCGAACTCGTCGATGACCAGCACGAGGTGCGGCATCGGCGGCAGTTCCGGTCGGTGCGTCCGCAGCTCGCGGTAGTGCGTGATCGACGGAGCCGCCCCGGCGTCGCGGAGCATCTCCTGTCGGCGGCGGACCTCGCCGGCGATGGAGGCACGGGCACGTCGGGTGAGCTGCGGGTCGTCCGCGAGGTTGTCGATGAGCCCGGCGACGTGCGGCAGGCGCGCGAACGGGGCGAACGCCGCACCGCCCTTGTAGTCGACGAGGATCATCGCGAGGTCCTCGGGCGGGTGCGAGACCGCGAGCCCGAGGACGAGCGTGCGCAGCATCTCGCTCTTGCCGGAACCGGTCGCACCGATGCAGATGCCGTGCGGACCCATGCCGAGCTGCGCGGACTCCTTGAGGTCGAGCAACATGGGAGCGCCGAAGTCGTCGACCCCGATCGGCACGCGGAGGAAGTCCCGGGGCGCCCGCGGTCGCCACGTCCGGTCCGGGTCGATCGTCGTGACGTCGTCGACCCCGAGGAGGTCGGTGACGCCGATCGCGGTCGACGACTCGGTGCGCTCCTCGGCGTCCGCGGACAGCCGGAGCGGCGCGAGCGCCCTGGCGACCGCCGTGACGAGCGTCGGCGCGACCGGGTCGCACACCGCCGTCTGCACGGGTGCGGGCTCGCCCTCCTCGACGTCGCGGGCATCGACGATCTCGAGCGCGGTCCTCGGGGACACCCCGGGGTCGTCGGTCGTCACGGTCCGTGCCGTGACGCGGACCCGCACGTCGGACGGCTCGTGCAGACGGTCCGCCACCAGGTGCACGACCGTCACGCGGAGGTCCTCCGGGCGGGTCTCGCCCTCGGGCAGCGCGAGCGGGACCGCGACACCGCCGTGCTCGTCGGCGAGGACCACCAGTCGGGCGAGGTCGCTCCGCCTCCCGGAGTCGCCCGAGCGTCGCCAGGTCGCGGCGGTCCGAGCACGCTCGCCGAGCTCGGCGGCGAGGGTCCTGGCCAGCGTCGGGACGTCCTCGGCGACGCGGCGTGCGCGGAGCGGGCCGTCGAAGGTCCGGTCCATCCGCACGTGGGGCAGCAGGTCGAACCACTCCCAGTCGGCGGCCCGGTCGGCGGGGAACGCCGCCGCGAGCTGCAGGTCCTCGGGGGCGTGGAGCGCGGCGAGCTGGGCGACGAGCGCTCGGGCGACCGCGAGCACGGCGTCGCGGTCTCCGACGACCGAGACGTCGCCGGCGTCGTCGAGCCGGATCGAGATCGGCATCGCGTCGACCGTGCCGTAGTGCTCCGCGACCTGCTGGAGCTCGGCGAGCATCAGCGGGTCGAGCGGCTGGACCGGGTTCTGGTCCGGCGGCACGACGAGGTCGAGCCAGTCCACGTCGCCGGCACCGACGCGCACCCGGAGGAAGTCCGCGTGCGACCGGCGGCGCTCCCAGAGCCGTGCGGGGTCGCCGACCAGCCGGGGGAGCGTGTCCGGGGAGGGGTCGACGTGCTCGGCCCGCTCGCGGATCGCGGTCGTCCGGGCACGCAGGTCGCCGCGGAGCTCCTCGAGGTGGTCGAGGTACCGCTCCCGCTGGGTCCGGCGGTTGCGGACGGCGTTGCCCCGCTGCGTGAACGCCATGCCGAGCCCGCCGACCAGGGCGACCACGAACACCAGGGCCGCGACGACCATGAGCACCGGGTTGTTCCCGCGCAGCACGACCATCATCACGACCGACGACACCGCGCCGATCACCGGCAGGAGCGACTGCAGCGGGATCCCGCCGCTCGGGCCCTCGGGGAGCTGCGGCGGCGGTGCGAGCTGTTCGGCGTCCGGGCGGACGAGCGGGGTGGAGACCCGCGCGGGACGGTGCACGATGCGGTTCACCGGGTGGCCTCCGTCGATCGTCGGCCGACGGCGGCGTCGACCAGGGCGGCGGTCAGGTGGACGAGGGCGGTGCGGGACGCGGTCGGGCGGACCCCGGGCACGGTCGTCGTCGGGTCGTGCGGTACCGGGAGGACGAGGTGGCCCGGCCAGTCCGCGGCGGCCCGGGCGGCGCGCAGCCCCGTGCCGACGGTGTCGACCGGGACGACGACGACACGGGTGTCGGGCGCGTGGCGACGGAGGGCGTCGGCGTGCGCGATGCCCTCCTCCACCCCGGGTCGGTCGGCCCCGGTGACGAGGGCGACGACGTGTGCGTCCGCGGCGACGGCGCCGAGGTCGACGAAGGGGCTGCGGGAGCCCCAGTCGCCGACGACGACGTCGAAGAACCGGGCGATGGGGTCGACCGCTGCGGTCCACTCGTCGGGCGCGGCCTGACGCGAGGGGAACCGGGGGTCCCCGATCCTGAGCACGTGCAGGCCCGACGCGGCCTCGGCAAGCCCGTCCGTGGCGTCCCACGAGGTCCGTGCGGCCGAGCGGCGGTCGGACGGTACCGTCGGACCGCCGTGGTCGGCCCCCGCCAGCGCGGCGAACGACCGGGGACCAGCGGCACCGTCGACCCCGAGGACCCGTCCGCTCCGCCGTCTGGCGAGGACCCTGGCGACCGCGGCGGCCGTGGTCGAGCAGCCGGTCCCGCCCCGGAGCGACGCGAACGCGATCCGCCGACTCGTCGGGACGCCCTGCCGGATCGCCCGGTGCGCGTCGTCGAGCTCGCGGGCACCGCTCACCACGCTGCCGAAGAACGCCCGTCCGATCGCGGGGACCACGTCGTCGAGGAGTCGCATGGTCAGAAGGTCTCCAGGAGCGCGGCGAAGAGGCCGAAGGTACCGAGCAGCAGCGGGAGCATCACGACCACCGAGACCGTCTCGAGCACGTTGCCGAGCGAGCGGAGGCGGGCACGCCCGTGTGCCGCCGGGCGCACCCCGGCCAGCAGGGCCGCGAGGACGCCGGTGCCCGCCGTCGCGCCGAGCACCGTGGCGGGAGCCGTGGCGGTGTGTCCGACCAGACCGAGCACCGCGGCGACCACCACGGCCGACCAGAGCAGGACGCCCTGCACCGCCAGCGGGAAGGCGCGGGTGCGGAGTGCCGCGACCACGACCGTCGCGGCACCGAGGCCGATCGCCCAGGGGTCGTCGTCGGCGACGAGGGCGGCCCCGGCGAGGCCGATCGGGGCCGCGACCGCAGCGGTCGTCCAGTCGAGTGCCCGGTACGCGTCGTCGAGGGCGGTGAGCACACGTCCGCGCGCGACGGGCTCGCCGCCGCTGACCTGGTCGTCCAGGCCGGTGAGGCCCGCGGTCGACATCGCGACGGACGGCAGGAGACCGCACATCGCGATCGAGGCCACCGCCACCACGCCCCACCCGGCGGCGGTCGGCGCGGGGGTGGCCCACGTCACCATGCCGAGCAGGGGCAGCACGACGCCGACGACGGCGGCCACGCCGACCGTCCGGGTCCGCCCGCCGACACCGAGCCCGAGACCGAGTGCGATCCACGCCCAGACGAGCACCACCGCGGCGGTCACGGCGGGAGCGGGACCCCCGGCGGCGAGGAGGGGCCCGAGCGCGAGACCGATCGGCAGGGCGAGTCCGGTCGCCGCTGCCGTGAGGACGATGCCGGTCCACCGGGCACCGGCGCGACCGGCGACGAGCGCGGCCACGGCGAGGACGACCCCGGTGCCGACCAGCACGGCCGGCACGAGGGCAGGGTGGAGCGTCCCGACGTCGCCCGTGAAGGCAGCGCGGACCGAGGCCACGGCGGACGCCGCCACCACGAGCGTCCCCGTGACGACCGCGGTCGTCCCGACGGCCGCGGCGGCGACGGCCTGGCGCGCGGCCGTGCCCCAGCCGTCGTGCCGCCTGCCGAGGGTGTCGGCCACGGCGTCGGTCACGTCGGAGACCTCGGGCGGCGGCGGAGCGTCCGCGCGTCGGACGAGGTGCAGGACCTCGCCGTCGCCGATCTCCTGCGTCGCTGCGTCGTCCGCCAGCGAGACCGCTTCTCCGGTGACCCGCACGAGGGCGATCGGGTGCGCGGAGTCGGCGATCGGCTCGTCGAGGATGTCGACGAACCGGGGGAGGAGCCCGGCGAACGGCTCGTCGGACGCCACGACGACGTCGGCGCGACGGCCGGCGCCGACCACCGTCACACGGGTGAAGTCGGTCACTTCGTCTCCTGTTGCTGCTGTTGCTGCGCGGCCTGCTGGGCGAGGGCGTTCGTGACGAACGAGTACCCGAGGCAGCCCACCCCGACGACCGCCGCGAGCACGACGCTGCCGATGAGGCGCTTGACGTTGTCGTTCACGAGCCGCCGGTCGGCCAGGCGCCCGAGGACGAACGCCTGTCGGAGCCGTCGACGGTGCGTCGCCACGCTCTCGAGCAGGATCGAGTCACTGTTCCGTGGCACGCCGCACCTGTTCCCTCGTCGACTCGTCCATGCCCGCCGCTTCCGCCACCCGGTCCTGCCCGACGTGCTCGACCAGGTCGCGGAGCTCCTCGACCGGGCTGCGGTCGCGGTGTCGACCGAACGGCAGCACGAGCGCCGGGATCCGTGGCTTCCCCGCGACGACGGCGCCGAAGCGGTCGCGCATCACCGCGGGGTCCAGCCCGAGCTGCCGGACGGCGGGCGCCCCGAGGAGCACGGCCACCGGGACCGGCGGGAACGGCATGCGCGGCGCCTGCGCGAGGTCGGCGCGACCCGGGCGACGCAGGACGAGCGCGAAGAGCGGGAGTTGGGTGGCGGCGAGCCGTCCGAGCACCTGCGGGACGGCCTCGACCCGGGCGGTGGCGGCCGCGTCCCCCGGCGCGCCCGCCGAGAGCAGACCCGTGGTGAGTTCCTCGACCCCCTGGTCGGTGCGCTGGGCGGTCACGGTGAACGCGACGGGAGCCGCCGCCGATCCCACGACGACGAACCGGGTCGGGTCCGGCATGCGGTCCCGCGCGGCCTCGGTCAGCGTGCGACGGTCCCACGGGCGTCCGGCGGGTTCGTGCGTGCCCCAGCCCGTGGGCGCGGCGCCGGCGAGCTCGGTCGCGAGCAGCTCGGACGTCGTGCCGAGCACGGTCTCGGCGGCGGCACGGTGCCGCACCGACACCGAGACCACGAGCTGGTCGGCGGTCGGCGCGACCGGGCGGAGGAAGCTGACCGCGACCTCGTCGACCGATCGCGGTGGCCCGGTCCGCACGGCGTCCGGGAACGCGTCGAGTCGACGGCCGTCGAGCCCGTTCCGCAGGCCGTCGTCACCGCGGACGGCCCACGCGCCGCCCGCGTCGAGCAGCGCCTGCCGGAAGGCCTCGGTCACGACGGACAGGCCGTCGGTCACGAGGATCGGCCGCGCTCCGACGTCCGCGGCGCGTCCGAGCAGGTCGGTCTGCGCCCGCCCGAGCCGCACGACGGCGGCCCGGCTCTCGATGCGCACGCTGCCGTCACCGACGGAGTCGAGGAGCGGGTGCCGTGCCGGCGGGCGGTCATCCGTCTGGTCCGTCCGCCGGCCCGCACCGAACGGGCTCACGACGCCGCTCCGGTGCGGACGACCGAGAAGGCGTGGTCGCCGATGCGGACGGTCGAGCCGCCGTCCACCACGACGTCCACGCCGGCGACGAGGACCTCGAACGAGCCGTCGGGACGCACCACGGTGGTGCCGTTCGTCGAACCGAGGTCGCGGAGCACGACCGCGCCGCCGGCCTGCACGAGCGCGACGTGGGTCTTCGACAGCGTCCGGGACAGGTCGGGTACCGCGACGGTCGCGACGCCGGGTTCCGCCTCGGGGTTGCGGCCGACGACGCAGGTCCCGTGGAACCAGTGGACGGCGCCCTGCTCGGAGCGGAGCACGACGGCGTCCGCCGGGATCGACTCGTCGAGGGGCAGCGCGGCCGGTGCAGCCGGTGCGGGCACCGCGTCGAAGCCGGCGAGGGCGGTGGACGCGCCCACCGACCGTCGGGTGGCGTCGAGGCCGACCGGCACCGGGCCTCCAGGCTGGTCGCGCGCCGGTGCGGAACCCGGACGCACGCCCGCGGACGCTGCCGGACCGAAGGCCGTCCCGAGGGGCGGCAGTGCCGGGGAGAGCGGCTCGCGGCCGAGCCGGAGGGCGGCGGTGAGCGTGCCTGTCGCGGCGGCCCAGGGGCCGGAGCCGGACGCGCGGCGTGCGCCGCGACCGATGCGGGTCAGCTGGCGGAACGGCCCGGCGGGCAGCGCGTCGTCCACGTCGACGACGCGGGTGGCGAGGAGGACGCCGCCGGGACCACGACCCGTCCTGGAGGCGCGGACCACCACGATCGCGGCCGTCACGACGACGCCGAGCAGCGCTCCGGCGATCGTGGTGCCGACCGCGTCGGACGACGGGACCGCCCTGTGGGCGAGGAAGAGGAGGGCGGCGCCCACGGCGGCACCGAGCAGGCAGACGACGACGTCGACCAGACGTGCGACCGCGACGGTGCCCGCACGGGCGACGGCGACGTCACGCAGGGCGTCGTACTCCGACGCGGCGACGGTACGGCCGAGCAGCGTGCCGCAGTCCGTGCAGAACCGCTGCCCCTGCGTCGACGGCGCCCCGCAGCGACCACAGGTCATCACGGGGACCACGGTCTCGACCACGATCGACGACATGCCTCACCTCCCGTCGGCACCACCGATCATGTCAGACGGGGGACGTGACGGGTCGCGCGCGGTGGTCTAGGCTGCACACGTTCGCTGTCACCCGTACAGGGGTGGGGGGAAGGACAGAGAGGATGAGCGATGAAGTTCGCAATGGGGGCACAGGTCCTCACCAACCTGACCAAGCAGACGTCCGGCGCTTCCGGTGACCTGGGGACCCTGGTCCGCAAGCTGGCCGACTCGGCCGAGCCGCTCCAGGGGCGGTTCAACGGTGCCGGACGTGCCGCGTTCGACCGCTTCAAGTCCGAGACGGACACCATCGCCAACGAGCTGAACGGTGCGCTCGCCAGCGTGCTCCAGGGCATCTCGGGCATGGACCGCTCGTTCCAGGAGGGCGACCAGGACATGGCGCAGTCCACGAGCTCGCTCGAGGGCAGCTCGAACTTCGACGCGGCCCGCTTCAGCGGCCGCGCCTGACGGAACTCCGGGGAGAGGGAGCACACACCATGAGCGGTGGCAACCAGGCAGACCGTCGCGACTACGACGTCGCGGCATCGCAGAACGCGCAGGACAACTTCAACGCCGTGGCGGCGCAGCTCGAGGCGCTCATCGCCCAGCGTGACTCCGACGTCAAGGCAGCGATGGCCGACTACCAGGCCGACGGCGTCTCGGACGAGTACCACGCCAAGGAGCAGCGGTGGAACACCGTCGCTGGCGAGGTCAAGCAGATCATCGCCACGCTGCGCTCCTCGCTGCAGTCGAACGACGAGTCGGCGCAGGCAGCGATCAGCAAGGCGAAGTCGGCCGTCGGCAACATCGGCTGACGTGGTCGACGGCTGGCGGGTCGATCCCGCGGGGGTCGAGGCCGTGCTGCAGGACGTCGCGTCCAGGACCACGACGATGAACGACGCCCTGGGCGGATCCGAGGACGGGTCCGTCCAGGGCGTCGCCACCGTCGTGCAGGACGCGGCGACCGCTGCGCAGTCCCAGGTCATCGGTGAGGCGCTCGCCGGGTTCTTCGAACACCGGCAGGACGTGCTGACGGGGATCCAGGACCGGATCCAGGCGTCGCTGTACGGCGCCACGGGCGCGACCCGCGCCATCGTCGAGGGGGATGACGAGATGGGGGCTTCGACCGCTCAGGCGAACGCGATCGCCGCGTCGAAGGACGGGAACTTCACCGCGTTCGACGGGATGTTCGACCGGTGAACGCCGTCGTCGAGATCGGGGAGATCCCGTACACCGACGTGCAGCTCGAGGGCATCACCGCCGGTGCGACCTCGCTGCGGTCGGTCGCGTCCGCGGTCCGGGACGGCACCGCCGACATCGTCACCGCGTGGAGCGCGATCTCCGGCTCGTACGAGGGGCCGAGCGACCAGGAGCTCTTCGACGTCATGACGCCGATCGGGCCGCAGGGCACGACGTTCGGCGACGACCTCGACTCCGCCGCGAAGGCACTCGACGCCTTCGTCGAGGAAGCCACCCCGATCGTCGCTGCGCTCAAGGCCTACGTCGCGCGGGCCGAGCAGCTGCAGCGGGACGTCGCCGCGTTCCAGCCGCAGACCATCCAGACGATGGACGGTCCGGTCACGCAGACCGAGAGCTGGGACCAGGACGAGACGCTCAACGGCGAGAACAACGACATCATCAACGGCGTCGCGAACCGCGTCGTCGAGTACCAGGCCGCCGAACGGAAGTGCGCGAACGCGATCCGTTCCCTGAGCGGCCTGCCGGCGCTGCACGCCATCACCGGGTCCGGCGACGACGCGCTCGGGTACGGGTACGACGAACTCCCGATGGGTACCAAGCTGCCGTGGGGCACTGCGGAGTCGCGCAACGAGTCCTGCGCGGAGAAGACGACGTGGTTCCTGCCGCGCCTGGTGAAGGGCGTCGTCTGGGACGGTGCCATCGTCGGGACCATCGGCGGCCTCGGTGAACTGCTCGGCTTCCGCGACTGGAAGTGGAGCGGCGACAACTTCGTCGACACCTGGAAGAGTCTCGGCTCCTTGATCGGGTACGACAAGGAATCGAACGAGTGGTTCGACGGAGACGCCGCCAAGGCCGGGTGGGGCGGGCTGCTCAAGGGCACCGTGGCATGGGACAAGTGGGCCGACGACCCCGGCACGGCGCTCGGTGAGAGCGCCTGGAACATCGCGTCGCTCGTCATCCCGGTCGTCGGCGTCGCGAGCAAGGTCAGTACCGTCGGACGGGCCGGCGAGGTCGCGTCGGCGATCAGCAAGGCGGGGAAGGTCCTGGACCTCGTGGACGCCGGAGCCTGGGCGTCGAGGGGGCTGACCAAGGTCCTGCCGAAGCTCGGCGACCTCAAGGGCGTGCTGACGGACGGCTTCGAGCACGTGCCCGACGGCTTCAGGACGAGGATCGCCGAGTTCCGGGTCGACCTCGACGAGTGGCGGCACGGGACGCACGCCGATGCGGACGGCGCGGTCGACGGGCCTGCGGCGCGGAGCGAGGGGGCGGCGGACGCAGCGGCCGACGCGCACGCGCAGGCGAACGCCAACGCCCACGCGCACTCGGAGGGCGCACAGTCGAACGCGCCCACGCCCGAGCGTGAGCCGGCGTTGGTCGGTGGCGGCCATGGGGAGAGCACCACGGTGCACGGGGGTGGCTCCGACGCGGGCTCGAGCGGCGGCGGTGGTCACGGGACCGGTGCGCCGACGGGCGGGTCCGGGGGATCGACTGGCGATGGTGGTCACGGGACCGATGCCGGCGGCGGAGGCACCGGTGACACGCCCCCACACGGCCGCGTCCCGGCCCAGTACTCCGATGTCACGGTCGACTCCGAAGGTGTTGCCATCGACGGGCTCATCCGAGAAAGTCGACTGTCACCCGAGCAACTACAGCATTACCTCGCCTCTCAATGGCCGCACGACGGGTCACTCGGGCGTGAGTTCGAGGCAACAGGTGAATGGCCGCATGACGTCCAGATTCCGAAGGGGCCCGAGGTGCTCGACTCTCGAGGCGGCATCGACTGGTCGGACGTCACGAACGACGGCTTCGCCGTTCGCGAGGGTCGAATCGACATCAATGAGACTGTACCGCCGATAGGGCAAGTCCTCGACAGGTACGGGCCAGAATCGGGGTCGTTCACGTCACCTGTGCTGGAAGACGGGCCGTTCCCCTACGAGGAGCGAGCGCTCCCGTACTTGGAGGACGAGCATCAGTATCATCGATACGAGGTCATCGGTGACTTGGGAGACCTGCGGGGCGCCTACGACGCGCTGGACCCCGACGCACAGTCCATCGCGGCTCAACTTCTCGCAGAACGAGGCCG
This sequence comes from Curtobacterium sp. NPDC087080, assembly GCF_044745105.1. Taxonomy (NCBI): domain Bacteria; kingdom Bacillati; phylum Actinomycetota; class Actinomycetes; order Micrococcales; family Microbacteriaceae; genus Curtobacterium; species Curtobacterium sp. NPDC087080. The sequence continues at coordinate 140,306 of NZ_JBIUZP010000003.1, read as the reverse complement.
CTCCGTGGACGATCTCGCGAGCATGAAGACCCTGCAGGGCGAGATTGCTGGAACCGCGCGGTTCGCCAGTCCCGGCGGCGGGATTCAGATCAAGCTTCCCTTGCCGGTGGAAACGCTCGAAGTACTGGGCCTACTCCGCGAGTTGGACTAGGAAGGGAAGCCACATGGACGAGATTGACGCAACGCGGCACTTAGCCGTGGCGGAGGCGGCGGGAATCGGCTTCAACTGGATGCGTGCTCCGCACAACGACATGAATGTGTCATCCATCTACGAAGCGGACGGGTGTTGGGTGGTCTCGACGACCGACGAACGGGCGTCGGAAGAGGCCGTGCACGAATACGCCGACTACGAGTCTGCTCTGGAGGACTTCGTGTCACGAGTGAACGCCTCAGTGAGTCTCATCGAGTGGCGTAGGCGGAAGAAGAAGCGTTGACCAGGTGGCGGACGACACAGCCCCTCGTTCCGCAGATCGGCGTCGTCTTCGACCGGTACGGACCGCCGGATGGTCGATACACTTCGCCCGTTCCCGGATCCGGCCCTACACGTAGGACCAACGGTCGCTGCCGTACCTCGAGGATCCTTCGCAGTGCCATCGCTATCGTGTCATCGGAGACTTTGCGGGCGTCGAGCGGTACTCCAACGCCGCCTCCGACGTAGTTCGAGCTGACGTCGACAGGATCATGCGCCGCTTGAACTCGTCCTTCGAGGATCTGGGTCGTGCGTCGCAGGGTGACATCGCAGCAAGCTTCGGCGCGCGGGGTGGGGGCCGCCAGGGTGAGATGCCGATGACGGTCGAGTTGCTGAAGCGGCTCGGACTCGTTGAAGAAGTCCGAGAACGGTGACGATCTCATCGAGAGGACAGCATGGACCGAGCTTCAGCCAAGACGATCATCGCGAGCGAGGGTCTCGAGCGTGCGATCTGGTTCCAGCGGCCGAACGGCAAGCCCGACGCCGTGGCGATCTACGAGATCGACCAGAGGTTGCGGGTCGTCTCGACCGACGAACGGGCGGTGGAGATCGGCGCGCGAGACTACGAAGACGAGTCCGAAGCGCTCGACATGTTCATCACGCTGCTGCGCGACCTGAAGGCGTTGATCGCCAGCGGAGTGGTGCGCTGATCGGGAGCGAGGAAGACAGGAGTGCCGAGGAGATGCTCGCTGCACCGGACATCGGCGAGATCTGCGGTCGGCTGATCACGACGAATGACAGCCGTGCCGTCGGCGACGGTCGACTCGATCTCGAGGACCGGTGCCGCTGTTCGTGCACCAGTGCGGGTCGCAATTGACCGGCTCGGCAATTCCATCAACGACCTCGAGAGATTCGGGATCCTGCTTTGACCGATGACGAGCCAGGCGAGTTCGCCGACCTGCAGTACCTCGAGGACGTCCTGCTGCGCGCTTGGAACGATCTCGTCACGTGCGAAGCCCGAAGGGTGCAGTCCGGCGACCCTGAGACGTTCCAGCGGTACTCGGTGTCGGACACGTCGGTCGAGCAGTGGCGTGGAGACCGGGGGCGTGTCGCCCCTACCGGCACACGAGTCGGGTCGGCCAAGGACGCAGAAGCGTGGATCATCGCGGACGCGTGCGGGTACATCCGAGATGCTCGTGGTCTGCCGATCGCTCATTGGCTTCCCGACCAGGAGCACGAACTCCTCGAGGGGTTCACGGTGGAGCCGAACGGAGCCGGCGTCCTCCTCACCTGGAGCGTAGCGGGCACGGAGCACCGAGTCCGTTTCGGCGGCGCTCTCCCGGCAGCTCATGCGGTGTAGTCCTCGGCCGTGGCACGAGTGCCGCTCGACCAGATCGAAGCGTGCGCGCTCCAGCTCGACGCGCGCTCGGCGTTCGCGGCGGCGGCAGCCGCCACTTCGCGCTGAACGCCTTCGTCTGCTCGCAAGGCCCAGAGCGACCTCGATGAAACAATGGATCAGTACGGGGAGGGCACATGGACGACATGACGGGGCTCGGGAATCGGCCGTGGCCGGATCTACGGGGATCGGTCTCCGACCGGCCGAGGGGATCCGAGAACGGTGCAGACCGACGACAGGACAGCACAGACCGGGCAGCCGCCAGTGCTGCTCGACGACCATCGTCCGGATGGGCAGCGACTAGCGACGTACTTCTCGTCCCCGGAAACGTCATTGCAACAGCAAGGTTCCCCCACAACGAACGGGGCCGACTTGATGCTCACGGGCGTCCCTGAGGCCGTTGTCCCGCAGGTAATGCAGAGGACGGCGTTCACTCTTGATTGATCACGACGGCCTCACGCAAGAGGATGCCGAGCTTCTCGGCGAGTTCGTGGGCAACGAACCGCCGGACCTGTCCTCCGCTCCGGGTGTGAGACGAGGGAGGTCCGTCCTCTTCGAGTACGGCACGCTGGAGACGACCTTCCGTATCGCAGTGACCGGTTCGGGCTTTGCCTTCCAAATCCGCGACAGGGGCAGCTCCTGGGCGCTTGCCGAGTTCAGTCGGCTCGACGATGCAGAGCGATTCGTCCTGTTGTGGGAAGGGGCACGGCGCAGTTCTGCCTCGTGGTTCGACGGTCTGACGACTGTTCCCGATGGGGTTGTCGTCCTCGAGGACCGCCCCGGGAAGGTGCTGCGCTGGGACAACGGGGGCGAAGATCACGTTGCCCGGGCGCTCTCCGACGCGAGCTCGACGCTCGTCGGTCACCTTGCATGGGTGCGGACTCGCTCTCTGCCCGAAGTGCTGGCGCTGGTCGACTCCGTTGATCCGGGACGGTGGCACGCGTTCCCTCGGCGATGAGAGAAGGATGAACCCGTGGATGACATCGGCGCCGTACACGAGCTTGCCATGGCTGAGGCTGCCTCCAGGGGTTCATCCGGTACGGGGAACTCCGCAGGAGGCACCTGGATCATTGATCCTGGGGCGACGAGTGGTGGGACGTCACCGACGACGGGTGGGCCGTTGGCGAAGGCCGAACCGACCTCGATGAGACGATGGACCAGCACGGGGAGGGCGTATGGACGACATCGACGCTGGTCGGCACTTGGCCGTGGCGGAAGCGGCGGAGATCAGGTTCAACTGGATGCATGCTCCGCACGACGAACCCGATGTGTCGTCCATCTACCGGAGGAACGGGCGTTGGGTGGTCTCGACCACCGATGAACGAGCGTCAGAAGAAGGCGTCCACGAGCACCTCGACCACGAGGCCGCTCTTGATGACTTCGTGTCACGGGTGAATGCCTCGGTGCGTCTCATCGAGTGGCGCAACCGGGAGGGTCTCGGCTGCACGGGCCAGCGGCCCGGGAACGTTCCGAACGCGGACACCCCTCCGGCAGATGAGACCCGAAGGAGACAAAGGTGATGCGTTTCCCGAGTTGGGTCTGCGGAGAGCGCGTCCTGCTCCGTGCCGAGTGGGACGGCCGACCTTCGTCCTCCGACGATCTGACCGATTCGTTGCTGACACAGCTGCGAGGAGTCGATGCGGTCCTCGGTGACGGAGAGCCCTGGCAGGTGGACGGCGTCGGCCCGGTCCTCGGCTACGACGTCGCGGTGGTTCATGAACTGTTGCAGCGCGGTGTCGAACGCGGGGCTGACGGGTCCGCGTGGCCGGAACACGGCTGCAGCGTGATCATGAACCGTCAAGCGGAGCACGGCTTCGTCTCGCTGAGCCTGAAGGTCGGAGCTTCCGTCCCAGGGCGTCGCCGACCGGCGAACGCCGTGTCCGTGACCGTGGTCGGGCCCGTCGCGGAGGGCGAGCGGAGGGCGCCGGATGTCGAACTCATCGAGGAGGTGCTGGCGACGGTTGTGCGAGCGTGGGACCCGGACTCCGCCGGAGCCTTCGACCGTGCGGCTGCGCGGGCGGTGGAGGACATGGGCCGCTTCGCGCCGGTGGTCGGCCAGCGTACCTGGGTGTCGGAGCGGCTGGGTGCTGTACCCCTGACGACTTCGGGAGTGGCCAAGTCGTCGCTGTACCGCGGAACACTGCTCGCAGCTGACGACGCGCTCGACTCGCCGACCGCAGTTGCCGCGGTCCGCGAAACGCTCAAGGCACTCGGAATCACCACCTTGCCTCGCACGGGTCGAACCGCCTGAAGACCGCCGTGCGCACGTCGCCCGGGTCGTGCTGGCCGCGGAAGGAATCGTAGGGCGGACCATCGGGGATGCCGACGAGGTCTCCAGGAGGCGCGTGGCGATGGCCGGCTGGATCAGCGAGCTCCTCGGGACCACTGGTTCCCACCCTTGGCGAGATCCATGTACCACTGGTAGAGGTTGCTCTGCTCCGTCAGGAGCGCCGCGTAGAGCGCTCGTACCTCGCGTCGCGGCGAGAGCGTCAGGTAGCGCTCGTCGTCGAGGATCGAACCGATGCCGGCCCGGACGCCGTGGTAGGCGTCGTGCTGGTCGCTGGCATCGACGAAGCCCTGCATCTCCTCGAGGTAGCTGCGGAGGACGTCCGTGTAGCTCCCGTCGGCCAGCCGCTTCTCGGCGCGCAGCTGTTCGCTCCGGAAGAGCCGCGGCGCGCCCTGTGCGACTGCGCCGATGAACGACTCGGCCGCGGGCGATGTCGGGTCCACCTGCCCGTGTGCGAGGCATTGCTCGAAGCCTCTCGACGCGGCGTCAGAGCCTCGGGTGAGCTTCGCCGCGTCGACGCTGCGTTCCTTCGTGACCCTGATGGCGTACGCCGGAGCAGACCCGAACTCCTTCCGAGCAGGGAGCTCGCCACGTCGTCGTGCAGTCGGCGGTGCAGACGCGATCCACCATCGGAGCACTGCCCGGATCCGGTCCTCGTCGTCGACCTGCACGACCGTCGAGTCGATGGCGTCGTACCCGTCCCGCATCAGCTCGAGGAGCAGCGCCCCGTCATACCGGAACCTGAGCTCGAGAGACATGGCTCGATCGCGGCTCGTCACGCCAGCAGACTAGCGGCGTCCCGTTCAGTCCTCGCCATCCGTGTGGAGGGACGCGACACCGTGCTCGTGCAAGGATCCACGGGGATGACCTGCGGTCATCGTCACGCCGATGAGAACGGAGGAGCCGGTCGATGCCCTTCCCGTCTTGGTCACGGACGACGCAGGTGACGGCTCGAGCCGTGTGGGACGCTCGTGGAGAGGAACCAGAAGCGCTGGCAGAGCGCATCGCGGTCCAGCTCGCAGCCCTCGACGTACTCCTCGGAGCGGGTGCCCGGTGGGCGCTCGTCGAGGAAGACGACTTCGTCGTGTCCACCGCCCCTTCGTCGCTCACGCCCATCGTGTCCGCGCACGTCTTCCGGGACGCCGAGGGAATCGAGTTCCCAGTGCGCGGCTCCGTACTCGGTCTCGCGCGAGAGGGGAGCGCGGGGTTCATCTCGATCCGCTTCCGGGTCGGGTCCGCGAAGATCGTCCGTCGCATGCCGGCGAACGGGGTCCAGGTCACCATCGCTGGGCCGCTGCGAGGAGGGAACCGACTGTCGATCGACGCAGATCTCGCCGAGGGTGTCCTCTGCGGACTCGCTCGAGCTTGGAACCCCGACTCCGCAGCGGTGTACGACGACGCTGCAGCGGTCGCCTCCGAGGGGCGAGGCAAGTTCGCACCGGTGATCGGGCAGCGCACCTGGGTGTCGGATCGGCTCGGAGCCGTCGAGACGTCGACGTCTGGAGTGCACGTCGAGCGAGCGGACGGAGGCAGCTACCTGACAGCGGACGACACCTTGGACTCCGAGTCGGCTGTGCGTGCGGTGTGGGCGACGCTCCAGGCCAACGAGGTCACCGAGATCATCCGCGCTGGGTGAGGAGCGACCTCTACTGAGCGGCGTACCGTCCACCCCATGACGAAGCACTGGGTCGCCCCCGAGTTCGGCGGCAGCGAGGTCCTCGAGTACGTCGACACCGAGGTGTCCGCCCCCGGCACCGGCGAGGTCACCATCGACGTCCGCGCGGCGGGCATGAACCCCGCCGACACGAAGCACACCCGGCAGGGGGACCCGTCCGACCTGCCGATCCCGGTCGGCTACGAGGTCTCCGGAGTGATCAGCGCGATCGGCCCCGACACCGAGATCGCCTCCGGTGGGGGAGCGGTCGGCGACGAGGTCCTCGCCTTCCGGGTGGCGGGCGGCTGGGCAGAACGCATCACCGTCCCCGCCGCCGACGTCTTCGCGAAGCCCGCGTCCCTCGACCACCCCCAGGCGGCGAACCTGCTGCTGGCCGGGACGACCGCGGCCGACATGATCCGCGTCACCCGCGCCGAGGGACGCGACACCGTGCTGGTGCACGGTGCGTCCGGCGCGGTGGGCGTGGCGGTCCTGCAGCTGCTCCGCCCGCTCGGCACCCGCGTGATCGGCACCGCCTCCGAGCGGAACGCCGACACCGTCCGCCGCTTCGGTGGCGAGTGGGTCGCGTACGGCGACGGCCTGGAGGCGCGCATCCGTGACCTCGCACCCTCCGGCATCGACGTGGCACTGGACTGCGTCGGGACGGACGAGGCGGTCGACGTCTCGCTGGCGCTCGTGGCCGACCGGTCGCGCATCGTGACCATCGCGGCCTTCGGCCGCGCGCAGCAGGACGGGTTCCCCGCCGTCGGTGGCAGCCAGCCCGAGAGTCAGGCGTTCCGCGACTCCGTCCGGCAGCGGCTGGTCGACCTCGCGGCGGCGGGCGAGCTCGAGGTGCCGGTGGCCCGGACGTTCCCCCTGGCCGAGGCGAAGGCCGCGGCGGAGCTGCTCGAGTCGCAGCACCCCGGTGGGAAGCTCGCGCTCGTGCCGTGACGGCCACTTCTGGTTGACTCGTGGGGTACGTCGCACGACCGACACCACGAGGGGGAACACGTGAGCGACCACATGACGTCCGACCAGCCGTACCCGAGCGCGTCGCCGCAGCAGCCGGACCCGACAGCGGGCGGAGAACCGCCGCGGTGGGCCCCGCGCTACGGCGCCTCCTTCGGGCAGGCGCTCGGCCGCTTCTTCGCGAAGTACGCGACCTTCTCCGGGCGGGCGAGCCGCAGTGAGTTCTGGTGGGCCTACCTCGTCGTCACCGTCGTGGGACTGGTGCTCGCCACCATCCCCTTGGTGTACCGCTTCGCCACGATCGAGTACACGACCGTCGACCTGAGCGGCGTCGAGTACCGGGTGACGAACCCGCCGTCGCCGCTGTTCTGGGCGCTGCTGGTGCTGCCGGCGATCTGGTGGCTCGCGACGATCGTCCCGTCGCTGGCGCTCGGGTGGCGCCGGCTGCACGACGCGAACCTGCCCGGGGCGCTGTGGATCATCGCGGTGTTCGTCGGCATCGCCGGCATCGTCTTCGGGCTCCTGCCGTCGAACCCGCAGGGCGCACGCTACGACCGACCGGAGGGCACTCGATGAGCGACGACCAGCAGCACGGGGAGCAGCCGCAGCAGCCGTACGGGCAGCAGCCTCAGCAGCCGTACGGCCAGCAGCAGCCGTACGGGCAGCAGCCGTACGGGCAGCAGCCGCCGTACGGACAGCAGCCGCAGCAGCCGTACGGACAGCAGCCGCAGCAGCCGTACGGCCAGCCGTACCCGCAGTACCGGCAGCAGGCGCCGATCCCGACGGACGCCAGTGGTGCACCGCCGCTCTGGGCGCCCTGGTACGGTGCCGGGTTCCTCGACGCCTTCGTCCGGTTCTGGAAGAAGTACGCCCGCTTCGACGGACGCGCGAGCCGCAGCGAGTTCTGGTGGTGGTACCTGGCGAACGCGATCGTCGTGACGATCCTGTTCGGCGGCTACATCGCCGCGATCCTCGTCTGGGCCGCCGGTGCGACCACGACGGACGAGTACGGCACCACGACCACGACCGGCGGCTTCCCCGGGGGCGCGCTCGTGTTCGTCGGCCTGCTGAGCCTCTGGGGACTCGCGACCTTCATCCCGTCGCTCGCACTCGGGTGGCGTCGTGTGCACGACGCCGGGCTCGCCGGTCCCTTCTGGCTGATCTCCTTCGCGGCAGGGGTCGCCGGGATCGTCTTCGGGTGCCTGGAGTCGAACCCCAACGGCGCGCAGTACGACCAGCCGGACGCACCCCGCCCGCAGGCCTGATCGGCCCCGGCACGACGAAGCGGCCCGCCCCGTCAGGGGTGGGCCGCTTCGTCGTCCCGGAGGACCGTGCGGAGTCTCAGACCACCCGGAGGCGGACCAGCGAACCGTCCACGACGAGGTCGCGCACCGTGACCGACGGGTCGGCCGTCGCGAACCGGAGCGCGCCTCCCGGCTGGTCGAACCAGGGCTGCACGAACGTGACCGTCACCATGAAGGGCCGGTCGACGACGTAGCGGTGCACCTCGGGGGCCGCCGCGACGTGCGGCGGCAGCGACCGCTGGGGGAGCGGTGTGTCGAGCGGGTGGAGCAGGTAGCCGTCGGGGCCGCCGACGCGGTCCACGGGGACGCCGGCCGGCACCTGGATGGTGAGCCCCTGCGGGCCGGCCTGGCGGACCTGCTGGGCGAGCTGCGGGTACGTCGACGCCGCGCGGTCGCGGAGCCCGTCGAGCTCGTGGCGGGGAATGTCCCGCGGCGCGGGGAAGGCGCGGTTCAGGAAGCGGCGCAGCATCTCGACCGCGTCCTGCTCGCCACGGGCGGTGGCGAGTCGGCGCGCGGTGCCGTAGTCGACGACCTCGAGCGCGAAGTCGTCGTGCGTCTCGGTCGGGACCACACGCAGTGCGCCCTCGACAGGGGGCTCGGTGAGCGACTCTCCGGGGAGCTGCACGTACCGGATCGTGTAGCCGAGCTGGTCGAGGATGGGGCGGGTCTCCGCGAACGTCATGCGCGCGAGCCTACCGGCCGCACGCATGCCGTTCGCCGAGACACCGCCGTGCCCCCGGCGCGACGATGCGTCACACGCCGCCGCGCATGATCGCCTGCTTGACCTCGGAGATCGCCTTCGTCACCTGGATGCCGCGCGGGCAGGCGTCGGTGCAGTTGAAGGTCGTGCGGCAGCGCCACACGCCCTCCTTGTCGTTGAGGATGTCGAGGCGCACGTTCGCCGAGTCGTCGCGCGAGTCGAAGATGAAGCGGTGCGCGTTGACGATGGCCGCCGGGCCGAAGTACTGCCCGTCCGTCCAGAACACCGGACACGACGAGGTGCACGCGGCGCACAGGATGCACTTGGTGGTGTCGTCGAAGCGGGCGCGGTCGGCGACGGACTGCACGCGCTCCTTGCCCTTCTCCGGCTTGCTCGACGCCTGCAGGAACGGCTGGACCTCGCGGTAGGACTGGAAGAACGGCTCCATGTCCACGACCAGGTCCTTCTCGAGCGGCAGACCCTTGATCGCCTCGACGTAGATCGGCTTCGACACGTCGAGGTCCTTGATCAGGGTCTTGCAGGCGAGCCGGTTGCGGCCGTTGATGCGCATCGCGTCCGAGCCGCAGACGCCGTGTGCGCAGGAGCGGCGGAACGTCAGCGAGCCGTCCTGCTCCCACTTGATCTGGTGCAGGGCGTCGAGGATGCGGTCGGTCGGGAGCATCATCACGTCGAAGTCCTGCCAGCGCGGCTCGTCGTCGACGTCCGGGTCGAACCGGCGGACGATGATCGTGACGGGGAACGATCCGGGAGGAGCGCTCTGCACGGCGTCGGTGCGCGGGCTGTCGGAGACCAGGGTGTCGGTCATCAGTACTTCCTCTCCATCGGCTCGTACCGCGTCACGACGACGGGCTTCCAGTCGAGCGTGATGTGGTCGTCGGCGAGTGACGAGTGCGGGTCGCCCGTCAGGTACGCCATGGTGTGCTGCATGTAGTTCTCGTCGTCGCGCTTCGGGTAGTCGTCGCGCATGTGGCCGCCGCGGCTCTCCTTGCGGTTCCGGGCGGAGAACACGACCACCTCGGCCAGGTCGAGGAGGAACCCGAGCTCGACGGCCTCGAGCAGGTCGGTGTTGAAGCGCTTGCCCTTGTCCTGCACGGCGATGTTCAGGTACCGCTCGCGCAGCTGGTGGATCGTCTCGGTCATCTTCGCGAGCGACTCGTCGGTGCGGAACACCTGCGCGTTCTTGTCCATCTCGTCCTGCAGCTCCTTGCGCAGGACGGCGATGCGCTCGGTGCCGGTCGAGGCGCGGAGCTGCTCGAGCATGCCGCGGACCCCGGCGGCCGGGTCCTCGGGCAGGGGCAGGAACTCGGCGGTCTGCACCCACTCGGCGGCGTTGTTGCCGGAGCGCTTGCCGAAGACGTTGATGTCGAGCAGCGAGTTCGTGCCGAGGCGGTTCGAGCCGTGCACGGAGACACAGGCGCACTCGCCGGCGGCGTACAGGCCGGGCACCACCGTGGTGTTGTCGTACAGGACCTCGGCGTCGGTGTTGGTCGGGATGCCGCCCATCGCGTAGTGCGCGGTCGGCATCACGGGCACCGGCTCGACGACCGGGTCGACACCGAGGTAGGTGCGGGCGAACTCGGTGATGTCCGGGAGCTTCGTCTCGAGGACCTCGGCACCGAGGTGGGTGCAGTCGAGGAGCACGTAGTCCTTGTTCGGACCGGCACCACGGCCCTCGGCCACTTCCTGCACCATGCACCGGGCGACGATGTCGCGCGGCGCGAGGTCCTTGATGGTCGGTGCGTACCGCTCCATGAAGCGCTCACCCGAGGCGTTGCGGAGGATCGCGCCCTCGCCGCGGGCACCCTCGGTGAGCAGGATGCCGAGGCCGGCGAGACCGGTCGGGTGGAACTGGAAGAACTCCATGTCCTCGAGCGGCAGGCCCTGACGCCACACGATGCCGACACCGTCACCGGTCAGGGTGTGGGCGTTCGACGTCGTCTTGTACATCTTGCCGAAGCCGCCGGTCGCGAAGATCACGGCCTTCGCGTGGAAGACGTGCAGCTCACCGGTCGCGAGCTCGAAGGCGACGACACCGGCGGGCTGCTGGCGGGTGACGCCGTCGTCGCCGACGACGTCCACCATGACGAGGTCGAGCGCGTAGAACTCGTTGTGGAACTCGACGCCGAGCTTCACGCAGTTCTGGAACAGCGTCTGCAGGATCATGTGGCCCGTGCGGTCCGCCGCGTAGCAGGCCCGGCGGACGGGCGCCTTGCCGTGGTCGCGCGTGTGCCCGCCGAAGCGGCGCTGGTCGATCTTGCCCTCGGGCGTGCGGTTGAACGGCAGCCCCATGTTCTCGAGGTCGATGACGGCGTCGATCGCCTCCTTCGCCAGGATCTCGGCGGCGTCCTGGTCGACCAGGTAGTCACCGCCCTTGATCGTGTCGAAGGTGTGCCACTCCCACGAGTCCTCCTCCACGTTCGCCAGGGCGGCGGCCATGCCGCCCTGGGCTGCACCCGTGTGGGAGCGCGTCGGGTAGAGCTTCGAGATGACGGCCGTCTTCGCCTTCGGGCCGGCTTCGATGGCGGCACGCATGCCGGCACCGCCTGCGCCGATGATGACGATGTCGTGCTGGTGGTGGTGGACGGTGGTCTCGCTCACTGGGGCCTTTCAGGGTGGGTCAGCGCGCCGACGGGGTGGTCGCGGCGTGCGCGTGGGTCTCGATGCGCGGGGCTCGTGGCGCCCGGGCCGTACCGGCTGCTACTGCGCGGGGCAGAACGACGGCAGGTCGGCTGCGGCGGCGCCGGCCGGGCACGGGTCGAACGTCCAGCAGACGAGCAGACCGAGCACGATCAGCGCGACGCAGGCGATGAGCACCGCGAGCAGCAGGGTCTTCCGGACGCCGGGCTTCGCGACGTAGTCGTTGATGATCGTCCGCATGCCGTTCGAGCCGTGCACGAGGGCGAGGACGAGCATCAGGGAGTCCCAGACCTGCCAGAAGGGGTTGGCCCACTTGCCGGCGACGAAGGCGAAGTCGATCTGCTTCACGCCCTCCCCGGCGACCATGTTGACGAAGAGGTGGCCGAAGATCAGCACGACGAGCAGGACGCCCGAGGCGCGCATGTAGATCCACCCCCACTTCTCCCAGTTGGTGGTGCGGCGGGCGGCTGCGGCCGAACGAGGCGGCTCGACGATCTGCGTGGTCATGTCCGTGGGTCCCTTCGCCTACTGGAAGTCCGCGACGAGGTTCATCAGCTGCCGGGGCAGGAAGCCCGCGATCAGGACGGCCCACACGACCAGGACGACCCAGAACATGGCGCGCTGGTACTTCGGGCCCTTCGACCAGAAGTCGACCAGGATGATGCGCAGCCCGTTGAGTGCGTGGAAGACGATCGCCATCACCAGCGCGATCTCACCGATGTTCATGATCGGTGTCTTGTAGGTGCCGATCACGGCGTTGTACGCCTCGGGCGACAGCCGGACGAGCGCGGTGTCGAGGATGTGCACGAGCAGGAAGAAGTAGATCGCGACACCGGTGATGCGGTGCAGCACCCACGACCACATGCCCGTGGAGCCGCGGTACAGCGTCCCCTCGAGCCTGCGCGATGTGCGCGGCGCATCGATCGTCGCGCGCGGTTCGACCAGTGTCGTCCCGCCTGCGGTCTGCTCGGCCATGAGCGAGTCCTCCCGTAGGACGGGCTCGCCCGATCGGCGAGCCCTTGCCGTTCGTGTTCGTGTGGAACACGACCCATCCTATGCGCGTGCGCTGACACTCTCGTCCCACCCGACACGCAGCGCGCGCGACGAGGCCGGCGGTGCGCCGATCGTCCGGGCCGTGTCGTGGTGCGCGAGGAGCTGGTCGCCGACGGCCTCCCACGTGGTGCCCTCGACGCGGAGCCGGCCGGCCGACCCCATGCGAGCGGCAGTGGCCGGGTCGGTCACCAGGCCGAGGACGGCGCCACGGAGCGCCTGCGGGGCGTCCGGGTCGTACAGCTCGCCGTCCAGGCCGGGCGCGACCAGGTCGATCGGACCACCGGACGCCGGGGCGACCACCGGCAGGCCGCTCGCGTGGGCCTCCTGCAGCGTCTGCCCGAAGGTCTCCGCGGGTCCCGTGTGCACGAAGACGTCGAGCATCGCGTAGGCGTCGGCCAGGGCATCGCCGCGCAGGGGACCGGTGAAGGTGACGTCGAGGTGCCGCAGCCGGCGCTCGAGCACCGCCCGCGACGGACCGCCGCCGGCGACGACCACCCGGATGCCCGGCACGCCGCCGAGCTCGGCCAGCCGCTCGACCTCCTTCTCGGGCGCCAGTCGTCCGACGTAGCCGACGATCGTCTCGCCACCCGGTGCGATCCGGCGGCGGGCCGCGCGGACGTGTGCGGAGCGCCGGCGGTCCGGGTGGAAGAGCGCGGTGTCGACGCCGCGACCCCACCGGACCACCCGGGGCACGCCCTCCTCGGCGAGCATCGCGGCGGTCGCGGAGGACGGGGCGAGCGTCAGCGACGCCCCCGCGTGGATGCGCCCGAGGATCCTCCGCACCAGCGGGACGGTCGCGGTCAGGCCGTTGCGGCGGGCGAACCCGGCCACGTCGGTCTGGAAGACGGCGACGGAGGGGATGCCGAGCCTCCCGGCCGCGGTGATCGCGCGCCCGCCGAGCAGGAACGGGCTCGCCGCGTGCAGGACGTCGGCGCCGGAGGCGGCCAGGATCGTGTCGAGCACCGGGTGGGGGAGCGCGACCGGGAACCGGCGGTACGCCACCGCGGGCACCCGGTGCACGTCGAAGGACCGGTACCGCTCGACCTGCGTCCGCGAGCGGAACTGCGCGAGCCCCGGGGTGTCCGGCGCGATGACGACCGCGCGGTGGCCACGGCGCTCCAGGTGGTCGAGGACCGCCAGGACGCTGGTGGTCACGCCGTTGAGGGTGGGCAGGAAGCTCTCGGTCACGACGGCGACGGTCCGCTGGGACGTGCCGCGCTCCACGCTGCGTGCGCTCATGGTGCGTCCCATGCTCCGCGCGGGTCGTGACCGGTCGGGGCGCTCCGGGTGAACGGGCGGCGCGCAGGCGGTGAACAGGCGGCCGGGAGGCACGGTGCGGCCCCCGCGGTCGCGTGCGGTCCGCCACGGGGCGCGCCGGAGCGTCGGCCGGCCCCGGCAGGTCGCGTGCGGCGACCGTGCGGGTGGCGTCCAGGTCACGTGCGGGCGCACCGGTACGGTGAGCGGGTGGCAGACGCACTCGAGGACTTCTACGCGATCATCCCGGCCGGCGGCATCGGTTCCCGGCTCTGGCCGCTCTCGCGCGCCGACGCGCCCAAGTTCCTGCACGACCTGACCGGTTCCGGCGCCTCGCTCCTGCGGCAGACGTGGGACCGGCTCGCACCGCTCGCCGGGGACCAGCGGATCATGGTCGTCACCGGTCGTGCGCACCGGGCCGCCGTCGAGTCGCAGCTGCCCGGCGTCGCCGACCACAACGTCGTGCTCGAGAGCGAGCCGAAGGACTCCACGGCCGCGATCGGCCTCGCCGCGGCGATCCTCCGTCGGCGCGAACCCGACGTGGTGATCGGCTCGTTCGCCGCCGACCACGTCATCGGTGACGCGCGCGGGTTCCGCCGTTCGGTGCGGGAGGCCGTCGCCGCCGCCCGCGCGGGTTACGTGACGACCATCGGCATCACCCCGACCGAGCCGGCGATCGGCTTCGGGTACATCCACGCCGACGCCGCGGCGCTCGACGTGGAGGGCGCCTCGACCGTGCACGCGGTGAAGTCCTTCGTCGAGAAGCCCGACCTGGACACCGCGCGCGGCTACCTGGAGGACGGTTCGTACCTCTGGAACGCCGGCATGTTCATCGCCAGGGCCGACGTGCTGCTCGCCGAGATCGGCCGGACCAAGCCCGAGCTGCTCGCCGGCATCGAGGAGCTCGCCGCCGCGTGGGACACCTCGTCACGCGGCGCCGTCGTGGACGCCGTGTGGCCGGGACTCGAGAAGATCGCGATCGACTACACCGTGGCCGAGCCAGCCGCTGCCGCCGGTCGGATGGCCGTCGTGCCCGGCGACTTCGACTGGGACGACGTGGGCGACTTCGCCTCGCTCGCGAAGCTGCAGTCCGGCGGCCGGGCGAACAACCTCGCCGTGCTCGGCGACGGGGCGCGCATCCTCGCCGACTCGTCGAGCGGCATCGTCGTGGCGCACAGCCAGCGGCTCATCTCGCTCATCGGGGTCGAGGACATCGTCGTCGTCGACACCCCGGACGCGCTGCTCGTCACCACGAGCGCGAACGCGCAGCGGGTCAAGGGCGTGGTGGACGCGCTCAAGGTCAGCGGGCGCGGGGACGTGCTCTGACCGAGTTCCTCCCGGCCTGACGCGGAGTCCTGGCGCGCGACTGGTGCTTCCGTGCACGATCGACGGCAGGTGTCGCCCGCTGTAGCGCTCCACCACGAAATCCCCGCATCGTCCCCCGGACGGGCGGCGACGGGGGACGTCGGCGTTACGGGCGCGTTTCGTCGGGGTCGCGATCGGGTAACTGATCCCAGGAGTCCCTCAGGGGCGTTCTGTACCGACCCGACGGTCGTGTACTGTCGCCACGATCGCCCGGAACGCACGTGGTCCGGGCACCGCCCCCCGGAGGAACCAACCCGTGACATCTCGTACCCGTCAGGTCGTGCTCAGCGGCCTCGCGCTCGTCGGCACCATGGCCGTCCTGGCCGGCTGCTCGGCCGCCCCGTCCGACAGCGCCTCGGCGAAGAAGACCGACTTCCGCCCCTGCATGGTCTCCGACGCCGGTGGCTTCGACGACAAGTCGTTCAACCAGCTCGGCTACGAGGGCATGCTCGACGCGGCGAAGGACCTCGGCGCCGAGACGAACAAGGCCGAGTCCAAGGACGCCACGGTCTACGACTCGAACATCGAGCAGCTCGTCAACCAGAACTGCAACATGATCATCACGGTCGGCTTCAACCTGGCAGACGCCACGAAGAAGCAGGCCGCTGCGAACCCCGACACCGAGTTCGCGATCATCGACGACAACTCGATCGACGCGAAGAACGTCAAGCCGATCACGTTCGACACCTCGCAGGCTGCCTTCCTGGCCGGCTACGCGGCCGCGTCGTACTCGAAGACCGGTGTCGTCGGCACCTTCGGTGGCATGCAGATCCCGACCGTCACCATCTTCATGGACGGCTTCGCGGACGGCGTGAAGTACTACAACGAGCAGAAGAAGAAGGACGTCAAGGTCGTCGGCTGGAACGTCGAGACCGGCAAGGGCTCCTTCACCGGCGGCTTCGAGGCGGGCACGCAGGCCAAGTCGGTCGCGCAGACCCTGCTCGACCAGGACGCCGACGTGATCCTGCCCGTCGGCGGCCCGATCTACCAGTCGGCGGCCGAGGCGATCAAGGACGCGAACAACGGCTCCGTCCTGATCGGTGCGGACAGCGACCTGTACGAGGCCGACCCCCGCTACAAGGACATCGCCTTCACCTCGGTGATGAAGGGCATGCGCCCGGCGGTCAAGGACGTCGTCGAGCAGGCGGCTGACGACAAGTTCTCGAAGGAGCCGTACGTCGGCACCCTGAAGAACGACGGCGTCGGCATCGCGCCGTTCCACGACTACGAGTCGAAGGTCGACTCGGGTCTGCAGGACGAGCTCGACAAGATCAAGTCGGGCATCATCGACGGCTCGATCAAGGTCGAGACGCAGTCGGACAAGTAGTCGGGTGAACGCGGGCGGGGGATCGATCCTCCGCCCGCGTTTCCGCGCGTCCACCGTGGGGTGGCGTGCTGACCAACAGGAACGCAGTAGACAACATGAAGCTCGAGCTCCGCGGGATCACGAAGCGGTTCGGCCCCCTGGTCGCGAACGACCACATCTCCCTCACGGTCGAACCCGGTGAGGTGCACTGTCTCCTGGGCGAGAACGGTGCGGGCAAGTCCACCCTGATGAACGTGCTCTACGGCCTGTACCAGGCCGACGAGGGCGAGATCCTCCTGGACGACGTCGTCCAGGACTTCGACGGCCCCGGCGACGCGATGCGCTCCGGCATCGGCATGGTGCACCAGCACTTCATGCTCGTGCCGGTGTTCACCGTCGCGGAGAACGTCATGCTCGGTCAGGAGCAGACGACATTCGGCGGACGACTCGACCTGGCCGGCGCCCGCAAGCGCGTCCGCGAGATCAGCGATCGGTTCGGGTTCGACGTCGACCCGGACGCCCGCATCGAGGACCTGCCCGTCGGCGTGCAGCAGCGCGTCGAGATCATCAAGGCGCTGTCCCGGGACGCGAAGGTCCTCGTGTTCGACGAGCCGACCGCCGTCCTGACGCCGCAGGAGACCGACGAGCTGATGGGCATCATGCGCCAGCTCCGCGAGGCCGGGACCGCGATCGTCTTCATCACGCACAAGCTGCGCGAGGTGCGCGAGGTCGCCGACCGGATCACGGTCATCCGCCTCGGCAAGGTCGTCGGCGAGGCCTCGCCGACCGCGACGAACAACGAGCTGGCCGCCCTCATGGTCGGTCGCGCCGTCTCGCTCGTCGTCGACAAGACGCCCGCGTCCGGCGGCGAGGACGCCCTCGTCGTCGAGGGCGTCACCGTCACCGACCCGTCGGGCGTCGTGCTCGTCGACGACGTCTCGTTCACCGTCCGCCGGGGCGAGGTCCTCGCGATCGCCGGCGTGCAGGGCAACGGACAGACCGAGCTGACCGAGGCGATCATCGGCCTCGAGCCCGTGCACGCGGGCCGGATCACGCTCGACGGCAAGGATCTCACCGGCCGCACGGTGAAGCAGGTCCTCGACGCGGGTGTGGGCTTCGTGCCCGAGGACCGCAAGGAGGACGGCCTGGTCGGCGAGTTCACGATCGCCGAGAACCTCATGCTCGACCGTGCCGACCACGACGAGTTCGTGCGGGCCGGCACGATCCGCTCCGCCGAGCGCGACGCGTTCGCCGACGAGAAGATCGCCGAGTTCGACATCCGCACGCCGTCGCGCACCACCGCGGCCGGTCGGCTGTCGGGCGGCAACCAGCAGAAGATCGTCCTCGCCCGCGAGCTGAGCCGCGAGCTGCGGCTGTTCGTCGCCGCGCAGCCCACGCGCGGTATCGACGTCGGCTCGATCGAGTTCGTGCACAAGCGCATCGTCGCGACCCGCGACACCGGTGTCCCGGTCATCGTCGTCTCCACGGAGCTCGACGAGGTCGTGGCGCTCGCCGACCGGATCGCGGTCATGTACCGCGGCGGCATCGTCGGCATCGTCCCCGCGGACACCCCGCGCGACGTCCTCGGCCTCATGATGGCGGGGGAACTCCCTGAAGGAACGGAGCTGGCAGCGTGAGCAACACGCCAGACAACACGCAGCCGGCCACCCCGGCCGAGCACGACCGCACGTCGGCGACCCCGACCGAGGCACCCACCGACGACCGCCTGCAGGACGTCGAGGGCACCCCGCACTTGATGACGGACTCGGCGGACGACACCGAGCGTCGGGCCGCCGGCGGTGACCGCTGGAGCACCGCGCTGCAGAGCATCGTCAACGGCTCCGTGCTCGTCACGGTCCTCGCCGTCGTCCTCGCCCTCGTCGCCTGCGGCATCCTGATCGCCGTCACCGACGAGAACGTGCGCGCGGCAGCGGGCTACTTCTTCGCCCGCCCCACCGACACCTTCCAGGCCGTCGGGAGCGCGGTCGGTGGCGCCTACAAGTCGCTCTTCCAGGGTTCCGTCGTCAACTTCGGCGCGAGCTCGTTCGCGCAGGCCATCGCCCCGATCACCCGCTCGGTCGACTACGCCGTCCCGCTGATCGCCGCCGGCCTCGGCATCGCCCTGTCCTTCCGCGCCGGCCTGTTCAACATCGGCGGCCAGGGCCAGATCCTCATCGGCGCCGCTGCCGCGGGGTGGGTCGGTTTCTCGTTCGACGGCCCCGCCGCGATCCACATCCCGCTCACGGTCGTCGCCGGCATCGTCGGCGGTGCGGTCTGGGGTGGCCTGGTCGGGCTCCTCAAGGCCCGCACCGGCGCCAACGAGGTCGTCCTGACGATCATGCTCAACTACGTCGCGCTCTACCTCGTCAGCTACCTGCTCCGCACGCCGGGGCTGCTGCAGGCGCCGGGCAGCTCGAACCCGATCTCGCCCGCCACGAAGGAGAGCGCGGTCTTCCCCGCGCTGTTCGGTCCCCGGTACGGCATCGACCTCGGCTTCGTCGTCGCGCTCGTCGCCGTGGTCGTGGTGTGGTGGCTCGTCAACAAGTCGTCGCTCGGCTTCCGCTTCCGCACGATCGGTGAGAACCCCCGCGCCGCCCGTGTCGCCGGGATGAGCGTCCCCGCGCTCACCATCTGGGTGATGGTCATCTCGGGTGCGCTCGTCGGCATCGCCGGCGCCTACCAGGTGCAGGGCGCCGTGACGTCGGGCTTCACCTCGGGCATCGACGCCGGCATCGGCTTCGACGCGATCACGGTCGCCCTCCTCGGTCGCTCGAAGCCGTGGGGCGTCTTCTGGGCCGCGATCCTGTTCGGCGTGCTGAAGAACGGCGGCTACGCCATGCAGGCCGCGAACGACATCCCGATCGACATCGTCGGCGTGATCCAGGCGCTCATCGTCCTGTTCATCGCCGCACCGCCGCTCGTCCGTGCGATCTTCCGCATCCCGCAGCCGGGTGCGCGTCGTCGCGGTCGTGCCGCGAAGAACTCCCGGAAGGCGGTCGCCGCATGAGCACCACCACCACCGCGGCGCCCGCGCCGGCGCTGTCCGACCGCCCGATCGAGACGACCCGGAGCTGGAAGGCCCCGATCGGGTTCGGTGTGTTCACCCTGCTCGCGCTGCTGTTCTTCGGTGTGCTGCACCGTGCCGGCGACACCACGTTCCGGCTGGCGAACGGCGGCGACTTCTTCGCGCTGCCGAACGTCCCGCTCCCCGCGACCGGCACCGGCATCGTCGTCATCGTCCTGCTGGCCCTGGCCACCGTGTACGCCGTCGTCGAGGTCCGCGCGTCCCGCCGGATCCCGCTCTGGCTCACCGCGGTGTTCGCGGTCGTCTTCGTCGTCGGCTTCCTCACGTGGTCGGCCGCGGGCGACACGATCCCCGTCCCCGGCCTGCTCGTCGGTGCCCTCGGCCTGAGCGTCCCGCTCGTGTTCGGTGCCCTCGGCGGCGTGATCTCCGAGCGCGTCGGTGTCGTGAACATCGCGATCGAGGGCCAGTTCCTGGCCGGTGCGTTCACCTCGGCGATGATCGCCTCGCTCACCGGTTCGGCGTGGGTCGGCCTGGTCGGCGCACTGATCGCCGGCGTGCTGGTGTCGTTCGTCCTCGCGGCGTTCAGCATCAAGTACCTGGTCGACCAGGTCATCGTCGGTGTCGTCATCAACGCGTTCATCTCCGGCCTGACGGGCTTCCTCTACTCGCAGGTGCTCTCGCCGAACGAGCAGACGCTCAACGTCGGCGTGCGCTTCCCGAAGCTCGAGATCCCGGTCCTGCACCAGATCCCGGTCATCGGCCCGGTGTTCTTCGAGCAGACGGTCGTCGTCTACCTCGCCTACGTCGCGGTCGCGGTGGTCACCTTCGCGCTGTTCAAGACCCGCTGGGGTCTGCGCCTCCGCGCCGTCGGCGAGCACCCGCAGGCGGCGGACACCGTCGGCATCAACGTCGCGCGGACGCGCTTCTGGAACGTGTCGCTCGCGGGTGCGATCGCCGGTCTGGGCGGTGCGTACTTCACGCTCGACGCGGTCGGCCCGTTCACGAAGGACATGACCGCCGGCGCGGGCTACATCGCCCTGGCCGCCGTCATCTTCGGACGCTGGGACCCGATCCGGGCGACGCTCGCGGCGCTGCTGTTCGGCTTCGCGTCGAACCTGCAGAACATCCTCGGCGCGATCGACTCGCCGGTGCCGAGCGAGTTCCTGCTCATGCTGCCCTACGTGGTCACGATCTTCGCGGTCGCCGGCCTGGTCGGGCAGTCGCGTGGACCGGCGGCCGCCGGCAAGCCGTACACCAAGAGCTGACGGCCTGGAGGCGCGGCACATGACCCACACGAACCCTGCGGACGGCGACGCGGTCGCCACCGACCCCGCGACCGGCGAGCCGTCCTGGACGGACCCGGGCACGAGCCTCCAGGCCGGCTCCGGGGCCGACGTCGACGCGAGTGTCGACGTCGACTGGAGCGCCCTGCGGGACGCTGCGACCGCCGCGATGCGGCGGGCGTACGCCCCGTACTCGTCGTTCCCGGTGGGTGCCGCGGCGCTCACCGACGACGGACGGATCGTCTCCGGCTGCAACGTCGAGAACGCGTCGTACGGGGTGACCCTGTGCGCCGAGTGCTCGCTCGTGTCGCAGCTGCACATGACCGGCGGCGGCAAGCTCGTGGCGTTCACCTGCGTGGACGGCGACGGCGCGACGCTCATGCCGTGCGGCCGGTGCCGGCAGCTGCTGTTCGAGCACTCGACCGAGGGCATGCTCCTCGAGACCGTCTCCGGGATCCGCACCATCGACGAGGTCCTCCCGGACGCGTTCGGGCCGCGGACGCTCGCCACCTACCAGCAGGAGCACTGATCACATGGCCGTCGAGCCCTTCGACACCGTCGACCTCATCCGTACCAAGCGCTCGGGCGACGCCCTGGCCACCGCCGAGATCGACTGGCTCGTCGACGCCTACACCCGCGGGTACGTCGAGGACCCGCAGATGGCGGCGCTGGCGATGGCGATCTTCCTGAACGGCATGGAGCGTCGGGAGATCAAGGACCTGACGCTCGCGATGATCGCGTCGGGGGAGCGGATGTCCTTCGACGCCCTCGGCAAGACCACCGTGGACAAGCACTCGACCGGTGGTGTCGGGGACAAGATCACGCTGCCGCTCGCGCCGCTCGTGGCGTCGTTCGGCGTGGCGGTCCCGCAGCTGTCCGGGCGTGGGCTCGGGCACACGGGCGGCACGCTCGACAAGCTCGAGTCGATCGCCGGCTGGCAGGCGTCGATCTCGAACGACCGCATGATGCAGGTGCTGTCCGACGTCGGTGCGGTCATCTGCGCAGCCGGCTCCGGCCTGGCTCCGGCGGACAAGAAGCTCTACGCGCTCCGTGACATCACCGGCACCGTCGAGTGCATCCCGCTCATCGCGTCGAGCATCATGTCGAAGAAGATCGCCGAGGGCACGGGTGCGCTCGTGCTCGACGTGAAGTTCGGGTCCGGCGCGTTCATGCCGACGTACGAAGCGTCGAAGGAGCTCGCGCAGACGATGGTCGACCTCGGGAACGACGCCGGCGTCGCCACGTCGGCGCTGCTCACCGACATGGAGGTCCCGCTCGGGCTGACCATCGGCAACGCGCTCGAGGTCCGCGAGTCGGTCGAGGTCCTCGCCGGTGGTGGACCAGCCGACGTCGTGTCGCTGACCGTGTCGCTCGCCGAGGAGATGCTCCGGCTCGCCGGTCTGCCGGACGCCGACCCGGCGGCGGCGCTGGCCGACGGCCGGGCCATGGACACCTGGCGACGGATGATCTCGGCCCAGGGCGGCGACCCCGCCGCCGAGCTGCCGGTCGCCCGCGAGCAGCACGTGGTCACGGCGAGCGAGTCCGGCGTGCTCGTGCAGCAGGACGCCCTGCCGTTCGGCATCGCCGCGTGGCGTCTCGGTGCCGGTCGTGCGCGCGCGCAGGACCCGGTGCAGGCGGGCGCCGGCATCGAGCTGCACGTGAAGCCGGGCGACACCGTCACGGCCGGGCAGCCGCTCTGGACGCTGCACACCGACGAGCCGGCGCGCTTCGACCGGGCACTGGAGTCGCTCGAGGGCGCATGGGCGATCGGGTCCTCCGCGCCGGAGCGCGGACCGATCGTGCGCGAGCGCATCACGGGCTGAGCGCCACGGCCGCGACCCGGCCACGCCGACGACCGGAGGCTCCCCGCACGGATGTGGGGAGCCTCCGGTCCGTCCGGCCGTCCGTTGTGCACAGGGACGGACGCGGCGTCGGCGACCACCGATAGCCTGGGACCATGAGCGCCGACGCCCCCACCTACCGCCTGCCCGACGCCGGAGCGGCCATCGACGACCTGCCCAAGGTCTCGCTGCACGACCACCTCGACGGCGGGCTGCGCCCGGCGACGATCGTCGACCTGGCGGACCAGGCGGGCATCGAGCTGCCGGTGACGGACCCCGCGGCCCTGGGGGCGTGGTTCGCCGAGCAGTCGAACAGCGGCTCGCTCGTCGAGTACCTGAAGACCTTCGACGTCACGACCTCGGTCATGCAGACCGCACCGCAGCTGCACCGCGTCGCGAAGGAGTTCGTCGAGGACCTCGTGGCCGACGGCGTGGTCTACGGCGAGGTCCGCTGGGCGCCGGAGCAGCACCTGCGGGGCGGGCTGACCCTCGACCAGACCGTCGAGGCGGTGCAGGCCGGCATCGAGGAGGCCGTCGGCGCCGCCGGCGGTGCGATCCGGATCGGTCAGCTCGTCACCGCGATGCGCCACGCCGACCGGTCCCTCGAGATCGCCGAGCTGGCGGTCCGGCACCGTGACCGCGGTGTGGTCGGCTTCGACATCGCCGGGGCCGAGGCCGGGTTCTCGCCGGCGAACCACCGCGCGGCCTTCGAGTACCTGGCGTCGGAGCTGTTCCCGGTGACCGTGCACGCGGGCGAGGCCGACGGGCTCGCGTCGATCCGCTCGGCCCTCGTGGACGGTCGTGCGCTGCGCCTCGGGCACGGCGTCCGGATCTTCGAGGACATCACGCTGTCGGACGCCGGTGACGGCTCGACGCTCGCGTCGCTCGGCGAGGTCGCGTCGTGGGTCCGCGACCGCGAGATCCCGCTCGAGGTCGCGCCGCAGTCGAACCTGCAGACCGGCGCGATCGCCGCGTGGGGCGACGACCTCGCCGACCACCCCTTCGACGTGCTGTACCAGCTCGGCTTCCGCGTGACGGTGAACACGGACAACCGCCTGATGAGCGACACGTCGCTGTCGAAGGAGCTCGCGCTCCTGGCGGGCACCTTCGGGTACGACCTCGACGACCTCGCCGCCTTCCAGATCAACGCCGCCCTCGGGTCGTTCCTGCCGCTCGAGGACCGCGAGGAGATCATCGCGACCATCACGGCCGGACACCAGGAGGCCTAGCGATGTCCCTCCCGCCGTTGCCGGACGACGCCGTCGTGCTCGGGGCGACCGCGTCCTCGTGGCGCGACGCGCTGCGGATCGCCGGTGGTGCGCTCGTCGACTCGGGCGCCGCGACGCCGCCGTACACCGACGCGATGATCGACCTGGTCGACGAGCACGGGCCGTACATCGTCATCTCGCCCGGGCTCGCGTTCGCGCACGCCCGGCCGGGGCCCGCGGTGCTGCGGGACGGACTGGCCGTCGTGACGCTGCGCGAACCCGTGTCGTTCGGCCACCCGCACAACGACCCGGTGTCGGTCGTACTCGGGCTCGCGGTGGCCGAGGTCGGGACGCACCTCGAGTCGATCGGCGACATCGCGAACACGTTCAACGACGACACCGTGACCGCTCGGCTCGCGGCGGCGACGTCGGCGGACGAGGTCCGGGCGATCATGGGGGTGTCGGCGTGAAGATCGTGACGATCTGCGGTGCGGGGATCGGCTCCAGCGGCATCCTCAAGGTGAACGCCGAGAAGGCCCTCGGCACGCTCGGGCTGTCCGCGTCGGTCGTCGCCGCGGACGTCGCCTCCGTGCGCGCGGTGGCGGAGGACGCCAACGTGATCCTGACGAGCCAGGAGTTCGTCGAGGCGATCGGGGACACCTACGCCGAGGTCATCGTGATCCGGAACCACTTCGACCAGGGCGAGATCACCGCCGCGGTCGACCGGGCGCTCGGGGAGCACTGAGCGGCTCCCGACGCTGCCTCTAGAGTTGGGGCATGAGCACGGAGAACCCGCTGAACGACCCCGCCGCCGACCCGTTCGAGGTCGCCCGCGACGCCGCCGCCGTCATCGCCGACCGGTCCGGCATCGAGCGGCACGACATCGCCCTGACCCTGGGCTCGGGCTGGGGCAGGGCGGCCGACATCATCGGCGAGACGGTGTCCGAGATCCCCGCGGCCGAGGTCCCCGGCTTCAGTGCCTCGGCGGTGCCCGGCCACTCCGGCACGGTGCGGTCGATCCGCCTGCAGGACGGTCGGCACGCACTGGTCATCGGTGCGCGGACGCACTACTACGAGAACCACGGCATCCGTCGCGTGGTGCACAGCGTCCGCACCGCTGCGGCCACGGGTGCGACCGTCATGGTGCTCACGAACGGTGCCGGCGGCATCAAGGAGCACTGGAAGCCGGGCACGCCGGTCCTCATCAGCGACCACATCAACCTGACGGCGGACAGCCCGCTCGAGGGCGCCACGTTCGTCGACCTGACCGACCTGTACTCGTCGCGGCTCCGCGAGGTCGCGAAGTCGATCGACCCGACCCTCGACGAGGGCGTCTACACGCAGTTCCGCGGCCCCCACTACGAGACCCCGGCCGAGGTGCAGATGGCGAAGACCATCGGCGGCCACATCGTCGGCATGTCGACCGCGCTCGAGGCGATCGCCGCGCGTCAGGCGGGCATGGAGGTCCTCGGCTTCTCGCTCATCACGAACCTCGCCGCGGGCATCCAGAAGACCCCGCTCTCGCACGCGGAGGTCCTCGAGGCCGGGCGCGAGGCCGAGCCGGTCATCGCCGACCTCCTCGCCCGCGTGGTGGCGGCGCTGTGACCCGGCAGGAGGGCGCCTCGGACGGCGCGATCGCGGACGGCGACCTCGGCGAGGGGACCGAGCCCGTCACGGAGGGCGCTGCTGCTGACGGTCTGGAGGCCGTGCTCACCGCCGCCAGGCAGTGGTCGTCGCAGGACCCGGACGACGAGACCCGCGCCGAGCTGGACGCGCTCGTCGCGTCCGCCTCGGGTGACCCCGCGGACGAGGCCGCCGTCGCGTCGCTCCGCGAACGCTTCTCCGGACGCCTCGCCTTCGGCACCGCGGGGCTGCGCGCCGAGCTCGGCGCCGGTCCGCAGCGCATGAACCGCGTCGTCGTGACACAGGCCGCCGCGGGTCTCGCGCGCTTCCTGATCGACACCGGACGCGACCGCAGCGTCGTGATCGGGTACGACGGCCGGGTCAACTCGGACGTCTTCGCCCGCGACTCGGCCGAGGTCATGCGCGGCCTCGGGCTCGAGGTCACGCTGCTGCCGTCGGCGCTGCCCACGCCGGTGCTCGCGTTCGCGGTGCGCCACCTCGGTGTCGGGGCGGGCGTGATGGTGACCGCGAGCCACAACCCGCCGCGGGACAACGGCTACAAGGTGTACCTCGGGGGCGAGGACGACGGCTCCCAGATCGTCCCGCCGGTCGACGGCGAGATCGCCGCGGCGATCGACACGGTCGCCGCAGGTGACGTCCGCGACCTCGTCCGCGCGACGGACTACACGGTGGCGGGCCCGGAGCTCACGCGGGCGTACGTCGAGGCGACGGCCGCGACGGTGCCGGCCCCGGCCCTCCCGGTCGACGCGCAGCCGAAGGTCGTCTACACGGCCATGCACGGGGTCGGGTGGGAGACCGCTCGCGCCGTGTTCGCGGCCGCGGGGTTCGCGGAGCCCGCCGTGGTGCCCGAGCAGATCGAGCCGGACGGTGCCTTCCCCACCGTGTCCTTCCCGAACCCGGAGGAGCCGGGCGCGATGGACCTGTCGGTCGCGCGCGGTGTCGCCGTCGGTGCCGACCTGGTCATCGCCAACGACCCCGACGCGGACCGCCTCGCGCTCGCGATCCCCGACGGCGCCGGGTCGTTCCGCCGCCTCTCCGGCAACGAGGTCGGCTGGCTGCTCGGCTGGCGGGCAGCGGCGGCCTCCGGCCAGGGCGGGACGCTGGCGGCGTCGATCGTGTCCTCGCCCGCGCTGGCCCGGGTCGCCGAGCGGTACGGGCTCGAGTACCGGGACACGCTGACCGGCTTCAAGTGGGTCTCCCGCGTGCCCGACCTGGTGTTCGGCTACGAGGAGGCGCTCGGCTACCTGGTCGACCCGACGGTCGTCCGGGACAAGGACGGCATCTCCGCCGCGCTCGCACTGCTCGACCTCGCCGTCTCGCTCGCCGCTTCCGGAAAGACGGTCGCTGACCAGCTCGAGGCCTTCGCCGCCGAGTTCGGGGCCTTCGCCTCCGGGCAGGTGTCGACCCGCGTGGACGACCTGTCGCGCATCGGCGAGGTCATGGCGTCCCTGCGGTCGTCGGCGCCCTCGTCGCTCGGTGGTCGTGCCGTCGTCTCGGTGACGGACTACTCGGGCGGGGCCTCGGGCTTCCCGCCGTCCGACATCCTCCGCTACGACCTCGACGGGGGCGCACGGGTCATCGTCCGCCCGAGCGGCACCGAGCCCAAGGTGAAGGTCTACATCGACACCGTGGCCGAGACCCCTGCCGAGGCGCAGGCGCTCGTCGAGGCCCTCGCCGCCGACGTGCGCCCCCTCGTGTCGTAGCGGCGCGGCTGCTCCGGCGGCCGTACCGCCGGCGCGGCTGCTGCGGCGGCCGTGCCGCCATCTGCACAACCGGCAGCACCTCGCGCCACGGAATCACCCGGCGCGAGGTGCTTTCCGTTGTGCACGAGCATCTGGCGCCACGCTAAGACGTGTGGTGTCTCGGGACCGATGTCGAGTGCGGGCCCGATGGGCGACCGGTCCTCCTGCACAGAGCGGGGACGAGCGCGTACTGTTCACAGGTTCTACCGGGAGGCTCGTGGCCGGTCTGCGCGCACGTCACGCTCGGCCCATGGCGACGTTGGAAGTCCTGGTCGGTGGCGGCGCGGACGAGACCGGGCGGCGCGGGCGAGACCACCGCGATCGCGCCCTGCGCGGAGAGCTCGTACGACTGACGCCGGGCAGGTTCGTCGCTGCGGACGAGTGGCGACGCGCGACTCCGGGGGAGCGGCACATCGCGCGGGTCAAGGCGGTGCACGACCGTCTCGCACCGCGGCTGGTGGTCTCGCACGCTTCCGCCGCGGCACTGCACGGGCTGCCGTGGCCCGGCGAGTTCCCGGCGACGGTCGAGGTCATCGACCCGCTGCGGTCGACCGGCCAGTCGCTGCGTTCCGTGCACAAGCGGGCCGGCCTCGGGCGGACGCTCCGGACGTCGTTCATGGTCGCCAACGGGCGGGCCCTGACCGATCTGGCGAGCACGGCGGTCGACCTCGCGCTGACCTGTCCGCTCCGCACGAGCGTGCCGGCGATCGACCGGGCGCTCGCACGTGGGTGCAGTCCCGACGAGCTCCGCGCTGCGCTCGACGCGAGTGCCGCCGTGCAGTTCCGAGCGAGGGCCGAGCGTGCCCTCGATCTCGCCGACGGACGCTCCGGGTCACCGGGGGAGTCCGTCGCTCGGGTGGCGCTCGACGAGGTGGGGGCGCCGACGCCGTTGCTGCAGCACGAGTTCCGTGACGACTCCGGCACGGTCGGCTTCGTCGACTTCTGGTTCCCGGATCAGGGCGTGGTCCTCGAGTTCGACGGTCGGGTGAAGTACGCCGATCCGTCGATGCGCGCCGCGGGCATGACTGCCGCAGACGTCCTCGTCGCGGAGAAGCAACGAGAAGACCGTCTTCGTCGCCACCCCGACGTCCGGGCGTTCGGCCGGGTCAGCGTCGCCGAGACCGACGACACCGGACGGCTGCGCTCGGTCCTGCTGGCGTTGGGCGTGCCGACCACGCGGCGCCGCTTCACGACCGTCCGATGAGCACGCCTCCCGTGGACGATGCACGGCGCGATGTGCCGCAGCACAACCGAAAGCACCTCGCGCCACGGAATCGCGTGGTGCGAGGTGCTTTCGGTTGTGCGGGCGCCGGCGCGTGCCGCGTAGCGCCGCGCCGCACGGCCCCGCGCTACGCGAGCTCGAGCAGCACGTGGCCGGACGAGATCGTCTGGCCGACGGGAGCGTTCAGGCCGGTCACGACACCGTCGCGCGGGGCCTGGACGGGCTGCTCCATCTTCATGGCCTCGAGGACGACGAGCAGGTCGCCCTTCACCACGGTGTCACCCTCGGCGACCGCGAGCTTCACGACCGTGGCCTGCATCGGCGACGTCACCGAGCCCGACGAGGCCAGGCCGCCGCGGACGCCCGACGAGCGACGCTTCGGGGGAGCGGAGGGGCCGGCCGGACGGCGACCCGCGGCACCCGCGGCGCCACCGCCGACGATCGAGGGCATGGTGACCTCGATGCGCTTGCCCTGGACCTCGACGACGACGCTGTCGCGCGCTGCCGGTGCGGGGAGCTCCTCGGGAGAGCCGCTCCAGGCGGGGATGTCGTTCTGGAAGTCGGTCTCGATCCACTGCGTGTACACGCTGAACGGCGTCTCGTCGTCCGTCGCGAACGCGGGGTCCGACACGACCGCGCGGTGGAAGGGCAGCACGGTCGGCAGACCGGTGACCTCGAACTCGGCGAGGGCACGACGGGAACGTTCGAGCGCCTCTTCGCGGGTGGCACCGGTGACGACGAGCTTGGCGAGCATCGAGTCGAACGAGCCGGAGACGACGTCACCGGACACGACGCCGGAGTCGACGCGGACGCCGGGGCCCGAGGGAGCGGTGAAGGCGTGGACCGGACCGGGCGCCGGGAAGAAGTTGCGGCCCGGGTCCTCGCCGTTGATGCGGAACTCGAACGAGTGGCCGCGCGGGGTGGGGTCCTCGTAGTCGAGCGTGCCGCCCTCGGCGATCCGGAACTGCTCGCGGACGAGGTCGATGCCCGTGACCTCTTCCGAGACGCAGTGCTCGACCTGCAGGCGGGTGTTCACCTCGAGGAACGAGACCGTGCCGTCCGCGCCGATGAGGAACTCGCACGTGCCGGCGCCGACGTAGCCGACCTCGCGGAGGATCGCCTTCGACGACTCGTACAGGCGCGTCTGCTGCTCGGGCGTCAGGTACGGCGCCGGAGCTTCCTCGACGAGCTTCTGGTGGCGACGCTGCAGCGAGCAGTCGCGGGTGGAGACGATGACGACGTTGCCGTGCTCGTCGGCCAGGCACTGGGTCTCGACGTGGCGCGGCTTGTCGAGGTACTTCTCGACGAAGCACTCACCGCGACCGAACGCGGCGATGGCCTCGCGCGTCGCCGACTCGAACTGCGAGGCGACCTCGTCGCGCGTCCGTGCGACCTTCAGGCCACGGCCGCCGCCGCCGAAGGCCGCCTTGATGGCGACCGGCAGACCGACCTCGTCCGCGAACGCGATGACCTCGGCAGCGTCCGCGACGGGCTCGATGGTGCCCGGCGCGAGCGGCGCGCCGACCTTCTCGGCCACGTGGCGCGCGGAGACCTTGTCGCCGAGCTGCTCGATCGACTCCGGCGAGGGGCCGATCCAGGTGAGCCCGGCGTCGATGACGGCACGGGCGAAGTCGGCGTTCTCGGCGAGGAACCCGTAGCCGGGGTGCACGGCGTCAGCGCCGGACCGGCGGGCGACCGAGATGATCTTGTCGATCACGAGGTAGGTGTCGGCGCTCGTGGTGCCGTTCAGCGCGTAGGCCTCGTCGGCGAGGCGGGCGTGGAGGGCGTCGCGGTCCTGGTCGGCGTACACCGCGACCGAGGCCTTGCCAGCGTCGCGAGCCGCGCGGATGATGCGGACGGCGATCTCGCCGCGGTTCGCGATGAGGACCTTGCTGATACGGGGCATGGTACGTCAGCGTATTCGTGCAGCGGCGGCCGGTTTTGACCGGCACGTACAAAGAAACCGCGCCGAGCAGTGTGGATGTCTACAGTTCCCACAGATCGTGCCAGGCGACACCGAAGCCGCGGAGCAGCATCGACCGCAGCACCGGCAGGGACAGCCCGACCACGGCCGACGGTGCGCCGTCGATCCGGGTGATGTAGGCGGCGGCCCGCCCGTCGATCGTGAAGGCCCCAGCGACCTCGAGCGGCTCGCCCGTCGCCACGTAGGCGTCGATCTCGTCGGCGGACACGTCCTCGGCGAAGGTCAGCACCGCGCTGTCCACCGCCACGACGTGGTCGCCGGCGGCGACCAGCGTGGACCCGCCGGGCGCGACGTCGCCCAGGTGGCCGGCGGTGCCGAGCGGCCCGCCGCCCGACGCGGCCACCCGCCGGACGGGAGGCACGGTGCCGGTCCGGCCCGCGCCTCCCGACCGGCCCCCACCCGCGTCGACGGCGTCGGCCGGTCCGCGGTCCAGCCGCCGGTCCACGACGCAGTGGCCGCTCCACAGCGTTCCGCCGCCCGCGGCGAGCATCTGACGCCACCGCTCCTTCGCCACCTCCGGGTCGTGCGGCTTGCCGTGCAGGACCCCGTCGACCTCGAAGGCGGAGTCGCCGCCGAACACGAAGCCGTCGACCGCGGAGCCGGCGACCCGGGCGTCGGCGACCGCGTCCGCCTTGGCGACCGCGAGGAGTCCGACCAGCTCGGGGCCGGTGAGGTCGCGACCGAGCTCGGCCCGCGCGGCGGCGACCGCAGCGTCCTCGTCCACCCCCGGTGCGACGAGCACCGGCTCGATGCCGGTCTGCGCCAGGAGTGCGCGGCGGGCGGGGGAGGTACTCGCGAGGTACAGACGCATGGGAACATCGAACCATGGGTGAATCCGTCGGAACGCTGCTCGAACTCGACGTCACCGGGATCGCCCACGGCGGCATCTCGGTGGCACGGCACGAGGGGCGCGTGGTCTTCGTCTCGGATGCGGTGCCGGGCGAGCGCGTCGTGGCGCGCGTGACCGAGGACCGGAAGAAGTCGTTCTGGCGCGCCGACACGGTGTCCGTCGTGACGCCGAGCGAGCACCGCGTCGACCACGTCTGGCCGGAGGCCGCCCTCGACCGCGACCCCGCGGTGCGCGCCGGCGGGGCGGAGTTCGGGCACATCGCCCTGCCGCACCAGCGCACGCTCAAGCACGACGTCCTGGTCGACGCGTTCTCCCGCTTCGCCCGCACCGACCTGACCGAGGTCCTCGGGCACGACGTCGTGGTCGAGGCCGCTCCCGGCGACGACGAGGCGAACGGCCTCGGCTGGCGCACGCGTGTCCGGCTGCACGTCGACGAGGACGGCACGGCGGGCCCGTTCGCCTCGCGCTCCCACACGGTCGTGCCGGTGACCTCGCTCCCGCTCGCCGCCGCGCGGGTGCAGGAGAGCGCGCCGCTCGGACGCGGTGCGATGCCGGGTGCGTCGGTCGTCGACGTCCTCGCACCGAGCGGCGCCGAGGGGGCCCGGCTCGTGATCGACGAGCAGAAGCCCACCGTCGTGACCGAGCTCGTGGGGGAGCGCTCGTTCACCGTCGACGACAACGGCTTCTGGCAGGTGCACCGCCAGGCCCCGGCCGTGCTCACCGCGGCGGTGCAGGACCTGGTCGACCGTGACCGCCTCGACCCGGAGGGGCAGCACCTCGACCTGTACGGCGGCGTCGGACTGCTCGCTGCGGCGCTCGGGGACGTCGTCGGCCCGAAGGCCCGCATCACCAGCGTCGAGAGCGCGCCCCGGGCCACCGAGCACGCGCAGGAGAACCTGGCGGAGTGGATCGGCGCGCGCGCCGAGACCGGCCGGGTGGACCGCTGGCTCGCGCGGACGGCCGCGGACGCGTCGCGACCCGAACTGCAGCGCTTCCGCGCCGGCACCGTCGTGCTCGACCCGCCGCGCTCCGGTGCCGGGCGCGAGGTCGTCGTGCAGGTCGCGGCGCTCCAGCCCGCCCAGGTCGTGTACGTCGCGTGTGACCCGGTCGCCCTGGCGCGCGACGTGGCGACGTTCGCCGACCTCGGGTACCGGCTCGAGGCACTGCGGGCGTTCGACCTGTTCCCGCACACCCACCACCTCGAGGCGGTCGCGCGCCTGGTGCCGATCGCCTGACCCCGAGGCCGCAGTGTGACGCGGTGTCCCACAACTCCGAGTCTGGGTCCGACCTGGGTATCCTTGGTCGGTGATCGCTCCCGGCGACAGGGGCCGGGCGTGCATCGGAACGAGAGGCCACCGTGGCAGCAGACACGAACACCAGCAGCGGAGCGACCGGACTGGCCACCAGGCCCGTCCGCGTCGCGATCGTCGACGACCACGAGTCCGTGCGGCTCGGCATCCAGGCGGCGTGCCAGAACGAGGGGTTCGAGGTGGTGCTCACCGCCGCGAGCGTGCCCGAGTACGTCGCGCAGCTCGGCGGGCGCGAGGTCGACGTCGTCGTGCTCGACCTGTCGCTCGGCGACGGATCGACCGTGACCGCGAACGTGAAGGGTGTGCAGGGCACCGGTTCCGCGGTCCTCGTCCACTCGATCGCCGACCGCGTCGCGAGCGTGCGCGAGGCACTGGCCGCAGGGGCGGCCGGGGTCATCCCGAAGTCGTCCGCCACGAAGACCGTCATGGCCGCCGTCGCGACCGTCGCCCGCGGGGACGTCCTCAACAACCTCGAGTGGGCGAGCGCGATCGACGCCGACCGGGACTTCGCCAAGGCGCAGCTCGGTCGCCGTGAACGCGAGATCCTGCACCTGTACGCCTCGGGCCTGCCGCTCAAGCTCGCGGCCCAGCAGCTCGGCATCGGGTACTCGACGGCGCGCGAGTACCTCGACCGCATCCGCGTGAAGTACGTCGAGGTGGGCCGTCCCGCGCCGACCAAGGTCGACCTGCTCCGCCGTGCGGTCGAGGACGGCATCCTGCCCGGGCTCGACTCGGGCATCGACCCCGACACCGACGGCCGCTGACCGGGATGGCCACCACGGCCGGGCCGGCGCGGTCGGCAGGGGCCCCGGCGGGAGCAGCCGGAGCGGCGCGACCGGCGGACGGCGCGATCCCGGCCGAGCCGGCACCGTTCGGTGCCGACCCCCTGCGCGGGGTGCGTCCGACGATCACGCAGGCGTCGGTCGAACGGCTCTTCGCGGTCCTCATCGCGATCGCCGCGGTCGCCTACGGTGCCGTCTACGCACCGCAGGTCGTCGGACAGCTGCCGTACCTCGACCCGGTGTGGGGACCGGTCGCGGCGGTGGCCCTCGGCGCCTCGTTCGTCGCGGTCGGGGTGTCCGCGTTCGCGCAGCGCTGGGCGCAGGTCGCCCAGATCGTGTGCGCGTTGCTGCTCCTCGTCGTGCTCGTCACCTGGCCGCTCACCGTCCGCGAGGACATTCCGGACGACCAGTACCCCTGGCCGTGGTGGTTCCTCACCGTGGGGTCGACGGCGGCGGCGATGGGGTTCGCCCCGTGGCGCGCGACCGTCTACACCGCGCTCGTGCCCGCCGTGTACGTCGTCGTGCGGCTCACCCCGGCCGGTGGTGACGCCGGTGCCAGCGCGGTGCTCCAGGGCGTCTACACGGCGATCCTCAGCGGTGCGGTCCTCGTCATCGCGGTGCTCCTCCGCCGGGCGGCCGCGTCCGTGGACACGGCACAGGCCACGGCGGTCCGGCGCTACTCGCTCGCGATCCGTGAGCACGCGACCGAGGTCGAGCGGGTGCAGGTGGACGCGATCGTGCACGACAGCGTCCTGACGACGCTGCTCTCGGCCGCGCGGGCGGAGACGCCCGAGGCGAAGGCCCTCGCCGCACGCATGGCCCGCAACGCCATCGACCACCTCGGTGCCGCCGCGGCCGACGTGCCGGGGGAGGCCCCGCCGGTGACGGTGCACGACCTCCGTGGTCGGATCACCGCGGCGGTCGGCGCGCTCGCGGCCCCGGTGCACCTCCGTGATGCGCCGGTCGGGGGCATGAGGCTCCCCGCGACGGTGGCGGACGCACTGGCCTCGGCGGCGCTGCAGGCCTCGGTCAACAGCGTGCAGCACGCCGGAGGGCCGGAGGTCGACCGGTGGGTCCGGGTCGAGCAGCGCGGGGGCGCCGTGCACGTCGAGGTCGGCGACGACGGCGCCGGCTTCGACCTCGGCGCCGTCCCGGCCGCACGGCTCGGCGTCCGTCGGTCGATCATCGAGCGCGTGCAGGCCGTGGGCGGCACGGCGGTGGTCGCGAGCAACCCCGGGGCGGGGACACGGATCCGGCTCGAGTGGCACCCGGAGGAGCGCGCATGAGGGTCTCGCTGCCGGCCGGCATCGCGATCGGGCTCGCCGCGCTCTTCTCGCTCTTCCACCTCGTGCTCGGCGTGGCGTCCTTCGGGGTGGTCCGCGAGGTCGGTCCCGTGCTCACCTGCATGGCGCTCTACGCAGCCGCCAGCGCCGTCGCGATCTTCCTGCCAGGCCGCACGCTGCCGATCTGGGCCGCGTGTTTCTGCCTCGCGACGGCGCTCGTCATGCCGGTCATCGCAGCACCCGTGGTCGACCTCGCGGACAAGAACGACTCGACCACCTGGTGGATCGCTGCGATCGGCACGCTCATGGTCGTGCTCGTCGTCCGCGGACGCCGAGCCTTCGCGTGGGTCGGCGTGGCGTTCGTCACGCTCTTCGGCGTCGCCTGGGCCGGGCCCGGCGCGTTCGGGGAGCTGGGCCTCGTCGGCAACCTGACGTGGGTCGCGGTCGCCACCGGCTTCGCCGTGGCGATGGCCCGGGCGACCCGGACCACCCAGGAGTTCCTCCGCGCCGAGCAGGAGACCGCGGACTGGCAGGCTGCCCAGGACGCGCACGTGTTCGAGCGGCAGTTCCGCCTGAGCCAGACCACGAGGATGGCGCTGCCGATGCTCCAGCGGGTCATCGAGCAGGACGGGGACCTGACCGACGCCGAGCGCGCGGAGTGCCTGCACCTCGAGCAGGCGATCCGCGACGAGATCCGCGGTCGGGCGCTGCTGTCGGACGACGTGCGCGACGAGGTCATGCGCCTGCGGCGTCGAGGCGCCACGGTGCAGCTGCACGACGACGGCGGTCTCGACGACCTCGAGATGGACGACCTCCGCCGCGTGCACGCCGAGATCGCAGACGCGCTGCGCCGTGCCCGGGATGCCGACAACGTCATCGTGCGCACGGTGGGCGAGGGGTCGGACGCCGCGGTCACGATCGTCGGGCTGCGGCTGGACACCGCGGCGAGCGAGTCCGCGGCACTCGGTGCCGGTACCGACGACGATGACGACGAGGACGACTCCGTGGTGCTCTGGACCGAGATCCCGCGCCGCGCGGCGGTCTGAGGACGCTCGCGAGCCGAGCCGAGCCGAGCCGAGTCAGTCCGGAAACGGGGAACGGGCCGGTCCCGAGGGGCCGGCCCGTTCACGACCCGAGCCTGAGCGACAACCCGAATGTCGCCCTGGCTCGCAGCTGGTCGGAGGCGTCGTACCCTAGTCGGCCACCGACCAACGATGTTCTTCTGTGAAGGACACCGAACACGAACAACTATGCCCGCACTGCGGGCCCGTGTCAGTCGTCATTATGGGGGACAAATCACGAACGACCGGCCGTTCCGCACCGGCCTTGTCCCCCGATGGAGGGGAGACCGACCGGGAAGTGCACCGTGCAACCGGGCGGCGAGGTCGGCGGTGTGCAGGGCGACAGGGGTACACGGCGCCGCCGGTACCCCCGGATGCACGAGACCCCCGCCGGTGGACGGCGGGGGTCTCAGGTGCGCGCGCTGGTCCGCGCACACGACGCGGTGGTCAGCGCAGCGACCGGCTCCAGGCGCCACGACCGTGGTCGAGCGGACGACGGAGGCCCCGGGCGGACGCGTCCCAGCCGGCTCGCGGCGAGTCGGTGACCTCGGCCCGGCCGAGCGCAGCGGCCTCGTCCGCCTGCCGCTGGAGGACGGCGACGACGGCTGCGAGCTCCTCGGGGGACGGGTCGCCGGAGACGACGCGGACGTCGGCCGCGACAGGGACGGTGGCCTCCGCGGTGACG
This sequence comes from Curtobacterium sp. NPDC087080, assembly GCF_044745105.1. Classification (NCBI taxonomy): domain Bacteria; kingdom Bacillati; phylum Actinomycetota; class Actinomycetes; order Micrococcales; family Microbacteriaceae; genus Curtobacterium; species Curtobacterium sp. NPDC087080. The sequence goes on along the minus strand of NZ_JBIUZP010000003.1, from coordinate 104,031 downwards.
GTGGCGTCCGCGGGGACGTGTGCTGCGTGCCTGCCCATCAGAGCGGGATGTTCCCGTGCTTCTTCGGCGGCAGCGAGGCACGCTTGCCCCGGAGCGCCCGCAGCGCCTTGATGACGGAGACGCGCGTCGCGTGCGGCTGGATGATGCCGTCGAGCTCGCCGCGCTCGGCCGCCAGGTACGGCGACGCCACGTTGTAGGTGTACTCGTTCGCGAGCCGGGTGCGGACCGCGGCGACGTCCTCGCCCGCCTCCTCAGCACGCTTGATCTCGGCGCGGTACAGGATGTTGACGGCACCCTGGCCGCCCATGACGGCGATCTCGGCAGTCGGCCACGCCAGGTTGATGTCGGCGCCGAGCTGCTTCGACCCCATCACGATGTACGCGCCGCCGTAGGCCTTCCGCGTGATGACGGTGACGAGCGGCACGGTCGCCTCGGCGTACGCGTACAGCAGCTTGGCGCCGCGGCGGATCACACCGGTCCACTCCTGGTCGGTGCCGGGCAGGTACCCGGGGACGTCCACGAGCGTCAGGATCGGGATGCCGAACGCGTCGCAGAACCGCACGAAGCGCGCGGCCTTCTCGCCGGCGTCGATGTTCAGCGTCCCGGCCATCGCCTGCGGCTGGTTCGCGATGATGCCGACCGTGCGGCCCTCGACCCGGCCGAAGCCGATCATGATGTTCGGCGCGAAGAGCGGCTGGACCTCGAGGAACTCGCCGTCGTCGACGATGTGCTCGACGATCGTCGTGACGTCGTACGGCTGGTTCGTCGAGTCGGGGATGACGACGTCGAGCTCGTGGTCGGCGTCGGTCGTCTCGAGCTCCGGCGCGACGTCGTACGCGGGCGGGTCGGAGAGGTTGTTGTCCGGCAGGAACCCGACGAGCGATCGTGCGTAGTCGAGCGCGTCGGTCTCGTCCTCGGCCAGGTAGTGCGCGACACCCGACACGGCGTTGTGCGTCTGGGCCCCGCCGAGCTCCTCGAAGCCGACGTCCTCGCCGGTGACGGTCTTGATGACGTCCGGGCCGGTGACGAACATGTGACTCGTCTTGTCGACCATGATCACGAAGTCGGTGAGGGCGGGGGAGTACACCGCACCGCCGGCGGCCGGACCCATCACGATGGAGATCTGCGGGATGACCCCGGACGCCTGCGTGTTGAGGCGGAAGATCTCGCCGTACTTGCCCAGGGCGACGACGCCCTCCTGGATGCGGGCGCCGCCGGAGTCGAGGATGCCGATGATCGGGACGCCGGTCTTCAGCGCGTGCTGCATGACCTTGACGATCTTCTCGCCGGCGACCTCGCCGAGCGATCCGCCGAAGACGGTGAAGTCCTGCGCGTAGACCGCGACGTTGCGGCCGTGGATCGTGCCGACGCCGGTCACCACGGCGTCACCGTAGGGGCGCTTGGCGTCCATGCCGAACGAGGTGGTGCGGTGGCGGACGAACTCGTCGAACTCGACGAAGGAGTTCTCGTCGAGGAGCTGCTCGATGCGCTCGCGGGCGGTGCCCTTGCCCTTCGCGTGCTGCTTGGCGATGGCGGCCTCGCCCGCGGCGGTCACGGCCTCGTGGTAGCGGTCGCGCAGGTCCGCGAGGCGACCGGCCGTGGTCGAGAGGTCGGGGGTGTCTCCTGTGGTCACCCGCTCACCCTACCGGCGGGCGGGACGGGGCCGGTTGGAGGACCCCCACGGTTCCTGCCCGTAGATTTGCGTGCATGTCCACACCCGTCCCGTCGGTCCTGCCGCGTGCCCGCGCCGTCGTCGAGGCCGCGGGCGGGCTGTTCGACCACGTCGAGCGCACCGGTTCCACGAACGCCGACCTGCTGGCCGCCGCGCCCGGTCGGGCGCACGGCAGCGTCGTGGCCACGCTCGACCAGACGGCCGGGCGTGGGCGGCTCGACCGGTCCTGGAGCGCGCCCGCCGGGCAGACCCTCGCGGTGAGCCTGCTCCTGCGCGCCGACCTGGACGACCGCGACCGCGGGTGGCTGCCCCTGGTGGCCGGCACCGCGATGCGCGACGCGGTGTCCGCGGTGCTGGCGGACGTCGACGAGCCGGGTCGCGCCTCCCGTCCGGAGGCCGACGCGACGTCCCCGACGGAGCCGCGCGTCCTCGTGAAGTGGCCGAACGACGTGCTGGTCGACGGGCGCAAGGTGTGCGGCATCCTCTGCCAGGTGGCGGCGGACGGCAGCGTCGTCGTCGGCGCCGGCGTCAACCTGACGATCCCGGCCGATGCGCTGCCCACGCCGACCGCCACGTCGCTCGCGGTCGCGGGCGCACGCGACGACGCCGTCACGCTGGCCGACGCGGTCCTGGCCGACTGGTCCGCGGCCGTCCTGGAGGCGGTGCGCGCGTTGGTCGCGGGAGGTCCCGGTACCGGGGCGGTCCGGTCCCGCGTCCGCGCGGCCTGCGGCACGATCGGTCGCCGCGTCCGTCTGGTGCTGCCGGACGGCACCGTCGACGTCGTCGACGCCACGGGCATCGACGACGACGGCCGCATCACGATCCGGGATCGGGACGGGCGATCCAGGGGCGTCGCGGTGGGGGACCTCACCCACCTGCGGTATGCATGACGGCATGACCGCCGAGCCGCCGCCCGAACGCGTCGTCGCGCGGCTCCGACCGCATGCGCGCCGGCTCGTCCGCCCCGCGGTCTTCGTGGCGCTCGTCGCCCTGGCCGGAGGGTTCGGCTTCGGTGTCTTCCGTGCGCAGCTCGCCTGGCTGAACGCGGTGGTCGCCGGCCTGACGGTGCTCCTCGTCGTGCTCGGCGGGCTCGTGCCGCTGCTGCGGTGGATGTCGGAGCGGTACGTCGTGACCACCCGGCGGCTCGTCGTGGTGCACGGTCTCGGGACGCGCACGCGCCGGGAGCTCCTGCACTCGCGGGGGTACGACGTGACGGTGCGCCGGCGCGGGCTGCAGGGCGTGTGGCGGTCCGGGGACGTGCTCGTCTTCCCCGGCGAGGAGACGCCCGTCGTGCTCGGGGACGTGCCGCACGCGGACCTCGTGGTGGCCGTGCTCCACGACCTCGTCGAGGCGCACGAGGCCCGGCGTCGGCACCGGGAGCCCGACTGGGACGAGATCGTCGGCGGGTACTGACCGGAGCCGAGTTCACCTCATGATCACCGTGTCCCGGCAGGGTCGGGCCACGGTGTCGGGTAGCGTCGTCCCGTGCGCATCTCCGTCATCGGCTGCGGGTACCTCGGTGCCGTGCACGCCGCCTCCATGGCCAAGCTCGGACACGAGGTCGTCGCGGTCGACGTCGACCCGGTCAAGATCGAGCGGCTCGCCGCGGGCGAGGCCCCGTTCTTCGAGCCCGGACTGCCCGAGACCCTCGCCGAGGCGCTCGCCTCCGGGCGCATCCGCTTCACCACGGACATGGCCGAGGTCGCCGGGTCCACCGTGCACTTCCTCGCGGTCGGCACCCCGCAGGGTCCCACCGGCGCCGCGGACATGCGGTACGTCGACGCCGCCGTCGCCTCGCTCACGCCGTACCTGACGGACGGTGCGTTCGTCGTGGGCAAGTCGACCGTCCCGGTCGGCACCGCTGCGCGCCTCGCCGCCGAGGTCGGCGCCGCCGTCCCCGGTGCCACCCTGGTGTGGAACCCGGAGTTCCTCCGCGAGGGCTTCGCCGTGCAGGACACCGTCTCGCCCGACCGCTTCGTCTACGGCGTCCCGGACGGCGACGCGGGCCAGCGTGCCGTCGCCGCGCTCGACGAGGTCTACGCGCAGGCGCTCGCCGCGGGGACGCCCCGCCTGGTGGTCGACCTGGCCACGGCGGAGCTCGTGAAGATCAGTGCGAACGCGTTCCTCGCGACGAAGATCTCGTTCATCAACGCGATGGCGGAGATCGCCGAGGTCGCCGGGGCGGACGTCACGGCGCTCGCCGACGCGATCGGGTACGACGACCGGATCGGCCGGAAGTTCCTGAACGCCGGCCTCGGGTTCGGCGGCGGGTGCCTGCCGAAGGACATCCGCGCGTTCCAGGCGCGTGCCGACGAGCTGGGCGTCGGACGGTCACTCGGGTTCCTCGCCGAGGTCGATGCGATCAACCTGCGGCGTCGCGCCCACGTGGCGACCCTCGCCGGGGAGCTGCTGGGCGGCTCCGTCGCGGGGCGCCGCGTGGCCGTGCTCGGTCTCGCGTTCAAGCCGAACTCGGACGACGTCCGCGACTCACCGGCGCTCGACATCGCCGCACGCCTCGTCGAGCTCGGGGCGACGGTGCTGGCGTACGACCCCGCCGCGAACCACACCGCAGCCCGGGTTCGCCCGGAGGTCGCGACCGTCGACTCCGCCGCCGAGGCGCTGCGTGACGCCGACCTCGTGCTCGTGCTGACCGAGTGGGCCGAGTTCCGCGAGCTCGACCCGCGGGTCGTCGCCGACCTGGTCGCCGCACCCGTCGTGCTCGACGGCCGGAACTGCCTCGACCGCGACGCGTGGACCGCCGCCGGGTTCACCGTGCGCGGCATGGGGCGGTGATCGGCGCGGTCGCTCGCTGACCGGGCCCGCGCGCGGTCAGTCGGTGCGCTGCCCCGCCGCGGCCCGCAGCACCGCCCGGTACCGTTCGCCGATGCGGTCACCGGTGTAGGACTCCGCGACCCGCCCGGCCCGGGTCTGCCACCGCTCCCGCCCGTCCCGGTCGGTGAGGGCGCGCCGGAGCGCCGAGACCAGCGCGTCGACGTCGCCGGGCGGCACGAGGAGACCGGAGACGTCGTCCTGCACGACGTCGCGGATCCCCGGCATGTCGCTCGCGACGACGGTGGCCCCGACGGCGGCGGCCTCGAGGAGCGTCACGGGGAGCCCCTCCTGGTCGCCGTTCGACGCGGGGACGGACGGCACCACGACCACCTCGGCGGACGCCAGTGCGTCGAGGACCTCGTCCTTCCCGCGCTGACCGACGAAGGTCACCGGCAGTCCTGCGGCCCGCCGCTCCAGTCCGGCGCGGAGCGGGCCGTCACCGACGACGACCAGCTCCCACGCGACGTCGTCGATGCGTCGCAGCGCGTCGAGGAGGACCGCGAAGCCCTTCTTCTCGACGAGCCGACCGACGGCCACCACCCGTCCCGGCACCCGTGCGGTCCGTGCCCGGGCGGCTGCGGCCGGCCCGGTCTCGACGCCCATCGGCACGACGCTCGTCCCGGCCTCGGGGACACCCCACCGGGTGAGCCGCTCGCGCATCTCGCCGTTGACCGTCGTCACGTGCGCCGCACGTCGCAGCACCCAGCGCTTCAGGCGCACCAGGGGTGCGGCGCGCAGGGCGTAGACGTCGCCGCCGTGCGTGGTGACGACCATCGGCACCCGGGGCGCGGCGAGGGTCGCGACCAGGGCCTGCGGGACGGCCCAGTGGGCGTGCACGACGTCGGGTCGACCCGCCCGGACCGCGCGTCGGACCGCCAGGTACTGCGCCACGAGCAGGGCCGGGACCTGCAGCACGCGGCTGCGGCGGGCCCGGAGGTTGTCGAGGATCGCCCCGTCGGCGAGGTCCTCGAACCGTCGGGGGAAGTACGGGTAGCGCACCACCCGGACCCCGTCGACGACCTCGTCGGCGGCGGCACCGGGCACCCGGGGCGTGAGGACGACGGTGTCGAACTCCTCGGCCTCGTGCCGCGCGAGGTCGAGCACGAACGCGGGCACGCCGTCGTCGGGCCGGGCGGGGAAGGTCGATGCGAGGACGAGGAGCCTCGACCGCCGGTGCGGCGCACCGTCCTGGCCGGGGGCGTCGCCTCCGGCGGGGTCCTCAGCGGGCTCGGCGGTCGGTCGGAGGCGCATCGAGCCATCCTACGGACGACACCGTGCCCCGGTGGCCTGCGCGGCGGCGGTTCAGACCTCGTGCGGGAGCCGGGCGTCCTCGGTGACGACCGTGCGCTCGGCCTCCTGCTGCACCCGGTCGGGGTGGTACACCCACACCTTGTAGAGCCAGAAGCGGAAGGCGGTGCCGAGCAGGAGCCCGATCACGTTGCCGGACACGTTGTCCGCGAACGCCGACGTGAAGCCGAGCACGTAGTGGGAGATCCCGAGGCAGCCGAGCGAGATGGCCATGCCACCCAGCGAGACGACGAGGAACTCCACGCCCTCCCGCGCGGCGACCGACCGACGCTGGTGGCGGAACGTCCAGTACCGGTTGCCCAACCAGTTCACGGCGATGGCGAGCACCGTCGAGATCACCTTCGCCCAGAAGGGCCCCGAGTGCACCTCGTCGGGGGACAGCACGGTGGCGCGCAGCAGGTTGAACACGCTGAAGTCGACGACGAAGCCGACGGCTCCGACGACTCCGAAGCGGGCCAGCTGCGCGATGAGTCGCCGCACGTCGTCTCCAAGATCCGTAGAGTTGTGGGTGGCCGGGCGGACCCCGGCAGGCGCCGGTCGGCGACCGGCAGAACCTCCATTGTAGACAACGTGCTCTCACCGACCGGTGGGAGCGGCGGAAGGAACACACAGCATGGCCTTGCGTGTCGGAGTCGTCGGCGGCGGACAGCTCGCCCGGATGATGGTCCCCGCTGCTGTCGAGCTCGGTCTCGACATCCGCGTCCTCGCCGAGGGCCCGGGCATGTCGGCGGCCATCGCCGCCACCGCCGAGGGCGACTACCACGACCTCGACACGGTCCTCGCCTTCGCCCGCGGGGTGGATGCGGTCACCTTCGACCACGAGCACGTGCCACAGGACGTCCTGCGGGGTCTCGTCGAGGCCGGGATCGCCGTGCACCCGGGACCCGAGGCACTCGCGGTCGCCCAGGACAAGATCGTCATGCGGCAGCGCCTCAGCGACCTCGGGCTGCCGGTGCCGGACTGGGCCGCCGTGCACCACGCGGAGGAACTCCGTGCCTTCCTCGCCGACCACGGCGGGCGAGCCGTCGTCAAGACCGCCCGCGGCGGCTACGACGGCAAGGGCGTCCGAGTGGTCGCCGACGCCTCGGACGTCGACGACTGGTTCGTGGCGATCGCCGAGTCCGGCTCCGACCAGGCGCTCCTCGTCGAGGAGCTCGTGCCCTTCACCCGCGAGCTCGCCCAGTCGGTCGCGCGTCGCCCCTCCGGGGAGATCGTCGCCTGGCCGCTCGTCGAGACCGTCCAGCGCGACGGCGTCTGCGCCGAGGTCATCGCCCCGGCACCCGCGAGCGCCGGCCGGCTCGCCGACGCGGCGGAGTCGCTCGCGGTGCGCATCGCGGAGGAGCTCGGTGTCACCGGGGTGCTCGCCGTCGAGCTGTTCCAGACCGCCGACGAGCGCATCCTCGTGAACGAGCTCGCGATGCGGCCGCACAACACCGGCCACTGGACGATCGACGGCGCGACGACGAGCCAGTTCGAGCAGCACCTCCGGGCGGTGCTCGACCTGCCGCTCGGGGCGACCGGGTCGCACGACCCGGTCGCGGTGATGGTGAACGTGCTCGGGGGACCTGCCGACGGCGACCTCGCCGCCCGGTACCCCGGCGCGCTCGCGGCCTTCCCCGACGCGAAGCTGCACTTCTACGGCAAGTCCCCACGACCCGGCCGCAAGGTCGGGCACGTGACGGTCACCGGGGACGACGTCGACGACGTCGTGTACCGGGCGCGTGCAGCGGCCGCCCACTTCGACGACTGACGCGCGGACGAGCCGCTGGAACCGCGCGGGGTGACCCGCACGGTCGGAGCGGGTCGAGCCTCCCGTCCGGTGGCGCGCGGTGCGCACGCATCGCGTCCGCTGGGCTCGGCTAGCCTCGTGTCGTGACCGACACCACCGCGCCCTCCCCGCTCGTCTCGATCATCATGGGGTCGGACTCCGACTGGCCCACCATGCGGGCAGCGGCGGACACCCTCGCCGAGCTCGCCGTCCCGTTCGAGGCCGACGTGGTCTCGGCGCACCGCACCCCGGACAAGATGGTGCGCTACGCCCGCGCCGCGGCCGGCCGCGGGATCCGCGTCGTCATCGCCGGCGCCGGCGGAGCCGCACACCTGCCCGGCATGGTCGCCTCGATGACGACCCTCCCCGTCATCGGCGTGCCCGTGCAGCTCGCACGACTGGACGGCCTCGACTCGCTGCTCTCGATCGTGCAGATGCCCGCGGGTGTCCCGGTGGCGACGATGGCGATCAACGGGGCCGCGAACGCGGGACTGCTCGCGGCGCGGATCATCGGCTCGTCGGAGCCGGACGTCGCCGCACGCCTCGCGGAGTACGCCGCCGGACTCGAGCGCGTCGTCGAGCGGAAGGCCGCGGCGCTCCGCGAGCAGGTCTGACGGCGACCGCCGGGCCCGCGCGCCCGGGCCGGAGGTCGAGGCTCGGGACACCTCGTGCGTCGGCCGGGGGTCGGGCCCGGTTCGTCTCAGGCGGGGGTCGCGACGCCGGTGATCCCGTCGACCGAGACGGACCGCGTGCCGTCCGCGGTCGTGACCGTGGCGGCCCACGTCGGTGCGGTGGCCGTGCCGTCGAGGACGAGGGACGCGAGCTCCCCGCCTCCGACCGCCGCCGTCGCCGCGGCGACGGCACTCGCCGCGGTGGTCTGCAGCGCGGCGGCACGCGCGGTCGTGGCGGCCTGGGTCGCCGCGTCCACCTGCTTCGGGAACGGGCCGGAGGTCACGCGGTCGAGTGTCGCCGAGACCACGGACTGCGTCTGGGAGCCGTCCGGTCCGGCGACGACGACCGTCCACGAGTCGCCGGACCCGGCGATCGAGACGACCGTGCCACCGCCGGCCGCCGCGACGCCCTGCGCGGCGACCTTCTCGAAGTCGACGTGGTCAGGGTGGTCGACGCCGCTGCCGTTGCCGGTACCGCTCGCGGTGCCGTCGTCCGTCGGAGCGGCGCCGTCGCCACCGCTCGCGCTGCTGCTCGACGACGCTCCGGACGGGGAACGGGAGGCGTCCGGGCCGGCGCCGTCGCCGGAGCACGCCGCCAGGGTGGTCGCCAGGCCGACGGCGAGGACGATCGATGCGGTCAGGACCGGAGCGGGACGACGTGACATGGCTCGATGATGACAGTCGTGCCGGGGCCGCGTCGCGCGCGGGGCGGTGGGTCGGCGCATCGATGCCCAGCCGTGACCGTCCGGGCGAGTGTTGCTGCTGTGGCTCAGAGGTCGGCGTGCAGCTGCCAGGTCTCGAGCGCCGAGTCGTGCCAGTCGAACATGCGGGCGCGGTCGGGCCCGGCGACGGCGAGCTGCCCCGCGAGCAGCGGGTCCGCGGTAACCTGGTAGATCGCCTGCGCGAGCCGCTCGGGGTACGACTCCGGCCGGTCGCGCGCGACGACGACACCGGCGTCCGCCGCGACCTCGCTGACCGCGGCGTCGTCCGAGTGGATCACGGGGGTGCCGAAGCTCATCGCCTCGATCACCGGCAGGCCGAACCCCTCGGCGAGGCTCGGGAAGACGAACACCGTCGCCCGGTCGTACACGACCGCGAGGTCGGCGTCGTCGACGCGACCGAGCACCTTGACCCGGTCGGCGGCGAGCCCGGCGCGTTCGGCGATCGCGTGGACGTCGACGTCGCCCCAGCCGTCCGGCCCGGCGATGACCAGCGGGACGTCACGCGGCGCGTCGGGGTGCGCCATCGCCTCGATGAGCTGGCGGAGGCCCTTGCGTGGTTCGAAGGTGCCCACGGCGAGGACGTAGCGCGGCGGGAGACCCAGGCGCTCGGCACGGAGGTCGGCGTCGACGGGGACGCGCAGGCGTCCGGTCGGGGCGCCGCCGATGACCCGCAGCCGGTCGCCGAAGTGGTGGATCTCGTCGAGCTGCGCTGCGACGGCGTGCGTGGGGACGACGACGGCATCGGCGTGCTTCCACGCACGCTTCACCATCGCCCGGTGGAAGTGCACGCCGCGCGGCGTCAGGGTCTCGGGGTGGGTCCACGGGACGGTGTCGTGCACCGTGACGACCGTCTGCCGGCCCGGCTCCTGGAACCGGTCGTGCTTCACGAGGGGCGCGAGCACGCTCGGCGCGTGCACCATGCCGCGCGAGGCGCCGTGGGCGAGGCCGCCCTGCCAGGCCACGGCGAGTTCGCGCCGGGGCAGGGCGAGCCGCTCGATGCCGGCGAGCCCCGGGAGGAGCGTGCGCAGGCGGTCGACGTCGGCGCGCGGGGCGGCGGACACGATGCCCTCGACGTCACAGCCGGCGGGAGCCGTCTCGACGAGCTTCCGCGTGAGCTCCTCCGCGTAGCGGCCGATCCCACCCGGGACCGGCGCGATCACCTGGTCCACGACGACGCGGAGAGTGGTCATGCGGTGGGGCTCCTCGGGTCGGTGGGGCGGCACTGCGCGCAGTACCGGCGCGACACTACCAGGGGCGCTCGGGAGATCCCGCTGCGCCGCCGCGTCCGCCGCGGCGACGGTGCCGGACCGCCAGCGCTCCTCCGACGGCGGCGAGGACGACGTCACCGAGGGTCATCATCGCGCGACTGACGACCGCGAGGGCCAGGGCGCCGGGCACGCCGGCGACGGGTCCGAGGAGCAGGACCAGGACGCCCTCCCGGGCTCCGAGGCCGGCCGGGGCGATGACGACCAGGAACCCCACCAGCCAGGCGACGGCGTAGGCAGCGGTCGCGAGCGGCGGCACCGACGGTCCGTGCGCCCCGAACGCGCGCAGGACGGTCGTCGCCTGCACCCCGTAGGCGAGCCACATCGCCGCCGACCAGCCCACCGACGCGAGGGTCCCGCTCCAGGTGAGTGCGACGACCTGCGGCGGACGACGGAGCAGGCGCATCGCGAGGACGATCAGCCGCGCGAGCACCGGCGGCGCCACCGTGACGAGGCCGACCGCCGCGACGAGTGCCAGCCACCAGAACGTGGCGAGCCCGTCGGGCGCCCCGACGAGCAGACCGACGATGCCCACCAGGGCGGCCGTGACCATGCTGACGAGCATCGACGCGAGTGCGGCGACCGCGCTCGTCGCGCGGGGGAGGCCGTGGGCGCGGCCCAGCTCCGCCTGCGCCGCGATCGACCACACCCCGCCGGGCAGGTACTTGCCCAGCTGCCCGACGAAGAACACCGACGCCGACGCCGACACGGGCAGACGCGTCCCCGTCGCCGCGGTCATCGCCCGCCACGACGCCATGTTCGCCACCAGGGCGACGAAGGTCGCGACGAGACCGGTCGCGACGGTCCCGACCGAGAGTGTGGCGACGTCACGGACGATCGCGTCCCACTGCTGCACGACCCCCACGACGAGGAGCGCGACCGCGAGTGCGGCCGCGCTCCACTTCACCGCCGTGAGGACCCGACCGCGACGTCCGGGGGTCCCACCGTCGGTCGGCTCAGGCGTCGAGGACACCGGCCTCCGCCGCCGCGTGGAGCGCTTCGCGCCAGTCGCGCATCGGCGCGATGCCGGCGCGCAGCCAGGCGTCGTGCCCGAGCACGCTGTACGCCGGACGCGGAGCAGGACGGACGAACGCCGAGCTGTCCGTCGGCAGGACGCGCTCCGGGTCGAGCCCGACCTCGGTGTAGATCGCCTTCGTGAAGTCGAGCCACGACCCTTGCCCGGCGTTCGTGCCGTGGTAGGTGCCGGCCGGTGCGTCGGCGTCGAGCATCGCGACGATCTGTCGGGCGAGGTCGCCCGTCCACGTCGGCTGACCGACCTGGTCCGTGACCACGCTGACGGTGTCGTGCGACCCGGCGAGCCGGATCATCGTCTTCGCGAAGTTGGGGCCACCGGCGCCGTAGAGCCACGCGGCCCGCACGATGTACGACGAGTCCGGCGCGATCCGTCGGACCGCGTCCTCGCCGGCCGCCTTCGTGCGACCGTAGGCCCCGATCGGGTCGGTCGGCTCGTCCTCGGCGTACGGCGAGGTGCCGTTGCCGTCGAAGACGTAGTCGGTCGACACGTGCACGAGCTTCGCGCCCGCGGCGACGGTCGCGGTGGCCAGCACCTCGGGGCCGCGGGCGTTCACGGCGTACGCGTCGTCCTCGTGGGACTCGGCGTCGTCCACCTTCGTGTACGCGGCGGCGTTGATGACGACGTCGTGACCGGCGACGGCCGCGGCGACCGTCTCCGGGTCGGTGATGTCCAGCTCGGCACGGGAGAGCGCGGTGACGTCACGACCGGCGAGGGCCTGCTGGAGGTCCTGGCCGAGCATGCCGGCCGCGCCGGTGATCAGGTAGCGGGTCATGCGAGGGCCGCGCGCTCCTTGAGGGGCTCCCACCAGGCGCGGTTGTCGCGGTACCACTGCACGACGTCGGCCAGGCCCTGCTCGAACGGGACCTGCGGCTCGTAGCCGAGCTCGGCCTGGATCTTCGAGATGTCCACGGAGTACCGCAGGTCGTGGCCGAGGCGGTCCTGGACGCGGTCGACGTACGACCAGTCCTTGCCGGTGGCCTCGAGCAGCATGCCGGTGAGCTCCTTGTTCGTGAGCTCGGTGCCGCCGCCGATGTTGTAGATCTCGCCCGCGCGGCCCCCGACGAGCACCATCGCGATGCCGCGTGTGTGGTCGTCGACGTGCAGCCAGTCGCGGATGTTGTTGCCCTCGCCGTACAGCGGGACGTGCCGGTCGTCGATCAGGTTCGTGACGAACAGCGGGATGACCTTCTCGGGGAAGTGGTACGGCCCGTAGTTGTTCGAGCAGCGCGTGATCGAGAGGTTCAGTCCGTGCGTCCGGTGGTAGCTGCGCGCGAGTAGGTCGCTGCCGGCCTTCGACGCCGAGTACGGCGAGTTCGGCTCGAGCGGGCGGTCCTCGGCCCACGAGCCCTCGCTGATGGAGCCGTAGACCTCGTCGGTGGACACGTGCACGAAGCGCTCCGTGCCGTGGCGGAGCGCGGCGTCGAGCAGGCGCTGCGTCCCGACGACGTTCGTCTCGACGAAGATGCCGGAGTCGCGGACCGAACGGTCGACGTGGGACTCGGCGGCGAAGTGCACGATCGCGTCGACGCCGGGGACGACCTCGTCGAGCTTCGCGGCGTCGGTGATGTCGCCCTGCACGAAGGAGTAGCGGGGGGAGTCCGCGACGGGCGCGAGGTTCTCGAGGTTGCCCGAGTAGGTGAGCGCGTCGTAGACCACGACGTCGGCGCCCTCCAGACCGGGGTAGGCGTCCTGCAGCGTACGGCGGACGAAGTTCGAGCCGATGAAGCCGGCTCCTCCGGTGACGAGGATCTTCACGCGTTGTTCCTTCAGTGATCGGTTCGACGGTCGGCGGGCAGTCTAGCGGGCGCGGTCCCGGCGGTGTCGTCGCGACCGAACCAGCGCCACACGGCGACCGCGGTGGCGAGCCCGACGACGGCCAGGAGCCCCACGAGCGCCGCGAGTGTGCCCCGGCCGGCCGGCAGCGAGGTCCAGAGCGCCTGTCGGCCCGCCGTGGAGACGCGGAACTGGAGGCCCTCGAAGGACCCCGAGTAGAGCAGGCCGAGCGCTGCGACGGCCACGACCGGGGCGACCAGCAGGACGGCTCGGGCCAGACGGACCCGGACCGCTCGCCGGACCACCAGGCCTCGCCAGGCGAGCGCCTGCACGACCAGCAGGGCGGCGATCGCCGGGAACAGGAACCGGCCCTGGGTCACGGTGATGCCGACGTGCCCGACGTAGGTCGGCCAGTCCCGGGCGAGGACGACGACGAGGGCGGTGACCGGGAACGTGCCCACGAGGGCCATCGAGCGTCGGTCGACCTGCCGACTCGCCGCGGCCCACACCAGTGCGGCGAGCGCGACCACGGTGGCGGTGTCGACGATCACGGGGGAGAGCGGCCACTGGTACCGACCGAGCAGCCCCAGGAACGAGTCCGACATGCCGTTCCAGAACGTCCCGACGAACTGCACGACGTCGGGGCCCTGGCCCGCGGGCCAGGGGTCGCGGACCGGCGCGTACGGGTCCGGTTGCGGAGAACCGGTCCGGACGAACTGCCGGGCGTACCACCACCCGGTCGTGACCGCGGGGACGAGGAGCACCACCAGGCACCTGCCGACGCGGACGAGCACGTCGCGGACGAGCACGTCGCGGCCGAGCACGTCGCGGCCGAGCACGTCGCGATCGGGCCGCCGCGCCGCGGCGCTGCCGAGCCGTCCGGCGAGCACCGCGACCAGGACGAACGGCACCGCGAGGAACCCGGCTGCCGACACGGCGGTCCCGACCGCCACCGACCCACCGAGCGCCAGCAGGGTCCACCACGACCGGTCGCCTGTGAGCACGCGCACCGCGAGCCAGGTGCTGAGTGCGCCGGCGACGATGACCGGGACCCAGACCGAGACGGAGGACCCGACCTGCGCGATCTGCGGCACGGCGAGCAGGACCGCAGCGGCCGCGACCGCGAGTCGCGGCGAGCGGGTGGCGCGACGCACCGAAGCCCACACGAGCGCCGGCAGCGGCGCCATCGCCAGGACGTCGACCAGGCGCATCACGAGCACCACGTGGTCCCAGCGCCGGGACCCGGCGTCGAGCACCAGCGCGACGGCGGCCTGCACCGCGAAGAAGGTCGGTGGGTGTTGCGACATCGGGTTCCGGAGTGCGTTCTCGGTGCCGTCCCCGACGATCGCGGCGATCGAGCCGCGCTCCGACACCGGCGGCAACCGGACGGCGACGTCCTGGGCCAGCAGCCCCTGGAAGAAGTGGAGGTGACCGGTCGCCGGCCACGGCTGTCCCGCCAGCAGGTGGAGGACCGCGTCGACGTTCGCGGCCTCCTCGGGACCCTGCAGGGGCGGGTTGACGGCTGCCCACGTCGCGAGGAGCAGGACGAACGTCGCGCTGACCCCGGCGACCGCCAGGAGCTCGGAGTGCGAGGATTGCCACACTCGGCGGAGGCCCCTCACGGGCGGGCTCCGATGTCGGTCACCGACGGGAGCGTGGTGGAGCTGCTCGGCACGCGGCGTGACAGCAGGACCGCACCGACGCCCAGCAGGAGCGCGAGGACCCACGCGGCGACGACCGCCGCCACCGGGACCGGGGTGGACGCCGCGAGCGTCGCGAGCCCGGCCGAGGTGACCCGCGCGCGGGCGACCTCGGCGAACGACGTGTAGGCCACCACGGGGCCGTACAGGGCCAGCGCGGCGGCGAGGGAGCTGACGACCGTGGCGAACCGGCGCCGGCCGGCGGGTGTGCCGAGGGCACGGCGCCACGCGATCGCGCTCAGCGCCACGAACGCGGTGATCGCCGGGAAGGAGTACCGCCCCTGCGTCCCGCCGACGAAGGTCGTGGCGAGGTAGCTGTTCCAGTTCGTCACCGTCTGGAAGACGAAGACGGTCAGGGGCAGGACGGCGAGCGTGACGGCGAGACCGAGGCCGGGCCCCCGCCGGAAGCCCCACACGAGCACCGCGCCCAGACCGAGCACGGTGGCGGTCTCGTAGACGACGGGCGAGACGACCCACTGCGCCCCACCGCCGAAGCTGCCCCAGAACGTCCGGGCGATCGTGCTCCACGAGATGCTGACGAACGTCACGGGGTCGGGACCGGTCCCGGCGGGGAACGGCTGCGGCGGACGCAGCGACGCGAAGCCGTCCGGCTGCAGCGTGTGGAAGACGAGCAGGTTCCGGAGCCACCACCACGCGCCGACCGCCGCGGCGACGGCCAGGACCCAGAGCGCCCGCAGCAGTCGCCGGAGCACGACCCGCCGACCCGACGCTCCGACGGACAGGGCGGCGGCGACCGCGACGAACGGGATCAGCGGCAGCGCCGTCCCCTTCCAGAGGATCGCGACACCGAGCGACAGGGCGAGGGCGAACGCGGTCCTCGTCCGAGCGTCGCCGGTCAGCACCCGGACGGCCAGCCACACCGTGGTGGCGCCGAAGAGCATCACCGGAGGGTCGTTCGAGACCGAGGCCCCGATCGAGGCGAGCTCGGGGACCGCGAGCACGGCGAACGCGCCGACCACGGCCGCTCGCGGACTCCGGGTGACCCGTCGGACCGTGGCCCACGCCAGTGCCGGCAGCGGGAGGACGAACAGTGCGCTGAACAGGCGCAGCGCGAGCACGTCGACAGCCGGGCGGTGCGCCTCGAAGTCGACCAGGTGCAGGACCCCGGCGGCCAGCACGTAGTAGGTCGCCGGGTGCTGCGTCATCTGGTCGACGGTGTCGACCTCGGCAGCACCCGAGGCGTCGAGCAACGTACCCATCGACGCCGTCGTCCCGGCGCCGGCCCCGTCGACGGCCTGCAGCAGGTGGAGGTCACCCGGATCGGGCCATCCGTCGCCGATCGCGACGTGCACCGCCGCATCGAAGTGCGCCCGCTCGTCGGGAGCCTCGAACGTCGGCACGAGCGCCGCCCAGAGGACGAGGATCACCCCGAAGGTCGCGGTGACCGCGAGGACGACGAGGCGTTCGCCGCGGGTGGGGGCGGTCACGGGGTCAGTCACCGTACCGAGCGAGCTTCTGCAGGTCGAGCTGCTCCTCGGCGAGGGTCCGGTTCAGTCGGGTCAGGTCGGCCACGACACCGATCGTCATCGACAGGACCGCGGTGATCACGAGGACGATGCCGATGAGGAGTGACTGCAGGTGGTTGCCGCCGGAGCCGCTGGTGAGCAGGACCAGGTACCGCACGAACGGGACCAGACCGGCGACGAGCAGCACGGCGCTCACCGAGGCGAAGAGCGCCATCGGGCGGTACATGAGGTACACACGGGCGATCGCGGACCCCGAGGCGAAGACGTGCTGCCACATGTTGCGGAACAGCCGGGACTCGCGGGTCTTCGGGTTGGTCGTGATCGGGATGCTCGCGATCGCGAGCCGCTTGTAGCCGGCCTGCACGATCGTCTCCATGCAGTAGCTGAAGCGCGTCACGATGTTCAGACGGATCAGCGAGTACTTCGAGTACGCACGGAACCCGCTGGCGGCGTCGGGCAGGTCGAGCCCGGCGGCACGGCTCGCGACCCACGACCCGAGTCGCTGCATGCCCTTCTTCAGGGTCGAGAAGTGCTCGATCGTGCGCGTCTGGCGGTCACCGATGACGATCTCGGCCTCGCCGCGCAGGATGGGCTGCACCAGGTCCGCGATCCGGGCCTGCGGGTACTGGTCGTCGCCGTCCGTGTTCACGACGATGTCCGCACCGTGCAGCAGGGCGTAGTCGACGCCGTCGCGGAACGACCGTGCGAGGCCCATGTTCGTGGTGTGGCGCACGAAGTGGGTCACCCCGTGGGCGCGGGCGACCTCCACGGTCCGGTCGGTCGAGCCGTCGTCGATGACGAGCACCTCGATCTCGTCGACACCGGGCACGGACGTCGGGATCGACTCGAGGACCGCGGGCAGGGTGGTCTCCTCGTTGAGACACGGGATCTGGACGAACAGCTTCATACGGGCTGGGGTCGCTCTCTGGTCGGAAGGGCGAGGGCTCTGGTCGGAAGGGCGAGGGGCACGGTCGGGATGACCGACACAGCCTACGTGGGAGCGCGGTCCGATCCGTCCGGCGGACCCCTTTGCTAGGCTTCCCCGGTGCAGATCCGCGAACTCAAGATCCAAGGCGCGTGGGAGTTCACCCCCGTCCAGCACGGCGACGCACGGGGGGCCTTCCTCGAGGCGTACCGCGCCGACGTGCTCGAGGAGACCGTCGGGCACCCGCTCGACCTCCGTCAGGTGAACATGTCGATCTCCTCGCGCGGCGTCGCGCGGGGCATCCACTACGCCCTCGTCGCCCCGAGCCAGGCGAAGTACGTCACCGCGGTCCGCGGGGCGTTCATCGACTACATCGTCGACATCCGCGTCGGGTCGCCGACGTTCGGGCAGTGGGACTCGGTCCGCATCGACGACGTCGACCGTCGGGCCGTGTACCTGTCCGAGGGGCTGGGGCACGCGATCGTCGCGCTCGAGGACCAGAGCACGGTGAACTACCTGGTGAGCGCTCACTACGACCCCGAGCGGGAGAAGGGGATCAGCATCCTCGACCCGACCGTCGGTCTCGAGCTGCCGGACGGCATCGGTGAGCCGGTGCTGTCCGAGAAGGACACCAGCGCTCCGACGCTCGAGCAGGCGGCCGAGCTCGGCCTGCTGCCGACGTTCGACGAGTGCCTCGCGTACACGGAGTCGCTGCGCACGAACGGGGGAGCACGATGAAGGGCATCATCCTCGCCGGCGGGTCCGGTACCCGCCTCTGGCCGATCACCAAGGGCATCTCGAAGCAGCTCATGCCCATCTACGACAAGCCGATGGTGTACTACCCGCTGTCGACCCTGATGATGGCGGGCATCCGCGAGGTCCTGGTCATCACGACCCCCGAGTACAACGACCAGTTCCGGGCGCTGCTCGGCGACGGATCGTCGCTCGGCATGGACATCCAGTACGCCGTGCAGCCGAGTCCGGACGGTCTCGCCCAGGCCTTCGTGATCGGCGAGGACTTCATCGGCGACGACAGCGTCGCGCTGGTCCTCGGCGACAACATCTTCCACGGCACCGGCCTCGGCTCGAGCCTGAAGCGGAACACCTCGGTCGACGGGGCGACGATCTTCGCCTACCAGGTGGCCGACCCCAAGGCGTACGGCGTGGTCGAGTTCGACGACGAGTTCCGGGCGCTCTCCATCGAGGAGAAGCCCGCGGTCCCGAAGTCGGACTACGCCGTCCCGGGTCTGTACTTCTACGACAACCGCGTCGTCGAGATCGCGAAGACCATCGAGCCGAGTGCGCGCGGTGAGCTCGAGATCTCCACCGTGAACGAGCGCTACCTCGACGACGGGAGCCTGAGCGTGCAGGTCCTCGACCGGGGGACCGCGTGGCTCGACACCGGGACGTTCGAGTCGATGATGCAGGCGTCCGAGTACGTCAAGGTCATCGAGGACCGACAGGGCAGCAAGATCGGGTGCATCGAGGAGATCGCCTGGCGGAACGGCTGGATCGACGACACGGCCCTGGAGGCGCTCGCCGGACCGCTGGTCAAGAGCGGCTACGGCGTCTACCTGCGTCGGCTGCTCGGCAAGTAGGCAGGACGACGACGCCCCGGTCTCGACGAGACCGGGGCGTCAGCGTGTCCGGCGTCAGCGCGTCCGGCGTCAGCGCTGCGAGCGGGTGACCCAGCGCGCCCGTGCCGCCAGACCCACGCGGAGGACCAGCCGCAGCGGTGCGAGCCACCACGCGCGGTAGCGGCGCGACAGGAACCGGTAGGCGCTGCGGTGGTGCTCCTGCTCCATGCGCCGCACGTTCTGCGCGGTCGAGTGCGCACCGGTGTGGGTGACGACGGCGGCCGGCACGTACCGGTTGGTCCACCCGGCAGCGGTGACGCGCGCGCCGAGGTCGACGTCCTCGAAGTACATGAAGTAGCTCTCGTCGAACCCGCCCAGGGCGACGAACCGGTCACGGCGGACGAGCAGGCACGCGCCGGACAGCCATCCGGCGTCGCGCTCCCGGTCGGTGTCCCGCTCGGCCTTGTACCGGAGCGACCACGGGTTGCTCGGCCACATCCGACCGAAGGCGGCGTGTCCGATGCCCGTTCGGAGCGACGGGACGTTCCTGGCGGACGGGTACACCTGTCCGTCCGCGTCGAGGATGCGCGGTCCGAAGACGGCTCCGAGCGGCGTGCGGTCGGCGGCCGCCACGAGCGTGGCGATCGCGTCGGGCCGGACCTCGACGTCGGGGTTCGACACCAGGACGTACTCGGCGTCGTCGGGGACCAGTGCGAGCCCGGCCGCGACCCCGCCGCCGTACCCGCGGTTGTCCGGCAGCGGGAGGAACCGGGCGCCGTGCCGTTCGGCGACGGTTCGGGCGGCCTCCTGCCCCGACGAGGCGTTGTCGACCACGACGACGTCGGCGTCGCCGTGGTGCTCCGAGGCGCGGATGCTCCCGAGGAACCCCTCGAGCGCCGCCGCGGAGTCGTAGGCGACCGTGACGACCGCGACGCGACTCACGATGCGCTCCGGAACGCTTCGAGGTGCCGGCTCGCGGTCGCTGCCCAGCTGAACGTGGCCGCGCGGTCCACGGCGGCGCGCCCGAGTCCGGCGCGGCGCTCCGGCGCGTCCACGAGGGCGAGGAGCGCGGCCGCGATGCTCGACGCATCGGGCTCGGTGTAGGCGACGGCGTCCCCACCGACCTCCGGCAGGGCCGTGCGGTCCGTGGTGAGGACGCAGGCCCCGGTCGACATCGCCTCGAGCACGGGGAGGCCGAAGCCCTCGGCAGAGCTCGGGTAGGCGACCACCGTGGCGCCGCCGAGCAGACCGGGGAGCGACTCGAGCGGGACGTACCCGGCCTCGTGCACGCCGTCGACCGGACCGACGGCGTCCAGGGCGGCGGCGGCGACCGTGTCCCAGCCGCGCTGACCGGCCACGACCAGGTCCGGCCCGTCCGGTCGCGAGCGTCGCAGGCTCTGGAACGCCTCGACGAGCGGTCCGACGTTCTTGCGCGGCTCGATGGTGCCGAGGAAGGCGATCCAGCCGCGGTCACGGTCGAGGCCGAGGTGCGCCGCGGCGCGGTCCACCTCGGCGTCGGTCGGTTCGTGGAAGACCGTGTGGTCGACGCCGTGGTGCGCGACCACGACGTCGCTCCGGACCGCGTCGACGTGCTCGCGCAGGGCGGCGGCGGTGGCGGCGCTCGGCACGATGCAGACACGTCGGGCGACGAGTGCGGCCCGGATCCATGCGCGGAAGAAGGTCCGCTTGATCCTGCTGTGTGCCTGCGGGTCGCTGAAGAAGGTCGCGTCGTGCAGCGTCACGACGTTGCGGTGCGCGAGCAGCGGGAACGTGTAGTGCGGCGAGTGCAGCACGCGCGCCCGGGCGCGGAGGCGGAGCCACGGGAGTCCGACCTGTTCCCACACGAAGCGCAGGGGCCTGGAGCGGATCCAGTCCGGGGCGACGGTGATCTTCGCGGACGGGGCGAGCGCCCGGAAGTGGTGGACGTGCTCGCGTCGCAGGACGAGTGCGAACGACGCGCCGAGTTCGTCGAGTCCGGACACCAGCCCCTCGAGGTAGCGCCCCACTCCGCCCAGCCGTTCCGGGATCGCGGTCCCGTCGATGAGCAGTGGAACGGTCATGGAGCTGTGCGGTTCCTCTCGGGCGGCAGGGCAGCGTCAAGCATAACGGAACCCCGTTGCCACTACGCTCGCTGGGGTGACTGCAACCCGTGTCCCCGCTCGCGCGCGCGTGCTCCTGATCGTGGGCGAACCCATCTCGGAACGCCTCGCTGGTCCGGCCATCCGTGCGTGGGAGATCGCCAGGGCCCTGACCGCGCGCCACCACCACGTGACGATCGCGTCGTCCCGCTCCGTGTCCCGGGAGGGCGAGGGCTTCCGGGTCGTCGAGTTCCGCGCGGACAACGCGGAGGCGCTCGTCGACGAGTGCGACGTCGTCGTCTTCCAGGGCGGGTTCTACAACACCGTGCCGTGGCTCGCGGTCCGTCCGCAGGTCCAGGTGATGGACCTCTACGACCCCTTCCACCTCGAGTTCCTCGGCCGCCAGCACGGGTTCGACCGCGACCAGGAGACGCGCGTGGTCAGCGAGCTCACCAAGGAGCTCAACGCGCAGCTCGCCCGCGCCGACCTCGTGCTCTGCGCCAACGACCGGCAGCGCGACCTGTGGATCGGGCAGCTCGCCGCGCTCGGTCGTGTCCGACCGCAGAACGGCACGGAGGACGGCACCATCGACGACCTCGTGCGGATCGCCCCGTTCGGCGTCACCGGCCAGGCCTTCGAGCCGACCCCCGGTGCGCTCCGCGGCAAGGTCGAGGGCATCGGCGCCGACGACTTCGTGCTCGTCTGGGGCGGCGGCCTCTACGACTGGTTCGACCCGATGACCCTGATCCGTGCGGTCGACGTGGCCCGCCACGAGGTCCCCGAGCTCCGGCTCTTCTTCATGGCGAAGGTGCACCCGAACGCGATGCTCGACGGGCACGCGGTCCCCGACCAGGCCGTCGCTCTCGCGCGCGAGCTCGGGATCCTCGGCACCCACGTCGTGTTCAACGAGGAGTGGGTGCCCTACGACGAGCGTGCCGGCTACCTCGCCGAGGCGGACATCGGCGTGACCACGCACCCGGCCGGTCTGGAGACCCGCTTCAGCTTCCGCACGCGCAACCTCGACTACCTGTGGGCCGGGCTGCCCATCATCACGAGCGAGGGCGACGTGTTCGCGGACCTCGTCGAACGGCGTGGCAACGGCCTGACCGTGCCCGTGGGCGACGTCGACGCCCTCGCCGCCGCGATCGTGCGCGCCGCACAGGACAGCAGCGCACGCGAGGCGTGGGCCGCGGCGTCCCGGGAACTCGCAGCGGAGATGACCTGGGACCGCGTGCTCGAACCGTTCCTCGAGTTCCTGGACGCGCCGGTCCGGAGCGAGGTGCCGATCTGGAACATGGTCGAGGATCCGCCGCCGCTCCCCGCCCGCACCCGCCGCGACGACCTCGTGACATTCGCCAGGCTGCTCCGCGAGGGCGGCCCGCGTCTCGTGACGGAGCGGATCCGGGACCGGGTGCGCCGGGACGCCCTGCGGGTCGTCGGGCGCCGCTGAGGGCTGCGGACGAGGCTGAGGGCGGCGGTCGACGGCCGCCTGCGACTGCCTCCTGGCGGTCGCGGGTGGCGTCGGCTCAGATGGTCGTGCGCGGCCGCGGCGCGGTGGCCGTCCGGTCGATGGTGCGTCGTGCCCGCAGGGCGGCCGGGAGGCGCTTGGCGGCCTGGGCGAGCGCGCGCCGCTCCCAGCGTGCGCGCCGTCGACTGCGCGGGTCACGGGCCACGGTGTCGAGCGCGGTCCGGACGACCGCACGTGCCGCCGCGCGTGCGACGACCGGCCACGCTGCGTTCTTCACCGCCACGACCAGGCGGTTGCGCGTGTTCGCGACCACGAACCCCTCGGACTCGGTGCCGAGCGACGAGGCGTGCCGGTGCACCGCGACGGCGTCGCCGACGAAGCGGACGTCGTGGCCCAGCCGGCGGAGCCGCCAGCTGAGGTCGGTGTCCTCGTAGTACATGAAGAGCGACTCGTCGAAGCCGCCGGCGGCCCGGAACGCGGGCATCGCGATCGCGCAGGCACCGCCGCAGAAGCCGAACACCGCCGGCTCCGCTGGTGCGGGGTGGGGGACCAGCCAGTCGCGGTCGCCGCCGTTCCCGGCGCGGTCGACGACGTTGCCGGTCGAGTTGGTCAGCACCGGCTCGCCCGGTCCGCTCCGGAGCAGGATCCTGGCGGTCGTCGCACCGGTCACCGAGCCGTCGAGCACCGGGGCGGTGAGCGCGGCCAGGAACCCGGGCTCGGCGACGGCGTCGTTGTTGAGCAGCACGAGCACGTCCGCCGTCGAGGCCGCTGCCGCGAGGTCCACACCGGCGCCGAACCCGCCGTTGTCCGGGCTCTCGCGCACTCGGACTCCAGGGAGCGCAGCGCGGAGCCGCTCGGCCGAGCCGTCACCGGAGGCGTTGTCGACGACGGTGACGACCGCGCCGAGCTCGTCGGCCTGGCCCCGGAGCGACTCGACGCACTCGATCGTCAGGTCGGCGCGTCGCCAGTTGACGACGACGACCTCGATCCGGCCGGGCACCGGCGTCAGAACTGGATCGCGGCGGCGGCGCCGATCGGACCGTAGGAGGTCGCGGTCGGACGGACCGTGAAGGTCGCGCCGTCCGTGATGCGGTGCAGCTCCTGGCTGTTGCGGCCGAAGACGGCGCTCGTGACCCGGTACTCCCCGCCGCCGAGGCGGACGTCCGAGAACGTGAAGCGGACCGTCTTCTTGCCGACGAAGGACGGGATCGGCGTCTTCACGAGGTCGCTGTGGGTGCCCACGACGACCTGGCCGAACGGGTTGTCGACGTGCACGCCGATGCCCCACTCGTCGAGCTGCGTCCGCGCGTCGACGGTCACGTCGATGGTCAGGGGACGGTCGGGCTGGACGACGACCTGGCCGCTCTTGTCGTCACGGTCACCGGCGACGACGATCGACTCCACCCGGGCGATGTCGAACGCGGGGGCGGGTTCGGGCTCCGGCTCGGTGCGACGCGCGCTCTCCTCGTCGGCCGCGATCGTGGTCTGGAACCCGGAGCGGAGGACGCTCACGGCGTCGGTCGGGTCGCCGTCGAAGACGACGCTGCCCCGGGCGAGCACGAGCGCGCGGGAGCAGAGGTCGGTGATCTGGTTCAGCGTGTGCGTGACCAACACGATCGTCCGGCCCTCCTTCTGGAAGGAGGCGATCTTGTCGAGGCACTTCTTCTGGAAGGCCTCGTCACCGACGGCGAGGACCTCGTCGACCAGCAGCAGGTCCGGGTCCACGTGCACGGCGACGGCGAACGCGAGTCGCACGTACATGCCGCTCGAGTAGAACTTCACCTGCGTGTCGATGAACTCGGCGATGCCGGAGAACTCGACGATGTCGTCGAAGTAGCGGTCGGTCTGCGTCCGCGAGAGGCCGAGGATCGACGCGTTCAGGTAGACGTTCTCGCGGCCGGTGAGGTCGGCGTGGAAGCCGGCGCCGAGCTCGAGCAGCGCCGCCATCCGGCCACGCCGGACGACGGATCCGCTCGTCGGCTGGATGATGCCGCCGATGGTCTTGAGCAGCGTCGACTTGCCGGACCCGTTCGGGCCGATCAGGCCGACGGTCGAACCGGAGTCGATCTCGAGGCCGATGTTGCGGAGCGCCCAGAAGTCCTCACGGAAGGCGTTGTTGCGGCCGGCGCTGAGGACGCGCTCCTTGAGGCTCTTCTCCTTGTGCAGGACGAACCGCTTGGAGACGTCCTGGACGCGGACGATGGGGGTGGCGGTGGACATCGATCAGAGCTCCTGGGCGAAGTTGCCCTGCAGGCGGGCGAAGACCCGCTGTGACACGAACAGCAGGACGAAGCCCACGACGAGGGCGACGAGCATGCGGGTGGCGAGGTGGTCCGGCGTCGTGCCGTGGCTGGTCGCGCCCCACATCGCCTGCTGGAAGCCGATCACCGCGAGGGTGACCGGGTTGTTGAGGTACAGCTCGGTGAGCCACCCGGGGACGCGCGTGGCGACCTGGGTCCACGAGTAGACGATGGGGGAGCCCCACATCGCGAGCATGAGGACGACCTCGACGAGGTACTGCACGTCGCGGAGGTACACGTTGAGGGCACCGAGCAGGAGGGCCAGGGCGACGGCGTAGACGATGGTCAGCACCAGTGCGGCGACCCCGTAGAGCAGGTCCCAGCCGAACGCGATCGTCTGGAGCGCGAGCGCGGCGACGAGCAGGATGGCGAACTGGATGAGGAAGTTGAACAGCGCCGACCCGACGGACGAGAGCGTGAAGATCTCGCGCGGCAGGTAGACCTTCTTCACCAGGCCGGAGTTCACCACGATCGACGCGGTGCCGGAGCCGACGATCTCCTGGAAGACCGTGAAGATCGTCAGCCCGGAGAAGATGTAGATCGCGAAGTTGTCGATCGCCTTCGCGTTGCCGAGGAACGTCCCGAGCACGACGTAGTAGATGAAGAGCTGGGTGAGGGGACGTGCGAGGCTCCACAGGAAGCCGAGCGACGAGTCCTTGTACCGGGCCTTGAGCTCGCGCTTCGTGAGCATGCCGAGCAGCTCGCGCTGGGCCCAGATGTCGCGCACGCTGTTGGCGAACCCCGCCAGGCCGGTGCCGCGGGCACCCGCGTGCTGCCAGGGTTCGGTCGCCAGCCGTTCCGCCCGTCGGACGGCCATTGAACTCGCGTCAGGCATGGGGTGCGGTCTCCTCACGAGGGTTCGGTCCCGCGGGTGCGCAGGACCGGCGGCGACCGGGAGATCGCCGCGGAGATACTACGATAGACCGGCTGGAGCGGTGGTCGAGACCCCGCACCGACTGACCGGAAGGGGCACCACCATCAGGATCCCGACCCTCGCCGGGGCGAAGCGACGTCTCGGTCGGTACCGCATCCGTCTCGGACGCGCCCTCATCCGCCAGGCCGCCGCCGCCGAGGTCGGGTCGCGTCCGCCGCACGACTTCCGGACCTGGGTCGAACGCCGTTCCGGTGGTCGGTTCGTCGGGTTCCCCGAGCAGTGGCGTGCGCTGGTGACGGCCGCGGACGCCGCGGTGCCTCCGACCTCGACGCCGCCGGACCGACCGCGGGTCGCCGTCGTCCTGCACGTGCACTACCCGGAGCTCGTCCCCGGTCTGGTCGAGCGCCTCCGTGCCGTCCCGGAACCGTTCGACCTCGTCGTGACCGTGACGGACGGCGTCGAGGTCGACCTCGACACGAGCGCCCTCGACCTCGTGCGCCGCGTGCTCGTCCTGCCGATCGAGAACCGCGGGCGCGACGTGCTGCCGCTGGTGTCGGTGGTGAACGCCGGCCTGCTCGACGGGTACGACGCGGTCCTCAAGGTGCACACCAAGCGCTCGGCCTGGCGGGCCGGCCACGCGACGCTGTCCGGCAGCGGGGCAGAGTGGCGCGACGAGCTCCTCGACGCGGTGCTCGGCAGCCCGGAGCAGGTCGCCCGGGTGCTCGACGCGCTCCGGCACTCCGACGCCGGCATGGTCACCTCCGGCGCCTCGATCGTGGGCGCCGAGCACTGGGGCGCCGACGAACCCGGTGTCCGGTCGCTGCTGCGTCGGATCGAGCTCGAGGACCTGCCGATCGACCTGCGCTTCCCGGGCGGCTCGGTCTACTGGACGAAGGGGTTCGTGCTCCGTGGACTGCGTGCCCTCCGGATGGACCGCGAGGACTTCCCGGACGAACGCGGCGAGATCGACGGCACGACCGCGCACGCCGTCGAGCGGCTGCTCGGGGTACTCACCGTGGAGAGCGGTCTGACCGTCTCGGCGGCGGACGCCCTGCCCCCGCGGCGTCCGGCACCGCCGGTGGCCGCCGAGGTCGTGCCCTTCTACCTGCCGCAGTTCCACACCTTCCCGGAGAACGACGCCTGGTGGGGGACCGGCTTCACCGAGTGGACCAACGTCACGCGTGCCGTCCCGGACCACCTCGGGCACGCGCAGCCGATGCTCCCGAGCACGCTGGGCTTCTACGACCTGCACCGGGACGAGGTCCGGGCGGCCCAGACCCGACTCGCACAGGACGCCGGCATCGGGGTCTTCATGTACTACCACTACTGGTTCGCGGGCAAGCAGCTGATGAGCATGCCGCTCGAGCGCCTCGCGGCGAGCGACCTGGACCAGCGGTTCTGCGTGATGTGGGCGAACGAGGACTGGACGCGGACCTGGGACGGACGCGGCGACTCCGTCCTGATCGCCCAGGACTACGACCGCGTCCCCGCCGAGGACTTCCTCGAGCACCTCCTCCCGCTCCTGGCGGACCCGCGCTGGTACCGCATCCGGGGTGCCGCGGTCATCGCCGTGTACCGGCCGGCGCACCTGCCCGACCACCGCGCGACCATCGCCGCGTGGCGTCGACGGGCCGAGGAGGCCGGGGTCGGTCCGCTGCACGTGCTCGGCGTCGACGTCGGAGCGGTGTTCGACGGGCTGGGCGCGGACGGGCTCGCGGACTCCGGGCTCGACGGGTTGCTCGGGTTCCCCCCGCACAACCACCCCTGGCGGTGGAAGGAACAGGGCGCCCTCGAGGTCCGTCCGGCGTTCGCCGGTCGCATCCTCGAGTACCGCGCGATGGCGGACGAGACGATCGACCGGCTCCGTGCTCCCGGCGGGCTCGGCGACGTCGCTCCCGGGGTGATGGTCGGCTTCGACAACACCGCGCGCCGACAGCTCGCTCCGGACCTCTGGTACGGCGCCAACCCGTTCACGTTCCGCCGCTGGTTGGCGGAGGCCGTCCGGTCCGCGGAGCGGGTCACCCCGGACGCGCCGGTGGTCTTCCTCAACGCCTGGAACGAGTGGGCCGAGGGGGCGGTCCTGGAACCGACGGAGCGGTACGGGGCGACCTACCTGGACGCCACCGCATCGGTCCTCGGCCGGTGAACACCCTCTAGACTGCCCGAGTCGATCGACACGTCAGGGAGAGCAATTTGCTGCACAAGTTCAGGGTCTGGGCCGTCGCGAGCGCACGGAAGTCGCTCCCGATGAACTCGCGGAGCCGGGGTCTCGCGATCGCGGGCTTCCACTCCTACAAGGGCGCCCGGGTCTGGCTCGCCGACACCAAGCAGCTCTTCGCCAAGGTGCCGCAGCGCGCCGCCGGGTTCGAGTCGTACCACGACTTCCTCGCGCAGCAGCGGCGCATCCCGCACGCGCCGCTGGACCGCGTCTCCCAGACCCGCTTCGCCGTGGTCGTCGAGTCGACGGACCCGCAGGCCGACCAGGTGACGCTCGACAGCGTCCGGGCCCAGCGCGGTGACGGGGAGGTCGAGGCGGTCGTCGTGCCGCGCGGCACGACCTTCGCGGCCATCACCGAGCAGGTCGACGCCGACTTCTTCCTGTTCCTCCGCGGCGGCAGCGTCCTCCGGTCGAACGCCTTCACCGACATCGCGCGCCTGCACCGCATCGACCCGGCGCTCGGGCTGATCGTCCTCGACTCCGACCAGATCGGCCGTCGGGGGCGCCGGACCTCGCCGCGCTTCCGTCCGATGTGGTCGCCGGAGATGCTCCTCGGGGCCAACTACATCGGTCGGGCCTTCGCTGCGAGTCGTGCCGTCGTGTCCCGGGTGCCCGAGGCCGACCTGTCCGACCGCGGTGTCTGGCGCTTCCTGCTCAGCGCCCGCCTCGAGGAACGGACCGTGGGCAACGTCTCCCGGGTCCTGCTCTCGGAGCGCGTCGACGAGACCGCCTGGCGGGCGACCCCCGCCGACGCGGCGATGGTGCGCGAGGTGCTCGAGGCCCAGGGCCACACGGTGACGACGCGTCCCCAGGACGGCGTCGTGCGGGTGTCCTTCGAGCCCGAGGCCTGGCCCAAGGTGTCGATCGTCATCCCGACCCGGCACAACCGGTCGAACCTCGACCGCCTGCTCCCGAGCCTCGCCCGCACGGACTACCCCGAGTTCGACGTCACGATCGTCGACAACGGCGGCGAGGACGAGGAGCGCGCCGCCTGGTACGCCTCGGGCGAGCACGGCATCGTGCCGAAGGTCATCTGGTGGACCGAGACCCCGTTCAACTACTCGCGCGTGAACAACGTCGGCGTCCGGTCGACCGACGGCGACGTGGTCCTGATGCTCAACGACGACACCGAGATCGTCGACCCGACGTGGCTGCGCGACATGGTCGGCATGCTCGAGCGGGACGGCGTCGCGACCGTGGGCATGCAGCACCGTCAGGGCGACGGCCTGATCCAGCACGGTGGCGTGATGGTGGGCCCGAACGGCTTCGCGGACAACCTGTTCACCGGGATGCAGCCCGGTGCCGAGACCCTGCTCGGCTCGACCCGCTGGTACCGCGACTCCCTCGCGGTGACCGGGGCGTGCGTCGCGATCAGCCGGAAGCACTTCGAGGAGGTGGGCGGCCTCGACGAGCGGTTCATCCTGACCGGGAGCGACGTCGTGCTCGGCCTCGACCAGGTCATCGCCGGCCGTCGCAACGTCGTCATCCCCTTCGACATGGTGCGCCACTACGAGTCGATCACCCGCGGGACCTCGGTCCCGATGGAGGACTTCTACGCCAGCTACTGGCGGTACCACCCGTGGCTGCAGAACGGCGACCCCTACTCGTCGCCGAACGTGTCCCGGCTCTCCGCCGTCCCGCGCTTCGCGAGCACGCGCGACCCGAAGCCGGTCCAGCTCGCGTTCGCCGTGCTCGGACGCGCCTACACGAAGGTCGCGCAGAGCTCCTCGATCTCCGACGAGGCGAAGTCACTCCTCGGCGTGGCCTCCATCACCCACGAGACCGTCGAGCGGGTGCACGCGGTGCACGCCGCGACGACCGGCCCCCGGCCGGTCCGGACCATCAACTGGTTCATCCCGGACGTCGACATGCCGTTCTTCGGCGGTCTCAACACGGCCTTCCGCCTCGCGGACAAGCTGACCCGTGAGCACGGCGTCCACCACCGGTTCATCGCCTACGCCCAGCCGAACGAGGCCTACATCAAGTCGGCGATCGCCGCGGCGTTCCCGTCGCTGACCGAGTCGGAGGTCATGTTCTACGACGGCTCCGACGAGCAGATCGCGGCCGTCCCGGAGGCCGACGCCGCCATCGCCACGCTCTGGCTCACCGCGATGCACGTCGCGCGCTCGGACAGCGCGCCGCGCAAGTTCTACCTGATGCAGGACTACGAGCCCGCCTTCTACCCGGCGTCGAGCATGTTCGCGATGGCCGAGGAGAGCTACCGCCTCGGGCTGTACGGCATCTGCAACACCGAGAGCATGCACCGCATCTACTCGGGGGAGTACGGCGGCAAGTCCATCCCCTTCACGCCCGCCGTCGACCGGTCCATCTACCACCCGGACGGTCGCCGTGAGAAGGGCGAGGACGAGCCGGTCACGATCTTCGCGTACGCCCGCGACCACTTCCGGAACTGCTGGGAGCTCGTCTTCCAGGCCCTGACCGAGATCAAGCGTCGCCACGGCGACGGGGTCCGGATCCTCGCCGCCGGCGCCCGGTACCTGCCGCAGAGCGCCGACTTCATCGACATGGGCCTGCTCGACTACCGTGCGACCGGGCGCATGTACCGCGAGACGGACATCGGTCTGACGATGCAGATCTCGCGGCACCCGTCCTACCTGCCGCTCGAGCTCATGGCCAGCGGTGTCCCGATGGTGGCGCCGGACAGCGAGTGGTTCACGTGGCTGTTCCGCGACGACGAGAACTCGCAGCTCACCATGCGCTCGCTCGACGACATGGTCGAGAACCTCGACTCGCTGATCCGTGACGCGCAGCTGCGTCGCAAGCTGTCCGCCGGTGCGCTCGCGACCATCGACGCGAACCACAGCTCGTGGGACCACGCGCTCGAGCACATCTACCCGTTCCTCGTCGACCCCGAGGGCGTGCTCGCCGGGCAGCAGCCGGTCGTGGCACCGGCCGGTACGCTCGCGGCCGCCGAGGCGGCCGTTGCCGCGACCACGGTCGAGCCGGAGACCGCGGACGAGGCGGCCGACACCGCGCACTGAGGGCACGCGCCAGCGCACGCAGCGGGGGGGGGGGGGGGGGGGCGCCCCCCCCCCCCCCCCCCCCGGGGGGGGGGCGGGGGGGCGCCCCCCCCGCCCGCCCCGCTGCGTGCGCTGAGCGCCGAACCGACACGCGCACCCCTCGTTCGGGGACACGGTTGGGGCTGATGTGAACTCGTGTGATCACATAGCATCTGATTGTCCATGTCTGCTGATTCCCGACAGCAGGTGATCAGGCGCCGTGCCGACGCGCGGCGGACGCCCGAAGGGGAAGCACCCATGGCAGCGCTGCTGCGATCCATCTGGTTCCGGAGTGCCATCGCGCTCGCGCTCGTCGCGACCGTGGTCGGCGGGCTCGTGGCCGTCCAGTCGAACTCCGCCGGCGCGGCGACGTTCCAAGCCGGCAACATCATCTCCGACGCGAACTTCTACAACGCCAACGCGATGTCCGAGGCGGAGATCCAGGCGTTCCTCAACGCGAACGAGCCGTCCTGTGGCAACGGGAACTGCCTGCGGCTGAAGCGGACGAACACCACGTCGCGGGGCGCCGACGCGATGTGTGCCGCGTACCAGGGCGCGGCGAACGAGCTGACCTCCACCATCATCTACAAGGTGCAGCGGTCGTGCAGCATCAGCGCGAAGGCGCTGCTCGTGATCCTGCAGAAGGAGCAGTCGCTCGTCACGATGTCCGCGCCGTCCGACGCGCGCCTGGACCGGGCGATGGGCTACGCCTGCCCCGACAACACCGCGAAGCCCGGCTGGTGCGACCCCGCGTACGCCGGCCTGTACAACCAGATCTACCTCGCCGCGTGGCAGCTCAAGCGCTACGGCAACCCGCCGGGCACGAGCAACTACTTCACCTGGTACCCGATCGGCGTGCCCTCGGACGTCCGGTTCAACCCGACCCCGTCGTGTGGGTCCAGCAAGGTGACCGTCCAGAACAAGGCAACGGCGGCGCTGTACTACTACACGCCGTACCAGCCGAACGCGAACGTCCTCGCCGGTCGCGCGGACAAGGACTGCGGCGCCTACGGCAACCTGAACTTCTTCAACTACTACCAGAACTGGTTCGGGTCGCCGACCGGCGCGTCGCAGCCGTTCGGCAACGTCGAGGGGATCACGACCGGCGTCGGTTCCGTCAGCGTCTCCGGCTGGGCGATCGACCCGGACGCCGCGAAGACGCCGATCCAGGTGCACGTCTACATCGACGGTGTCGGCGCGGGCGCCCTCACCGCGAACCAGCGGCGCGCGGACGTCGGCGCGGCGTACCCGAGCAACGGACCGGACCACGGCTTCGGCGGCACGTTCGGCATCGCGGGTGGTCAGCACCAGGTGTGCCTGTTCTTCATCGATGCGCAGGGCGGCCCGAACACGTCCGCCGGCTGCCAGACGGTCCAGGTCCCGACCGGGAACCCGTTCGGCGCCCTCGACTCCGTGACGACCTCCGGCAACACCGTGACGCTGCGCGGGTGGGCCATCGACCCGGACACCACCGCGTCGATCCCCGTCGACGTCTACGCGAACGCCCAGGGCCAGCACGCCACGGCCGACCAGTCCCGGCCGGACGTCGCGAAGGTCTACCCGGCCTACGGTGCGGCACACGGCTTCCAGACGACGATGACCCTGTCGCCCGGCACCTGGAACGTCTGTGCCTACGGCATCAACCAGGGCGGCGGCACCGCGAACACCGGGCTCGGCTGCCGGTCGGTGACGATCGTGGCCGCGAGCGGCAACTCGCCGACCGGGGTGTTCGACTCGGCGACGCCGACCGCCGGTGGCATCACCGTCCGGGGTTGGGCGTTCGACGCCGACACCGCAGGTCCGTTGACGGTCAAGCTGAGCGTCGGGTCGACCTCGTCGACGCTGCCGACGAACCAGGCGCGAGCCGACGTGCAGAAGGTCTACCCGAAGGCCGGCGCGACCAGTGGGTTCGGCGGCACGGTGACGGCTCCCGCCGGCGTGCAGACGATCTGCGCCACGGCCGTGAACGTCGGCTCGGGCAAGGACACCGACCTCGGGTGCAAGACGGTCACCGTCCTGCAGCCGGTCGTGGACACGGGCGCCGTCCCGCGCGGCAACGTCGACGCCGTCACCGCCGCGCCGGGTGGCATCACGGTGCGCGGCTGGGCGTTCGACAGCGACACCCCGAAGACGCCGCTCACGGTCACCGCGACCGTCGGGGGCACGGTCACGAAGCTGACCGCGGACACGGTCCGCACCGACGTCGGGAACGCCTACCCGGCCGCCGGCGCAGCGCACGGGTTCGAGGCGACGGTCCCGGCTCGCACCGGTCCGACGCAGATCTGCCTGTCCGCGGTGAACACGGGCACCGGCGGCGACACGTCGCTCGGGTGCTGGACGGTCACGGTCACGGACGCCGGCAGCAAGCCGATCGGCTGGTACGACGCGGCGACCGCGGTCCCCGGCGGCGTGCGCGTCGTCGGGTGGGCGTTCGACCCCGACACGGCGAAGCCGATCGCGGTCCGCGCGAGCGTCGCCGGGGTCACCACCGTGCTCACCGCCTCCGGTGCCCGAGCCGACGTGCCCAAGGCGTACCCCGCGGCGACCGGGACGACCGGGTTCGACGCGACGGTGCCCACCGGCACCGGCGCGCAGACGGTCTGCTTGACGGCCGTGAACGACGGCAAGGGTGGGGACACCGACCTCGGCTGCCGGCAGGTCACCGTCGCCGGTGACCCGGGTACGAAGCCCCGTGGCTCCGTCGACTCGGTGACCGGTGTCGCGGGCGGCATCGCGATCCGCGGGTGGGCCTTCGACCAGGACACCCCGGGGACCGCGATCACCGTCAAGGCGCAGGTCGGTCCGACCGTCACGCCGCTGACGGCGAACGTCACGCGCAGCGACGTGGGCGCCGCCTACCCGGCCCTCGGTCCGGCGCACGGCTTCGACACGACCGTCCCGGCCGCGTCCGGGCGACAGCAGGTCTGCTTCACCGCGGTGAACACCGGCACCGGCGGGGACAGCTCGCTCGGGTGCTTCACGGTGACGGTGCCCTGACCGGGCGTCTCCCGACCGCACACGGACGGCCCCGACTCCTCTGCGACTCGGGGCCGTCCGCCTGTTCGGGCGTCGTCCGTGTGCTCGAGCGTCGTGGGCGTGCCCGAGCATCATCGGCGGCCGGGTGCGTTCGTCGTCCGGGAGGCGGGGGACCCGTCGACATGCGGAGCCGGCTCGACGGGACCCGCCCTGCCGGAGCGCCGGTTCCGTGATCGAGCTTCCGTGACCGGAGCGCGGGGCGGGGCCTGCGGGAGAGCGGAACGGCAGGGCGGTGGTGGGAGCGCCGGGCGCGTCCTGCCGGAGCGCCTCGGCGCGCCCGGTGACCACCCGTGGGGCGGACGCTCCGGGACGGGTGGGCCGAACCGCGCTACCGAGCGCGCGTCATCCCGCGTCCGCACCCGCGTCCGGGCCCGGCGTCGGCGTCGCCGTCGGTGGCTGCGTGGTCAGCGGACGTCGGGTGCCGGCACGTCGGCCGGCGCGACCGTGCGGGTGGGCGCGGTGTCCGCGGTCGCGTCGTCGGAGAACGCCTCGTCGGCGACTGCCGGCTCCCGCGGCGGACGACCGTCGTCGAGCCCGGCGGGGTCGGAGGCGTCGACCGTGACCGGCCCGGCGGGCGCGACGGCGACGCGCATCACGAGCAACCCGCCGACGACCACCGCGAGGGTGAGCACGCCCACCCAGACGGGCCACCCGAGCGGCGGCTGCCACTGCGGCTCGGTGACCATGGTGCGCCACCCGAGGTGCGCGCCCACGACGTACCGCTTCAGTGCCCAGATCGAGCTGTGCACGTGCAGCACGGCGAGGGTCGCGAGCATCAACCCGAACATCCACCGCACCCGGGAGTTCGCGAACGCGTGCGGGAAGGCGTGGTCGAGCGCGACACCGGCGGCGATCACCATGCAGGCGAGGATCGCGAGGACGTAGCGGGCCTGCCAGATGTAGCCGTACTCGGTGACGGCGATGCCCTGGACCACCGGCGGGACGAGGACCATCGCCGCGGCGAGGACGATGACGCCGAAGCGTCGACGGCCGTGGCCGAAGACGAGCGCGCCGATCGTCAGGGCGAGGATCAGGCCACCCCACAGCGAGACCGTCGACGGGGGGAGTGCGGTGTCGATCCAGCCGAAGAGGCCGATGTAGCCGTCGGAGTTCTGGAACGTCAGCGCGAACATGTGCACGAAGCCGCGCAGGTGACTCGTCCCCGTTCCGGCGTACGGCACCCCTTCGCCGAGGCTGTTGCTCCCGAGGGTCCACGCCAACCCGGCGACCGCGGCGACGGCGAGCACGGCGGCGGCGATCCAGACGGCGCGCGAACGCACCAGACGGCCGAGCAGGCGCAGGTCGAAGAGGGTGGCGACCGCGACGATGAGCAACCAGAGCAGGGCGATGCTCCGGGTGTTGGCGAGCAGCGCGCCGGAGACCGCGACGGCGGCCGCGTGCGCGGGGGCGACCCGGGCGGCGCGGCGTTCGGCGATGAGCGTCAGCCAGCAGAAGAGCATGACGGTCGCGGAGATCTCGAGCGCACTCGGGTTCACGGAGCCGAGGATGAAGAGGACCATCGGGGTCACGGCGACCGCGAAGGCACCCAACGCCCACCCGCGAGCGCGGAGGCCGGTGAGTGCCACGACCGCCAGTGCCAGGAGCGCGGAGCACCAGAGCAGGCTCAGACCCCGCATCGCGTACAGCGCGCTCTTGCCGTCGAGGACCAGTGACGGCAGGCCGACGACCGCGTAGTAGACGGGGTTGTAGGACCCGGCGCTCGTCGTGGCGGTCTGCTCGGCGTCGGACTCGGTCACCGGCTCCTGGCAGTTGGCGGCGATGCCCGGGTTGAAGGCGAAGCACGCGAGCTTCGACGTCTGTGCGGCCCAGGCCGGTACCTCGACGTCACTGGCACCTCGCTGCACGGAGGACTCGTCGCCGATGAACTCACCGCGGACGACGGCGGCCGCGTGGATGGTGTGCGCGGGTTCGTCCGGTGCGGACTCGAGCGGGCTGGTCATCGCCCAGCTGCCCGCCATGGCCGCGATCACGAGGAACGCCATCAGGAACACCTGCCAGGCGGGGCGTCGTGCACCGGTCGTCCTGGTCCGTCCGGTCGTTCCGAGCCTCGTTCCGGTCATCGGTGTCCCGCGTCTCCTCACCCGACGCCCCTGCGCCGTCGCTCGCCGGTCGCGAGCCATCCGGCACTCTAGCAGCGCTCGGGTCCGGTACCCCGCCGCAGGGAGCAGGGCCCGCCGGGCGTGGATCGGGGCCTCGAACACGGACCGGTTCCGCGGCGCACCGGGCGTCCGAGTGTGTGCCCGGCGACGGGGTCGGCTACGATCGCTCGGCGACGATCGATGAAGGAGCGGATCCGACAGTGCCCGACACCCAGGACCCTGCGTCCGCCCCCAGAGCCCTCGTGGTCGTCCCGACCTACAACGAGGTCGAGAACATCGAGAACGCCGTCGCGAAGATCCTGGAGCACGCGCCGGACGCCCACGTGCTCGTGGTCGACGACGCGAGCCCCGACGGCACGGGCGACCGGGTGGAGGCCCTCGCCGCCGACGACGGACGTCTGCACCTGATGCGTCGCACCGGCAAGCTCGGTCTGGGCACGGCCTACGTGGCCGGGTTCGACTGGGGCCTCGAGCGCGGCTACGGGTTGCTCGTCGAGATGGACGCCGACGGGTCCCACCCGGCGGACCGCCTGCCCGCCCTGCTGTCCGCGGTCGCCGACGCCCCGGCCGCCGCCGACGTGCAGCTCGCGATCGGCTCCCGCTGGGTCCGGGGCGGGTCGGTCGTCGACTGGCCGAAGCGCCGTGAGCTGCTCAGCCGGACGGCGAACCTCTACGCGCGGGTCATGCTCCGCCTCGGTGTGCACGACGTCACCGCCGGGTACCGGGTGTACCGCGCCGACGTCGTCCGCCGCATGGACCTGAGCGGGGTCGACTCGAAGGGCTACTGCTTCCAGGTCGACATGACCCTGCGCGTGCACGACCTCGGTGGCCGCATCGTCGAGGTGCCGATCGAGTTCCGGGACCGCGTGCTCGGGACGTCGAAGATGGACCGCTCCGTGATCGTCGAGGCGATGGTGCGCGTGACGCAGTGGGGCGTGCAGCGCTGGTTCCGCCGCCCCCGCTCGTGACCTCGAACAGCGTCCCCGAGGAGCGGCCGAGCACCCCCGGCACGCCGGAGGGGGTCCCCGGGGTGGTGCAGCCCGCCGCGGTGACGGGCTCCGGTGACCTCGTCCGGAGTGCGGCCTGGTCGACGGGCGGCATCGTCGCGCAGGGCGTCGCGCGCCTTGCGTACACCGTCGTGATCGGACGGGCGCTCGGCTCGGCGGACCTGGGCCACGTCAGCGCCGTCCTGTCGCTGTCGATCTTCGCGGCGCTCGTGTGGCCGACCGCCGCCGGCAACGCCGCCAGCCGGTACATCGCGTTCGCCGTGGCCCGCGGACAGGACGACCGCGACGTCGTCCGGCTCCTCACACGGACCTGGGCGCTGTCGGTCGTCGTGCTCGGCGCCGTCGCGGTCCCGGTGGCCTGGGGCTGGACGCACGACGGCGTCCTGGCCGCCACCGCGGCGTGGACCGTCGCGGGCTACGGCGCCTACGCCTACGCCCGGACGGGGGCGCTCGGCCGGGGCCGCGCGCGCCGGGTCGGGCTCGCCGACCTCGGGACCGGGCTGTTGTCCCTCGCCGGGCTCGCCGGGGTGCTCGCCGTGGGGGCGCACTCGTGGGTGCTCGCCCCGATCTCGCTCGGTTACACCGTGTTCGCCGTCGTCTGCTGGCCGAGGGGCGTGGCCGGTCCCACCGAGCTCCCGCGGACCGGCGTGCTGTCCTTCACGGCCTGGAACGTCCTGGCCGGCCTGGCCACCAACGGTCTCCTCCAGCTGGCCATGATCAGTGCCGAGGTCTTCGCGGCACCGGCGCAGGTCGGCGTCTACGCCGCCGCGTTCACCATCGCGACCCCGGCCTCCATGGTGGGGCAGGCCGTCAGCCAGATCATCGTGCCGGCCTTCGCGCACGAGGCCGGCAACGGCTCGCTCCGCGACCGACGGCGGCTCGCCGTCTTCCTGGTCTTCACGGCGGGCTGCGTCGTGGTGTTCGGCGCGATCGCGGCCCTGGCCGGGTTCGTGATGCCGCTGTTCTACCCCGAGCAGGGTGTGGCGGCGGCACCGGTGCTCCGCGGGCTGCTGGTCGGCGTGTTCGTCTTCACGATCGCACTGGTCCCGGCCGCGTTCCTGCTCGCCGCCGGACGGTCCGGTGAGGTCGCGGTGGCGTCGCTCACCGGGCTCGTCGCCGGGGTCGTCGTCATCGCCGTCTCGGTGTCGTCGGCGCCGTTGACCGCCGGCACGACCGGCTTCGTCGTCGGGTCGGTGGTGAGCCTGGTCGCGCTGGTCGCGGTCGGCTTCCGGCCCGGACGGGCGTCGAACGGGTCTCAGACGAAGCGGCGGGCGACCGTCCAGTAGGCCCGCATCACGGCCTGCAGGACACCGGCGCCCGGGGGGAGCGGGAACACCTGCTGGTCGAGCGTCGCGGTGAGCAGGCGCGCCATCCGGCGGTCGTCGACGGCGGCAGCGGCCTCGACGCGGGCACGTCGCTCCGCGAGCCACGCCCGGTTGTCGCGGATCCAGCGGCGGGCCTCGCGGTGCTGGGGCCCCCATCCCTGCGAACGGGCCACCAGGCCCATCGCGAGCCCGATCGCCCAGGCGGGCAGGGCGGTGGCAGCGCGGAGCCTGCGACCGTAGAGCGTCGACAGGAAGATGCGTCGGTTCCGCTCGAGCAGGAACATCTTGCGGGCGTTGCGGCTGAACTCGTAGTGGTGGAGGACGACGGCATCGGGCACGAAGACGACGCGGAGCCCGAGCTGCCAGGTCCGCCAGCTCAGGTCGACGTCCTCGTGGTACGCGAAGTACGTGTCCTCGAAGCCGCCCAGTCGCTCCCAGAGCTCGCGGCGCAGGACCAGCCCGGCGCCGGAGGCCGAGGCGATGTCCTGTTCGGTCGTGTGGGCCGTCGCCGGTTCGCCGTACGCGCCGGCCCAGCTGAGGCCGACGACGTGCACCGGGTTGCCGGCGGAGTTCATCGTGTCCGGACGGTCGGCCAGGCGGATGCTGCCGCTGGCGATGCCCACGTCGGGGCGCTCGGCGACCCGCACGAGGGCGGCGAGGGCGTCCGGACGGACCTCGGCGTCGGAGTTGACCAGCGCGAGGTACGTCGTGGTGGTGCCCGCGGCCCCGTGGTTGACGCCACCCGCGAAGCCGAGGTTCTCGGCCGGGGTCCTGACGGTCAGCCGGGGATCGGGCGGCAGGGTGCGGACGGCGTCCGAGGTGCACCCGTTGTCGACGAGGACGATCGTGACGTCGACGCCGTCCGAGTCGAGAACGGACCGCACGGCGGCGTGCAGGACCGGTTCGTCACCGTACGCCAGCATGACGACGGTGACGTCGGGCGCCGTCATCCGCGGCGGTCCGCGTCGTGCACGTGGGCGGACAGCGTCTGCTCAGCATGCGTCGGCCCGGGGGTCGTCGGCCCGGCGGTCGGGCGCTCGGCGACCTCGTGCTCCTGCTCGATGCGCTCGATGCGCTCCTCGAGCAGCGCGCTCTGCTCGGCCAGCACGCGTGTCTTCTCCTCGAGCGCGGTGAGCTCGGCGCTCTGCGACACCGACACCATGAAGAGCAGGACGAGGCAGACGAAGAAGCCGAGGTTCGTCGGGACCGAGAAGCCGAGGACGGCGGCGGTGCTGACGAGCAGCCCGGGGAACACGGCGACGACGAGGGCGACGACGCCGGCGACGATCCACCAGAGTGCGTGGCGTTCCCGGAGGCGGCGGCGGCGCAGGAGTTCGACGACCGCCACGAGGACGAGCAGGGCGACGACGATGCCGAAGACGTAGGTCACTATGTTCACGAGCCGGGCACCTCCGATGCGCGGAGGGACAGACGGGGACGCCAGAGCGCGACCACGAGGGCCATCGCTGCGCGTCCGAGGTAGATCATCGCCTTGAACGGGGCGTGGGACGGGGTGCCGCCGGCGCGCACGCGCATCGCCACGGGGATCTGCTCGATCGAGCAGCCGGCCCGGGCAGCGAGCACGAGCGACTCGACGGTGTCCCCGAGGTACTCGGCGGGGTAGTGCGCGGCGAAGAGCTCGAGTGCTCGGGGGCCGGCGCCGCGGAAGCCCGACGTGGTGTCGGTCAGGCGGGTCCCGGCGATCCGGGACACGACCGACGCGAGGACCACCATCGCCCACCGGCGCGGACCACGGGTCTCGTAGTCGCCGACACCGGCGAACCGTGCGCCGATCACGACGTCGTTCCGCTGCAGGGCGTCGAGGATCTGCGGGACACCGGTCGGATCGTGCTGGCCGTCGGAATCGACCTGCACCGCGTAGCGGAAGCCGTTGGCGACCGCGTACTTGAAGCCCGCCCGCATGGCGCCGCCGACCCCGAGGTTGAACGGCAGGTCGAGGACCGTCGCGCCGGCACGGCGTGCCACCGCAGCGGTGCTGTCCGCGGACCCGTCGTTGACGACGAGCACGGTGACGCCCGGCAGGGTCGCCCGCACTTCGCGCACGACGTCGCCGACCACCGCGCTCTCGTTGTACGCAGGCATGACGATGAGCGTCTGCTGGAGCAGGGACATGCTGACGATGCTACCAACGGCTGCGACCGCGCCGGACGTGTCCGCACCACCCGTCCCCGTCCGTCCCCACCGGCGCCCCGGCACGTCCGTGACGGCGGGTGCAGCGCGGAGCGTCGGTGCAGCGGACCGCCGTGGCGCGGCTAGTGTCGTCCGTCGATGGAGCGCACGCACAAGACCCTCACCACCGCCCTCGGCGCGGTGGTCCTCGCGGTGATCGCGACGGCCTTCGCCTGGTACCGGCTCGGGCCGACGACCCGGGCGACCGTCTGGGCCGAGGACGGTGACGTGTTCTTCAGCGAGCACCTCGAGCTCGGTTCCGTGGACTCCTTGCTGCACCCGTACGCGGGCTACCTGCACCTGCTGC
This sequence comes from Curtobacterium sp. NPDC087080, assembly GCF_044745105.1. NCBI lineage: Bacteria > Bacillati > Actinomycetota > Actinomycetes > Micrococcales > Microbacteriaceae > Curtobacterium > Curtobacterium sp. NPDC087080. The sequence continues at coordinate 63,352 of NZ_JBIUZP010000003.1, read as the reverse complement.
CACGTCTGGTCGTCGACCTCGCGTTCCACCGGCCGATCGAGCAGTACGCGGTCACCGTGGCGGGTGCCAGCTGCGTGGTCGCGGGCATCGTCGTGGCCGCGGTGTTCGTGCTGTCCGCCGACGTCGTCCGGGCCTGGCCGCTCCGCCTGCTCCTCGCCGCGGTCCCGGTCATCGTGCCGATCGCACCGATCGAGGTGCTCGGCAACGCCGCGAACCTGCACTGGCTGATGCTCCTGCTGGTCCCGTGGGTGTTCACCGCCCGGGTCCGGACGTGGTGGGGCTCCGCAGCCGTCGCGGTGCTCGCGCTGTTCGCGGTTCTCACCGAGCCCCAGGCCCTCCTGTTCGTGCCGTTGCTCGCGGTGGCCTGGTGGCGGCGCCCCCTCCGGGACGCGCTCCGGGCACTCCCGGTGACCGTCGTGACGCTCGGTGGTCTCGGCCTCCAGGTGTGGACCGCGCTCACCACCGTCCGGCCGACGTCGGCGGGGGACCCCTCGGTGGCGGAGGTCGTCAAGGGGTACCTGCTCGAGCCGCTGGCCGGTGCCTGGATCCGCGACTCGTTCCTGGTGACACGGGCCGTCGTCGCACACGGGTCGTCCGTCGTCGTGGTGCCGGTGGTCGCGATCGCCGTCCTGCTCGTCGCGGCCCTCGTCGTCGGGTCCTGGCGAGGGCGCGTCCAGCTGGTCGCGTTCGCGATCGGGTCCGTCGGCATCTGGACGGCGGCGCTGAAGGCGAACAGCTCGGGCAACCGGGGCTGGGACGAGCCGGCCGGGCTGCTGCAGGCGATGACGACCGTCCCCACGCGCTACGCCGCGCCGTCCGCGATGCTCCTCACCGCCGCGGTGGTCCTCGCCGCAGCGCTGCTCATCGGGCCACGACCCGCGGTGCGGTCCCGCCGGGTGCCACTGGTCGACCGGAGCCACGTGCTCCGGGTGACGGCGGCGGTCGTCGGCTGGGGTGCGGTCGTGGTCGTGGTCGCAGCCGCGGTGGGCTCGGCCACCCCGGGACTGTCGCTGCGCCAGGACGGACCCGCGTGGCGTCCGCAGGTCGAGGCGCAGGTCGCGGCGTGCCGTGCCGATCCGTCCGCGTCGATCGTCGTGCACAACGCACCGCACGCGATCGACAAGGTGTGGGACACCGCCGTGCCGTGCCGACTGGTGCTCGGACGTCGGTGACTCCGTCGGGTCTGCCGGGTCGTCTCCAGCGGCCGGCGAGCGTCAGACGCAGGACGCGTTGCGGTCGAACCCGCCGACGACGTACTGCGTCATCTCGATCCGACTGCCGCCGGTGAGGGACGTCCCGGAGCAGGCCTGCTGCGCTGCGGCCAGGGTCGGTGCCCCGGTCGCGATCCAGCTCGGCAGCCGGTAGAGCGGGCTCGACGTCGGGACGGTCCCGACGATGCTGGTCCACTGGAAGGTGGTCGAGTACAGGCCGACCTGCGCGCCCCGGGAGGTCAGGGCAGCGGCCATGCCCTCGAGGTCCGCGCGGTTCTGGGACCGGTCCGTCTGCCAGGTGCCCTCGGTCTCGACGTCGAGCCACCAGCGGTACGCCGTCGGGTCGGTGACGCCTCGGATCGTGGCGTCCTCGACCGCCCGGGTCCAGCCGTACACGTACGAGCAGGCGGCGTCGTACCCGCCGGTGCAGGTCCCGTACGGGTTCGGTACGGTCCCGCCGCCGTTCGGCAGCGTGTTGCTCGTGGGCCAGACCGAGGCCTGTCGGCCGGGGTTCGCGGTGTTCACGTAGAGCTGGACGGTCGGCTGGGACGTCCCGCCGGAGGACTGCGCGGCCCACCCCAGCTGCGACGACAGGCAGGGGTTCGTGGTGTTCGCCAGTCCGCCGTTGACGCCGACGACCGCGAAGGCGGCGTCGGTCGGAAACGAGGACCCGCACTGCGGCCAGGACACGTCGACGCCGGTGCCCGAGGCCGAGGTCCCGTCGAGGAAGTACCCAGACACGTCGACGTAGTCGACCGCGGTCCCGCGCGAGACCTTGGCCTGGAACGCCCGTGCGGCGGTGGACCCGGTCACCTTGGTGATGACGGCAGCGGAGACCTCCTCGCGGGCCCGGAACACCTGGGCGGCGACGGAGGCGTCCTGTCCGGCGGGCGTGACCCGGAGGTAGCCGTCGGCGGACGTGCCCTGCACCTCGACGTTCGCGACGACCGCGGTGGCCGTCCCCGGGACACCGCCGGTGCCCGTCGCGCGGACCGTGCGCGGGGTGTCGCCCAGCGTGGCCGTCTCGATGCGGGTCGTGTCGAGGGGGACGAAGACGGAGCCGGTCGACGAGGCGGAGTAGTACCCGGCGACGTCCATGAAGACGGTCGCGGTCCCCTGGGACAGGCGGACCTGCGCCGAACCGTCGACGAGGCGCACGATCGCGAGGTTCGACACGGTGCGTCCGGCGCTGAACTCCTGGGTCGCCACCGATGCGTCACGGCCGAGCGGGGTGAGGCGCGTGTAGCCGTCGGCGGTCGGGGCGTTCGTCTCGACGTTGACCACCACCGCGGTGGCGTCTGCCGGCACACCGCCCTTGCCGGCGAACTGCACGGGCACCGGTGTCGTGCCCACGGTCGGCGACGCGACGCGGACCGTCGGCAGGGGCGTGAAGGTCGAGCCGCTGCCGGCGGCGTAGTAGCCGGAGACGTCGAGCAGGATCCGTGCCGAGCCGGCCGACACCTTCACCTGCACGCCGCCCGAGGCGAGCTTCACGGTCGCGAGGTTCGAGATCGTCCGGCCCGCGGGGAACTCCTGCAGCGCGACGCGGGCGTCGGTGCCGGCGGGCGTGATGCGCACGTAGCCGGCGGCGGTCGGCGCCTCGGTCTCGACGTTGACCACCACCGCGGTCGCGTTCGCCGGGACCCCGACGCGCCCGGTGATCGGCACCACGACCGGGGTGGTGCCGACGGTGCCGTCGAACACCCGGGCGGTGTCGAGCGGGGTGTACCGGGACCCGCTGGCGGTCGCGGTCGGTGCTGCGACGGCCCGCTCGGCGGGCGCGAGCCCCACGGCGGCGGTGGTGAGGGCCGAGACCGCGAGCAGGGCGGTGACGACGCGGGAGACGAAGGGCATGCCAGCTCCTGTCGGTGACGGGCCGCCCCCTGCGGCCCGAGCCGATGCTACTGGTGGACGGACGTCAGCCGCGAGCCCCGCTGCCGCGCGACCACCGCTCAGGACTGGTCGCGCGGCAGGTGCCGTCGCCACGAGCGACGACGGGCGGCGACGACGATGACGGTCGCGAACAGCATGAGACCGGCGCCGTGCAGCAGGTAGCTCTCCGCGGTGCTCGTGACCGCCAGGAGCACGAGGACCGCGGCCGGCCACACGTAGGCGACCCCGGGGAAGGTCGTCGCGGTGACCCATGCGCGGGCGAACGCCAGCCCGCCCGCGATCGCGAGCAGGAGTGCCCCCGCGAGCCCGACCTGCAGGTACGCGTCGACGAAGGCGTCGAGCCCGGAGGTGAACCGCACCCCGGACGGGTCGACGAGGGTGACGAAGGGGAAGACGTCCTCGGTCGGCCAGGTGCCGACCCAGCCGCGGCCCTGCATCGGGTCCTGTTCGCCGAGCTGCCGGATCTGCGCCCAGAGGCCGAGCCGGGTGGCCGTCCCACCGGCGGCACCGATCTCGGCGAGCACCCGGTGCCGGAACAGGACCGCCAGCACGAGCATGCCGAGGACGGCGCCGCCGAGCACGGTGTTCACGACCGGCCGTGTCGTCGGTGCCGCGTGCCGGAGCGCCCAGAGGGCCAGGGCGGTCACCGCCAGTGCGATCATCGCGATCCCGGTGATGGGGGACTGCACGAGCATGAGCGCGATCACGGCGAGTGCGGTGGACGCGACCGCGCGCCAGGTGGTCACCGACCGGGTGAGGAACTCGACCACGAAGGTGACCAGGGCGGTCGCGGCCACGAATCCCATGAAGTTGCGGTTGCCCCCGATGCCCTGGATCGGACCGCCGTACGCGATGTCGCCCTGGATGCCGAACGCGGGGATCGGGACGTCGAGCACGAGCCCGGAGAGCACCTCGAGGCCGAGGGCCACGACGAGCAGGATGCGGAAGGCGTCGCCGGCCGCGCGGATGACCTGCACGAGGTCGCGGCCGAGCGCCAGGTAGAGCCCGAGCCCGACGAAGCAGACCGTCTCGACCACGCCGCGCAGCGCGTACCAGGAGTACTCGCTCCACACCACGCTCAGGGCGCAGAAGCCGACGAAGGCGAGCAGCGAGAGGGGCAGGACGCCGTGCCACTCGATGCGGTAGCGCTGCCCGAGCAGGCTGAGGCCGGCGAGCACCACGAGGGTGACGAGCACGGCCCAGGTGCCGGCGGCGCCGACCATCGCGTGGACGGCGGGCTCGCCGAAGGCGAAGAGCAGGATCGCGGTGGCGAGCGCCTGGCTGAAGCGGCCGCCGGCCGAGAAGCCGATCCAGGCCGACAGGTAGCGCCGAGCGAGCGCTCGTCTGCTCACCCCGTGGTCCGTCACGCGTCCATCCTCTCGCACCCCGCCGGGAGTCACCGTCGTATCCCGGAGCGTCGATATCGCGAACTGCGATGTCTCGGCTAGGTTCAGCGCTCGATGCAGCACCTCCGACCGGCCGCGACCGAGGCCGCCCTCGCCCTCGTCGTGCTCGTCGGCGCCGTCGCGACGGCGTGGTGGCGACTCGGTGCGGTGACGCGCGGGACCGCCTGGGCGGAGGACGGCGGACTGTTCCTGCGCGAGCGCCTCGCGTACGGCGTCGACGGGACGTTCCGAGCACGGCGTCCGGTCGCGGAGCCGGTGGTCAGTCCGCCGTCGCGCCCCGGAACGCCCGGACGGCGACCGGGATGCGCGGCCCGTCGCCCGTCGACGCGGGCTCCTCGCCGACGAGCACCGTGCGCGTCTTGATCGCGATGACCGCGAAGAGGACCCAGTTGCCCTGGTAGAGCAGGCGGGACTCGGCGACCGCCTGCACGAGGAGCGCCACGACGACCAGGAGCGGGAACAGCGACACGGGGTCGAAGCCGCGGGGGAGCAGGTCGGGGCCGTACGGGGTCCGGGTCGCGCACCACCAGGAGCGCACGAGCGTCGACACCACGTACAGGGCGAAGAGGACGAGCCCGACGACGCCGGTCTGCATGAGGACGTCGAGGGCGGCGTCGTGCGCCTGCAGGTAGGTCACGCCGTTCCGGTGGGCGATGTCCGCGAGCGTGGGGATGTCCGGCCACCAGTAGCCGATCCAGCCCCAGCCGAGGACCGGGTGCTGGTCGGCGAGTCCGAGCACCGCCGACCAGATGTCGCCGCGGCCGGTGAGGTCGGACGTCCTGCCGAGGAGCCCCGTGAGCACCCCTCGGCCTGCGACGCCGGCGACGACGGCGACGACGGCGCCGACGGCGACGGCGAGGTACCGCGGGGCCCGCTGTCCGCTCGGCACACGGCGGACCAGGACCGCGACCGCGGCCGCGAGGACGACCACGACGGCGGCGACGAGGACGGTCGACGACCGGGTGAGCGCGAGCACGAGGACGCCCACCGCGAGCCAGGTGACGGCGCGTCCGCGGTGCATCCGCCCCTCGGCGAGCTGGACGGCGACCGCGACGAGCGCGAGCAGGGCCACCATCGCCAGCAGGTTCGCGTTCCCCGGCAGGCCCTGGATCCGACCACCCGTGAACAGTTCGGCTCGCGAGAAGTAGAAGGCGTCCGGGATCTTCCGGTCGCCGTAGTCCGTCCAGATCGGCGCGATCGGGTGCCGGACGACGACGGCCACGACGGCCTCGAACAGCAGCGACAGACCGAGCACCCAGCGCATCGCTGCCGACACGGCGTCGAGCAGGCGCCGCCAGCTGAGCGTCGACGCGATCGCGAACGCGACGAGCACGCAGAGGAGCTGGGCGACCATGCTCGCCAGGGTCGCCGCACGCCAGTGCGACCACGCGACGCTGAGCAGGCACCAGCCCAGGAACAACCAGAGCGAGCGCGGCGTGCGGGTGAGCGGCGGGCGGGCCCGCACCACGACCGCGATGCCCCAGCCGGCCAGGGCCGCCCAGACGGCGGCGGCGCCGTACCAGGTGATCGTGTTCGGCACGGCGTCGCCGGCGAACAGCACCCCGACGACCGCGGTGGCGAGCGCGAACGCCTCGCGCTCGGGCACGGTCCCGCGGGCCAGCGGCCAGGTGTTCGTCACGGCGACCAGGCTACCGCCGGTCAGCGTCCGAGCGAGTCGAGCGCGCGTGCGAGGTCCGCGCCGAGGTACGGCGCGAGCGTGGTGGCGAAGGTCGCGGTCAGGTGGGTCGGGTCACGGTGGACGAGCACGCCCCCGACCACGGCCGGGCAGCTCGTCGCGGTGCAGTACCAGTCGGTCAGGTCGACGAAGCGCGCGCGGTCGCCGAGTTCCCGGACCGCCTGCTCGGAACCGTCGAAGGAGGCCAGTGCCTCGCTGCGCGGGACGTCGCACGTCGTCGTCGTCGGGCCGGACATCCGACCGAGGCAGGTCATCACGTCGTCGCGGGCGACCGGGTTGTCCCGGATCGCGATCACCGGCACACCGACGTCGGTGGCCGACCGCCAGGCGCCGACGAGTCCGTCGACGGTGGCCTGCTCGGTGGTCGTCCCGGCCGGCGCGACGACCGGGGACTTCGTCGTCGCGTGGGTGACGACGACGGCGTCCAGGTCCGGGTGCGCCGCGATCCACGTCGTCGCCGAGTGCTTCCACGCGTTGCAGGAGTCGGTGTACGCCTGCGACGGGGCCTCCTGCACGGCGGTCGTCAGGTAGCAGCCGATGTGCCCGGCGACGTCGATGCGCCAGTTCCGTTGCTCCGCGATCGCCGCGTAGGCGCTCAGCAGTGCGTTGTTGTGCGAGTCGCCGATCGCCGCGATGTGCTTCTTCCACCCGGTCCGCGGTCCGACCGTGCAGACGTTGAAGGCGGCGGTCGTGTTCGACCAGCACGCGTCCCGGTTGACGTCGTCCTCCGCCGCGGCGGCCGGTGTCGGCACCCGGACGTCGGCGAGCCGCGGATCCGTGCACGGGTCTGCCGAGCCGATGCGTGCGGCCGCTCCGAAGCAGGGGACGTCGCCGCGCTCGAGCGAGCGCTGGAACGCCGCGGCCTGCGTCTGCTGGACCTGCAGCGCCCCGAGTGTCGACCCGCCGAGGGCGACGACCAGGAGGGTGCTCACCGCGCCCCACACGGCGACCCTGCGGGGCCGGAGGGACCGGAAGCGGGCGGAGAAGCGGAGCGGTTCCTCGACCAGCAGTGTCGTGACCGTCGCGAGGACGGCGGTGCCGAGCAGGACGAGCAGCTTGTCGCGCGTGCCCAGGGTGTGCCCGGTCGCGATCGGCAGCAGGACGACCCCCGGCCAGTGCCAGAGGTAGACGGCGTAGGAGATCCGCCCGACGAAGGCCACCGGGGCGAGCCGACCGACGGCCTGCAGTCCGCTCCGGGCGCCGAGCAGCACGACGAGGGCCGCCCCCGCGACCGGCAGCAGCGCCGCGGTGCCGGGGAACGGGGTCGCCGGGGTGATGACGACGAGCGAGGCGACCAGCAGGGCGGCACCCAGCCACGCGCCTCCCGTCCGGATCCACCGGGCCGCGGGACGGACGCGGGACGACAGGACGACCGTCGACGCCAGCCCGCCCAGGGCGAACTCCCACGCTCGCGTGGCCGTGGAGAAGTAGGCGATGCCGGGGGCCGAGCGTGTCTCGACGACGCTCCAGACGAGCGAGACGACGACCACCGCGCCGAGCAGCACCCGAGCGGTCCGCACCGGCGTCCACCACCGAGCGCGCCGGAGCAGGACCGCCAGGGCGACGAGCAGCACGGGGAGCGCGATGTAGAACTGCTCCTCGACCGAGAGCGACCAGAAGTGCTGGAACGGCGACGGTTGGTTGTCCGACGCCAGGTAGTCGACCGAGTCCGACGCCAGCTGCCAGTTCTGCACGTACAGCGTCGAGGCGATGAGCTCGCGACCGTACTGCCCCCAGAGGGTGCTCGGGACGAGCACGAGGACCGCGGCACCGGTCGCGAGCAGGGTGAGCGAGGCACCGGGCAGCAGCCGCTTCGCGCGTCGTGCCCAGAACCGCCCGAGCGCGATCCGCCCGTTCGTCGCCTGCTCGCGCAGCAGGTGCCCGGTGATGAGGAAGCCGGAGATGACGAAGAACACGTCCACCCCGACGAACCCGCCCGGCAGGCGGTTCGGCCACAGGTGGTAGACGACGACAGCCAGGACGGCGAAGGCGCGGAGCCCCTGCACGTCCCACCGGGTGGCGTCGGACCGGCGCGGGCGCGTGGGCTGCTCGGACATCGCGACGAGTCTACGTATCGCGGATCGTGCGTCCCGCCCGTCGACGGTCGCCCGGGTGCCGTCGCGGCCCGCACGGGGCGGTCGGTGCGGGCCGGTACGCTCGGCCCATGTTCCTCGGCATCACGAACACCCCGCGCGACTACGCCTGGGGATCGGTCTCCGCGATCCCCGAACTCCTCGGCCGCACCGTCACCGGAGCGCCGCAGGCCGAGCTCTGGCTCGGCGCGCACGCGGGCAGCCCGAGCGTCGTCGTCAACCCGGCGATGGTGGGCGGCGCCGACACCCTGCGCGACTGGATCGACGCCGAGCCCGAGGCCGCCCTCGGCCCGGACCGCACCGGCCTGCCGTTCCTGCTGAAGCTCCTCGCAGCGGCGGCACCCCTGTCGCTCCAGGCCCACCCCACGCCGGAGCAGGCCCGCGAGGGCTTCGCGCGCGAGGAGGCGGCGGGCATCCCGCTCGACGACCCCGCGCGCAACTACAAGGACCCCTTCCCGAAGCCCGAGCTCGTCGTCGCGCTCAGCGATCGCTTCGAGGCGCTCAGCGGCTTCCGCCCGGTCGCCGACACCGTGGCCGAGGTCGAGGCGCTCGACGCAGGGAGCGGCCGGCTCGGCCCCCTCCTGGCACACCTGTCGCAGGGGCTCGAGGACACCGTGCGCTGGCTCGAGACCGCCGACGCGTCGGTGCTCGCCGTGGTGCAGGCGGCGTCCGACCTCGCCGCGGCGCTGCCCGAGGACGACCGCAGCCCGAACGTGCAGACCGTGGTCGACCTGGCGGACGCGTACCCGGGCGACCCCGGCGTGGTCGTGTCGCTGCTCATGCACCGCGTCACGCTCCGGACCGGCGAGGCGATGTACCTGCCCGCGGGCAACGTGCACGCCTACCTCGACGGGCTCGGCATCGAGCTGATGGCCCCCTCGGACAACGTGCTCCGGGGCGGCCTGACCGCGAAGCACGTCGACGTCCCCGAACTGCTGCGGGTGCTCGACTTCACCGCGTACCCGGCACCGGTCCTGACGCCGGAGCACCTCGACCAGGGCGTCGACCGCTTCGCGCCCGAGGGCGTCGGCTTCGCCCTCGTCCGCGTGACGGGGGACGGCCGCCCGGTCGGTCTGGGCACCGGCGGTGTCGCACCGCTGCACGGTCCGAGCATCGCGGTCTGCACCACCGGGGCCGTGACCCTCGTCGGCGCGCACTCGGCGACCCTGCTCCGGCAGGGGGAGTCCTGCTACGTCACGCCGGACGAGGGTGACGTGACGGTCGAGGCCGACGCCGCGGCCGGGCTGACGTCGACGGTCTTCATCGCGACGGGTGCGTGAACACGCAGCACCCTGCGCCCCGACGGGACGGCACGGTCCGCTAGCGTGACGAGCATGAGTTGGCTGGTCACCGGCGGTGCCGGGTACATCGGGTCCCACGTCGTCCGCGCCCTGCGCGCTGCAGGGATCGACACCGTCGCGTTCGACGACCTGTCGAGCGGGTTCCGGGGGTTCGTGCCCGAGGACGTGCCGTTCGTCGAGGGCACGATCCTCGACGGCGAGCTGCTCGCGACCACCCTGCGCGAGCACGCCGTGACCGGTGTCGTGCACGTGGCCGGCTTCAAGTACGCGGGGGTCTCGGTCGAGCGCCCGCTGCACACCTACGAGCAGAACGTCACCGGCACCGCGACCCTGCTCCGGGCGATGGCGGAGAACGGCGTCACCAAGGCCGTGTTCTCGTCGAGCGCGGCGGTGTACGGCACGCCGGACGTCGACGTCGTGGTCGAGGACACCCCGAAGGCGCCGGAGTCGCCGTACGGCGAGTCGAAGCTCATCGGCGAGTGGCTGCTGCGCGACATGGAGGTCGCCGCCGGGTTCGCCACGACCTCGCTCCGCTACTTCAACGTCGTCGGGTCGGGGGAGCCGGACCTGTACGACGCGAGCCCGCACAACCTGTTCCCGCTCGTGTTCGACGCGCTGCTCGCCGGTCGGGTGCCGCGGATCAACGGCGACGACTACGACACCCCGGACGGCACCTGCGTCCGCGACTACATCCACGTCGCCGACCTCGCGCACTCGCACGCCGTCGCGGCGCGGAAGCTCGAGGCGGGCGAGCAGCTCGAGCGTGCCTACAACCTCGGCAGCGGTGACGGCGTCAGCGTCCGGCAGATCATGGACGCCATGGCGTCGGGCACCGGCATCGCGTTCGAGCCCGAGGTCGCCCCGCGCCGCCCGGGCGACCCGGCCCGCATCGTCGCGACCGGCGAGGCCGCGGCGCGCGACCTCGAGTGGGCGATGCGGCACTCGCTCGACGAGATGGTCACCAGCGCCTGGGAGGCCCGTCGCCGGGTCGGCTGAGGCCCGTGCTCGGCGATCGGGGAGCGCTCGCGTGTCCCCCGATCGCTGGACAGACGGCCTGCGACACGCCCGTACGGGGGACATGACACGCCGCGGCGCTCGGTACCTCCTATGATCCGCGACTTGACGGAACGGAATCACACCGCTGTAATTACAGGCAGCGGCTTCGGTCGTTGCAGGCCGTCGTCGACATGTCAGGGGTGATCAGGGTGAACGGTTCCGACTTCCACGCCGGCGTGCCGGAGGACTGGCACGTCGATCCGGTCTCGCTCGGCGTCCCCGGCGTCCGCCGGCCCGAGGGCGACGAGGAGAACCCCCTCTCGTGGCAGGTCGACTCGCTCTGCGCGCAGACCGACCCCGAGGCCTTCTTCCCCGAGAAGGGCGGGTCCACCCGCGAGGCGAAGAAGATCTGCGGCTCGTGCGAGGTCCGGTCGCAGTGCCTCGAGTACGCGCTCGAGAACGACGAGCGCTTCGGCATCTGGGGCGGGCTCTCCGAGCGCGAGCGGCGGAAGCTCCGCCGCCGCGCCTGACGCGCTCGGTCGCGCGCAGCGCGACCGGTGTCGACCGGCCTGGAGGCGCGTCCCGCCTCCGCCACCCACCGTCCGTTGATGGTGCGCACAGGTTGACGGCGCGCCGTTCCGGCGGGCCGGTCCCGCGCCTCCAGACCGTAGAGTGACGCGCGTCATGCAGCCCAGTCCCGCGCAGCCCCGGTCCGCCCAGCCCCGCGTCACCGCGGTCCTCGTGACCGCGAACGGCGGCGAGCACCTCGACCGGACACTGGACGCCCTCGTCGCCCAGACCCGGCACCCCGACAACCTGGTCGTCGTCGACGTCGGTTCCACCGACGGGTCGACCGCAGAGCTCGCCCTCGGTGGCTCCGCCGGACTCGTGCGCCTGCCCGCCGGCCGTCCCTTCGGCGAGGCCGTCGCGGCAGCGGAGCGCGAGGCGCCGACCGCGGATGCCGGACCGGACGACGAGACGGCACCCGACGAGTGGCTCTGGCTGCTCGGACACGACAACGCGCCCGCGCCGACCGCGCTCGCCGACATGCTCTCCGCGGTGGAGATCGCGCCCTCCGTCGTGGTCGCCGGACCGAAGCTCGTCGACGCCGACGACCCGTCGTACATCCGCGCCTTCGGCGAGAGCACGACACGCGGCGGACGCTCGCTCGCGCTCGTGCAGGACGAGCTCGACCAGGGCCAGCACGACCGGCACACCGACGTGATGGGCGTCTCCGCGGCCGGCATGCTCGTGCGCCGCTCGGTCTGGCGGGAGCTGCGCGGCTTCGACCCCGCGCTGCCGGACGTCGACGCCGCCCTCGACCTCTGCATCCGCGCACGCCTCGCGGGGCACCGCGTCGCCGTGGTGCCGGAGGCCCGCGTGACGAGCGCGGGGCCGATCGAGGAGTTCGGCCGCAAGCGCGTCTCCGAGGGGCGACGCGTGCGCCTGCACCGCCAGGCCGAGCTGCACCGGCGGTTGACGTACGCGCCCGCCGGGCTGCTCTGGCTGCACTGGCTGCTGCTCGTCCCGACGGCCGTCGTGCGCGCCGTCGGGCACCTCGTCGCGAAGCACCCCGCCGCGGTGTCCGGCGAGCTCGCCGCCGCCCTCGCGGTGGCGTTCGGGGGTGGTGTCCGTCGAGCGCGGGCGAACGCAGCGCGGACCCGTCGGGTCGGCTGGGCCGCGGTCGAACCGCTGCGGGTCAGCTGGCGCCGGGTGCACGAGCACCGGACCACCTCGCGTGACGTCGAGCTCGCACGGGTCGAGGACGCCCCGATCGCGCGGGCGTCGTTCCTGGGCGACGGCGGCGTGTGGGTCGTGCTCGCCGCTGCCGTGCTCAGCGTCGTCACGCTGTACCCGCTGCTCGGCAGCCCCGCCGTCACCGGTGGCGGCCTCCTGCCGCTGAGCACCTCGGTCGGGCGGCTCTGGCAGAACGTCGGGTACGGCTGGCACTCGATCGGCACCGGCTCCACCGGCCCGAGCGACCCCTTCGCAGCCGTCCTCGCCGTGCTCGGGTCGATCACCGCCTGGTCGCCGTCGACCTCGGTCGTGGTCGTGCTCCTGCTCGCGTTCCCGCTGTCGGCCCTCGGGGCGTGGTTCGCGGTGCGCAAGGTGACCACCCGCACCTGGGTGCCCGTCGTCGGTGCCGCGCTCTACACGATCGCGCCAGCGCTCGTCGGCGCCGTCACGACCGGTCACCTCGGCGCCGTGATCGCCCACGTGCTGCTCCCGTGGCTCCTGCTCGCCGTGCTCGAGGCACACCGCTCCTGGGCGTGGGCGTCCGGCGCGTCGCTGCTCTTCGCGGTCGTCGCGGCATCGGCGCCGTCGCTGCTCCCGGCGCTCCTGGTCGGCTGGGTCGTTTCCCTCGTCGTCGGCTGGCGGCGCGCGCACCGTCGGGTCTTCATCCCGGTGCCCGCCGCCGTGCTCTTCCTGCCGCTCGTCCTGGCGCAGGTCGCGCGCGGCAACCCGCTCGCCGTGTTCGCGGACCCGGGCGTCCCGTCGGCCACGCGCGCCCCCTCGGCGCTGCAGCTCGCGATCGGGCAGCCGCTGCCGGACTGGAGCGGGTGGCTCCCCGCGACGTCGCCCCTCGGGCTCGCCGCGTCGGTCCTGCCCGTCGCCATGGCCGTCCTCGCGCTGCCGGTCGTCCTGCTCGCGGTCGGGGCACTCCTCGGGCACCGCTGGGCCGTCGCCGGTGCGGCGCTCCTGCTCGCGCTCCTCGGCTACGCGACCGCCTTCGGGGCGACGCACCTCACCGTCACCGGGGTCGGGTCGACCACGACGATCGTCTGGCCCGGGAGCGCACTGTCCGTGATGGCCCTCGGCATCGTCGTCGCCGCCTCGATCGGCATCGACGTCCTGCCGCGCACCGCTCCGGTCGCCGGACTCGTCACAGCGGTCCTCGCCGGGGTCGCGGTCGCGCCCGCCTTCGCCGCGTCCACCCTCGGCGACACGCTCCTGCGGCCGACGACGGGACGGGTCCTGAGCGCCTACGTGAACGCGGAGGCCCAGGCGAACCCGGACGTCGGCACGCTCGTGGTCGAACCGCAGACCGACGGCTCGCTCGCGGTGTCGCTCGAGCGTGGCCAGGGGTCGACGCTCGACGACCAGACGACCCTCGACTCGACCGCGCTCCGTCTCAGCCGGTCGGGCGCCCAGCTGGCGACCCTGGCCGGGAACCTCGCGAGCCGCAGTGGCTACGACCCCGAACCGGCACTGCGCCAGCTCGGCATCTCGTTCGTGCTGCTCGACGACGGCCCGGACGCCGACGGCGCGCAGGAGGTGCACGACCGGGCAGCCGGCGCGATCGGTCAGGACGCCCGCTTCACGAGCATCGGCGAGACCGCCTCCGGGAGGCTCTTCCACTACGAGGGCGACGTCGACCGGGTGTCCACCGGCTCCGCCGCGACGCAGGCGACGCACGTGCTGTACCTCGTCGTGCTCGGCGTCGTGTTCGGCGCCGCGGCCCTGCTCGCCGTCCCCACCGCGCCGCGCCGACGCCGTGCCACCTCGAACGTCATCGAGGCCGAGGAACCCGCCACCACCTTCGACGAGGAGCGCGACGAATGAGCACCGAGCACCGGTCCGTCCGACGGTGGGTCGTCCGTGGCACCGCGACCGCGGTGGCCGTGGTCGTCGCCGCCGGGGCCGTGACGGCCGCCCACGCGATCGGCACCGAGAGCCCCGCCGTGCGCCCGGCCGGCCGGCTCGTCACACCCGTGCCCGCCGACGCCGAGCGCGTGTGCGCCGGCAGTGCGCTGCGTCTGTCCGACGAGTCCGGGAACGACGCGACGACGGCCAGCACCGTCGGGTCGTCGGAGGTCGCGACCGGCACCACCGGCAGCACCGTCGACCGCTCGACGCTCCGCGCGTCCACCACCGGCGGCAGCGACCCGCAGCTCCTCACCGCACCCGCCGGCGACCGCACGCCACAGGTGGCGGGCAGCACCTCGCAGAGCGTGTCCTCCGGCGACCTGGTCGGCTTCGGCGCGGCGTCGTGCGACGACCCGACCCAGTCGACCTGGCTGGTGGGCGGTTCGACCGAGACCGGGCGGACCAGCCTGATCACGCTGTCCAACCCGACCGACGTCAACGCCACGGTGGACCTCGACGTGTACGACGCCTCCGGCACCGTGCAGGCGCCCGGGACGACCGGCATCGTCGTCGCACCGAACACGCAGAAGGTCGTGCCGCTGTCGGGCTTCGTGTCCGACCAGGGGTCCACGGTCGTGCACGTGACCTCGTCCGGCGGGCAGATCGTCGCGCACATGCAGGAGAGCATCGTGCGGACCCTCACCCCGGGTGGCTACGACGTCGTCTCCGGCGGGGCCGCGCCGTCCCGGACGCAGGTGATCCCCGCCGTCGTGCTGCAGGGCGCCGAGGAGGCACAGCGCGGCGACGACTCCGAGGACGCCGCTCCGGTGCTCCGCCTGTTCGTCCCCGGTGACCGTGCCGCGCGGGTGACCGTCGGGATCACGACCGCGGACGGCGGCGGCTCGACCGTCAACGCGACCGCCGAGGCCGGGGTCGTCACCGACGTCGCCCTCGACGACTTCCCGGACGGGCGCTACTCGTTCACGGTGACGTCGACCGAGCCGCTCGTGGCCGGTGCCCGCACCACGAAGCCGACCGACGACGGCAGCAGCGACCTCGGCTGGTTCGCGTCGGCGGAACCCCTCGGCGACCGCGTCGTGACGGCCGTGGCGCCGGGCGGCGGTGCGCGGATGAACCTCGTCAACCCGACGCGCTCGGACGCGACGGTCACGATCACGTCCGGGGACCGCGAGCAGGAGGTCGACGTGGCGTCGGGCAGCACGGCGACCGTGCAGGTGCCGGTGTCGACGCAGCTCGTCCTGACGGGCGCCGAGGGGCTCGTCGCGGGCGTGAGCTACGACGCGGACGACGGCATCGGCGGGTTCCCGGTGCGTCCGGCGACCGAGGTCTCGACCCCGGTGCGCGTCTACCCCTGACGCCCTTCCGTCACCAGTGACGGTAGCGGTCCGGCGCCAGGTCCCACGGATCCTTGTCGATCAGCTCGCCGACCGCGCGGAACACCGCCGTCTCGACGATCACCCGGCGGTCGGTGTCGTCCTTCTCGGGACTCCGCGTGACCCGCTCGACGGGGACACGGAACAGTGTCACCCGACGCCCGTCACGGTCGACCCGCCACCGGGGGAGCCGGTCCGGCAGTGCCTGGTCCGTCGGCATGTCGGCCACCTGGAACACCACGCCCGCGAGCTCGTCCGGCCACAGTCCGACCAGGTAGTGCGCGGTGTCCCCGACGATCCGGTCGAAGGTCTCGGCGCGGGTGATCACGGGCGCCAGGTCCGGTCCGGTCACGCTCGAGCGGCCACCGCGTCCGTGCCGGGAACGACCGCGGGCACGGTCGACGGGGGTGACGGTGGGGTGCTTCCGACGCATCCCGCCATCGTACGCGTCGGGTGCGCGGCGGACCGTGCCGTGGCCGGCAGGTGGTCCCGGTGCTCCGACCGGTAGGGTCGGTGCCGGTATGGAGGACGTACGGATCTGCAGCAAGGTCGCCTGTGGCGCGAGTGCGTCGGCGACCCTGACGTACGACTACGGCGACTCCATGGTCGTCGTCGGGCCGCTGTCCACGCGCGTCGAGCCGCACGGGTACGACCTCTGCGCCCGGCACGCTGCCGGCCTGCGCGTCCCGCGCGGCTGGGACGTCGTCCGGCGTGAGCCGATCCGGCGGGACGCGGCGCCCGCCGACTGAGGCGGCCCGCGGCGGTCCCGGTGGGGCGCGACGCCGCCCACCCGACGTGAGCCGGCCCGTCCACGGTCTCCCGGTGCGGTCTGGAGGCCCACCCCGCGTCCGTGACGTCGTCTGACGATCCGCGCCTCCCGGCGTGCCAGACTGACGCCATGTCGACCGAGACCAGCACCGTCGCCCCGTTCCGCGTCGCCGACCTGACCCTCGCCGAGGCGGGTCGCCACCAGATCCGCCTGGCCGAGAACGAGATGCCGGGGCTGATGGCCCTGCGCGAGGAGTTCGGCGCGTCGCAGCCGCTCGCCGGCGCGCGCATCGCCGGCTCCCTGCACATGACGGTGCAGACCGCGGTCCTGATCGAGACCCTCGTCGCCCTCGGTGCGCAGGTCCGGTGGGCGAGCTGCAACATCTTCTCCACCCAGGACGAGGCGGCCGCCGCGGTCGCGGTCGGCCCGACGGGGACCCCGACGTCGCCCGCGGGCGTGCCGGTCTTCGCGTGGAAGGGCGAGACGCTCGACGAGTACTGGTGGTGCACCGACCGCGTCTTCGACTGGAGCGCCGAGGCCGCTGCCGCGGGGGAGTCGTGGACCGGGCCGAACCTGATCCTGGACGACGGTGGGGACGCGACGATGCTGCTGCACACCGGTGCGGACGCCGAGGCAGCGGGCCACGCCCCGGAGCCCGGGGCCGACGCGAGTGCCGAGTGGCGGATCGTGCTCGCGACCGTCGCCGCGTCGCTCGAGCGGTCCCCCGACCGGTGGACCCGCATCGCGGCCGAGGTGCAGGGCGTCACCGAGGAGACGACCACGGGGGTGCACCGGCTGTACGAGCTCGCGCGGAAGGGCGAGCTGCGCTTCCCGGCGATCAACGTCAACGACTCGGTGACGAAGTCGAAGTTCGACAACAAGTACGGCATCCGCCACTCGCTGCCCGACGGGTTGAACCGTGCGACCGACGTGCTCATCGGTGGCAAGGTCGCGTTCGTCGTGGGCTACGGCGACGTCGGCAAGGGCGCGGCAGAGGCACTGCGGGGTCAGGGTGCCCGGGTGATCGTGTCCGAGGTCGACCCGATCTGCGCACTGCAGGCGGCGATGGACGGGTACCAGGTGGCGCGGCTCGCGGACGTCGCGGGCGAGGTCGACATCGTCGTGACGTGCACCGGCAACCTCGGCGTCGTCGGGGTCGAGGAGGTGCTCGCGCTGAAGCACCTGGCGGTGGTCGCGAACGTCGGGCACTTCGACAACGAGATCGACATGGCGGGGCTCGAGGGGCTCCCCGGGGTGGAGAAGGTCGAGATCAAGCCGCAGGTGCACGAGTGGCGGCTGCCGAACGGTCGCTCGGTCCTGGTGCTGAGCGAGGGGCGGTTGATGAACCTCGGCAACGCGACCGGGCACCCGTCCTTCGTGATGAGCAACTCGTTCACGAACCAGGTGCTCGCGCAGATCGAGCTGCACACGAAGCGCGAGGAGTACCCGACCGGGGTGTCCGTGCTGCCGAAGCACCTGGACGAGAAGGTCGCGCGCCTGCACCTCGACGCCCTCGGGGTGCGGCTGACCGAGCTCCGGCCGGAGCAGGCGGCGTACATCGGCGTGCCGGTCGAGGGCCCCTACAAGCCGGACCACTACCGGTACTGATTCGCGGACTGCGCTGCGGCGCGGACTGCGCTGCGGCGCGGGCCGCGCTGCGCGCGCGCCTCAGCGCGGGAAGCCGGGCGGCCGCGCCCCCGCGACTGCGGCGGCACCGTCGAGCAGCGCGGCCCGGGCGCGCAGCGCCCGCACGTCGCGCTCCCGCCGCACGGCGACCACGCCCGCCAGGAACACCTCGGGGTGGACGTCGGGCACCGGGGACGCGTACGCCGCGACCGCCGCAGCGAGCGTCCGCGCCGTCGTCTCGCGGGCCTCCGGCCGCAGGTCGGCGACGGAGCGGAAGAACGCGCCGAGTCGGTCCTCCAGCCGCTGCGGGAGCGCCGACACGTCCGCCACCGCGGCCCACGGCACGAGCTCCACCGGCAGCAGGACCTGCACGTCCCGCCGCCGTGCCCCGCGCTCGTGCTGCACGAAGGTCCCGGCGAGCAGGTCACCGAGGCGCCGGGGCCGCGAACCGAACAGCGCCACGACGAACGCCACCGATCCCAGGGTCGACCAGAGCTCGAGCAGCCCGACCAGTGCGCGGGTGAACGCGTGCCGGAAGCCGATCGCGCCGCCGTCCACCCGGACCACTCGGGTCCCGGCGGCGTACCGGCCGACGCTCTTGCCCCGTGTGACCGTCTCGACCCCGGCCGGGACGAGCACGAGCACGGTGACGGCGGAGACGATCACCACGGGCATGACCCACGCCGGGTCGGTGCCGTCCGGCCACACCCGCGCGAGCCCGAGGAGCAGCATGCCGAGCAGTGCCACGAGGCACACGCCGTCGAGCAGCGCCGCCGCCAGCCGCAGCGCGATGCCGGCCGGCTGGACGTCGAGCGCGACGGCCTCGCCGACGACGAGCTCGTCGGCGGTCTCGTCGAGCGTCCCGCCGAAGCGGGCGTCGGACAGGTCGCGTGGCACGCGCGTCTTCCCCATGGGATCATTCTGTCGTGAGCGCGTCCCGACGGGGGTGCGGGTGCACGATCGGGGGAGGCACGTGGACCTGGAGGCCTACAGCACGGTGCACGGCGACCGCTGGGACGAGGTCGACCGGCTGGCACGTGCCCGTCACGGATCCGGTGCCGACGCCGATCGGCTCGTCAGCGGCTACCAGGAGGTCGCGACCGACCTCGCGCGCATCCGCGGCGTCGCGCCGGGCTCGCCGACGGGGGACCGCCTGTCGCGCACGCTCTTCCGTGCTCGCCTCCGCTTCACCGGGACACCGGTGGACCCGGTGACCGCCGTCACGACGTTCTTCACGCGCCACCTCCAGGCGGCGCTGTACCGCATCCGCTGGGTGACGATCTGGGTGGCGGTGGCGACCGTCGCGATCAGCGCGATCGTCGGCGTCTGGATCGGCTCGACCCCCGGGGCGGTCGCCACGTTCGGGAGCCCCGAGGCCCTGCGGCAGTACGCGACCGAGGACTTCCAGGCGTACTACTCGGACCACGGCCTGGGGACGTTCACCGCACAGGTCTGGTCGAACAACGCCTTCATCGCCGCCCGGATGGTGGCCTTCGGCATCACCGGGCTGTACGTCCCGGTGTCGATCGTCCAGAACGCCGTGAGCCTCGGCGTCTCCGCCGCGATCATGCACTCGCAGGGGCGGCTGGGCGACTTCTTCCTCTGGATCGCTCCGCACGGCCAGCTCGAGCTGTACTCCGTGTTCCTCGCCGGCGCCGCCGGGCTGATGATCTGCTGGTCGTGGATCGCCCCCGGTGCGCGCACACGGGCGCAGGCCCTGGCGGAGGACGGCCGGGCGCTCCTCACCGTGGCGGTCGGCCTCGTGCTCACCCTGCTGCTCTCCGGCCTCGTCGAGGGCGTGGTGACCCGCCAGGACTGGCCGTGGCCGGTGAAGATCGGCATCGGCACGGTCGCACTGGCCGCGGTGCTCTGGTACCAGTGGGTGCTCGGCGGCCGTGCGTACCGCGCGGGAGAGCGCGGCGACGTCGAGGAATTCGAACGCGGCGCGACGGCGCTCACCGCCGGCTGAGCCGCGGCCGACTGCGGCTCAGAGCCGCCCGGTCGCCTTCGCACGGATGTACGCGTCCGCGACGTCCGGTGGCACTGCCGCGGGGCCGCCGCGCACGACCTCGGCGCCCGCGCGGCGTGCCACGTCCCCGACGCCGTCGGCGTCGAGCAGGCTGCGCGCCGCGGCCGCCCGTCGGTACACGTCGCGCTCGGCACCGGACCCGGCCAGGAGGCTCGACACCGGCCCGCCCCGCTCCTCCGGTACCCCGTACCCCGGCTCCGGGACGCCGCTCGCCATCCGCTCGACGGCCGGGTCCGCGATGCTGGTGACGACGACGGCGTGCCGCCGTGTCAGCCGGGGGAGCACCGCGAGCAGGTCGGCAGAGGCACCGACCGAGTCCAGGCTCGACAGGAGCACGACGAACGCGCGCGAGGTCGTCACCTGGTCGACGAGCGCCGGGAGGGCGGACCAGTCGGTCGCGGCGAGCCCGGGCTCGGCGAGCGCGAGCCGTTCGCCGAAGCGTCGGACGACGTCGGTCCGCGTCGCACCGTGCACCCGGTCGCGGACGGTGTCGTCGAGCACCACCAGGTCGACCCGGTCGCCGGCGGCCGTGGCGAGGGCGCCGAGCAGCAGCGCGGACTCGATGGAGGTGTCGAGCCGGGGTTCGTCGTCGACCCGTCCGGCACCGGCACGCCCCGCGTCGACGACGATGACGACGCGGCGGTCGCGCTCGGGGCGCCAGGTCCGGACGACCAGGTCCTGCCGCCGGGCGGTCGCCCGCCAGTCGACGGACCGGACGTCGTCGCCGCGGACGTAGTCGCGGAGCGAGTCGAACTCGGTGCCGTGCCCGCGGAGCTGCAGGGTGGTCTCACCGTCGAGCTCGCGGAGCCTGGCGAGCCGCGAGGGCAGGTGTCGACGCGACCGGAAGGGCGGCGTGACGACCAGTTCGCCGGGGACCGCCAGGACGGACTGCCGGGCGGCGAGGCCGAGCGGGCCGGCCGATCGGATCGCGACCCCCGCGCTGGCGCGGCGGCCACGGCGGAACGGTGTGAAGCGGACCCGGGCGGTCCGGCGCTCCCCGGCGGGGACGGTCGTCCGGATCCGGTGCGGCTCGTGGCCGGCGGAGGGCTCCCACATGTCGCGGACGGTGGCGCGCAGCGGCCGCTGCCCGTCGTTCGCCAGCACGAGTGTGCCGTCGGTGGTGCTGCCCCGGCGCGCCAGGTGCGGCATCCGGCGCTCGACGCGGACCGTGCGCGGATCGGCGGCGAGCAGCACGTCGAGTCCGGCGGCGAGCACCACGACGACGGCCCAGGCCACGCCGGCCCAGGCGCTGCCGAGCAGCACCGTGGGGACGATCGCGACCGCCAGGAGTGCGACGAACCGACCGGAGACCGCCACTAGAAGGGCACCCGGACCTGCTCGAGGACCTGCTGCAGCACGCCGTCCGCCCCGACGCCCTCGAGCTCGGCGTCCGCGGCCACGCGCAGTCGGTGCCGCCAGACGGGCAGGAGCATCGCCTGCACGTGGTCGGGCGTGATCGCGTCGTAGCCGGTGAGCCACGCCCACGCCTTCGCGGCGGCGAGGAGTGCCGTCGCGCCGCGGGGACTGACGCCGACGCGGACCGACGGAGCCTGCCGGGTGGCGCGGGCCAGGTCGACCACGTACGCCAGGACGTCGTCGCGCGCCCCGACCGAGCGGACGGCCCGCTGCGCCCGGAGGACCTCGTCGACGCCGAGCACCGGCCGGACCCCGGCGGACCGCACGTCCCGCGGGACGAACCCGTCCGCGTGCCGGCGGAGCACCTGCCACTCGACGTCCCGCGGCGGCACGTCGAGCGTCAGCTTCACGAGGAAGCGGTCGAGCTGCGCCTCCGGCAGCGTGTAGGTGCCCTCGAACTCGATCGGGTTCATCGTCGCGGCGACGAAGAACGGGTCGGGCAGCGGCCGTGCCGTACCGTCCACGCTGACCTGGCGTTCCTCCATGGCCTCGAGCAGGGCGGACTGCGTCTTCGGCGGCGTGCGGTTGACCTCGTCGGCGAGCAGCACGTTCGTGAAGACCGGGCCCTCGCGGAACGGGAACGTGCCGGTGGACGCGTCGTACACGAGCGAGCCGGTCACGTCGCCGGGCATCAGGTCGGGCGTGAACTGGATGCGCTTCGTGTCGAGCGACATCGCCGCGGCGAGGCTGCGCACCAGCAGCGTCTTCGCGACGCCGGGGACGCCCTCGAGCAGCACGTGGCCCTGTGCGAGGATGCCGACGATCATCCCGGACACGGCGCCCTCCTGACCGACGACGGCCTTGCCGACCTCGGCGCGGAGCCGGCCGAAGGCGTCCCGGAGTGCGTCGGTGCCGGCCGGGGACGGCACCGCGCCGGCCGGTCCGGAGGTGGCCGACGTCGTGCCGGTCGGGGTCGTGGCGCTCGGGGTCGTGCTCGTCGGGGTCGTGCCCGTCGGTTCCTGGGCGGGTGACGGATCGGTCACGGTCGTGCTCCTCGTCGGTTGCGGTGGGACGTGCGCGGGGTCGCGGAGTGCGGGGTGGTGGGGTGCGCGTCGGGGGCGCCGGTCGCCGTGCGGACGGCACGCTCCAGCTCGTCGAGTGCCGCAGCGCCGTGGACGAGCGCCCGGTCGTCGGCGGTCGGGCCCCCGACCAGGACGGCTCCGACGGCGGCGTCGGGGCGGCCGGTCACGCGGGCCGCGGCACGGACCACCTCGTCGACGTGGGTGTCGCGGGGGAGTCCGAGCCGCTGCCCGATCCGGCGCAGTGCCGCGAGCCGCAGGGTGTCGAGCGCGTGGGTGCGGTCGCGGGTCCTGGCGTACAGGCGCGCGCGCCCCTCGGTCGTCTCGGCCGCACGGACGACGACGGGCATCCGCTCGACGACGAGCGGCCCGAGCCGACGCCCCCGCCAGACACCGGCCGCGACCGCGACCAGGCCGAGCAGCAGCAGGGCGCCGGGCACCCACGGCGGAGCGAGCGAGCCGATCGTCGGCGCGGCGTCGGCCGAGGTCCGGGTCGGCGTGTACCAGACGAGCCGGTCGCCGGACCCGAGCAGCTCGAGCGCGAAGGCGGCGTTGCCCGCGGTCGTGATCGTGTCGTTCCGCAGCGCGCCGGTCGTGCCGACCAGGGTGACGTCCCCGCCGGGTGTGGCGGTCCGGACGATCCCGGCGACGCGGTCGTCCCCGCTGCCGGTCGTGACGCAGAGGTCGGTGCCGCGGCCCACCGGGCCGTCCGTCGGCGGACGGTAGCCCTGGCCGGTCACGGTGAGGCGTCCTGCGGCGGCCACGGCCGGGACGGCACAGCCGGACGTCGGGACGGTGCCGTCCCCGAGGACGGGCCCGGCCGCGACGACGTCGAGGCCCAGGGCGTCGAGCGCGGCCCGGTCGGTGGAGAGCAGGACGACGTGCTCGGCCGAGCGACCGAGGCGACGTGCGACCCCGGCGTCGAGGGCGTTGGCCGAGTCGTCGACGAGGACCGTCGCGCCGCCGAGTGCGGCCCGGTCGAGGCCGTCCACCCGGTCCACGACGTCCACCCTGGTGCCCCGCTGTTCGAGCACACGCACGAGTGCCCGCGCTCCGCTCGCCGTCGTCGACCCGGGGTCGAGCGGCTCACGGGTCCGGCCGGTGGTGGACTGCACCGCGGCCGTGAGTCCCGCGAGCAGCAGACCCACGAGGACGATGACGACCCAGAAGACCACGCGGCCGGTACGTCCGGGGGAGCGGACGACACCGGTCGCGGCCGGGGCGGCGCTCACGTCGGCACCGCCGGCGCGGTCGCGGGACGGGTGGTGCGGACGGACGCCTCGGTGTCGAGGACCGAGCGCGCGGCGGTCTCGTCGGCCTCGGCGCCGAGGTAGCGGACCGCGTCGAACGAGCCCGCCGCCAGGTCGATCCGGTCCGCGTGCTCCGGGAACCACGGCGCCGCACGCCCGGCGACGGCCCGGGCGGTCGCACCGGGGACCTCGCGGACGAGGTCGCGTTCGGCGAGCCCGCGGGCGAGGGCACGGTAGCCGTCCAGCACCGCGGCGGACCAGTCGCCCGTGCGCAGGGCGGACCGTGCGGTGTCGCCGAGCTCACGGGCGGACCGCAGGTCGTCGCCGTCGAAGACGCTCCCGTCGTCCGACCGTGTGGTACGGGCCCGGCGGTGCGGCAGTCCGCGCCCGACGACCACGACGACCACCACTGCCACGAGCACGACGACCGCGATCCAGAGCACGGTCGTCCCGAGCGCCGGGGAGTCCAGCCCGCCGCCCGGGCGGAAGGACCCGAGCCACTCGAGCAGGTGACGGGACGCCCGGTCCCACCACGTCGCGCGCGCACCGTCGTAGTCGGCACGGTCGAGCTCGCGTTCGAGCAGCCGACGCGCGTCGTCCGGGCTGATCGTCACGAGCCGCCCGGCCACTGCTGCTGCCCTGGCCACTGCTGTTGCTGCTGTCCGGGCCACTGCTGCTGCGCGGGCCACTGCTGCGTCGGCCAGGCCGACCCGGGGCCGGGCTGTCCCGGCCACGGGGCACGGGGGACCGCGGGTGCCGGTGCGAACGGGTCCGCCGGCGCTCCGGTCTCCAGGTGCCCCGCGATGCGCTGGTCGAGCGCCTCGGTCCGGATGCGGCGGTCGACGGCCAGGAGGGTCAGGACCGCGGCGCTCAGCACGTCGGTGACGCACTGCACGGCGATCGACGACAGCGCGCCGAGGACGATGGCCACGACGGCCCCGGCGCCGACGCCGGCTGCCGCGCCGGTCTGCCCGAGCGGGTCGAAGGCACCGATCGCCAGCGCCGTGCCGAAGGAGAGCGGGATCGAGGCGATCGACCCCGCGACCCCGAAGGCGACCTGCACCAGCAGGACGATGCCGAAGGTGCGCCAGAACGCCCCGCGGGTGAGCCGCCACGACTGCGCGGCGGCGGAGAACACGCCCCGGCCCTCGAGGGCGATGGTCGGGACGGTGAAGGCGAACCGCGTGCCCAGCCAGGCGATCACGACGAGGGCACCGATCGCGAACAGGAAGAACGCGCCGATGAAGCCGCCGATGCCGGCGCGGCCCGCGGTGAGGCTCACGGCCATCCCGACGGCGATGCCGCCGAAGACCGCCGCGAGGACGAGCCCCGCGGCGAGCTGCAGCAGGATCCACGCGACGACCGACCACCGCCGACCGGCGAGGAGTGCCCAGAGCCCGCCGAAGCTGGCGCGCCGCCCGAGGATCCGCTGTCCGGTGTCCGCCGCGACCGGGGCGACGAGGAACGCCCGGCCCAGGTAGGCCAGGAACGGCAGCCCGACCGAGAGCACGAGGAAGAGCGTCACGGTACCGGCGACGACGTCCCCGGCGCCGCTCCCGCCCGTCTCGACCGCCGACGACAACCGCGTCTGGAGCGACTGCTGGCCGAAGGTGCTCGCCAGGGTCGCGAGGAGTCCGAGCACACCGCTGAGGAGCAGGCTCCAGAGGAGCAGGACACGCGGGTTCCGCCGGAACACCGTGAAGGCCCCGGCGAGCACGTCCCCGAGCCCGAGCGGTCGGAGCGGCACGACCGGCCGCTGCGGTGCGGGAGCGGGACGCCCCTGACCGGACTGCTGCTGCCGCTGCTGCTGACCCGGCCACCCCTGCTGACCCGGCCACCCCTGCTGACCCGGCCACCCCTGCTGACCCGACCGCCCGTCGGCCGAGGGCTGCCCCGCAGGGTGGGACGGGCCTCCCGTCCGGTCGTCGCTCCCACCGGAACCCGGAACCTGCCAGTCGGCCATCGCCGCCCCCTCGATCATGCGCAGCCGCGCAGCGGAACGCGCGACCACCCCATCATGTCGCACGAACCCCGCTCGACGGGTGCTCGGCTATCGTGACCCGTGGGTGCCGGTCCGGTACCTCCCGCCCGTCACCCGGAGTCCACGCACATGACACCGCGCATCCTCGTCGTCGACGACGACCAGGCCCTCGCCGAGATGATCGGCATCGTCCTCCGCTCCGAGGGCTACGAGCCGGCGTTCAGCGCCGACGGCAACGACGCCGTCGAGACGTTCCACAGCACGAAGCCCGACCTCGTGCTGCTCGACGTCATGCTGCCGGGGATCGACGGCATCGAGGTCTGCAAGCGGATCCGCGCCGACAGCGGTACCCCGATCATCATGCTGACCGCGAAGGGCGACACCGCCGACGTCGTCGCCGGCCTCGAGAACGGCGCCGACGACTACGTCGTGAAGCCGTTCAACCCGAAGGAGCTCGTCGCGCGCATCAAGACGCGGCTGCGTCCGACGGCCGGCGACGCCTCGGTGCTGCACGCGGGCGACCTGACCGTCGACGTCGCCGCGCACGAGGTCCGTCGCGGCGAGACGGTGATCGCGCTCACGCCGCTGGAGTTCGACCTGCTCCGGGCGCTCGCCGAGAAGCCGAACCAGGTGTTCACGCGGGAGATGCTCCTCGACCAGGTCTGGGGCTACCACTACAAGGCGGACACCCGGCTCGTGAACGTCCACGTGCAGCGGCTCCGCGCGAAGATCGAGCACGACCCGGACAACCCGAAGATCGTCACGACCGTGCGCGGTGTCGGCTACCGGGCCGGAGGAGCCTGAGCACCGTGCCGTCGGCGTCGTCGGACACCAGCACCACCGGCCCGGGCGTCGGGGCCGGCCAGCCCGGCGATCCGTCCGACGGCCGTCCGTCGGTGCGACCTCCGTCCGGCCAGCGGTGGCCCGGGCGCCGCCCGTCCGGACGCGCCGCCCGGCTCCGGCGTCGGCTCCGCCGCTGGATCCGCCGCGGCTGGTACGCCGTCGCGTGGCTGTGGCGCCGCTCGCTCATGGTGCGCAGCGTCGCGATCACCGTCGCGACCACCGGCCTCGCGGTCGCGGTGATCGGCACCGCGGTCATGATCAGCATCTCGAACAACGTCTACGCGCAGCGCCGGGACCAGATCGAGTCCGAGTCGGCCCGAGCGACGATCGTCGCGCAGGGCATCTTCGACGCCGCCACCGCGGCCGAGGACAACAACCAGACCGAGCTCGAGACCCTGCAGAGCGAGGCGCAGCAGGCGATCCTGTCGAACACGACGAGCCCGGGCGGCACGAGCATCGCCATCGAGCGGACGCCGGGGCAGTCGACGCCGCAGACGCTGCAGAACCTGGCGAGCCAGGACTTCCCGGACGCCGTCATCACCGACGCGCTGCGACGCGAGGTCGCGAAGGACACCGGTCGGTTGAGCCTGCAGCCCGTGCAGCTCGACGACGGCGGCCGGCGCGAACCGGGCCTGGCGGTCGGGTCCGTCCTGCAGGTCCCCAGCGCCGGGCAGTACGAGCTCTACATCGTCTACGACCTGTCCGACGCGCAGCAGACCCTCGACTTCGTGTCGCAGACGCTCTCCGTCGGCGGCGTCGCGCTCATCGTCCTCATCGCACTCGTCACCTCGCTCGTGGTGCGCCTCGTCGTCGTGCCCATCCGCGGCGCTGCGGAGACCAGCCGCAAGATCGCCGCCGGACGACTCGACGAACGCATCCCGGTCCGCGGTCACGACGACATCGCGATCCTGGCGCGCAGCTTCAACGACATGGCGGACGCGGTCAGCCGGCAGATCACCCAGCTGGCCGAGCTCTCCCGCGTGCAGCAGCGCTTCGTGTCCGACGTCTCGCACGAGCTCCGCACGCCGCTGACCACCATCCGTCTCGCCGGCGACATGCTCTACGACTCCCGACACGCCTTCGAACCGTCGGTGGGTCGCTCCGCCGAGCTCCTGCACGCGCAGGTCGAGCGCTTCGAGCTGCTGCTCGCCGACCTGCTCGAGATCTCGCGCTACGACGCCCAAGCCGTGCAGCTCGACACCGAGCCGGTCGTACCCGCGGCGCTCGCCGCCGACATCGTCGAGGAGTTCCAGCCGCTCGCCGACCGCGCCGGCGTCGACCTGCAGCTCGTCACCCCCGGCGGCCACACCACGATGCAGCTCGACGCGAAGCGCATCCGCCGGATCCTGCGCAACCTCGTCGGCAACGCGATCGAGCACGGTGACGCGAAGCCGGTCCAGGTCGTCGTCGACAGCGACTCCCGCTCCGTCGCCATCGCCGTGCGCGACCAGGGCGTCGGCATGCCCCCGGAGGACGCCGCCCGGGTCTTCGACCGGTTCTGGCGGGCCGACCCGAGCCGCAAGCGCACCATCGGCGGCACGGGGCTCGGGCTCGCGATCTCGCTCGGCGACGCCAACCTGCACGGCGGTCGGATCGACGTCTGGTCGCGCCCGGGCGAGGGCTCGACGTTCGTGCTGACGCTGCCGCGCGGCGAGGCGCTCGGCACGGTGACGTCGGCGATCCCGCTGCCCGAGCTCGACGAGACCTACGACGGACCACGCGCCGTCCGGGAGGACCGCTGATGCGTGCACGACTCCGGACCCTGGTGGCGACGACGCTCGCGGCCCTGACGGTCGTCGCCCTGACGGCGTGCGCGGCGATCCCGACCGGCGGCGGCGTGCGCACCGGGCAGTCGGTGAAGGACGAGGCGATCTCCGGCTTCGAACTCCGCCCGGACCGACCGGTCGCCGGCGCGGACCAGACCGCGATCCTGCGCGGCTTCGTCGCAGCCGGCACCGGTGCGCAGGACGACTACGGCACCGCACGCGAGTTCCTCGCGAAGGGCTTCGCCGAGAAGTGGAACCCCCGCCGCGGCGTCACCGTCCTGCAGGGGAGCGGCGCGATCGAGCGCGTCGCCGACCGCGAGCTCACCTACACGCTGACCGCCAGCGCGACCGTCGACGCCGACGGCGAGTACACCCAGGCGGTCCGGCCGACGACGTCGACCCTGACCTTCCAGTTCGTCCGTGAGGACGGCGAGTGGCGCATCGCCTACGCCCCCGACGGCATCATCCTCACCCCGGTCAGCTTCGAGTCGCAGTTCCAGCAGCACGCGCTCTACTTCTTCGACCCGACGTACCGGTACCTGGTGCCGGACGAGCGGTGGTTCCTCGCCCGGTCGTCCACGAGCACGCGCATCGCGAGCGCGCTGCTCGCCGGACCGTCCGACTGGCTCAAGGGCGCGGTGGTCTCGGCCTTCCCCGAGGGCACGCAGCTCTCGCTCAACGCGGTGACGATCGAGAACGGCTCCGCCCTCGTCGACCTGTCGAGCGACGCCCTGCGTGCGAGCAACGACGACCGGGTGCGGATGCGCGAGCAGCTCACCCGGTCCCTCGCGTCGGTCGCCTCGGTGTCGTCGGTCTCGATCACGAACGAGGGGGCGCCGTTCGCCGTGCCGGAGCAGCAGGGCACGCAGGCGCGGCTCAACCCCGACGTCGACCCTCGCCCGCTCGTCGACCACGACGACGAGGTCGGGTACGCGACGACCAACGGTCGGGTCGCCGGACTCGGCGGCGACACGAGCACGACCATCGCCGCCCTCGACCCCCGGTCGTTCTCGCTCTCGGGCTCCGGCACGGTCGCCGCGGTCGGCAACGCCAGCGGTGTGGTCGTCGTGCGCGGCCGGGACGCGTTGCGCATCGACGCGACCGAGGGACTCGTCCCGCCCACCCTCGACGACCTCGGGTTCGTCTGGGTCGGCCAGGGCGGCGACACCGGCAGGGTGACCGCCTACGGACTCGGCGGGGACCCGCACCCGATCGCCACGACGCTGCCGCTGGGCAACCTCGTGTCCTTCCAGGTGTCCCGCGACTCCACCCGGGCCCTCGCGCTCATCGAGACGTCGGACGGGCCGGCCCTCTACGTGATGGCGATCGTCCGGAGCGGTGACCGCACGCCCACCGGGCTCGGGTCGCCCGTCCGCGTGCAGGCAGCCACCGGCGACGCCGTCGGTGCGGCGTGGGTGAACGACAGCGACGTGGTGTCGGTCGGCCAGACGGACACCGGACCCGAGGTCGTCCGGTCGACGGTCGGCGGCCAGTCGACGACGCTGCCGAAGCCGGACGGGACGGCCGTGTCCGTCACCGGCGGCAGCGGCGGCTCGGTGCTGCTCCGGATGTCGGACGGGACGGTCCTGCAGTCCACGGGTGGTCGCTGGGACACCACGGGCGTCACCGCGGACGTGCTCGGCACGCAGCGCTGACCGCAGCCGTCCCTGCACAGGCGGCACGGCCTGGAGGCGCGTCCACGGTCCGCCTCGTCGGCCCACCCGGTCCGACGACCCGTCCCCACGATGGACGCATGTCCTCGACGAACCCCCGACCCCGGCGCCACGGGGCCCCGGCCGACGCCTGGGCGGACGCCGTCCTCGCCCTGCTCGGACTCGTGCTCCCGGTGACGTGTCCCGGGTGCGGCGCTCCGGACCGCGCGGTGTGCCCGCCCTGCCGTGACGCCCTCGACGCGGAACCGCTGCGCCGACGCCTCGTCGCCGGCGTCCGGCTCGACGCGGCCTTCGCCTACCGCGACACGGTCCGGGCGCTCGTCCTCGAACTGAAGCTGCGTGGTCGGACCGACCTCGTGCCGGTGCTCGCGCCCCGCTTCGGCGCGCTCGTCGACCGCGCGCTGGCCGACGTCCCGGGCGCGCTGCTCGTCCGGGTGCCCCCGTCGCGGACCGGCGCCCGGCGTCGTGGGTTCGACCCGGTCGTCCTGCTGCTGCGCCGGGCACACGCGGCACGACAGCGCTCCTGCCGTGCGCCGCGGGGTGCGCTCCGACGGGACCGCCGGCCGGGACGGCGGACGGGAGGCCCGTACTCGTCCGGCACCCCGGCCGCCCACGGGCAGAAGGGACGGACCGCACTCGAACGGGTCGAGGCCACGGTGGGGACCCTCCGCGCCGCGCGCGTGGCGGGCCGCGATGTGGTGGTGGTCGACGACGTCGTGACGACGGGCGTCACCATGGCCGAGGCGGTGCGCGCGGTCCGGGCGGGCGGGGGACGGGTGGTGCGGTGCGTGGCGCTCGCCGAGGTCGAGGAGTGACCGCCCGCCGCGGCCCGCGGCCTGCCGCCGGGTCGCCGTGTGGACGCCGGGTGTCCGGACGGTGACGGCTGAGCATCCGGTGGGTGTCCGGCGGGATCCGCCGGTCGGCCGTGACGCCACCTCGTCGCGGGGTCTAGCCTCGCGGCAAGGCGTTCGGGATCGCCGGATGGAGGCGACGCGCCGAAGTACGGATGGGAGCCGCCACATGGACGTGACGATCACGGGCCGGAACGTCGGGGTCACCGATCGATTCCGCACCTACGTGGAACAGAAGTCCGAGAAGATCGACGTGCTCGCCGACCGCGCCCTCGCCTTCGAGGTGCGCCTCAGCCGCCACAACGAGAAGTCCGGGGGCTCCGGGGGTGAGGACCGCGTCGAGCTCACCCTGATCGGTCCCGGGCCGCTGGTGCGGGCCGAGTCCGCCGCGTCGGACAAGTACGCGGCGTTCGACCTCGCGTTCGCCCGCATCACCGAGCGCCTGCGCCGAGCGCGCGACCGCCGCAAGGTGCACCGGGGACGCCACCGCCCGACGTCGGTGGCCGAGGCCGCCGGGACCGGGTTCGAGCACATGGGCGTGACACCGGCCGACGGACGGCTCATCGAGACCGTCGCGACCGGCGCCGTCCCCGTGGTGGAGGAGTCGCACGACGACGACGCCGAGGTCTACTCGCCGGTGGTGATCCGCCACAAGGTGTTCGCCGAGGCCCCGATGACCGTCGACGACGCGCTCTACCGCATGGAGCTCGTCGGGCACGACTTCTACCTGTTCGTCGACGCCGAGACCCGACGCCCGAGCGTCGTGTACCGCCGCAAGGGTTGGGACTACGGCGTGATCGGCATCGACCAGGACGGCGCGACCGGCACCGACGCCGGAGCCGCGACCGCCGACGACGAGCGGAGCCGCTCGGTCGCCGTCGCGTGACCGACCCCTCGGTGTGACACGGGCGTGCGTGGTCTGCGGACCGCGCACGCCCGTCCGTCTCCCAGCGCACGGCTCTGCCGGGTTGCTAGCATGACTGGCTGTTCGGATCGCGCAGGTCGCGCGCGACGACCCCGTAAGGAGCTCACGTGGCAAACGTGCTGGAGAAGGTCCTCCGCATCGGCGAAGGACGCACCCTCCGACGGCTGAAGGCGTACGCCTCGGCCATCAACGACCTCGAGGACGACTTCGCGAGCCTCACCGACGAGGAGCTCCAGGACGAGACGAAGGAACTCCGCGAGCGGTACGCCAACGGGGAGTCCCTCGACGACCTCCTGCCCGAGGCGTTCGCCGCGGTCCGCGAAGCGGCCAAGCGCACCCTCGGCATGCGGCACTTCGACGTGCAGCTCATGGGTGGCGCGGCCCTGCACCTGGGCAACATCGCGGAGATGAAGACCGGTGAGGGCAAGACCCTCGTCGCGACCACCGCCGCGTACCTGAACGCGATCCCGTCGCGCGGCGTGCACGTCATCACCGTCAACGACTTCCTCGCGTCGTACCAGTCCGAGATCATGGGCCGCGTCTTCCGTGCGCTCGGCATGACCACGGGCTGCATCATCGCGAACCAGTCGCCGGCCGAGCGCCGCGAGCAGTACGCGGCGGACATCACCTACGGCACGAACAACGAGTTCGGCTTCGACTACCTGCGCGACAACATGGCGTGGCAGGCGTCGGACATGGTGCAGCGCGGCCACTACTTCGCGATCGTGGACGAGGTCGACTCGATCCTCATCGACGAGGCCCGCACGCCGCTCATCATCTCCGGTCCGTCCTCCGGCGAGGCGAACCGCTGGTTCACCGAGTTCGCGTCGATCGCCACCCGCCTGATCCCGGGCGAGGACTACGAGGTCGACGAGAAGAAGCGCACCGTCGGTGTCCTCGAGCCCGGCATCGAGAAGGTCGAGGACTACCTCGGCATCGACAACCTGTACGAGTCGGCGAACACCCCGCTGATCTCCTTCCTGAACAACTCGATCAAGGCCGTCGCCCTGTTCAAGAAGGACAAGGACTACGTCGTGATGAACGGCGAGGTGCTCATCGTCGACGAGCACACCGGCCGCATCCTGATGGGGCGTCGCTACAACGAGGGCATCCACCAGGCGATCGAGGCGAAGGAGGGCGTCGAGGTCAAGGCCG
Organism: Curtobacterium sp. NPDC087080; assembly: GCF_044745105.1. Lineage (NCBI taxonomy): Bacteria > Bacillati > Actinomycetota > Actinomycetes > Micrococcales > Microbacteriaceae > Curtobacterium > Curtobacterium sp. NPDC087080. The sequence goes on along the minus strand of NZ_JBIUZP010000003.1, from coordinate 30,471 downwards.
AGAACCAGACCCTTGCGACCGTCACCCTGCAGAACTACTTCCGCCTCTACCAGAAGCTCTCCGGCATGACCGGTACCGCCGAGACCGAGGCGGCCGAGTTCATGTCGACGTACAAGCTCGGCGTCGTCCCGATCCCGACGAACAAGCCGATGCAGCGCATCGACCAGACCGACCTCGTCTACAAGAACGAGAAGGCGAAGTTCGAACAGGTCGCCGTCGACATCGCCGAGCGCCACGAGAAGGGCCAGCCCGTCCTCGTCGGCACCACGAGCGTCGAGAAGTCGGAGTACCTGTCGAAGCTCCTCGCGAAGAAGGGCGTCAAGCACGAGGTCCTCAACGCGAAGAACCACGCACGCGAGGCCGCGATCGTCGCCCAGGCCGGTCGACTCGGTGCGGTGACGGTCGCCACGAACATGGCCGGCCGCGGTACCGACATCATGCTCGGCGGCAACTCCGAGTTCCTCGCCGTGCAGGAGATGCACGACAAGGGCCTGTCCCCGACGGAGACGCCGGAGGAGTACGAGGCCGCGTGGGACGACGTCTTCGCCGCGGTCAAGAAGACCGTCGAGGAAGAGGGCGACAAGGTCCGCGAGGCCGGTGGCCTCTACGTGCTCGGCACGGAGCGGCACGAGTCCCGCCGCATCGACAACCAGCTGCGCGGCCGTTCCGGCCGCCAGGGTGACCCCGGTGAGAGCCGCTTCTACCTGTCGCTGACCGACGACCTGATGCGCCTGTTCAACTCCGGTGCCGCCGAGAGCCTGATGGGCCGCTCGAACGTGCCGGACGACATGGCGATCGAGAACAAGCTCGTCAGCCGCGCGATCCGGTCCGCCCAGGCGCAGGTCGAGGGCCGCAACGCCGAGATCCGCAAGAACGTCCTGAAGTACGACGACGTCCTCAACCGGCAGCGCGAGGCGATCTACAGCGACCGCCGCCACATCCTCGAGGGCGACGACATCAACGACCGCGCCCAGTCGTTCCTCAAGGCCGTGATCGACGACGTGATCGACACGCACACCGGCGAGGGCTCCCCGGACGACTGGGACCTCGACGCCATGTGGACGGAGCTCGGTACCCTGTACCCGATCTCGATCTCCATCGACGAGGTCATCACCGAGGCCGGCTCGAAGGGCAAGGCGACGCGCGAGTTCCTGGCGCGCGAGATCCTGTCCGACGCCAAGCTCGCCTACCAGCAGCGCGAAGAGGTCCTCGGCGACGAGGCCATGCGCGAGCTCGAGCGCCGCGTCGTCCTCTCGGTGATCGACCGTCGCTGGCGGGACCACCTGTACGAGATGGACTACCTCAAGGACGGCATCGGTCTCCGTGCGATGGCGCAGCGCGACCCGCTGGTCGAGTACCAGCGCGAGGGCTACGCGCTCTTCCAGAGCATGATGGGCCAGATCCGCGAGGAGTCGGTCGGCTACCTGTTCAACCTCGAGGTCCAGGTGCAGTCGGACGGCGACAACGCGGTCATCGAGGCGAAGGGGCTCGGGGAGTCCGAGGCGACCGGTCTCGAGTACTCGGCACCGTCGATCGACGGCGAGGTCGAGGTGCGCGACGAGCGCGGCCGCCTCGAGCAGGCCGCGACCGCACGGGCGCAGCGCGCGCAGGCCGAGGCCGAGGCCGAGGCCGCTGGTCCGGAGCAGGGCTCCGCGTTCGGCAACGCGGCGACCGCGTCCGGCCAGGCCGCTGCAGCGGGGAACCGGGCCGAGCGTCGTCAGGCCGCCAAGAAGGGCTGACCCACCCGCACGACGGGAGGCGCGGTGCCGGCTGGCACCGCGCCTCCCGTCTGTCTGCCCCGCCTGCCGTCGCCCGCTGGCCGGTCAGAGCACGCCGATCGCGGTCGCGCGCCAGCGCCCCTGCCGGAGCTCCAGCCGCAGCGCGACCGCGCGGGCGTGGCTGCGGGTGTGCACCACCACCGCCGCCTCGGCGACGCCGGGCGCCGGTTCGCACACCCGGACACTGCCGACCTGCAGGAGCGGACGGGCCCGGGAGCGTCGTCCGACCGACCGCGCGCGAGCCGCCACCGCAGCGCGTTGCAGGAGGTGCCGCTGCACGTCCTCGGTGATCCACCGTGCGGTGCTGTCGACCTCGCGCCCGCCGGTCAGGACCTCGACCACACACAGCCCGAGCGCACGTGCGGTGTCGGCGACGTCCGGTGTCGGCGGCGCGGCGGGGTCGTCCGTGACCGCTCCCACCAGCGCGGGTTCGTCGGTCGGTGCGACGCCCGTCACGGGGACGAGCGTCCTCGTGACCGGTCCCTCCTGCTCGTCGTCCGTGATCGGACGTGCTTCTCCTGCCGCCATGTCCCCTCCGAACCCGAGCGTACGGACGAATGGAACATCTGAAATGTTCATGACTCGCGGTTGTGGAGGAGCGTGGTTCTCCACAGATCGGCGCACCTAGACTGGCCGGGTGTCGACCCTCAGTGACCTCGTCCTCGCGCAAGGCCGATCCTCGGAAGCGGACGTGGAGTGGCTCCACCTGCTCGTGGGGGACTGGCAGCTGCTCGCCGACCTCTCCTTCGCGGACATGGTCCTCTGGGTGCCGACGGCCGAGGACGGCTCGTTCGTCGCCGTCGCCCACGCACGGCCCAGCTCGGCGGCGACCCTGTTCTACCGCGACATCGTCGGGCAGGAGATGCGCGAGGAGTGGCGCGACCAGGTGACCCAGTGCTTCGCGAGCGCCACCGTCGTCGACTCGGCCGAGCCGGACTGGTACGAGGACACCCCGACCCGCGTCCGTGCGATCCCGGTGCTCCGTCGACTGAACACGAACAGCACGGAGACGACCGACCGACCGATCGCCGTCGTCACCCGGCACTCGAACCAGGACGAGATGCGGACGCCGAGCCGCCAGGAGCTCAACTTCACCGCGAGTGCGAACGACCTGTTCGGCATGATCGCCACCGGGGACTTCCCGGACCTCGGGGCGCCGGCCGGCCCGCGGCGTGGGGCACCCCGTGCGAGCGACGGGCTGCTGCGCCTCGACACCAACGGCATCGTGACCTTCGCCAGCCCGAACGGCCTCAGCGCGTTCAACCGGATGGGCTTCGAGGGGGAGCTCGAGCGGAAGTCCCTCGCCGAGGTCACCACCGAGCTCATCGGCTCCAAGCTCGACGTCGACGAGTCACTCCCGCTCGTCGTGACCGGTCGTGCGCCGTGGCGCGCGGACGTCGAGTCGAAGGGCGTGACCGTGTCGCTCCGGTCGATCCCGCTGCGCGACCACGGTGAGCGCATCGGCGCGATCGTGCTCTGCCGCGACGTGACCGAGCTGCGCCACCAGGAGCGCGAGCTCATCACCAAGGACGCGACGATCCGCGAGATCCACCACCGCGTGAAGAACAACCTGCAGACGGTCGCGTCGCTGCTCCGGATCCAGGCGCGACGGACCCACTCCGACGAGGCCCGCACCTCGCTGCAGAACGCCATGCGCCGTGTCGCCGCGATCGCCGTCGTGCACGACACCCTGTCGACCGGTCTCAGCCAGAACGTCGACTTCGACGAGGTGTTCGACTCGGTGCTCAAGCTCGTCACCGAGGTCGCCGCGTCGCACAACACGACCGTCCGCCCGAAGAAGACCGGCGAGTTCGGCGTGCTGCCCTCGGAGGCTGCGACGCCCCTCGCCCTCGGGCTCACCGAGCTCGTCACGAACGCCGTCGAGCACGGTCTCGACGGCCGTGACGGCGAGGTCGAGATCGTCGCGAACCGTGCTGACGACCACCTCGACATCGAGGTCCGCGACAACGGCGTCGGCCTGCCGGAGGGCAAGGTCGGATCGGGTCTCGGCACCCAGATCGTCCGGACGCTGATCCAGGGCGAGCTCGGCGGGACGATCGACTGGCACACCCTCACCGGCAGCGGGACCGAGGTCACGATCACGATCCCGTTCCGCTGGCTGACCGCCGCCGGCGCCGCCTAGCCCGACCCGGCGCGGGCAGCAGCCGAGGCGTTCGTGTGGTGTCCGGTGCCCGTGCACAACGGGAAGCACCTCGCGCCACGGAGATCCGTGGCGCGAGGTGCTTCCCGTTGTGCGGCGGCCCGCCGGCGACCGCGGGCGACGACGGGCTCTCGCGCCCGCCGCGCACACAACGACGCCCGTCGCTCCGCAGGGGAGCGACGGGCGTCGTGGTGTCAGGTGCGCTGGGTCAGGAGGCGCGGCGGGCGCGGGCGGCGCGACGCTTCAGCGCACGGCGCTCGTCCTCGCTGAGACCGCCCCAGACGCCCGAGTCCTGGTTGTTCTCGAGGGCGTACTGCAGGCACATCTCGGTGACGGTGCAGCGCGCGCACACCGACTTCGCCTTCTCGATCTGGTCGACGGCCGGTCCGGTGTTCCCAACGGGGAAGAAGAGCTCGGGGTCCGCGGTGAGGCAGGCTGCCTGGTCACGCCAGTCCATGTGTGGTGCTCCTTGATGTCGATGCTCGAACGGCAGGCCGGGGCCGCGGCTCGGGGATCGGAACGCTGGCATGCACAGGGCACGAGGGGAACCTGTGGGGGAGGCTTCCGCTGGGAGCGAGTCTGACGCCCGCTGGACGCTCGGGGGAGAAGCGTCGAACCGCGGGAGACGCACACCACATCGTGCCGTCCAAACGACCTCGAATATCGTTCCATACTGGGATGACCAAATCAAGGGTCCCGATGCTGGAGGCTTGCTGTGCCCGACACCACCCCGACCGCTCCGGACCACGTCCCGGGTCGCCCGCCGGCCGTCACGACCCTGCTCGTCGTGGTGGGGCTCGAGGCGCTCGCGCTCGTCGTCACGACCGTCGTCCTGCTCGTGGAGTCGATCGTCGCCCCGTCGTCGAGCATCGCGTCGGCGATCGCGCTCACGCTGCTCTGCGCCGTCGCCGCGCTCTGGCTGGTCTCGCTCGTCGTCGGCCTCCGCAACCGCCACGCCTGGGTGCGCGCCGGCATCCTCGTCTGGCAGGTGATGCAGGGCGCCCTGGCGATCGGCGCGTTCCAGGGCGTCTTCCGCGTCGCCTGGGTCGGCTGGGTCCTCCTGGTCCCCGCGCTGCTGGGGCTCACCCTGGTGCTCTCCCGCGCCGTGACCGGGTGGCTCGTCCCACGCGACGCACGCGACGAGTAGTCGGGACCGTGTGACGGACGGGAGGGACGCTGCCAGCTGGCAGCGTCCCTCCCGTCCGTCGTGGGGCCGGGTCTCAGACCAGGCCGAGCTTCTTCCGCAGGCTCGCGACGTGCCCGGTCGCCTTGACGTTGTAGAGCGGCAGCTGCACGATGCCGTCCTCGTCGACGACGATGGTCGACCGGATCGTGCCGGTGACGATCTTCCCGTAGTTGTTCTTCTCGCCCCAGGAGGCGTACGCCTGGTGCACGGTCAGGTCGGGGTCGCTGAGCAGCGGGAAGGTCAGCGCCTGCTCGTGCTGGAAGGTCTTGAGCTTCGCGGGCTCGTCCTTCGAGACGCCGAGGACCTCGTACCCGGCCGCCTGGAGCGACGACATGTTGTCGCGGAAGTCGCAGGCCTCGGTCGTGCAGCCCGGGGTCGACGCTGCGGGGTAGAAGTACACGATCACCTTGCGGCCGCGCAGGTCGGCGAGGCGGTGCTGCACGCCGTCCTGGTCCGGCAGGGTGAAGTCGGGGGCGGTGTCGCCGGCGGTGAGACGGTCCGTCATGGGGCTCCTGTTCGGTCGCGGTGCCCGGGTGGTCGTGAGCACGCGAAAGTCATGCTAATGTTGTTTCCCGTTGCAGCACGGAAGTGCGGGAGCGACAGACAACTGAACACCATGCGCCTCTAGCTCAATTGGCAGAGCAACTGACTCTTAATCAGTGGGTTCTCGGTTCAAGTCCGAGGGGGCGCACCAGCAAGGCCCGGTCGGATCACTCCGACCGGGCCTTCGTCGTTCCCCCAGACCTGCCGATCGGCGCCGCTCGCGGGCGACACGCGCGGGGTGCCTTCGGGATGCAGATCCGTGCGACCGATCTCGGAGCCCGACCCGGCCCCCTGTCGGACCCGTGCCCGGCCGCGATCGACCGGGGCGCCGTCAGTGGGTCGGCACGTCGACCACGCGCGTCCCGCCGACGACGGGCGTCAACCCGCCTCCCGACGCCGCTGCGAGGTCGGCCTGCAGGAGGTCGACGGCGTCCTGGGGGACCCAGAGCGTGAAGTCGACCGCGCTGCCGTACGTCGGGTCGTCGAAGGTGGCTCCGTGCTGCTGCACCCACTGCCGCAGCACGTTGTCGATCCGGCCGGCGTCGGCGTGCGGCGCCGTGACCGCGACGCGGGTCAGTTCGACGCGGTGCACGAGGGCGACGCGGTCGAGGGTCTCGGACACCGAGGTCGAGTACGCGCGGACCAGTCCGCCCGCCCCCAGCTTGACACCACCGAAGTACCGGGTCACCACGGCGACCACGTCGGTCAGGTCACGACGGCGGAGGACCTCGAGCATCGGGACACCGGCAGTGCCGGACGGCTCCCCGTCGTCGGAGGACCGCGCCTGGTCGCCGAGGACCCCGGTGACCATGGCAGAGCAGTTGTGCCGCGCGTCCCAGTACCGACGCCGGACGCCGGCGATGACGCGGTCCGCGTCCTCGACCCCGGTCACGGGCACGATCGTGGTGAGGAACCGCGACCTGGTGACGACGATCTCGTGCTCGACGGTGCCGGCGACGGTCGACGGGAAGTGGCGGGGCACGTCGTCGAGGGTAGCCGCGTGTCGTCGGCGCCCCGCGCTACCATGGCCTGCACAGCCGGCGACTGGGGAGGAGTCCGATCGACATGACGACCGCGGATCCCAAGGGCGGGGCGCTCGACGCAGCCGAGCTCGCCCGTCGGCTCAACCTGCTGCTCGACTTCGAGGAGTCGCAGCGCGGCGCTCCCGTGCCCTTCGCGGCGATCGAGGAGTACGTCGCGGCACAGGGTGGTTCGCTCTCCCGTGCGAAGTGGACGTACATGCTGTCCGGCGACGGCCGACGCAACCGGGACACCGACCTCCTGCGCCTGCTCGCCGGGTTCTTCGAGGTCGACGAGCGCTTCCTGCTCGAGGACAGCGCCGTCCCCGAGCGCATCGGCGCGCAGATCGAGCTCGTGCGCGCACTGAGGTCGGCCCGGGTGAGCGGGTTCGCCGCCCGCACGTTCCCGGGGGAGCTCTCACCCGATGCCCTGCGGCGCATCGCCCGGGTGCTCGAGGAGGAATCGGCACGAGGGGGTGCGGCGTGACGGACGCCTGGGTCGAGGCCTTCTGGGCCCGTGGGGCGGCCGAGGGCTGGTCGGACATCGACCAGGCCGTCGCCGCTGCTGCCGACCACGTCGGCAAGCCGGTCGTCGTGCGCGAGGAGTCGTTCCTCAGCGCGGAGCCGGTCTGCGGCTTCGTGGCGACGCTCGAGCACCAGCACCTCGTGATGATCTCGCCGACGACCTCGGCGACGTTCCGCTCGTTCGTCATCGGGCACGAGCTCGGGCACGTGCTGCACCGGCACTCGGAGCGCGCGGCGCAGTCGGCGTACGTGCGCGACGTGATCCCGGACGTCCCCGAGTACAAGGTGGAGCGTGCCCTCGCCCGCGGGCTGTTCTCGAACACCTACGAGCACGAGGCAGAGCTCTTCGCCGACCGCCTCGCCGCCCTGATCCGGTCGAACCGGGGCCGTCCGAGCGCGTTCCGCGGGGTCTTCGGGTGATCGTCTCCGTCGCGATGGCGGTGGTCCTCGTCGTCGGGACGGTGGTGCTCTTCCGCCTGCAGCGCGGCCAGGACCGCACGCTCGCCGTGACGTTCCTGCTCTTCACCGCGACGATCGTCGCGAACGTCGACCCGCTGTACCGCTGGCTCGACCCGTTCGTCGGCGGCCGCAACGTCGTCACGGTCGTCAGCGACTGCCTGATGGTCGCCGGGACGAGCACGCTCCTGTGGGGGGTCGCGAAGGCCGTCGGCGCCGCGTGGCGATGGTTGCGGACGGCGATCATCGTCGCGTTCGTGGTCGTCGTGGTGGTGGTCGTGGCGGCGTTCCTCGCGCTCGACCGGCCGCCGACCACGACGACCTTCATGCTCGTCGCGGGACACCAACCTGCGGCGGCCGTGTACTCGATCGCGCAGACCACGTACCTGGGCACCGCGGTCGGTGCCACGGGCGTGATCTGCCTGATGCGTCTGCGCGAGGCCCGGACCGCCGCGGACCTCGTCGGCTTGTGGGTGATCGTGCTCGGCGGGGTCCTCGGTGTCGTGCGGATGGTGGTCGTCGCCGTCATGGACGTCGCGCACGTCGTGGGGCGCCTCGACGTCACGCGTGCGCTCACACCGCCCTACGACGTCACCACGCCCGGTGCGGTGCTCTGCATGGCGTCGGGGATGCTGTTGCTCGTCGTCGGTCACCAGCTCGCCCGTCGGCGTCGTGCTCGCCGCCTCGACGCAGCCCTGGCCGCGCTCGAGCCGTTGCACGACCGCATCGGTACCGACAACGCGTACCCGGCGACCGAGGACACCGCGACGCGGCTCAGCCGGACCATCGTCGAGATCAACGACGGCGCCCGACGCTCGCGCCAACCCCTGGAAGCCGACGAACGGGTCGTCCTCGCCGAGGCGGAGTCCGCACTCGACGAGGTGCTCGACGCTCCCCGCGACACCGTCTGAGCCAGCTCGTCTGCATCGGTCCGGTCACGTTCCCGAGCAGCGCTCGACGGTTCGGCGCGCGGCCGTGTAGGGTCTGTAGCACGTGCTACACGACGGGGCTCCTCGTCGTCCGGCACACCGGGGAGGTCTCGGCCGCGTTGGGGGCGGCCGAGCACCCCCGGGCTCTCGCTCCGGCACCGCTCGGGACAGGGAGTGGTCCGTCCTCGCTGGCTAGGATCGTCGCGTGACCGTCTTCGCCGCCATCGTCCTGTTCGTCGCCGCCGTGTTCAACGTCGTGACCTGGCCGCGCTTCTTCCAGCGGGTCGCGAAGGACAGCCGTGCGCGCGACGCAGCCGGAAAGCCGACGACGTTCTACACCGTGCACCTGGTGCTGCTGCTCATCGCCTTCGCGATCGCCCTCGCAGCCGTGGTGGCGGGTGTCCTGCTGCTGCTCTGACGCAGTCCTCGTGACCACCGGACGGACGGGAGGCGCGGTGCCGGCTGGTACCGCGCCTCCCGTCCGTCCGTGGTCGCCCCGCGGTCGACCGGCGTGCCGACGAGACGCCGGTGTGTGTGCAGGACGCCGCCGTGTCGGCGAGGCGCCGCCGTGTCGGCGAGGCGCCGCCGTGTCGGCGAGACGCCGCCGTGTCGGCGAGACGCCGCCCGTCGGTGAGACGCCGGTGTGCGTGCAGGACGCCGGCCTGCCGGCGAGACGCCGCTGGATCTGGCGGCGTCTCACGCCCGACGCGGCGTCTCGCGCCGACGCCGGCGTCTCGCGGCGGACGCCCGCGCCTGCGCCGACGTCGCAGACGCCGAGCACCGACCCCGACTCAGGATGCCGGCGGCAGCGGCGCCCCGAGCGCCCGCTCGAGTCCGAGTCGAGCCACCCGCTCGTCACCGGTGTCGAGCAGCACGCGGAAGGTCTCGTCCGCGCACACGAACTCCACGCACACGGCGTCGAAGTCGCACGGTTCGATGCGCCAGCCGGTGACCCGTTCGGTCGGGACCTGGGTCAGCCCGTCGCGCTCGAAGCTCGTCTCCGCGCGCACGGTGTCGTCGTAGACCCGGATCCGGCCGAACGTCCCACGCCAGGTCAGCTGGAGATCGAGCGTGGGGGAGACAGAAGGGTCCGGCACGCGCCGATCGTACCGGCGCGCACCGGACCCTGTCCGGAAGGCGCGATCAGCCGCGGGTGCTGCCCTCGCCCGTGCCGTCGTGTCCGTCGCGGCGGACCTGGGCCGCCGGGTCGCGGACGCCGATCGGGAACGGTCCGGTGACGCCCTCGCGGAGCGCCGCGATGCGGAGGATGCGGTCGCGCTGCAGGAACCAGCCGACGACCAGCAGCGGGATGATGACCACGAGCGACGCGATCGTGTAGGTGCCGACGGGGTAGTCGATCGCCATGAGCACGATCACCGACGCCAGGAACGCGAGCGTCAGCCACGAGGTCACCGGGGCACCCGGGAGCTTGAACGACGGCTCCTTCGCAAGTCCCTGCTTCGCCCACTGCCGCAGCTTCATCTGGCAGAGGATGATCGTGCCCCACGCGGTGATGATGCCGAGGCTCGCGACGTTCAGCGCGATCTCGAACGCCTGCGCCGGCACGAAGTAGTTCAGCGCGACGCCCGCGACGGTGAAGGCCGCGGTGAGCAGGATGCCGGCGTACGGCACGCCGCCCTTCGACATCTTCGTCGTCCACTTCGGTGCGGAGCCGTTCATGCCCATCGAGTGCAGCGCGCGACCGGTCGAGTACAGGCCCGCGTTCAACGACGAGAGCGCCGCGGTCAGCACGACGAAGTTCATGATCGACCCGGCAATGACGCCGACCTGCGGGTTGCCGAGCGACGAGAAGAAGGTCACGAACGGGCTCTGTCCGTCCTTGTACGACGTGTACGGCAGGAGCAGGGAGAGCAGGACGACCGACCCGACGTAGAAGACCGCGATGCGGAAGACGACGGAGTTGATGGCGCGGGGGATGACCTTCTCGGTGTCCTGGGTCTCGCCGGACGCGGTGCCGACGAGTTCGATGGCCGCGTAGGCGAACACGACGCCCTGGACCACGAGGACCGCGGGCAGCACACCGTTCGGGATGAGCCCGCCGTTGTCGGCCCAGATCGAGAAGCCCGTGCGGACCGCCTCACCACCGGTCTCCACCGGGAAGGCGAAGACCAACCAGACGAGCGCGATCACGAGGAACGCGACGAGCGCGGCGACCTTGATGAGTGCGAACCAGAACTCGAGCTCGCCGAACACCTTGACGGCGACCATGTTGGCGGCGAGCACGACGACCAGGGCGATGAGCGCGAGGAGCCACTGCGGTGCCGCGGTGAACGCACTCCAGTAGTGGAGGTACAGCGCGACGGCGGTCGTGTCGACGATCGAGGTCATCGCCCAGTTCAGGAAGTACATCCAGCCGGCGGCGTAGGCGAACTTCTCACCGTAGAACTCGCGGGCGTACGAGATGAACGACCCGGAGGACGGGCGGTGCAGCACGAGCTCGCCGAGGGCGCGGAGGATGAAGAACGCGAAGACGCCGGCGATCAGGTAGGTGACCGCGAGTGCCGGGCCGGCGGTGTTGAGGCGTCCACCCGCGCCGAGGAAGAGCCCGGTGCCGATGGCCCCGCCGATCGCGATCATCTGCAGTTGCCGGGGCTTCAGACCGTGCTGGTAGCCCTCCTGCTCGTGCGAGAAGTCGTTCGCGGGCTTCGCAACACCCGTGTCGTTCTGCGCTGTCATGCGCGCCAACCTACATGCGTGAACGGCCCGGGGTGGAACGGAACCGCTCCCTGAGCGACACCACAGGTGTGTCGACGCTGAACGCGCAGCGGGACCGGTCCGACAGCATGGGCGGATGGACACCCTCCTCCGACTCCTCGTCGCGATCGGGATCGCCCTGCTCGTGACCGCCGCGGCCGCACTCGTCCTGCACCTGGTGCTCCGGACGATCGCGCGCCGGGAACGCTGGGCCGCGGTGCTGTCCCGACGGACGAAGCACCCGGCGCGCTCGATCCTGCTCATCGCCCTGCTCTGGACGGCGTTCACGTCGAGCATCCCGCGCGACCCGGACGCGTACCCGTGGCGTGACGAGGTCTCGCACGCGTTCCTCATCGTCACGATCGCCGTCGGCTGCTGGCTCGCCTGCCAGATCGCGATCTTCCTCGAGGACCTCGGCCTGCACCGCTACCGCGTCGACGTCCCGGACAACCGGGTCGCCCGACGCATCCGCACCCAGGTCCTGATCATCCGCCGGCTCACGGTGGCCGTCCTCGTCATCATCGCGGTCGGGGCCATCCTGCTCACCTTCCCCGGGGTCGAGGCCGCCGGGGCGAGCGTCCTGGCGTCCGCCGGGCTCATCTCCGTGGTCGCCGGCCTCGCCGCGCAGTCCACGCTCGGCAACGTCTTCGCGGGGATGCAGCTCGCGTTCTCCGGGTCGATCCGCGTCGACGACGTCGTCGTGGTCGAGCAGCAGTGGGGGCGCATCGAGGAGATCACCCTGACCTACGTCGTCGTGCACCTCTGGGACGACCGCCGGTTCGTGCTCCCGTCGACCTACTTCACGTCGACGCCGTTCGAGAACTGGACCCGCACCGGCAGCGAGCTCCTCGGAGCCGTCGAGTTCGACCTCGACTGGCGGATCAGCCCGACCGAGATGCGCGAGGAGCTCGACCGCATCCTGGCCACGTCGACGATCTGGGACGGCCGCACCAAGGTCCTCCAGGTCACCGACGCCGTGAGCGGACTCGTGCGGGTCCGCATCCTGGTCTCCGCGCCGGACGCCGGTGGTCTGTTCGACCTGCGCTGCTACGTCCGCGAGGAGATGGTCGAGTGGGTGCAGCGCGAGCACCCGGACGCGCTGCCCCGTCAGCGGGTGCAGGTCACGCAGGGCACCGAGCAGGTCGGCGAGCGCCGCCCCCGCACGGAGGAGCAGGACGCGGCGCTCTTCCGCGAGGGCGACGAACGCACCGCGCTCTTCACCGGCCCGATCCAGACGTCGGGCATCCGCCCGGAGGACGTCCCGCCGGAACGCTGACGGGTCGCGACACCACCACACGACGCCACCACACGACGGACGGGAGGCGCGGTACCAGCCGGTACCGCGCCTCCCGTCCGTCTCCCGGTCGCGTCCGCGACCGGGACGTGCGTCCTAGCGCTGGCGTGCCTTCACCGCGCGGTCGTCCTCGACGACCGTGCCGAGCGCGACGATCGTCGTGGCGAGCCACGCGATCCACGTGAGGGCCAGTCGCCAGTCGCGCGGCCCCTGCCTGGTGGTCTGCACGACGCTGTAGCCGCTGATGATCGAACTCCACACCGCACCGCTGAACATGAACTTCCGCACGGGTTCCTCCTCCTGGTCGTCCCCGCCACGCTACCGGCCGCTACATTGGAGCGCCGCCGGTCGCCCTGCCGGTGCACAGAGCGAGGAGACACCGTGCGTCAGGCCGTCATCGGGGGAGTCCTGCTCGTCGTCGGCGCCGTGTGCGTCGCGCTCGGCCTGCTGCCCCTGTCGGACCTCGGCGTGCTGGCCGACCGGGTCGTCCCGGTGCTCGCGTTCGTGCTCGGACTGACCATCGTGTCGGAGCTCGCGGCCGACGCCGGCGTCTTCGACCGGCTCGCCGACCTGGCAGCGCGGGTCGGCGGCGGGCGCACGATCGGGCTCTGGGCCGCGGTGGTGGTGCTGGCCGTGGTCTGCACGGTGTTCCTGAGCATCGACACGACGGCGGTGCTCCTCACCCCGATCGTCATCACGCTCGCCCGTCGGGTCGGGCTCCCGCCGATGCCCTTCGCGCTCACGACCGTCTGGCTCGCGAACACGGCGTCGCTCCTGCTCCCGGTGTCGAACCTGACGAACCTGCTCGCCGTCGACGGGATCGGCCTCGACGGTCCGATCCCCTTCGCGGGCCTCATGGTGTGGGCGGCGCTCGCCGGGGTCGTCGTGCCGTGCGCGGTGCTCCTCGTGGTGTTCCGCGGGAAGCTCTTCGGCCGGTACACGCCGGTCGACGTCCGGCGGCCGCGCGACCCGCTGTTCTTCTGGGCCGCGTCGGTCGTGCTCGTCCTGCTCGTGGTCGCGCTGACCGCCGGCGTGACGGTGTGGGTCGCGGCGCTCGTCGCGGCGGCGCTGCTCGTCCTGGTCGCCGCCTTCCGCGCGCCGTCCGAGCTCCGGCCGTCCCGCGTGCCGTGGTCGACGCTGGTCTTCGCGGCCGGGCTGTTCGTCGTCGTCGAGACCCTGCACGCCACGGGCCTGACCGACCCGATCGTGCAGGCGGTCTCCGGTGGGACCGACACCGGGTCGCTCCTGCTGCTCGGCGGCGCCGGCGGGGTCGCGGCGAACGCGATCGACAACCTGCCCGCCTACCTGGTGCTCGAGCCGGCCGCCGGGCACGAGGCCCTGCGCTACGCCGCGCTCCTGGTCGGCGTGAACGCGGGCTGCCTGATCACGCCGTGGGCGTCGCTCGCGACGCTGCTGTGGCACGCGCGACTGTCGGCCGAGGGCGTGCACCTGTCGTGGGGTCGCTACATGGCGCTCGGGTGCGTCGTCGCGCCGCTCACCGTCGTCGCGGGCGTGCTGGCCCTGCAGCTCTGACGCGGAGCGGGCGCTCGCCCGCTACAGCCAGTCCTTGCTCTTGAACACGCGGTAGAGCACGAGCGACGTCGCGACGATGAGCGACACCGACGCGGCGAGTCCGCTCCAGTGCCCCTCGCCCGGGAACGTCACGTTCTGCCCGAAGAAGCCCGTGATGGCGGTCGGGATCGCGATGATCGCCGCCCAGCTCGTCACCTTCTTCATCACGGTGTTCTGCCGGTTGGACGCCAGGTTCAGGTTCGTGTCGAGGACGCTCGACACCGAGTCGCGGAGCTGCTCGACCGAGTCCGCGATCGTCACCAGGTGGTCCTCGACGTCCCGGAAGTACGGACGGATGCCGTCGACGATCGTCTCGGCGTCACCGTGCAGCAGGGCCCCGACGCTGTCCCGCGTCGGCACGACCTGACGGCGCAGCACCCCGAGGGCCTTCCGGAGCCGGAAGGACCGGCGCTGGATCTGCTGCTCGCGCGGGTTGCCGTGCTCGAAGAGGTCGTCCTCGAGGTCGTCGATGCGCGCCTCGATGTCCTCGACCGCCGACGTGGCGTGGTCGACCACCGCGTCGAGGAGCCCCCACACGAGCCACGGCACCCCGCGGTCGGACAGGTCGGCGTTCGCGTCGAGGCGCCGCTCGACGGAGCCGAGGTCGACGTCGGGACCGTGGATCGTGACGAGGGCGCGCTGCGTGACGAAGGCCTTCACCTCGTGGGTGACGAGGTCGCCCTCCGTGTCGAGGCCGTCGACGTCGTAGACCACCAGGAACAGGCTGTCGCGGTAGCGGTCGAGCTTGGGCCGCTGCCCCCGCTCGAGGGCGTCCTCGACCGCGAGCGCGTGCACGCCCAGCTCGTCCTCGACCTGGCCGAGCTCGGCGGGCGTCGGGTCCACGTGGTCGACCCAGACGAAGGTGCCGTCGTCGCGGTCGAGCAGGTCGGACACCCGCTCGACGGGGAAGTCCCGCTCCACCGCGGCGCCGTCCCGCCACGCCCGTGTCATGACCATGCCGACGAGCCTAGTGACGACGGACCGAGAGTCCGGTGCCCCTCCGCTGGTACCGTCGGCGTCGATCCCGGCGCACCAGCCGGGGGGAACGGAGACACCACCACCCCATGGCAGCAGACACCGACCCGGACCGCTACGCCTTCGTCGTCGCCTCGAACCGCCTCCCCGTGGACCGCGTCGTCGACGAGGACGGCAACGAGGGCTGGCGGCACTCGCCCGGCGGGCTGGTGACGGCGCTCGAGCCGGTCATGCGCGCCAACGACGGCGCCTGGGTGGGCTGGGTCGGCCAGCCGGACGTCGAGGTGGCTCCGTTCGACAACGAGGGCATCCACATCGTCCCGGTGCCGCTCAGCAGCGAGGACGTCGAGGAGTACTACGAGGGCTTCAGCAACGACACGCTGTGGCCGCTGTACCACGACGTCATCGAGCACCCGAGCTACCACCGCGACTGGTGGAACGCGTACAAGCGCGTCAACGCCCGCTTCGCCGACCAGATCGCCGAGATCGTCGAGCAGGACGGCATCGTGTGGGTGCAGGACTACCAGCTGCAGCTGCTGCCCGCGATGCTCCGCGAACGCCGCCCCGACCTGACCATCGGGTTCTTCAACCACATCCCGTTCCCGCCCGTCGGCATCTACGCACAGCTGCCGTGGCGCGCGCAGATCCTCGACGGGCTGCTCGGCGCCGACGTCATCGGCTTCCAGCGGCAGGACGACGCGAGCGACTTCCTCCGTGCCGTCCGGCACATCAAGGGCTACACGACCAAGGGCTCGACGATCGACGTCCCGGTGGACGACCCGGCCGCCCCGCGGAGCCGCAAGGGCATCACCGTGCGGCACGTCGAGGCGCGGCACTTCCCGATCTCCATCGACGCCGAGAGCTTCGAGGCGATCGCGCACCGGCCCGAGGTGCAGGAACGTGCGCGGGAGATCCGGGAGAGCCTCGGCAACCCGACGACCGTGCTGCTCGGCGTCGACCGACTGGACTACACGAAGGGCATCCGGCATCGAATCAAGGCGTTCGGCGAGCTCGTCGAGGACGGCCGGGTGAAGGTCGAGGACGCCACGCTCGTGCAGGTCGCGAGCCCGAGCCGCGAGCGGGTCGACACCTACGCGGCGCTCCGCGACGAGATCGAGCTGACCGTCGGCCGGATCAACGGCGACCTCGGCGTGATCGGACACCAGCCGATCGCGTACCTGCACCACGGGTACCCGCGCGAGGAGATGGTGGCGCTCTACCTCGCCGCCGACATCATGCTCGTCACCGCGCTCCGCGACGGCATGAACCTCGTCGCGAAGGAGTACGTCGCGGCCCGGTTCGACAACGACGGCGTGCTGATCCTGTCCGAGTTCGCCGGAGCCGCCGACGAGCTGAAGCAGGCCGTGATCGTCAACCCGCACGACATCGGCGCGCTGAAGGACTCGATCCAGCGAGCGATCGAGATGCCGCGCCGGGAGCGCTCGACGCGCATGCGTGCGCTCCGGAAGCGGGTCCGCGACAACGACGTGGCGCGCTGGTCGCGCTCGTTCCTCGAGGCGCTCGACCGGCACGCCCCGCGGGGGTCGAGGATCGACCCGTCCGAGGACGGCGCCGAGCGGCACCGCGAGGCGGAGGACGACGGGATGTCGATCTTCGACCAGGACGCGCAGAAGGCGCGCGCGGCCGAGGACACCCGGGAGGCGCGCGGTGCCTGAGACGTCCACCGACCGGTCCGCCCTGGCATCGGCCCTCGAGACGCTCGCGGCTGCGCCGCGACTGCTCGTCGCGCTCGACTTCGACGGCACGCTCGCACCCTTCGCCGACGACCCGGCGCAGGTCGGGGCGCTGCCCGGCTCGTGGGCTGCGGTGCTCACCCTGCAGCGCGCCCGCGACACCGAGGTGGTCCTCGTGTCCGGCCGTCCGCTCGACGGGCTCGCCCGGGTGTCGCAGGCGCCCGAGGGCATGGCGCTCGTCGGGTCGCACGGTGTCGAGTGGCGCGTCGACGGCCACGACGAGGCCGCGCTGAGCGACGACGAACGCGCCCGGGTCGACCGGGTCGGCGCAGCGCTCGACGAGGTCGGTGCCCGCTTCCCCGGCGTCGTGGTGGAGCACAAGCCCGCCGGGCACGGCATCCACACGCGCCGGGTGGGCGCCGAGGTCGCGGCGGAGGCGAACGCCGCCGCGAGCGAGGCCGCGCACGAGGCCGACCCCGAGGTGCTCGAACGCGGCGGCAAGGACATCGTCGAGTTCGCCGTCCGGCACGTCACGAAGGGCGACGCGATCGACCGGTTGCGCGAGCTCCGGGGCGCGGACGCGGTGTTCTTCGCCGGCGACGACGTGACCGACGAGGACGCCTTCCGGGTGCTCCGCGACGGCGACGTCGGCGTGAAGGTGGGGGAGGGCGACACGCTCGCCGGCCACCGCGCGGCCGACCCGGCGGCGCTCACCGACGTCCTGAAGCAGCTCGCGCGTCTGCGCGCCACGCGCTGACGACCCGGCCCCGCGCCTCCCGTCCGAGCGGGAGCGCGCATAGCGCGGGGTGTGCACGGGTGGTATCCCAACTGGTCCTAGACTGCCTCCATGCCTGACATCGACGTGAAGCCGCGCAGCCGGGTCGTCACCGACGGGATCGAAGCGACCACCTCGCGTGGCATGCTCCGGGCCGTCGGGATGGGCGACGCAGACTGGGACAAGCCGCAGATCGGGATCGCCTCGTCCTGGAACGAGATCACCCCGTGCAACCTCTCGCTCGACCGCCTCGCGCAGGGCGCGAAGGAGGGCGTGCACTCAGGCGGCGGGTACCCGCTGCAGTTCGGCACCATCTCCGTCTCCGACGGCATCTCGATGGGCCACGAGGGCATGCACTTCTCGCTCGTCTCGCGTGAGGTCATCGCCGACAGCGTGGAGACCGTCGTGAACGCCGAGCGCCTCGACGGCACCGTGTTGCTGGCGGGCTGCGACAAGTCGCTCCCCGGCATGCTCATGGCCGCGGCGCGCCTCGACCTCGCGAGCGTCTTCCTCTACGCGGGCTCGGTCATGCCGGGCTACGTGAAGCAGGCCGACGGCTCCTTCAAGGAGGTCACGATCATCGACTCCTTCGAGGGCGTCGGTGCGTGCAAGGCCGGCACCATGAGCGAGGCCGAGCTCAAGGAGATCGAGTGCGCGATCGTCCCGGGCGAGGGTGCCTGCGGCGGGATGTACACGGCGAACACGATGGCGAGCGTCGCCGAGGCCCTCGGCATGTCGCTGCCGGGGTCCGCCGCGCCGCCGAGCGCCGACCGCCGCCGTGACTACTACGCCCGCCGCTCCGGCGAGGCCGTGGTGAACATGCTGCGCCACGGGCTCACCGCTCGCCAGATCCTGACGAAGGAGGCGTTCGAGAACGCCATCGCCGTCGCCATGGCCCTCGGAGGTTCGACCAACGTCGTCCTGCACCTGCTCGCGATCGCGCACGAGGCCGAGGTCGAGCTGACCCTCGACGACTTCAACCGCATCGGCTCGAAGGTCCCGCACCTGGCCGACATGAAGCCGTTCGGCAAGTACGTCATGGTCGACGTGGACCGCAACGGCGGCATCCCGGTGATCATGAAGGCGCTGCTCGAGGCCGGTCTGCTGCACGGCGACGTGATGACCGTCACGGGCAGGACCCTCGCCGAGAACCTGGCCGAGATCGACCCGCCGGAGCTCGACGGCCAGGTCTTCCGGAAGCTCGACAACCCGATCCACGAGACCGGTGGTCTGACGATCCTCAAGGGCTCGTTCGCGCCCGAGGGTGCCGTCGTGAAGACCGCCGGGTTCGACGCCGCCGTCTTCGAGGGCCCCGCTCGCGTGTTCGACCGTGAGCGCGCCGCCATGGACGCCCTGACCGAGGGTCGGATCCAGAAGGGCGACGTGGTGGTCATCCGCTACGAGGGCCCGAAGGGTGGACCGGGCATGCGCGAGATGCTCGCCATCACCGCGGCCATCAAGGGCGCTGGGCTGGGCAAGGATGTACTACTGTTGACGGACGGACGATTCTCAGGCGGCACAACCGGCCTGTGCATCGGCCACATCGCACCGGAAGCCGTGGACGCAGGTCCAGTGGCATTCGTGCGCGATGGCGACCGCATCCGTGTCGACATCGCGGCTCGCTCGCTCGACCTACTGGTCGACGACGCCGAGCTGGAGGCCCGCCGAGAAGGCTGGGCCCCGCTGCCCCCGCGCTACACCCGCGGAGTCCTCGCGAAGTTCGCGAAGCTCGTCCAGTCCGCCGCCAAGGGCGCGGTCACGGGCTAGCGTCGACACGTTCGAACCGCCATCCCTCCAGGCAAGGACCACCTCATGCCCACGGAAGCCACTCCGCTGTCCGCCGCAGCCGGTGCACGCCGGTCGCCGGAGATCCTGACCGGCTCGGGAGCCGTCCTCCGGACGCTCGAGCACCTCGGGATCACCGACGTCTTCGGCCTGCCCGGCGGCGCCATCATCCCCTTCTACGACGAGCTCATGGCGTCGACGACGATCCGGCACATCCTCGTCCGGCACGAGCAGGGCGCCGGCCACGCCGCCGAGGGCTACGCCTCGGCGTCGGGCAAGGTCGGTGTCGCCATCGCGACGTCCGGCCCGGGCGCGACGAACCTCGTCACCGCCATCGCCGATGCCTACATGGACTCGGTACCGTTCATCGCGATCACCGGCCAGGTGTTCTCGACGCTGATGGGGACGGACGCCTTCCAGGAGGCGGACATCGTCGGCATCACGATGCCGATCACGAAGCACTCGTTCCTCGTCACCGACCCGGCCGACATCCCCGCGACCCTGGCGGCGGCGCACCAGATCGCCACCACGGGGCGGCCGGGTCCGGTGCTCGTCGACATCACGAAGGACGCCCAGCAGAAGTCGGCGCCCTACGTGTGGCCGCCGAAGATCGACCTGCCCGGCTACCGCCCGGTGACGAAGGCCCACGGCAAGCAGATCACCGCGGCCGCGCAGCTGCTCGCCGAGGCCGAGCGCCCGGTGCTGTACGTCGGCGGCGGTGTCGTCCGCTCCGGTGCGTCCGCCGAGCTCCTGCGCTTCGCCGAGGCCACGGGCGCGCCGGTCGTCACGACCCTCATGGCCCGCGGCGCCTTCCCGGACTCGCACCAGCAGCACCTGGGCATGCCGGGCATGCACGGCACGGTGCCCGCGGTGCTCGGCCTGCAGGAGAGCGACCTCATCGTCGCCCTCGGCGCCCGGTTCGACGACCGCGTGACGGGCAAGGCCGACGAGTTCGCGCCGCTCGCCAAGGTCGTGCACGTCGACATCGACCCCGCCGAGATCTCGAAGATCCGCTACGCCGACGTGCCGATCGTCGGCGACGCCCGCGAGGTCCTCGTCGACCTGCTCGACGCGTGGGGCGACGTGGCCGCCGACCGCGCCGACACCAGCGCGTGGTGGGCGAAGCTCGACCAGCTCCGACGGGACTTCCCGCTCGGGTACACGGAGCCGACCGACGGGCTGCTCGCACCGCAGGCGATCATCAAGCGCATCGGCGAGCTCACCGGTCCGGAGGGCGTGTTCGCGTCCGGGGTCGGCCAGCACCAGATGTGGTCCGCTCAGTTCATCCAGTACGAGCGGCCGAACGCCTGGCTGAACTCCGGCGGCGCCGGGACCATGGGCTACTCGGTCCCCGCGGCGATGGGCGCGAAGGTCGCCGAGCCGGACCGCGTGGTCTGGGCGATCGACGGCGACGGCTGCTTCCAGATGACGAACCAGGAGCTCGCGACCTGCGTCATCAACGACATCCCGATCAAGGTCGCGATCATCAACAACTCCTCGCTCGGCATGGTGCGGCAGTGGCAGACGCTGTTCTACGACGGGCGACACTCCTTCACCGACCTGCAGACGGGGCACGGCACGCGCCGCGTCCCGGACTTCGTGAAGCTCGCCGACGCCTACGGCGCCCTCGGCATCCGTGTCGAGCGTGCCGACCAGGTGGACGACGCCATCAGGCTCGCGCTCGAGACGAACGACCGCCCGGTCGTCATCGACTTCGTGGTCAGCCGCGACTCGATGGTGTGGCCGATGGTCCCGCAGGGAGTCAGCAACTCGTCCATCGAGTACGCCCAGGCCCTCGCCCCGACCTGGGACGACGAGGACGCCGACATGACGGGGGAAACCGCATGAGCCACGTCCTCTCGCTCCTCGTCGAGGACAAGCCGGGTCTGCTGACCCGCGTCGCCGGCCTCTTCGCCCGCCGGGGCTTCAACATCGAGTCGCTCGCCGTGGGCGGCACCGAGGTCGAGGGCCTGTCCCGGATCACGGTCGTCGTCGACGTCGAGGACCTGCCGCTGGAACAGGTGACGAAGCAGCTCAACAAGCTCGTCAACGTCATCAAGATCGTCGAGCTCGACTTCGCCCAGTCGGTGCAGCGCGAGCACATGCTCGTGAAGGTCCGCGTCGACAACCAGACCCGGTCCGCCGTGCTCGAGGCCGTGACGCTCTTCCGCGCGCAGGTCGTCGACGTGGCGACCGACTCGCTGATCGTCGAGGTGACCGGCGACCCGGGCAAGATCCAGGCGATCCTGCGGGTGCTCGAGCCCTACGGCGTCAAGGAGCTCGCCCGCGCCGGCCTGCTCGGCATGGGCCGCGGGCCGAAGAGCATCACCGACCGCGTGCGCTGAGCGCACCCGTCTTCCGGACAGGAGGCTCGTGGCGGCCCCGCCACGCGCCTCCCGTCCGCACACCACAAGCCACCAGAACCAAGGAGACAGACCCTCGTGACTGACATCGTGTACGACGCCGACGCCGACCTGACGCTCATCCAGGGCAAGAAGGTCGCCGTGATCGGCTACGGCTCGCAGGGCCACGCCCACGCGCTCAACCTCCGTGACTCCGGCGTCGAGGTCGTCATCGGCCTCAAGGAGGGCTCGAAGAGCCGCGAGAAGGCGACCGAGGCGGGCTTCGAGGTCCTCACCCCGGCCGAGGCCACGAAGAACGCCGACGTCGTCGTGATCCTCGCGCCGGACCAGGTGCAGCGCATCGTCTACAAGGACGACATCGAGCCGAACCTCAAGCAGGGTGCGACGCTCGTCTTCGGCCACGGCTTCAACATCCGCTACGGCTACATCCAGGCGCCCGAGGGCGTCGACGTGTCGCTCGTCGCGCCGAAGGGCCCCGGTCACACCGTCCGCCGCGAGTACGAGGCCGGCCGTGGCGTCCCCGTGATCGTCGCCGTCGAGGTCGACGCCTCGGGCAGCGCCTGGGACCTCGCCTGGTCGTACGCCAAGGCCATCGGCGGCCTCCGCTCCGGCGGCATCAAGACCACGTTCACCGAGGAGACCGAGACCGACCTGTTCGGCGAGCAGGCCGTCCTGTGCGGTGGTACCTCGCAGCTCATCCAGTACGGCTTCGAGACCCTCGTCGAGGCGGGCTACCAGCCCCAGATCGCCTACTTCGAGGTCCTGCACGAGCTCAAGCTCATCGTCGACCTGATCTGGGAGGGCGGCCTCACCAAGCAGCGCTGGTCGATCTCCGACACCGCCGAGTTCGGTGACTACGTCTCCGGCCCCCGCGTGATCTCGCCCGAGGTCAAGGAGAACATGAAGGCCGTGCTCTCCGACATCCAGGACGGCACGTTCGCCAAGCGCTTCATCGAGGACCAGGACGCCGGCGCACCGGAGTTCAAGGAGCTCCGCGCGAAGGGCGAGGGCCACCCGATCGAGGCCACCGGTCGCGAGCTCCGCGCGCTGTTCGCGTGGAAGTCGAACGACGCCGACTACGTCGACGGCTCGGCCGCGCGGTAGTCTGCGCAGCGACCACTCGATGACGAGGCGGCGGTGCGGACGCACCGCCGCCTCGCGACGTGACCCGGACCACATGCACCCGTACTCCTCCAGCTCCAGCGCCAGCACCCGGCGTCCCCGTGGCGTCCCTGTACCCGGGCGCTCCGCTCCCGCGACCCGTTCCGCAGTGCTGCTCCGCGGCGTCGCGAGGAGTGGTCACGACCGGGTCCTCCGACGTGGGAGGATCGTCGGATGGCGGTGACGAAGCGAGCGGTCCACATCGGCGCCGGCAAGATCGGGCGCGGGTTCGTGGGTCAGTTCCTGGTCGCGAGCGGGTACGAGCTCACCTTCGTCGACGTCGACGACCGTGTGGTCTCGGCTCTCAACGACGCCGGCCGCTTCGTGGTGCACGAGGTCGGCGAGCAGCCCGTCGAGCACCTGGTGTACGGGTTCCGCGCCCTCAGCAGCAAGACCGACCGCGAGCGCGTCGTCCGGGCGATCGCCGAGGCCGACGTCGTCACGACCGCGGTCGGAGCACGCACCCTGCCGCTCGTCGCCCCGGTGATCGCCGAGGGACTCGCGGCACGCGCACCCGAACGCGGCGACGTCACCGTGGTGGCGTGCGAGAACGCCTTCAACGCGACGGACTCGCTGCACGCCAGCATCCGACGTGCCCCGATCCTCGAGGACCGCCACGTCGCGGCCGTCTTCGCGAACTGCGCGATCGACCGCATCGTGCCGGACCAGTCCGGGGTGCTCGGCCAGTCCGGTGGACTCGACGTCGTGCTCGAGCCCTTCTACGAGTGGGTCATCGAGCGCACCCCCTTCGCCGACTCGCAGGCCGAACCGCCGCAGATCGACGGCGTGACATGGGTCGACGACCTGCAGCCGTTCGTCGAGCGGAAGCTCTACACGGTGAACACCGCCCACGCGACCGCGGCGTACCACGGCTTCGTCCGCGGGATCCGGCTCATCCGCGAGGCCCTCGAGGACCGCGAGGTCCGCGCCGAGGTCGACGGGGTCCTCGCCGAGACGACCGCACTGCTCGTCGCCAAGCACGGCTTCGACCCGGCCGACCACGCCCGCTACGTCGCCGCGAACCTCACGCGCATCGCGAACCCGTTGCTGCCCGACACCACGGCCCGCGTCGGGCGCAACCCGCTGCGGAAGCTGGGGCGGCGCGAGCGCTTCATCGGCCCGGCATCGCAGCTCGCCGAGCGCGGGATGCCCGTCGAGCACCTGCTCGGCGCCGTCCGCGTCGCCCTGGCGTTCGACGACGAGAACGACCCGGAGTCGATCGAGCTGCACGCGCTGCTCCGTTCCGGTGCGACGGCGCACGCCCTGACCGAGATCCTGACCGGGCTCGTCGAGAGCCACCCGCTGTTCCCGGCGGTACGCGGGGTCGTCGCCGAGGTGCTCGAGACCCAGCCGGCCGACGTCTGAGCGACGCCGCCTGGTGTCGGCGGTGGCGGGTCCCTCGTAGAATCGTCCCCATGACCACGGCAGCATCCCCGCCCGACGGCTCGGTCGACCACGACGACGACGCCCTCAGCTGGGGCGACGCCGACGACGCGACCCACGTCGACGCGGCCCACAACCCGATCACCGTGACGAGCCGTGGGGGCCGCGACCCGGAGCGCCCGGAGACCTCCGGCGCCCTGGTCGGGTTCGGTGTCTTCGGCGGGCTCTACCTGCTGTACACGGTGGCGTGGCTGCTCACCGCGTCGACGTCGTACGTCGCGAACGTCGACACCGTGCTCACCGTCTTCGTCGAGGTGTTGCGCTTCCTGTCGATCGTCGCGCCGGCCCTCTGGTTCACCGTGGTGCTCTGGGCGGGCCGCGGTCGCCGCACCCGCACGCGCCTCCTGTGGATGCTGCTCGGCGCCGCCGTGCTCTTCCCCTGGCCGTTCCTCATGACCAGGAGCTTCGGGTGACCGCCACGACACCGGCGGCCCGCCGGACTCCGTCCCCGCTCGTCGGCCGTGTCGTCGTCTGGGTGGTCTTCGGCGCGCTGTTCGCGTACATGACCGTGCAGAGCGTCGGGAACCTGGTGACCGTCTCGCAGTCGGTGCGCGCCTTCAACACGTTCCTCGAGACGACCTCGGGCGGCTCGTCGCTGCAGCGCAGCACGCCGTGGGGCTGGCTCGTGCTCGACATCGCGATCGCCCCCGTCGCGTTCGCGGTCGCCCTCTGGGCGACGCGCCGCTCGCGGCTGTCGGTGACGATCGGCGTCTTCCTCGTCGCGTTCGCCGCGGCGGGCGCGCTCTGGCTCGACCTGCAACTGTTCGTGCCGCGCCTGCTCGACTTCTGACGTTCGTCGCGACCGTCCCTCGGACGGGAGGCGCGGTGCCCGCCGGTTCCGCGCCTCCAGACCGGTGTGTGGTTCCGTCGGGGACCGATGGTGCGGTCGTAACCGGGTCCCGGCGTCGATACGATGGTGGGATACCGCCCGTCTCGTGTGAGGAACTGCAGCTGTGCCGAAGCCGGTCGTCCTGATCGCCGAAGAACTCTCGCCCGCCACCGTCGACGCCCTCGGGCCCGACTTCGAGATCCGGAACGTGGACGGTACCGACCGCGCCGCGCTCCTGTCGTCCCTCGCCGACGCGCACGCCGTACTGGTGCGGTCCGCCACGAAGATCGACGCCGAGGCCATCGCCGCGGCGCCGCAGCTGAAGGTCGTCGCCCGCGCGGGCGTCGGCCTCGACAACGTCGACATCAAGGCTGCGACCACCGCCGGCGTGATGGTCGTCAACGCGCCGACGTCGAACATCATCTCGGCCGCCGAGCTCACGGTCGGCCACATCCTGTCGCTCGCGCGGCACATCCCCGCGGCGCACGCGTCCCTGGCGGCCGGCGCCTGGAAGCGCTCGTCGTACACCGGCGTGGAGCTCTACGAGAAGACCGTGGGCATCATCGGCCTCGGCCGCATCGGCGCGCTCATCACGCAGCGCCTGCAGGCCTTCGGTGTCTCGGTCATCGCGTACGACCCGTACGTCACGACGGCCAGGGCCCAGCAGCTCGGCGTCGAGCTGGTCTCGCTCGACGACCTCCTCCGCCGTGCGGACTTCACGACGATCCACATGCCGAAGACCCCGGAGACGGTGGGCATGATCTCCGACGAGCAGTTCGCGCTCATGAAGCCGACCGCGTTCGTCGTGAACGTGGCGCGCGGCGGTCTCATCGACGAGGACGCCCTGCACCGCGCCCTCACGTCCGGCGCGATCGCCGGTGCCGGCCTCGACGTCTTCGTCTCCGAGCCGCCGAAGGACTCGCCGCTCCTCGCGCTGCCGAACGTCGTCGTCACACCGCACCTCGGGGCGTCGACGGACGAGGCCCAGGAGAAGGCGGGCGTCTCCGTCGCCAAGTCCGTGCGACTCGCCCTCGGCGGCGAGCTCGTGCCCGACGCGGTGAACGTCGCCGGTGGTGTCATCGACCCCTACGTCCGCCCGGGGATCCCGCTCGTGGAGAAGCTCGGCCAGGTCTTCACCGGCCTGGCGACCTCGCCGGTGACGAGCATCGACGTCGAGGTGCACGGCGAGCTCGCGCAGTACGACGTCAGCGTGCTGAAGCTCGCGGCGCTCAAGGGTGTCTTCACCGACGTCGTCAGCGACCAGGTCTCGTACGTCAACGCCCCGCTCATCGCGGAGCAGCGCGGGGTGAGCGTCCGGCTCATCACGGACGCCGACAGCCCCGAGTACCGCAACGTGCTCACGATCCGTGGCGCCCAGTCCGACGGCCCCGCGATCAGCGTCTCGGGCACGCTCACCGGTGCCAAGCAGGTCGAGAAGCTCGTCGAGATCAACGGCCACGACGTCGAGGTCGCCCTCGACGCGCACCACGTCGTGATGGTCTACACCGACCGCCCCGGCATCGTGGCGGTCTACGGCAAGGAGTTCGGCGACGCCGGCATCAACATCGCGGCCATGCAGATCTCCCGGCAGGAGGCCGGTGGCCAGGCGCTCAGCGTCCTGACGGTGGACTCGCCGGTGCCCGCGGAGATCCTCGAGCACGTGCGCTCCACCATCGACGCGACCTCGCTCCGCGAGATCGACATCACGCTGTAGGGAACGACATGGCACAGACGGTCAAGCTCGCGGTCGTCCGCGGTGACGGCATCGGGCCCGAGGTGGTCGACGAGGCGCTGAAGGTCCTGCACGCCGTGCTGCCGGACGACCTCGTCGTGCAGGAGACCGCCTTCTCGCTCGGTGCCGCGCGGTACCTCGAGACGGGCGACGTCCTGAGCGACGCCGACATGTCCGCCCTGGCCGAGCACGACGCGATCCTGCTCGGCGCCGTCGGCGGTGACCCGCGCGACCCGCGTCTCGCCGGCGGGATCATCGAGCGCGGACTCCTGCTGAAGCTGCGCTTCGCCTTCGACCACTACGTCAACCTCCGGCCCACGACCGTGTACTCCTCGGTCGCGAGTCCGCTCGCCGACCCGGGCCAGGTCGACTTCGTGGTTGTGCGCGAGGGCACCGAGGGACCGTACGTGGGCAACGGCGGCGCGATCCGCGTCGGCACGCCGCACGAGATCGCCACCGAGGTCTCCCTCAACACCGCGCACGGCGTCGAGCGGGTCGTCCGGTACGCGTTCGACCTCGCCTCCCGCCGCCCGCGGAAGCACCTGACGCTCGTGCACAAGAGCAACGTGCTCGTGCACGCGGGGTTGCTCTGGCAACGGACGGTCGCGGCGGTCGCCGAGGAGCACCCGGACGTGACGGTCGACTACCAGCACGTCGACGCGGTGACGATCCACATGGTCCGCGAGCCCGGTCGGTTCGACGTCATCGTCACCGACAACCTGTTCGGGGACATCATCACCGACCTGGCCGGCGCGATCAGCGGCGGCATCGGTCTGGCGGCCTCGGGGAACATCAACCCGGACGGCACCTTCCCCAGCATGTTCGAGCCGGTCCACGGTTCCGCGCCCGACATCGCAGGCCAGCAGGTCGCCGACCCGACCGCCGCCGTCCTGTCCGTCGCCCTGCTGCTCGACCACCTCGGCCGGGCGGACCTGGCGGCGGCCGTGACGCAGGCGGTCGAGGCCGACCTCGCGAGCCGGGGCACCACGCCGCGCAGCACGGCCGAGGTCGGCGACGCCATCGCCGCCGCGGTCGCCGCACGCACCACCACCGCCTGACAGGAGTCACCCCGATGCACAACGACAGCGCGAGCACCGACACCGACACCGACACCGACACCGATTTCGCCCTCGAGTTCGCGAGCACGCCGTCGCCCGAGCGCCGGGCCGCGGCCGAACGCGAGGAGATCCTCGCCGACCCCGGCTTCGGCAAGCACTTCACCGACCACATGGCCACCGTCGAGTGGTCGCTCGACGGCGGTTGGCACAGCGCCTCGATCCACCCGTACGGGCCGCTCACCCTCGACCCCAGCGCCAGCGTGTTCCACTACGCGCAGGAGATCTTCGAGGGCATGAAGGCCTACCGCCACGCGGACGGCTCGGTGTGGTCCTTCCGACCGGACGCGAACGCGCGCCGCTTCCAGCGCTCGGCCCGTCGACTCGCGCTCCCGGAGCTGCCGGTCGAGGTCTTCGTCGAGTCGGTGCGGCAGCTCGTCCGTGCCGACGTCGACTGGGTCCCGTCGGCACCGGAGACCAGCCTGTACCTGCGTCCGTTCATGATCGCGACCGAGTCGTTCCTCGGGGTCCGGGCCGCACAGGAGGTCGCGTACCACTGCATCGCGAGCCCGGCCGGCGCGTACTTCACGTCCGGCCCGAAGCCGGTGAGCATCTGGCTGTCGACGAAGTACGCGCGTGCCGCCCGGGGTGGCACCGGTGCCGCGAAGACCGGTGGCAACTACGCGGCGTCCCTGCTCCCGCAGCAGGAGGCCTACGAGCAGGGTTGCCAGCAGGTGATGTTCCTCGACTCCGAGGAAGGCAAGTACCTCGAGGAGCTCGGCGGCATGAACGTCGTGCTCGTCAAGGCGGACGGCACCCTCGTCACCCCGGACTCGGAGTCGATCCTCGAGGGCATCACGCGCGACTCGATCCTGCAGCTCGCCGAGGACCGCGGGCTCCGGGTGGAGCGACGCCGGGTCACGCTCGACGAGTGGCGCGACGGTGTCGCCGACGGTTCGATCACCGAGGCGTTCGCCTGTGGGACCGCCGCCGTCGTGACGCCCATCGCGGAACTCCGCGGCGAGGGCTTCACGATCGGTTCGCCGACCGTCGGTGCCGGCGAGCTGACGATGTCGCTCCGCCAGGAGCTGACCGACATCCAGTACGGCCGTCGTCCCGACCCGCACGGGTGGATGACGCGCCTGACGGACCCAGCCTGAGCCGCGGATCGGTAGGGTCGAACGGTGAAGATCGCACGGTTCAGCAGCACGGGTGAAGACCCGCGGTACGGCATCCTCGACGAGCGCCACCTGGTCGTCCTCGCGGGGGACCCGATGTACCAGGGGTTCGAGACGACGGGGGAGCGGGTGCCGCTCGCCGACGCCAAGCTCCTCGCGCCGGTGATCCCGCGGTCGAAGGTGATCGGCGTCGGGCTGAACTACGCCGAGCACGCGTCGGAGATGGACGAGCGGTCGGGCGACGACCCCGTGGTGTTCCTCAAGCCGAACACCGCGGTGATCGGTCCGGACGACCCGATCCGTCTGCCGGCGGAGGTCGGTCGGGTCGACCACGAGGGCGAACTCGCCATCGTGATCGGGTCGCTCGCGAAGAACGTCCGGCGCGAGGACTTCGCCAGCGTGGTGCTCGGCTACACGATCGCGAACGACGTGACCGCGCGCGACCTGCAGGCCCGCGACGGACAGTGGACGCGTGCGAAGGGCTTCGACACCTTCTGCCCGCTCGGCCCGGTCATCGAGACGGAGATCGACCCGTCGGACATCCGGCTCGAGACCCGCGTGGACGGCGAACTGCGCCAGGCGGCGTCGACCAGCGAGATGGTGCACGACATCCCGTCCCTGGTCGAGTTCGTCTCGTCCATCTGGACCCTCCTGCCCGGAGACGTCATCCTGACCGGGACCCCGGCCGGCGTCGGCGCTATCCGCGACGGCGAGGTCGTCGAGGTCCTCATCGAGGGGATCGGGTCGCTCAAGAACCCGGTCATCGCTCGGCACTGAGCGCACGCGACGCTCGGCACTGAGAGCACGCGACGGCCGAACGGCCCGTTCCTGCAGGGGAGCGGGCCGTTCGCCGTTCCGCGAGTCCTCGGGGAGGTCGGGGGACGACACGCCCGGGATGTGGGTGGTGTTGGCGGTGTGGCTCGGGCGAACGTAGAGTAATCACTCGTTGCCGCTGAGGCGGAGAACGGAACGGCCGAGACGGTCACCGGGTTCACCTGGGGATCTTGTCCGCCACGGTTCTTCCCCGGCAACGAACTTCCAGCCCCTCTGATGAGGTACCACTTGGGTGGTGCTGAGTGGGGGGTGCGTCTGGTCCTTGAGAACTCAACAGCGTGCACATTGTCAATGCCAATTTATTGACCCCGTGCGATTGCAGCTTTGGTTGTGGTCGTCGGAGACAATTCCTTTTGGATTGAAGATTGTCAGTAGACAGTCAACAGTCAGAATCAACTCGGTTCGGCGCTTTCGGGTGTCGGATCTGTATTTTTTTACGGAGAGTTTGATCCTGGCTCAGGACGAACGC
>NZ_JBIUZP010000002.1:471955-874743 GCF_044745105.1 Curtobacterium sp. NPDC087080 | reverse complement strand
GAGGGCGGTGTCGGCGACGGTCTGCGGGTCCGCCAGCAGCGGGCCCTGTCCGATGGCCTTGAGGACCGCTTCGGTGCCGATCCACGCCGCGACCAACGCCACGACGACCAGAGTGATCGCGAGGGCGGTGGACCGGGACCGGTGGATGCTGCGACGACGCAGCCGCTTCTCGAGCTGTTCAGTGCTCATGCTTGCCTCCTCCTACCGGACCCGGCCCTCGTGCGCACGCACGATCCCGGTCAGTTCGATGTGGGCCCGACCCACGTGACGTCCCGACAACTCGCCCACCCTGCGGCCCACCGCGTCGGCGGCCGCTGCGGCCGCCCCGACGATGTCGGTTCGTTCGCGGATGGGTCCCGTGACGTCGAGGGCGATGGACCCCCGGTCGTCGTCGAGTCCCACCCGCAGGCGCTTCGCGGGCACGCCGAGCTGTTCGGCCGCGGCTGCCCGCGCCAGCGCCGTGAGCGCCCGGGCAGTGATCTCGACCCGGCCCGGGACCGCGCTCACCGGGAGGCTCCCCGGGCCGCCGCTCACCGGGAGCTCCGGCGTCCGGTCAGCACGTCGGTCAGGGCACCACGGTCGATCTTGCCCGTCGCGATCGCGGCCACGAGGGCGCCGATCAGACCGAACACGACCACCAGGACGAAGCCCCAGAACCCGAACTGCAGTGCCACGACGGCGAGGATGGCGCCGATCAGCGCGCCGACGAGCGTGTTACTCAACGCGGGACTCCTTCTTGTCGTCGCTGTCGTCGTCATCACCCGGGATGAAGACGTCCTGGACGGTCACGTTGACCTCGGCGACCTCCATGCCGACGATCTGCTCCAGCGCGCGAGCGACCGACGAACGGACACCGTCCGCGACCTGCTGCAGCGACACCGGGTACTCCGCGACGATCACGACGTCCGCGGCGACCTGCTTCTCGCCGACCTCGACCTTGACGCCCTGACCGTGGTCACGCTGACCGATCGCGTCGCGGATCGCGCCGATCGCACGAGCGGCGCCGCCGCCCAGCGAGTGCACGCCGTTGACCTCACGCGCGGCGATGCCGGCGACCTTCGACACGACGGTGTCGTCGATCGTGGTCTTGCCCGCAGTGCCCGAACCGTTCTGGACGGCCGAGCGCGACGCCGCCGAAGCGGTCGCCGGAGTGGTCGAGGTGGTGGTGGTGTCAGCCATTGGATGCTCCCTTCGAGTGCCCGCCGGGACTCGTTCCCAGCGGATGCTGTTCACGGATGAGACGGGCTGACACCGAGGTTCGTCACGTCCCCCGTTCCGAGTCGAGCATTTCCCCAGGAAACGGGCTTCTCGGGCCGTTCTTGTCCCCCGAACGCAGTCCGGCGCGGGCGTTGTGGTGCGCAACCGGACAGCGCCGGTGCGCTCCGTCCGCCACACGCACGTGGACGCAGCCGCACGTCGACGCAGCGGCGCGTCGACGCAGCTGCACATCGACGCAGCCGCACGCAGACGACGGACGGGAGGCGCGCCACCGGTCCGGTGTCGCGCCTCCCGTCCGGGGACTGCGTCGTGGGTCGTGTCAGTGGATGCGGAGCTGCGCGACCATCGGGCAGGCGAAAGGGTCACGGGCGGCGAGCCCGACCCGGTTGAGGTACCGCACGACGATCCCGTACGACCGCAGCAGCGTCGTCTCGGTGTACGGCACGTCGAGGGTGTCGCAGTGGTCCCGCACCAGCAGGCGGGCCTGCTTCAGCGCCGGACGCGGCATCGACGGGAACAGGTGGTGCTCCACCTGGTAGTTCAGCCCACCCATCAGGAAGGACACCCACCAGCCGCCGCGGATGTTGCGCGAGGTCCGCACCTGCCGCGAGAAGAAGTCGACCTTCGCATCGTGCGCGATCGTCGGCATGCCCTTGTGGTTCGGTGCGAACGACGCACCCATCATCACGCCGAACACCGCCAGCTGCACGCCGAGGAACGCGCACGCCATCCCGAACGGCAGGAACCAGAACACCACCGTCAGGTAGATGCCGAACCGGGCGAGGAGCATGCCGCCCTCGAGCCAGCGGTGCCGCACGTCGGCCTTCGTGCCGGAACCCGTGACGATCGACGTCACGGCGTACCGGTGCAGGTTGAGCCCCTCGAGCGTGAGCAGCGGGAAGAACAGCCACCCCTGGAACCGCAGGAAGGTCCGCATCAGCGGGCCCTTCGCCGCCGCGGCGTCCTCCGGCAGGAACCGGATGCCGTCCGGGGCGATGTCCGGGTCCTTCCCGACGGTGTTCGGGTTGCCGTGGTGACGCGTGTGCTTGTTCATCCACCACGAGTAGCTCAAGCCCACCAGGAACGTCCCGAGCCACCGGCCGGCATGGTCGTTCCACTTCTGCGACGCGAAGACCTGACGGTGTGCAGCCTCGTGCGACAGGAACGCGAACTGCGTGAAGATCACGCCGAGCGCTCCCGCCACGATCAGCTGGAACCACGAGTCACCGAGGAACGCGAACGCCACCCAGGCGAGTGCGAGGCCGGCGACCAGGCTGCCGAACAGGGACCAGTAGAAGCCGGTGCGCCGTCGGAGCAGGCCGTTCTCCTTCACCTGCGCCAGCAGCGCGGAGTAGGTCGACGTGCCGTTGCGGCTACCGGGACCGGGTCGGGTCCGGGTGAAACCGGGGGCGAGCGGGGTGGTCGTCATCGAGGACCGACCTTCTGTGGTGAGCGATCCTTCGACCGATCCGGAGAGTTCACGCATCCGCGCTTCCGGCGACCGTAGGTCACGGAACCGGGAGAACGCCTGGACGGCGCGCGTACGTCCGAGAAACGTGATCCGGAACGTTGCGGGATCGAGACGGTGCGTCGTTCCGAGGCGTGGGAGCCTGATCGCACCGGAGCACGCGAGCGGACGGAGCAGGCGGTGGACCGAGCGATCGCGTGGGTCGTGCTGGCACTCGTCACGGCGGTGCCGGCGCTGCTCCTCGCCGTCACCCAGCAGACCTCGTGTGCCGACGCCGCGCCGGGCGAGGCCACGAGCTCCTGCACGAGCGGTCCCTTGCTCGGCGTGACGGGGTCGTGGATTGCTGGCGTCGTCGCCGCGGCGGTCGTTGTGGTCGCGGTGGCGCAGGTCGTGCGCGCCGTCCGGGACGGGCGCGCAGCGCAGGACTGAAGACTCGAGGCACTCCTCAGGCAGCATGAAGCGCTACAAGTCGAACAAAGTGAGTCGACGTCGCTGTCGAAGGACGGCTCGCCGAGCCGTCGTCTCGGATCCGTCACCTGTCCATTCAGCTAAGGTGAGCGAGTCGTTGGTTCAAGGTGCCAGCGAGCCCAACCAAAGCATCGGGCTCGGCGCAGTGTGGCTGGCGGTGGTCCTGATCCTTGCTCTTGCGCGCCTTCTCAGTGAACGCCCTTTTAGCAAGCGGAAGGAGCAGCTCATGGATGTAATCCAGAAGCGCATTACCAACAGCACGACCAACACCTCAAGGAAGTTCTGGCAATACCTGCTCGAAACCATCTGGGCGATTGGAGCTGGGGTCCTCGCGGCCCCGCTGGCCACCTTGAGCTAACGAACAACGAAGGGGCTCTCAGTAGAGGGCCCCTTCGTCGTCTGCCTCGGGCATGAAGCGAAGAGCGAGCAATTTGACTGCCGCGGTCGAGCAAGACTGTCCGGTTCAGCCGTTCCAGGCGTCCTGCAACGCGCGCTCCAGGTCGGTGCGGTCCCCGCCCCGTACCTCGCCCTCGCGGAGCGGCACAGCCGTCAGCTCCCCGTCGTGCAGGGTCAGGTCCGTGATGCTGCCGGTACCGCGGTCGGCGAGACGGACGTGCAGTCCGGTGCCGTCCGGCAGCACCGGTCGCAGGGCCGCGACGAACGCCGGCACCTGGCCGACGTCGGACAGCGTCGCCGTCACCGACTGCTTCGTGCTGAACTGCTCCGACGACGCGGGGAGGAAGCCCCGGAGCGTGGTGCCGACCTGGATCGATGTGCCCAGCAGCGCCGGGGAACCGTTCACCGACAGGCGATCCGCATCGCCTGCATCGTCCCGGTCAGCAGCATCGTCGGCACCGTCAGTGACGTCCCGCGGGCCGACTCGGATCGACTCCACCGGAGCAGCCGGAGCAGCGGCGGCGAGCGCCGTCGCAGTCGCCAGGACCTGGTCCGGGTCGTCGACCGTCACGTCGACCACTGTCGGCGTGAGCGACACCGCGGTGACGTCCGACCGGACGGCGACCGCCGCGAGGCGGTCCGCTTCGGCGTAGTCGGCAGCGTCGGGCAGGTCGTCCTCGCCCCGGGGCTCGTCCTTCGTCACGATGCCGCCGTCCACGATGACCTGCGCGTCCGGCGCTGCCTGCTGCGCGATCGCGGTCGCGTCCCCCAGATCGGCGAGGTCCGTCATGTGCAGGCGGAGCCGACCCGGTGTGACGGAGGCCCGCGTCACCTCGTGCGCGGCGAGCACACGTTCGTACGCGGTGATCTCCGGCGTCGGGTCGCCGACGGTGTCGTCGGTCCCGGTGCTGTCGTCGGTCCCGGCGATCCGGTCGGAGATCTGGAGGTCTGCTTCGTCGGACGGCAAGCGGTCCGTCGGCGGCGTCGACCAGTGGGATGCGGTGAGCGTCGGGGATCGCCACCCCGAAGCGTCGGCTGCCTCACGCACCGCTCCCCAGCCGCGCACCAGGTCGGCGCGCTCCCGGACGTCCAGTCCGACCGAGCCCGGCCAGGTGCCGGACCCGGCCGGAGCCGTGACCTTCCCGCCGAGCCAACGGTCGTCGCCCCGGAGCCGGTCGACGACGGCAAGCAGCTGGTCGTTCTCGGCCGCGCGCCCCTCGACCGAGAAGTCGAACCCGTCGGCCTCCACCGAGGCGCTGTAGGTCGTCCCCGCGGTAGTGGCGTCGTGCATCCACCGTCCGACCTCGTGGGTCACCCGTCGCAGGTCGGCGTCGGACAGGTCGTCGTCGGTGGTCACGGTGACCTGGACCGTCCCCGCGAACGGCAGGTTGTTCGTGCCCGAACCGCGCACCGACCGCACACCGCGGAGCTCGGACAGCTCGTGCTCGGCTCGGGCAGCGCCCGCGGTCCCGGCGTCGACGTTCGCCGAGCAGCCGCTGACCAGCAGGACCGCCGTCAGCGTGGTGGCCGTCACGGCGGCGGTCAGCGTTCGTCGTCTCCCCCAGAGCATGGCGGGAGCGTAACGCAGCGAGATGCGCTGCCGGTTCCTACTCAGGCGCCAGCAGTGCTGGCGTCGCGCCGCCGCCGTGATGCCGGACATCCGTGACGAGGAGCCTGCGAACAGGAGCGGCCGAGAACCCACAGAGTCTCGGCGGTCACGAGGCACCTCACGTCGCCGGGAGGAACGTGATCATCTCGACCAGATCCACGAGCGCTGGGTCTTCCTGCAAGCGCTCGAGCCAGATCGAGATGGCTGCGTCGAGGAGTCGTTCCTCGGACACCCCTACAGCAGAAGCGATGTTGCCGAACGCCCTGTGATGATCCCCGAGGGCGGCTGCTGCGCACGCCATCGCAACGCCGGAGGTACGGACACCCAACATGGTCGCCAACTGGTCGGGTTGCTCTTGGAGCATCCTGAGGAGTTCGACTTCTGGAGCTGCGGCGCCTGGCAGGTAGTACTCCGCTGCATCCGAAGACGCTCTCCGCATGTCGGCATCGAGGACGACGGTCGCGCGCAGCCTCCTTGAATTCCCCAACGTCCTGGCTGCCGCCTTCGCAGCCGCTTCCCCGCCGGCCTGCACGACGTCGACGCTCGAGCGCACATGCGCCGCAAAACGATCGATGATCGCTCGTACCAGACGAGCGGCGAGTTCGTCTTCCACGAAGACGACAGCTGTCACGCCGCTGGACGGTCTCTTCAACGTACGGAGGATGGTCGGCGCATCGACGTCGTCAGTCACGATCGCCCCGCCGCCCGTTGTAAGGACAAGGCGCAGCGCCTCGACCGGGACGTGCTCGATGATCTGCGTCGAGTGTGTCGCGACGATCACCTGGCAACCATTACTGGCGGCCAAACGCCCGATCTCCTCGATCAGCGGGACGTGCGCCGGGCCGGCCAGGAATGTCTCCGGCTCGTCGATCAGCACGACCTCGTTCGCCTCCGCTTCTCGGAGCAACCAAAGCGTGTACGCCGCGGAGTACTCACCGCGGCTCATGGTGAAGGTCGTGAACTCCCTGCCGCCCCTGCTGCCGTGGAACAACGGGAGACGCTCGCCTTCGGTGTCGACGATGGCGATGGCCAACTCCTCGTAGCGATGGCCCGTGATGCGCCCGAGTGCTTCGAGGTCACGTTTTCCGAGGGCTTGCGAGCCGTGAGCCCGCATGACGTCTCGAGCCTCTGACGCCTCGAAGTAGTAATCCTGAGCCGCCGTGATGAGCGATCCCATCACGACGTCCGAGCTGACTGCGGTGACGGTGAGATCACGCAAAGCGGCGGAATACTGTGAGACGTAATCCACCCGTTCAAGTGGGAATTCGACAGGTGCAACCGAAGTGCGTGCGTCGTCAGGAGGCCGGACTGTCAAGGAATACGACCCGACGAAGTCTGCCGCGTCCCAGCGACTCACGGGAGGAAGAGACCAGCCACTCTGCCACCGCGGCAACGCCTCGCGAATGACGGCGAGCAGGTACGACTTGCCGGCTCCGTGCAAACCGGTGACCACGGTGAGCCGTCTCAGATCAACATGTCCGGGCGCGAGCACTGGCGACTCCCGCACCGTGATCCCGTGCAATGGTCGCGACTTCAAGACGAGCGCGTCGAGCAGACCTGCGCGACGAACACTCACCATGTCTTCGCGACGACCCCTCCGCCATGCTTCCTTCGGTCGGGCTGACAGGATTTGAACCTGCGACCCCTTGACCCCCAGTCAAGTGCGCTACCAAGCTGCGCCACAGCCCGCGAGCCCCGAGAGGCTCGGAACCCCGTTGCCGGTGTTCCACCACCCGCGTCCGACCGGAGCGCGAGCAGCCCGTCAAGCATAGCGGACGCCGGACCCTGCTCGCGCCACGGCGCGTCGCCACCTCCACGGGAGCGACCGGCTTGGCCGGACCGTCAGCCCCGCAGCGAGCGCGGATACGACCGCGACGGCGGCTGCACCACGTCACGCTCCGCCGCCAGCCACGGCAGCACGAGCCCCACGAGCAGCCCGCCGAGTCCGTCGGCGGCCAGGTCGCCGATCGTGTCGTCGTACCCGACGTAGATCTTCGAGTCGACGTAGTTGTGTCCGAGCCACTCGCACATCTCCCACACGGACCCGATCGCGAGCC
This sequence comes from Curtobacterium sp. NPDC087080, assembly GCF_044745105.1. Classification (NCBI taxonomy): domain Bacteria; kingdom Bacillati; phylum Actinomycetota; class Actinomycetes; order Micrococcales; family Microbacteriaceae; genus Curtobacterium; species Curtobacterium sp. NPDC087080. Next base: position 867,527 of record NZ_JBIUZP010000002.1, on the reverse strand, counting down.
CGAGGGTGAACACCAGGAGCGACACGGTCACGCGCCCGGCGTCCGGTGCGTGCGGCACGAGCCGGAGGTCCGCGGCGATCACGGCGAGCAGTGCCGCGAGCAGCCCGGTCAGCACGACGTGGATCAGCTTGTCCCAGAGGAACACCGAGGTGTACCACTCGAGGGCGCTCGACCACCCGGCGACCAGCACCAGCACGCAGACCGCCAGGTCGAACGCGGGCCGGAGTCCGAGCATCCGCGGCAGGACCACCCCGAACAGCGCGAGCGACATCACCGCGAACGAGGTGCTCCCCCACCCGATCGTCGCGACGGGGATGCTGAGGAGCGTCAGGACCCGCACCACGTCGGCCGGCAGGAACCGCCGGCGCAGGAAGGTCAGCCCGAGCGAGCGCATCACGAGGCCCACCGCACGACCGCCTGCACGGCCGCGTGGTCGGAGGGCCAGACGCCGCCCGGTCGGCGGACGTTGACCGCGACCTGCTCGACGACGGCGTCCTCGGTGACGAGCACCCCGTCGATCCGCCGGCCGCCGACACGCGGCGCCCGGTAGTGCGGGTACGTCCCGTACGCCGCCCCCACCTGCCGGGAGGCTCGTCCCCAGCTGTCGACGACCCCCGCCTCCGCCAGTGCGCGCCACGGCGCCGACCCGGCCGGGCAGTTCCAGTCGGCCATGACGACGGCCGGCAGCCCGCGCTCGCGGACGATCCGCCCGAGCAGCTGCGCGCCGCGCAGCCGTGCCCACGGCGACGCGACGTCGAGGTGGGTCGCGACGGCCAGGAACCGGAGCCCCGTCGAGCGGTCCGCGACGACGGCGCCGACGGCGTGCCGCGGGAAGGCGGTCGCCCACGACCGGGAACCAGGACGTGACGGCGTGCGGGACAGCGCCCAGGTGCGCCGCTCGACGACGTCGAGGCGCTCCCGGTCGAGGAACAGCCCGACCGCCTCGCCACCGCCGCGCGCGCCGCGGCCGACGACCACGGGCTCCCAGCGCGACCCGAGGCGGGCGGTGAGGTCGGCGGTCTGGGTGAGCAGTGCCTCCTGGACGGCCAGCACCGTCGGTTGCTCGCTGGTGACGAGCGCGACGACGGCGTCGCGGCGACGTTCCCACGCGTCCGGGTGACCGGGTGCGTGCGGTACCCGGCGTCTGAGGTTGAGGGTCGCGCAGTGCACCTCGGGGGCGACCACCGCCCCGATCGTCGGGTGGTCGTCCGGCGCAGCTGGCATGCACCCTGTCTACGAGACGACACCTGTCGCGTTCACAGGGTGTCGTGACGCACCCTCGTAGGGTGGATCGGATGCGTTCCGCTCGTCCCACCCGTGTCCTGCTCGCGCTGTCGGTCTCCGGGCTCCTGCTCGGTGCCGCCGGCTGCACCGCCCACGACGACTCCCCGACGGTCGCGCAGCTGACGCGCTCGTCCGCCGACTCGGTGGCCGTCGTGGCGCAGTCGGACCCGTCGGCGCGGTCCGTCGCCGCGAGTCGTGCGCTCTTCGCGTCGGCTCCCGGTGCGGTCGTGGCGTCCGCCTCTGACGCGGAGGCGGTGGGAGACGCGGCGAGCGCCGCGGAGGCCGCCCACGTGCCGCTGCTGCTGACGGACGGCGGCGACCGGGTGGCCGGCGAGCTCCGCCGACTCGGGGCCGACTGGTACCAGGCCGAGGGCGACGTGTCGGTCGACACCGACGTGCCCGAGCAGGACGCGCCGGAGGGTACGGACGCGCCCGAGGCGACCGATGCCTCCCGTCCGGCGACCGTGGTCGTGGCGGACCGGCGGGCGGATGCCGCGGCCGTGGCGACGGCGGAGGCAGCCGGCGCCCGCGTGGTCGCGATGCCGGACGGTGTGACCGACCCGGCTGCCGCCCCGGACGTCGTGTCCACGCTGCACGACCGCGCGGAGCACCCGACCGTGCTGGTCGGGTCGGCGTTCGGTGACCTGCCGGACCCGGAGTGGACGGTCCGGGCAGCGGAGAGCGGCTGGCAGCTGCCGCACGGCGGGCAGCGCCCCTTCGACGGACACCGCTACGTCGCGCTGTACGGCGCTCCCGGCGCGCCGGTGCTCGGCGTGCTGGGCGAGCAGGACCCGGCGGCGACCGTGCGTCGCGCCGAGGGCATGGCGAAGGAGTACGACGGGCTCGGCGACGAGCCGGTGACGCCGGCGATGGAGGTCATCGCGACCGTCGCTGCCGGGGACGCCGGGGCGGACGGCGACTACTCGACCGAGCTGCCGGCGTCGACGCTGGAGCCCTACGTCGACGCGGCGACGGACGCCGGGATGCCGGTCATCCTCGACCTGCAGCCGGGGCGGTCGGACTTCCTGTCCCAGGCGAAGCGGTACGAGGCGCTGCTCGCGAAGCCGAACGTGTGGCTCGCGCTCGACCCGGAGTGGCGGCTGACCGCTGACCAGGTGCCCTTGCAGCAGATCGGGAGTGTCTCCGCGTCCGAGGTGAACGAGGTCTCGTCGTGGCTCGCCGACCTGGTGCGGTCGAAGGGCCTGCCGCCGAAGGCGTTCGTGCTGCACCAGTTCCGGCTGTCGATGATCCAGGACCGCTCGTCGCTCGAGTCGCACCCGGAGCTCGACGTGCTCATCCACGTCGACGGGCAGGGCTCGCAGCCCGACAAGCAGGCGACGTGGAAGGCACTGCACCAGGACGCACCGGAGGGCGTGCACTGGGGCTGGAAGAACTTCTTCGACGAGGACACGCCGATGCTGTCGCCGGAGCAGACGATGGCGGACGTGCAGCCGACGCCGTCGCTCATCACCTACCAGTAGCGGCCTTCTCGTCCACAGCCTGGAGGGACGGGGCGCGTTCCGTCGGCGGGTGCTGACAGCATGGGGGCATGTCTGTTCTCGGTGTCGGTTCGTCCGTCGGCTCGCCTGCTCCCGCGGCGGCTCCGCCGTCCGCCGAGATCGCTGCGGAGGCGCAGGCGGCCCTGGCCGCGCTGACGGGGCGACCGGACGCGGTCTTCCACCCCGGACAGCTCGAGGCGATCTCGGCCCTGGTCGAACACCGGCAGCGCGCCCTCGTGGTGCAGCGCACCGGGTGGGGCAAGTCGGCCGTGTACTTCCTCGCGACCCTGCTGCTGCGCCGTCGCGGGGGCGGGCCGACCGTGCTGGTGTCGCCGCTGCTCGCCCTGATGCGCGACCAGGTCGCCGCGGCAGCCCGGGCCGGCGTCCGTGCGGTGTCGATCAACTCCGCGAACGCGCACGAGTGGGCGGACACCCAGGCCGCCCTGGCACGGGACGAGGTCGACGTGCTGCTCGTCTCCCCCGAGCGGCTCAACAACCCGCGGTTCCGCGACGAGCAACTGCCGACGCTGATCGCGCGGATGGGCATGCTCGTCGTCGACGAAGCGCACTGCATCTCCGACTGGGGTCACGACTTCCGCCCGGACTACCGCCGACTCGCCGAGCTCATCCGCTCGCTCCCCCAGGGCGTCCCCGTGCTCGCGACGACGGCGACCGCGAACGAGCGCGTGGTCGAGGACGTCGCCGAGCAGCTCACCGCGGGTCCGGACGCCCCCGTCTTCACCATCCGCGGCTCCCTGGCGCGGGCGTCGCTCCGGCTCGGTGTCCTCACCCTGCCGGACGCCCGGCAGCGACTCGGGTGGCTGCTCGCGCACCTGGGCGACCTGCCCGGCAGCGGTATCATCTACACGCTGACCGTGTCCGGGGCCGAGGACATCGCCCGGCTCCTGCGCGAGAACGGGTACGCCGTCCGCGCCTACACGGGGCGGACCGACACCGAGGAACGCGAGCAGCTCGAGCAGCAGCTCAAGGGCAACGAGCTCAAGGCGCTCGTCGCCACGAGTGCGCTCGGGATGGGCTTCGACAAGCCGGACCTCGGGTTCGTCGTGCACGTCGGCGCACCCTCGTCGCCCGTCGCCTACTACCAGCAGATCGGCCGCGCCGGGCGTGCGACGGACAACGCCGACGTCCTGCTGCTGCCCGGGCGCGAGGACCGCGAGATCTGGCAGTACTTCGCGAGCGCGTCGATGCCGACCGAGGCCCGCGCCTCCGCCGTGCTCGGCGCGCTCTCCACCGACACGGCGATGTCGACGGTCGCGCTCGAGGGCCTGGTCGACATCAAGCGCTCCACGCTCGAGCTCCTGCTCAAGGTGCTCGACGTCGACGGGGCCGTGCACCGTGTCGCCGGCGGCTGGGTGTCGACCGGGCAGCCGTGGCAGTACGACGCCGCCCGGTACGAGCGGGTCGCCGCCGCACGTGAGGCCGAGGCCGCGTCGATGCTCACCTACGAGTCGACGTCGGCGTGCCGCATGCAGCTGCTGCAGCAGGACCTCGACGACCCGTCCGCCGAGCCCTGCGGGCGCTGCGACAACTGCGCGGGCGTCTGGTACCCGACGTCGGTGTCCGACTCCGACGCGTCCGGTGCGGCCGCCGCGCTCGACAGGGTCGGCGTCGAGATCGCACCCCGTGCGCAGTGGCCGTCCGGCATGTCCTCGCTCGGCGTCCCCGTGAAGGGGAAGATCCCGGCAGGTGAGCTCGTCGAGCCGGGCCGGGCCGTGGCGCGCCTCACCGACCTCGGTTGGGGTGGACCGCTCCGCGCGCTCTTCTCGGCCGCGACTCCGGACGGTCCCGTGTCCCGCGAGCTGGTCGACGGGTGCATCCGGGCGCTGAAGGACTGGCCGTGGGCCGAGCGTCCGACCGCGGTCGTGGCGATGTCCTCGCGGTCGCGGCCGGAGCTCGTCGGGTCGTTGGCGCAGGCGCTGGCCTCGATCGGGCGGCTGCAGTTCCTTGGAACACTCGGGCGGAGCGGCGGGGAGCCCCGCGGCGACGGTGCGACGAACAGCGCCTACCGGCTGGCCGGGGTGTGGGACACCTTCGTGGTGGACACGGCGCTGGCTGCGGCGCTGGCGTCGCACCAGGGGCCGGTGCTGCTCGTCGACGACCTGGTGGACAGCCGGTGGACGGTGACCGTCGCCGGGCGGGAGCTCCGGCGTGCGGGTGCGTCGGCCGTGCTGCCGTTCGCGCTCGCCACGGTGGCCTGACGCCCGCGACCGGCCATCGGCGGGGCCGCCCGGGTCCGGGGGCCGTCCCGTGGTGTCGCGTGCTCCCGCACAACCAGAAGCACGTCGCGCCGGGGATTCCCGTGGTGCGACGTGCTTCCGGTTGTGTGGACGACGGTGCGCGCCGGCGCTGGTGCCGGCCTTGCCCGCTTGGCCGAGCTCCGCAGGCCCGCGACGCTCGGGTCAGGCGGCGCCGATCGCGTCCAGCTCGCGGATCGCGTCGGCGGGCAGGGTGATGCCCGCGCCCTCGACGTTCTGCCGCAGGTGCTCGACGGACGACGTGCCGGGGATGAGCAGGATGTTGTCCGACCGCTGGAGCAGCCAAGCGAGGGCGACCGACAGCCGCGACTCCCCCAGCCGCTCCGCGACGGCGTCGAGCGCCTCGGACTGGATCGGCGAGAAGCCGCCGAGCGGGAAGTACGGCACGTAGGCGATGCCCTCGGCTGCGGTGAGGTCGACGAGGTCGTCATCGCCACGCTGCGCCACGTTGTACATGTTCTGCACGCAGACCACGGGCGCGATCGTCAGGGCCTCGACGAGCTGCGCGCCCGTCACCGTCGACAGTCCGAGGTGGCGGATCTTGCCCTGCTGGCGGAGTTCGGCGAGCGCCTCGAACTGCGGCGCGATGCTGCCCGGCTCCGGGGCGTCGAACCCGCCGACCCGGAGGTTGACGACGTCGAGCTGTTCGAGGCCGAGGCGGTCGAGGTTCGCGTGGACGTCCTCGACGAGCTGCTCGGGCTTCCGCGCCGTTGGCCACTGCCCCTTGTCGTTGCGGCGCGAGCCGACCTTGGTGACGATGTGCACCTGCTCCGGGTACGGGTGCAGGGCTTCACGGATGATCTCGTTCGTGACGTGCGGGCCGTAGAAGTCGGCGGTGTCGATGTGGGTGATGCCGAGGTCGACCGCCGTCCGCAGCACCCGGACGGCCTCGTCGCGGTCGGCTGGCGGGCCGAAGACGTGCGGGCCGGCGAGCTGCATCGCGCCGTAGCCGAGGCGGGTGACCTCGAGGTCACCGAGGTCGTAGGTTCCGCCGGGGAGGCTGTTCGTCGTCATGCTCCGACGATGCTCCCGTTCACTGCGGTGTGCCTGGCCCCCGTTGTCCCCTGGTCGCTCGGACCGGCTTCGGGAAGGTCGCTCGCATGTGGTCGCTCGTCAGCACGTCCCCGATGCCGATCATCAGCAGCGAGAACAGGATCTGCTCGATGACCATCCAGAACGGGTACAGCCCCGGGATCGCCGCGACGACGAGGGTCACGACCGGGAAGATCCGACTGAACAGCCGGAGCCGCTGGTACGCCCAGTAGTAGCCGAGTTGCGCCCGCCACGCGAACACGTAGAGCGTCAGCGTGATGAGGAGCACCACGGTCGCCCGGAACCAGACCGCCCACGCGACCGTCTCCCCCGCGCGGGTGAGCAGCACGGCGACGACGATCGCCGCCAGTCCGACCGCCGTCTCGGCGACGAGCAGCCATCGGATCCACCGGAAGGACCGGACCGTGTCCGGGTGGGCGAGCATGTCCTCGCGGATCACGTAGTCGGCCTGCCGACCACCGGCCAGGCGGTCCAGGTGCAGCCGACACCAGAGACGGTCGGCGAGGACGGGGAGCGACACATCTCCATGGTGCCGTATCCGGCGCCTCCCGGAAGGACGTCCGGGAGGCGCGTGCGGGTGATCGACGTCGATCGACGCCGGCCCTGCCCTGCCCTGCCCTGGACGGCGTCGACGCGTCGGGCGCTCCAATGGTCATACGATTCGAGCGTCTGCGGTCGAGTGGGGACCCCGGCGGCAGTTGCGAGTGTGGGCGGGTCAGTGCCCGCGACTCGGGCCACGGCCGCGGGCCCGGGCCAGGGGCCCACCCCGCGGCCGGGCCTGCGCCCGCCCGGATGGCCCCGGCTGCAGGCGGCGGACGTCGCCACCTTGGGACGGGAGCGGCAGGACGGCGGTGGGCCGCGCCTCCCGGCCGGGCCGGTACTCGGCGCGGAGTACCGCCGGCACCGTCCCCGGGCCCGAAGCCGAGGTCAGTCGGCGGGGACGAGCAGTGCGACGCCGAGCATCTGGTCGGTCTCGTCGTCGACCAGGGCAGCGGAGCGCGTGTCCGCCTGGAGCGCCGAGGCATCGGTGACGAGCGAGAAGCCACCCGACGCATCCCCGTCGACGGGGATCGTCGTGACGGAAGCGGCATGCGCGAGTGCGCCGACGTCGGGCGTCGCGTCCGGAGCGAGGACGAGACGGACCGCGCGGGTTCGGGGCGGGACGGCGAGTCCGTCGACCCGGACCGCCACGGTGGACTCGTCGGTGCGCTCGACCCGGATGCTCGCGGTGACCCCGCTGACCAGGGGCGTGACCGAGCCGGCCACCGGGAGGACGCGGTCGATCCAGTCCTCGACGCTCCGCGGGATCTCCTGTCGGACCGCAGCGCCGGGGATCGGAACGCCGAGGGCGTTCGACACCTCGATCGGGCCCGACGCGGACGGCCGGTCCGTGGGACGGCCGGTCCGCGACCCGTCGTCGCCCCCGCTGACGAGCCAGGCGGCGCCGAGCGCGCAGACGACGACGGCGAGCGCCAGCAGGACCCCGAGGGATCCGAACCGTGCTCGCCGTGCCACGTCGTCGACCGACCGTTACGTGCGCTTGCGGCGCTCGCGCACCCGCATGTTGACGTTGATCGGGGTGCCGTCGAAGCCCCACACCTCGCGCAGGCGACGCGTGATGAAGCGGCGGTACTGCGGGTCGAGGAACGCCGAGGTGAACAGCACGAACGTCGGCGGCTGGCTCGACGCCTGCGTCCCGAACAGGATGCGGGGCTGCTTGCCACCGCGGACCGGGTGCGGGTGCTCCTGCACGAGCTCGGCGATGAAGGCGTTGACCTTGCCGGTCGGGATGCGGGTGTCCCACGACTCGAGCGCGGTCTCGAGCGCCGGCACGAGCTTCTCGAGGTGACGGCCCGTCCGGGCGGAGATGTTGACGCGCGGGGCCCAGGCGACGTGCGCCAGGTCCTGCTCGATCTCGCGCTCGAGGTAGCGACGTCGATCGTCGTCGAGCAGGTCCCACTTGTTGTAGGCCAGGACGAGCGCCCGACCGGACTCGAGCACCAGGTCGATGATGCGGAGGTCCTGCGTCGAGATCGGCTCGGTCACGTCGAGCACGACGACGGCGACCTCGGCCTTCTCGAGCGCAGCGGTGGTGCGGAGCGATGCGTAGAAGTCCGCGCCCTGCTGCAGGTGCACGCGCTTCCGGATGCCGGCGGTGTCGACGAAGCGCCAGACGCGGCCGCCGAGCTCGATCTGCTCGTCCACCGGGTCGCGGGTGGTGCCCGCGAGGTCGTTGACGACGACGCGCTCCTCGCCCGCCGCCTTGTTGAGCAGCGAGCTCTTGCCGACGTTCGGGCGGCCGAGGATCGCGACGCGACGGGGTCCGCCGACCTCCTGCTTGGCGACGGCCGACGTGTCGGGCAGCGTCTTGATGATGAGGTCCATCAGGTCCGCGACGCCGCGGCCGTGCAGCGCGGAGACCGGGTGCGGCTCGCCGAGTCCGAGGTTCCACAGCTCGAAGGCGTCGAGGTCACGGCGGTCGTCGTCGGCCTTGTTCGCGACGACGATGACCGGTCGGTCGGTCCCGCGGAGCATCTTCACGACGTGCTCGTCGGTGGCGGTGATGCCGACCGTGACGTCGACGACGAAGAGCACGGCGTCGGCGAGGTCGACCGCGACCTCGGCCTGCGCGGCGACCGAGGCGTTGATGCCGCGGGCGTCGGGCTCCCACCCGCCGGTGTCGACGAGCGTGAAGCGCTTGTCGTTCCACTCGGCCTTGTAGCTCACGCGGTCGCGGGTGACGCCGGGCACGTCCTGCACGACGGCCTCGCGGCGGCCGATGATGCGGTTGACGAGCGCCGACTTGCCGACGTTCGGACGCCCGACGATCGCGAGCACCGGGTACGCGGGCAGGTAGTGGACGCCGTCCTCGCCGAGCTCCCCGGCGTCGAGGAGCGCGACGTCCTCGTCGTCGAGCTCGTACTCGTCGAGCCCGACGCGGAGCGCGTTCGCACGCTGCTCCGCCTCGGCGTCGTCGAGTCCGGCGAGCCGTTCGCCGAGCGCGTCGTCGTACTCCGGGAAGTCGTCGTTGTCGTGGCTGTCCTGCTGGGCCATGGTGGGTTTCCTCGTGTGCGACCGGAGCCGCGGTGTCGGTGGCCGGTGCCGGCCGGGCCGGTTCCCCGGCCGTGGTGACCGGGCGACCCGGTCGTGGTGACCGGACGGCGCCCGGTCGTGCGTCAGTGCGTGGCCGCTCGGGCCAGGTCGACGACCGCCTGGACGGTCTGGTCGAAGTCGAGGTCGGTGGAGTCGAGCGTCGTGACACCGTCTGCGGCGTTCATGAAGTCGACGACCTTCGCGTCCGCCGCGTCTCGACGGGCGAGTGCGGCAGAGGTCTCGGCGGCCGACTGCGTGGTGACCTCTGCCGAGCGCCGAGCCATCCTAACCGACTCGTCGGCGGTCAGCAGGATGCGGACCTCGGCGTCGGGTGCGACGACCGTGGTGATGTCGCGTCCCTCGGTGATGATGCCCTGCGCGTCGGCCTTCCGCATGACCTGCCGGAACAGCTGGACGAGCTTCTCGCGGACCTCGGGCAGCTTCGCGATGTGCGCGACCGCCGCGGTGACCTCGGGGGTGCGGATCGCCTCGGTCACGTCGGTGTCGCCGACGCGGACGAAGTAGTCGTCGGGGTCGGTGCCGATCGTGTAGTCGAAGGTGTCCCAGCTGGCGACGACCGCAGCGGCGTCGTCGAGGTCCACGCCCTGCTGCAGTGCGTGCCACGCCAGAGCCCGGTAGGCCGCGCCGGTGTCCTGGTACCCGAAGCCCAGGGCTCGGGCCGCTGCGCGCGAGACGCTGGACTTGCCACTGCCGGCGGGGCCGTCGACCGCGATGACGGTCTTCGCGACGAACGCGCCCTGCGGCAGGCCGGACGGCACCGGGGCACTCGTCGAGCCGGGTTCCCCGCCGGGGACACCCAGGCCACCGGCAGGTCCGCCGAGCGCACCGCCGTCGGCGCCACCGGCCGCACCGTCGCCCGGGGTGGGGGTGGGCAGACCGGAGTCGGGCCCCTCGGCGCCCCCGGTGACGCCGGAGTCGTTCGGCGTGACGTGCGTGTCGTCGTTCAGGCCCATGCTGCTGCGATCCTCCATCCGCGCCCCTCGAGTTCCTCGACGAGTCGCTGTTCCTGCTCGGGGACGACCGACACCTCGACGATGCCGATCGGTGCGCCCGGTGAGTGCTCGAGGCGCATGTCCTCGAGGTTGATGCCGATCTCCCCGATGAACTGCAGGAGCGCGGCAATCTGCCCCGGGGTGTCGTCGACGAGGACGACCACCTGGGCGAAGCGCTTGGTCGTGCCGTGCTTGCCGGGCAGCCGCTCGACCCCGCGGTTGCCGGCGGCGATGGTCTCGGCGATCGTCCGCGGCGACCCCTGGCCGTCGGGGTCGTCGAGTGCGTGGAGGACCCGGTCGAGGTCGTCGCGCAGGTCGGACAGCACCGGCCGGATGTTCGCGGCGTTCGCCCCGATGATCTGTACCCAGAGACCCGGGTCGCTGGCGGCGATGCGTGTCACGTCACGGACACCCCCGCCCGCCAGGTCGAGCGACCCGTCGGGGGCCTCCTGCAGCCGCGCGGCCATCAGGGTCGACACCAGCTGCGGCGCGTGCGACACGTACGCGACGGCGAGGTCGTGCGACTGCGGCTCCATCGGGACGACGGTCGCACCGACGTCGAGCGCGAGGTCCTCGACGACGGCGGCACGCTGGTAAGAGATCGCGTCGTGACCGGCGATCACCCACGGGCGGCCGACGAACAGGTCGGCGCGTGCCGCAGTCGGTCCGCTGCGCTCACGACCGGCCATCGGGTGCGAGCCGATGTACCGGCTGACGTCGGCGCCCGACGCCAGCAGTCGTTCGAGCGGTCCGGTCTTCACGCTCGCCACGTCGGTGACGACCGCGTGCGGGTGGGCCGCGAGCTCGCGCTCGACGACCGTCGCCACCACGTCCGGCGGGACCGCCACCACGACGAGTTCCGGCTCGTCACCCTCGGCCGGGCGCCGGCCAGCGCCGTAGTCGACGGCGAGCGCCAGCGCCGCGGGCGAGACGTCGTCGAGCACGACGTCGACGCCCTTCTCGCGGAGGGCGAGCCCGATCGACGCCCCGAGCAACCCGGCACCGACGACCCGCACGGGTCCGCGCAGCCGCCGGTCGATGTCCGGTTCGGCGAGCGGGGCGGGGGCGTCGGTCACGGGCTCCAGCCTACCGAGCGTCAGTCGGCAGTCTCCTCGTCGGTGTCGCCCTGTGCCGGAGCCTTCGCCTCACGGGCGATGCGCAGGAGCCCACCGAGCTCGACGGTGGAGAGCTCCCGCACCCTGCCGATCGGCAGCGATCCGAGCTGCAGCGGCCCGAACGAGCGACGCACGAGCTCGATCACCGGGTGGTCGACCGCGTCGAGCATACGTCGCACGATCCGGTTGCGCCCCGAGTGCAGGGTGATCTCGACCAGGGACTCACCGCGGGCGGACTCCAGCAGACGCACCTTGTCGGCGGCGATCGGACCGTCCTCGAGCTCCACGCCCTCGAGCAGCCGCTGCACCGTCGCCGGGTTCACGTTGCCCGCGACCTTGGCGATGTAGGTCTTCGTCACGCCGAACGATGGGTGGGCCAGCACGTGGGCCAGGTCGCCGTCGTTCGTCAGCAGGAGCAGCCCCGACGTCTCGGCGTCGAGCCGACCGACGTTGAACAGGCGTTCCTCGTACCGGTCGACGAACTCCGACAGGTCGCGTCGACCGCGTTCGTCCTGCAGGCTCGACACGATCCCGACGGGCTTGTTGAGCAGCACGTACCGCCGTGAGCTGTCGACCTGCACCGGCACGCCGTCCACGGCGATCTGGTCGGTCTCGGGGTCGACGCGGCGTCCGAGGGCCTCGACGACCTCGCCGTTCACCGTGACGCGCCCCTCGACGATCAGGTTCTCCGCGACCCGTCGGGACGCCACGCCCGCAGCGGCGATCACCTTCTGCAGCCGCTCACCGTCGGCCTGGAGGCTCGGCGCACCCCCGGCACGCGACCCCGCCTCGTCCGCGTCCCAGTCCGGGATGATGGGCCGCTCGGGCGTGCCCTCGACGGGGATGCCGTGGTCGTCACGCGCGCCCTCCGGCCGCGGCGTCGTCCCGCGCTCGGTGCCGCTCGGGATGCGCCCCCGGCCGCCCGTGCCCGGCCGGTCGCCGTTGCGTGCGGTGGTCGTGCCGCCGACGTAGCGGCGGCCGTTGTGCCAGACGGTGCTCGGTCGGCCGTCGGGGGCGCGGCGGTCCTCGCGTGCGGGGTCACGGCGGTCGTCGCGCCGATCGGCGCCGCGGTCCGGTCGGCGACCGGCGTCACGACGGTCTGCGCCGCGCCGGTCGTCGTCACGCCCGCGGTACCCACCGCGCTCGCTGCCGGAACGGTCGTCACGGCCGCGGTAGCCGCCGGAGCGCTCGCCACCGGACCGGTCATCGCGCCCGCGGTACCCGCCACGCTCGCCACCGGACCGGTCGTCACGCCCGCGGTAGCCGCCGAAGCGCTCGCCACCGGGACGTTCGTCACGGCCGCGGTACCCACCGGAGCGGTCGTCCTCGCGACGGACGAACCCGCCGCGGTCGTTGCTGCGCTGGTCCGCGTCGCGGCTCACGAACCGGCCGCGGTCACCACCGGGTCGTTCGTCCCGCCCGCGGTACCCGCCACGGTCACCGGATCGGTCGTCACGACCGCGGTACCCGCCCTGGTCCGAGCCGCCGCGGTAGCCACCACGGTCGCCACCGGACCGGTCGTCACGCCCGCGGTACCCACCGCGTTCGCCACCGGCGCGGTCGTCGCGCCCCCGGTAGCCGCCCTGGTCCGAGCCGCCGCGGTAGCCACCGCGCTCGCCACCGCGCTCGCCAGCGGCACGGTCGTCACGCCCCCGGTAGCCGCCCTGGTCTGAGCCGCCGCTGTACCCACCGCGGTCGCCACCGGACCGGTCGTCACGCCCGCGGTACCCACCGCGGTCGCCACCGGACCGGTCGTCCCGCCCCCGGTACCCGCCCTGGTCCGAGCGGTCCGAGCCGCCGCGGTACCCGCCACGGTCACCACCGGCGCGGTCGTCACGCCCGCGGTACCCACCGCGGTCGCCGCCACCTGCCGGGCGTTCCTCGCGTCCGCGGTAGCCGCCGCGGTCGTCGCCCGACCGGCCACCGGCGCGGCCGGAGCCGGCGTCGCGATCGCGCCCCGCGCCTCCGGGCCGACCGGAGCCGGACCGGTCGGAGCCGCGACCGTACCCGCCGGAGCGTCCGTCGGATCCCCCTCGGGACCCACCTCGTCGTTCGTCCTCAAACGCGGCCATCGGGGATCCCTTCGTTGTGCCCGAAACCGTCCGCGCCGTCCTCCAGGAGAGGCGAGATCAGCGGCAGTTCGTCGAGCGAGTTGATGCCGAGCTGCTGGAGCAGCAGGTCGGACGTGACGTAGTTGATCGCGCCGGTCTCGGCGTCGGTGAACGACTCCTCGATGAGGCCGCGCGCGACGAGCGTCCGGACGACGCCGTCGACGTTCACCGCCCGGATCGAGGCGATCTGTGAGCGGGTGATCGGCTGCTTGTAGGCGACCACCGCGAGGGTCTCGAGCGCGGCCTGCGACAGCCGGGCCGGACGCTCCGCCTCGACGAACTGCTCGACGACGTCGTCGAGCTCGCGCCGCACGTAGAACCGCCAGCCGCCACCGACCTCGCGGAGCTCGAAGCCACGGCGGACCGTGCCGTCGACGCCGTCGAAGTCGGCCACGAGTCGCTCGATCGCCTGACGCACGGCGGGCACGGGCGCACCCACCGCGGCGCCGAGCGAGACGAGCGACTGCGGCTCGTCGGCGATCATCAGGATCGCCTCGAGCTGCCGGTCGACGGGCAGGTCCGGGCGGGCGGTGTGCTGGTCGTGCAGCTCCAGCTCGACCGCGCGGGCGTCGGCGACCTCGTCCGCTCCCCCGGGTTCGGCGCTCGACGCGGCGGCGCGTACGTCATCCGTCATAGTCGGCTCCCAGGTTCGCGAGGCTCTCGTCGGACCAGTCCTCGGCGGTCCAGCGGAGTGTCAGCTCCCCCAGCGGTTCGAACTGCTCGAACGAGATCGACGCGTTCCGGTACAGCTCCAGGATCGCCAGGAAGCGAGCCACAACGATACCCGTCTCCGCGACGCCGGCGACCAGCTCGCGGAACGACACGTCCTCGTCGGCCCGGGTGCGGAGGATCGAGACGACGATCGCGGCCTGCTCCCGGATGCTCACGAGGGGGGCGTGCAGGTGGTCCAGACCCACGGTCGGGATCTCCCGCGGCGCGAAGGCCAGCGTCGCGATCGCGGCGAAGTCCTGCACCGAGAGGGTCCAGACGAGCTCAGGGGTGCGGGCGCGGAACCGTTCCTCGAGCCGGACCCGGCGGACGTGCCGGCGGGACTCCTGCTGCCACTGCTCCCCGAACCACTCCGCGGCCTGCTTGAACGCCCGGTACTGCAGGAGGCGCGCGAAGAGCAGGTCGCGGGCCTCGAGCAGCGCCACGTCCTCGGCGTCGACGAGCTCGCCCTGCGGGAGGAGTCCGGCGATCTTCAGGTCGAGCAGGGTGGCGGCGACGACGAGGAACTCGCTGGCCTCGTCGAGCTCGTCGGCGGACTCGGCCTGTCGCACGTACTGGATGAACTCCCCCGTGACCGCGCCGAGCGACACCTCGGTGATGTCGAGCTCGTGCTTGGTGATGAGCGAGAGCAGCAGGTCGAACGGGCCGTCGAAGTTCCGCAGCCGGACCCGGAACCCGGGCGCGGTCGCGGTGCCCGCCGGCGTCGTCGTGTCAGCCGACGTCGGTGCCGGGTCAGGCGACGGCGCCACGCTCGACGAGCTCCCTGGCGAGCGCGCGGTAGGCGTGCGCCGCGGCGTGCTCCGGCGCCGTCTGCGTGATGGGCCGCGCAGACACCGTCGCGTCCGGGAACTTCACCGTCCGGCTGATCACCGTGTCGAGCACGTTGTCGTCGAACGTCTCCACGACGCGCTCCATGACCTCGCGCGAGTGCAGTGTGCGCGAGTCGTACATCGTCGCCAGGATGCCGTCGAGCCGCAGTGCCGGGTTCAGCCGGTCCCGCACCTTGTCGATCGTCTCGATCAGCAGCGCCACACCGCGCAGCGCGAAGAACTCGCACTCGAGCGGGATGAGCACGCCGTGCGCCGCCGTCAGGGCGTTGACCGTGAGCAGGCCGAGGGAGGGCTGGCAGTCCACCAGGATGAGGTCGTAGTCGTTCGAGACCTTGCGCAGGACGCTCGCCAGGATCTGCTCGCGGGCGACCTCGTTGACGAGGTGGACCTCGGCGGCGGACAGGTCGATGTTCGCCGGGATGACGTCGAGCAGCGGCACGTTCGTCTGGCGGATGACCTCGCGCGGGTCCTTCACGGAACCCATCAGCAGGTCGTAGACGGTGGGGACGTCGTGGGTGCGGACCCCGAGCCCGGCGGACAGGGCACCCTGCGGGTCGAAGTCGACCGCGAGGACCTTGCGACCGTACTCGGCGAGCGCGGCGCCGAGGTTGATCGACGTCGTGGTCTTGCCGACGCCGCCCTTCTGGTTGCAGAGCGCGATGATGCGAGCCGGGCCGTGGCCGTCGAGCGGCGCGGGCTCCGGGAACTGCCGGACGGGCCGACCGGTGGGGCCGACCGGGGTCTGCGCGGTGCCGGGGGTGGTCGTCGGGTTCGTGCTCACCCGGTCATCGTACCGGCGTGGCGCCGGCGGCCCCGGTCGCACCGCCGCGCGGACCGCAGCGGACGGGACGGGGCTGCACCGCGCCTCCCGGCCGCCCGGTCGGTCGTGCGTCAGGCTGGCCGCAGCGCGACGCGCATGCTGTCCACCCGGTCCGCGATGACGGCGTCCGCCGTCCACCGCTGCTGCAGCCGTCCGACGAGCGCCTGGACCGCGGCCTGGTCGAGCCCCGGGTGCAGCGCCAGCCCGACCGTCAGCTCCGCACCGGCGAAGCGCCCGAGCGGATCGCCCGGCGACAGCTCGACGCGTGCCACGGCGGGCTCCTCGACGACCGACGCGGCGAACGCCTGCCCGACCTCGGCGTCCTCGAAGCACGGGGTCCACGGCAGGTCCTGCCCGATCGCCCACACCGCCGGGCGACGGAGCACGAACTCGGTCGGCGCGGTCGGGTCGAGCACGACGAGCTGCGTCTCCTCGCTCGCCGCGGCCATCGCGACGCGACGCGAGTCCGCCGGCACCGGTCGGGCGGTGGCGTCCCACGACCGCATCGCCTCGGCCGAGGTGAAGGCGGGCATCACACTGCGCCCGTCCGGACCGGCGACCGTGACGATCGACAGCTCCTGGGTCTTGTCGACGAGCTTTCCCTCGGCGGTGTGCCCGACGTCACCGGCCTCGGCGACGAGCGGGATGAGCAGCCGTGCGCCGCGCAGGGCCTCGACGACCGCGCGCTGCGACCCGCCCTGCTGCAGGGCCGAGATCGCCGCGACGAGCGCCGGGTCCGCCAGGCCGTCGTCGTCGGCGTAGGCGTCGTCGTGGGCGTCGAACGTCCGTCCGGCCCACGGGTTGCCCGCCGAGTCCGCGGCGCCGCCCGGAGTGTGGGCGTCGTCGTGCGCGCCCGGCTCCGGAGCCTCGGGCCCGGTGCCGCGGCCGTTCGAGATGCCCGCCACGCCGACTACTCGGACGCGATGTCGAGCGCGGCCGGCAGCGTGAACGCGCCGGAGTACAGGGCCTTGCCGATGATCGCGCCCTCGAGGCCGTGCGGCACGAGCTCGCGCAGCGCACGGAGGTCGTCGAGCGTCGAGATCCCCCCGGAGGCCACCACGGGCTGGTCGGTGCGGTCGCAGACCTCGCGGAGCAGATCGACGTTCGGTCCCTGCAGGGTGCCGTCCTTCGTCACGTCGGTCACGACGTAGCGGGCGCACCCGGCGGCCTCGAGCCGGTCGAGCACCTCCCAGAGGTCACCGGCGTCCTCGGTCCAGCCGCGGCTCGCCAGGGTCGTGCCGCGCACGTCGAGGCCGACCGCGATCTGCTCGCCGTACTCGCCGATCACGCGCGCCGCCCACTCGGGCTGCTCGAGCGCGGCGGTCCCGAGGTTCACGCGGGCCGCGCCGGTGGCGAGCGCCGCCTCGAGTGACGCGTCGTCGCGGATGCCGCCGGAGAGCTCGACGGAGACGCCCTCGACCTCGCGGATCGCCTTCGCGATCACCGCACGGTTGTCCCCCCGCCCGAACGCTGCGTCCAGGTCGACGAGGTGGATCCACTCCGCACCCTGGTCGCGCCAGGTGCGCGCCGCGGCGACGGGATCGCCGTACGAGGTCTCGCTGCCGGCCTCACCCTGGGTGAGGCGGACGGCCTGGCCGTCGACGACGTCGACGGCGGGCAGCAGGACGAGGGGCGGGGTCGCGGTGAGGTCGGTCATGGTCCTGTCGGTTCTCGGTGGGGTGTGGTGCGGCCGTCCCGGTGGTCGGGCCGAGCGCTGCGGCCGTTCCGGTGGTCGTTGCGGTGGTCGTTGCGGTGGTCGTTGCGGTGGTCGTTGCGGCCGGGAGGCGCGGCTCGCGTCCGTCGGGCGAGCGTGCGCCCGGTGGACGGCCGGTTCAGAGCGAGTCGACCCAGTTGCGGAGCAGCCGGATACCCGGCTCCCCCGACTTCTCCGGGTGGAACTGCGTGGCCGTCAGCGGACCGTTCTCGACCGCGGCGACGAACCGCTGCCCGTGCTCGGCCCAGGTCAGGCGCGGCGCCCGGAACGGACCGTAGGCGTCGAGCGGGAAGTCCGTCACGCCGTACGAGTGGACGAAGTAGAACCGCTCGTCGTGCAGGCCGTCGAAGAGCACGGAGTCCGCGGGGGCCTCGACCGTGTTCCAGCCCATGTGCGGCAGGACCTCGGCCTGGATCTCCTCGACCGTGCCCGGCCACTGGCCGAGCCCCTCGACGTCGGCGCCGCGCTCGACGCCCCGGGCGAACATGACCTGCATGCCGACGCAGATGCCGAGCACCGGTCGACCGCCGGCCAGGCGGTGGTCGACGATCTCGCCGCCGCGCACACCCTCGAGCTGGTCGACGACGGCGGCGAAGGCGCCGACGCCCGGCACGAGCAGCCCGTCCGCTCGGAGCGCGGCCTGCTTGTCGGCGGTCAGCGTGACCTCGGCACCGGCGCGCTCGAGTGCCTTCGCCGCGGAGTGGACGTTGCCCGATCCGTAGTCGAGGACGACGACGTTCGGCTTCGCGGTCACAGCTTCCCCTTCGTGGACGGGATGCCGTCGACCCGGGGGTCGAGCTCGACGGCGCGGCGCATCGCACGGGCGAAGGCCTTGAACTCGGCCTCGGCGATGTGGTGCGGGTCACGGCCACCGAGCACGCGGACGTGCACGGTGATGCCGGCGTTGAACGTGATCGCCTCGAACACGTGCCGGACCATCGAGCCGGTGAAGTGCCCGCCGATGCGGTGGAACGCGAAGCCCTCGGGCTCGCCGGAGTGCACGAGGTACGGACGACCGGAGACGTCCACCACGGCCTGCGCCAGGGCTTCGTCGAGCGGCACGAGCGCATCGCCGTAGCGACCGATGCCGGCGCGGTCGCCGAGGGCTTGCTTCAGCGCCTGACCGAGCACGATGCCGGTGTCCTCGACGGTGTGGTGCACGTCGATGTCGGTGTCGCCCGTCGAGCGCACCCGCAGGTCGATGAGCGAGTGCTTGCTGAAGGCCGTCAACATGTGGTCGAAGAAGGGCACGCTCGTCGAGACGTCGGACGAGCCGGTGCCGTCCAGGTCGAGCGAGAGCTCGATGCTCGACTCGCTCGTGCTCCGGCTGATCGAGGCGGTGCGGGCGGTCATGCCTCAACCCTAACCGGCGGCTGGTCGGCGGCCACGCGGCGCATGGCGTCGAGGAACGCGGTGGTCTCCTCCTCGGTCCCCGCGCTCACCCGCAGGTGGTTCGGGATCCCCAGGTCGCGGACGATGACGTCCTGGTCGAGCAGGGCCTCGAACGCGGCGTTCGGATCGGCCACCCCGCCGAACAGCACGAAGTTGGACCACGTCTCGTAGGTGCGGTACCCCATCGCCTGCAGTTCCGTGACCATTCGGTCGCGCTGCTGCTTGATGTCGTCGACCATCGCGAGCATCGCCGGAGCGTGCCGCAGCGCGGCGACCGACGCCGCCTGGGTCAGTGCCGACAGGTGGTACGGCAGGCGCACCAGGCGCAGGGCGTCGACCACGGCGGGATCGGCGGCGAGGTAGCCGACGCGAGCCCCGGCGAAGGCGAAGGCCTTGCTCATCGTTCGCGAGACCACGAGCCGCGGACGGCCGGGCAGCAGCGTGATCGCGCTCGGGGCATCGGCGGGCATGAACTCGGCGTAGGCCTCGTCCACCATCACGATGCCGTCGGTGGCGTCGTACGCCGCGCGGATCGTCTCGATGTCGAGCGGGGTTCCGGTCGGGTTGTTCGGCCCGCACAGGAACACGATGTCCGGCCGGTGCTCGGCGATCGCCGCGACGACGGTCTCCGGCGAGATGCGGAACTCGTCGTCGCGCTGCGCGGGGATCCAGCGTGTGCCGGTACCGGATGCGAGGATCGAGTGCATCGAGTAGGTGGGCGGGAACCCGAGCACCGAGCGGCCCGGGCCACCGAAGGCCTGGAGCAGCTGCTGCAGGACCTCGTTCGACCCGTTCGCCGCCCAGAGGTTCGCAGGGGTGAGCTGCTGATCAGCGGGGAGACCGCCGTTCAGGTAGCCGGCGAGGGACTCGCGGAGCTCGGTGAACTCACGGTCGGGGTAGCGGTTCACGGTCGTCAGGGCCTGCCGGATCGAGGCGACGATATCCTCGGCGACGTCCTCGGGCACGGGATGCGTGTTCTCGTTGACGTTGAGCTGCACGCGCACGTGCTTCTGCGGAGCGCCGTACGGGCTCTGCCCGCGGAGGTCGTCACGGATCGGAAGGTCTTCGAGCGTGGTGTCCACCGATCCATCGTAGGCCGCGGCCACCGAGCGCCGACCGGCCGTCCGGACGGTGGTCAGGCGAGCGCCGATCCGGTCAGTCGCCCGCGGTGTACTTGGCCGGGATCGCGATCTGCTCGCCGGCCTGGAGCGTCGAGCCGTCGAGCGCGTTGAGGCTCACGACGTCCTGCACGAAGTCGCGCGGGTCGGCCTGGGGTGCGGTCTCCTCCGCCAGCTGCCACAGGGTCTCACCCGGCTGGACCGTGACGGTCTCGAAGTGCACGGGGGCTCCGGCGCGGGACGAGTCACCGGCCGAGGCCTGTCCACCGTTCAGCACGGAGAGGGCGACGACCAGGAAGACCGGGAGGGCCGCGACGGTCGTCAGGACGATGCGGCCGCGACGCGTGATGCGCAGGCGCGTACGGACGGCGGGCGTCGCGGTGCGCTGGTCAGCGATGGCGATGGTGCTCATGTCGTTCTTGCCTTCCCGTTCGGAGGAACCGAAGTCGTGTACCGAACATAGTTTCGAATGCTACCCCGCACAAGTCCCAGGAAGGGTTTTGTGGAGGATTTCTTGCCGACACGCTCGAACAGGTGTTTGTCCGGCCCGATGCGGTCGGATACTGTTTCGATCGACTGGGACGAGTCAAGCGGGGACCACCGACATTCCTGCCCGACCGCCCGGCACCGACGAAGGGCGAGACGACGTGGCGGACGAACTGCGGGTCCAGAAGCCGTTGACGGCGAAGCAGCAGGCGATCCTCGACGCGATCCGTGCGTCGATCGCCAGCCGGGGCTACCCGCCGAGCATGCGGGAGATCGGAGACGCCGCCGGCCTCTCCTCGCTCTCGAGCGTCTCCCACCAGCTCGGCCAGCTCGAGCTCGGCGGCTGGATCCGGCGTGACCCGAACCGCCCCCGCGCGCTCGAGGTACTCGTCGACGAGCCGACCCCCGACGTCGACACCCCGGACGTCGACGCCACGACCCTCGTCCCCCTCGTCGGACGCATCGCCGCCGGTGTCCCGATCACGGCCGAGCAGCACGTCGACGAGATCGTCCCGCTCCCCCGACAGCTGGTCGGCACCGGTGACCTCTTCATGCTCAAGGTCGTCGGAGAGTCGATGATCGACGCGGCGATCTGCGACGGTGACTGGGTGGTCGTCCGCTCGCAGCAGACCGCGGACAACGGGGACATCGTCGCCGCGATGCTCGACGAGGAGGCGACCGTCAAGGTCTTCCGTCAGCGCGACGGCCACACGTGGTTGCTTCCGCGCAACTCCGCCTTCGAGCCGATCCTCGGCGACGCGGCCACCGTGCTCGGCAAGGTCGTCGCGGTGCTCCGCTCCGTCTGACGCATCGGCAGCAGCACAACGGGAAGCAGCCCGCGCCACGGAAGTCCGTGGCGCGGGCTGCTTGCTGTCGTGCGCGAGCCGACCCGGCGTCGGGACGCGGCCGACGACGGACGGGAGGCGCGGTGCCAGCCGGCGCCGCGCCTCCCGTCCGTCCCGGTGGGGGTCCGGGGACTAGGCGGTCGCGACCGGCGCGACCACGTACGGGTCGAGCTCCGCGACCTGGCGCTGGAAGACGCGCACCCGCAGGCGGGTGCCGTCCTCGACGTAGTCGGTCGTCTCGACCGCGCCGGCGTCGTGCAGCGACGACACCAGGTCGCCGCGGTCGTACGGGATCACCACGGTGAGCTCGACGTCCGGCTCGGGCAGTCGGGCCTCGATCGCGGCGAGGAGCTCCGGGACCCCCTCGCCCGTCCGGGCGGACACGAACACCGCGTCCGGGACGAGTCCGACCAGGACGAGGCGCTGTGCCTCGTCGATCAGGTCCGCCTTGTTGAACGCGACGACCTCGGGGATGTCGCGTGCACCGACGTCGCCCATCACGTCGCGGACCGTCGCGAGCTGCGCCGCCGGGTCGGGGTGGGACCCGTCCACCACGTGCACGATGACGTCGGCCTCGCCGACCTCCTCGAGGGTGGAGCGGAACGCCTCGACCAGCTGGTGCGGCAGGTTCCGCACGAAGCCGACCGTGTCGACGAACGTGAACTCCCGGCCGGCGCTGCTCTCGGTGCGGCGGACGGTGGCGTCGAGGGTCGCGAACAGCTGGTTCTGCACCAGGACGCCCGCGCTCGTCAGGCGGTTCAGCAGCGAGGACTTGCCGGCGTTCGTGTACCCGGCGATGGCGACGCTGGGCACCTCGTTGCGGTGTCGGTCGGCGCGCTTGGCCTCGCGGGCAGGGCGGAAGCCGGCGATCTGCCGCCGGAGCTTCGACATCCGCGTGTTGATGCGACGACGGTCGAGCTCGATCTTGGTCTCACCGGGTCCGCGCGAGCCCATGCCGGCACCACCGGAGACCTGACCACCGGCCTGGCGGGACATCGACTCACCCCAACCACGCAGACGCGGCAGCAGGTACTGCAGCTGCGCGAGCTCGACCTGGGCCTTGCCCTCGCGGGTGGTGGCGTGCTGGCTGAAGATGTCGAGGATCACCGCGGTGCGGTCGATCACCTTCACCTTCACGACGTCCTCGAGCGCACGGCGCTGCGAGGGCGCGAGCTCGGTGTCCGCGACGACCGTGTCGGCGCCGGTCGCCTTGACGACCATCGCGAGCTCCTCGGCCTTGCCCTTGCCGAGGTAGGTCGCCGGGTCCGGGGTGGGTCGGCGCTGCAGGAGTCCGTCGAGGACCACCGCACCCGCGGTCTCGGCCAGGGCGGCGAGCTCGCGCAGGGAGTTCTCGGCATCCTGGGCGTCACCCTGTGGGTACACGCCGATCAGGACGACCCGCTCGAGCCGGAGCTGCCGGTACTCGACCTCGGTGACGTCCTCGAGCTCGGTGGAGAGGCCGGTGACGCGGCGCAGGGCGGCGCGGTCCTCGCGCTCGTACTGGTCGCCGTCGCCGGACCAGCCGTGCTCGTCGACCGATCGTGTCTGGATGGCCTGGGCCGGAGCGAAGATCGCCGACGTGGCCCGGGTCTCGGCATTGCGGAGGACGCGCTCCACGACACCCTCGGCGCTGTCGTCGGATCGTCCGTCGTTCATGGTGGTTTCCGTCATCTTCTCCACAGGGTACCGCCGCCACGCCCGGGACACACGGGCTCCCGGGTACGGTTCTTCCATGGCGAACGAGCACTACTTCTCCGCGAACCCGTCGTCGGAGATCCGTGAGCGCCAGGTGCACGTCACGCTCGCCGGGCGACCGCTCACGCTGTCCACGGCGGCCGGGGTCTTCAGCCCGGACGGCGTCGACCGCGGCACGAGGGTGCTGCTCGGCTCGGTGCCGCCCCCCGCGTCCGAGGGCGCGCTGCTCGACGTCGGCTGCGGGTGGGGGCCGATCGCCATCACGATGGCGCTCGGGTCACCGGAGGCACAGGTGTGGGGTGTGGACGTCAACGAGCGCGTCCTCGACCTGGCGCGACGCAACGCCACCGCTGCCGGGCTGTCGAACGTCACGGTCGGGCTGCCCGACGACGTCCCCGCGGACCTGCGCTTCCGGACGATCTGGTCGAACCCGCCGATCCGTGTGGGCAAGGACGAACTGCACGCGATCCTGTTGACCTGGCTGCCCCGGCTCGAGGTCGGTGGGGACGCCTGGCTGGTGGTGTCGAAGGACCTCGGCGGGGACTCCCTGCAGCGGTGGCTCGGCGGCGCACTCGGCGACGGCTTCCAGGTCGCACGGGCGTCGACGGACAAGGGGTTCCGCGTGATCCGGGTGCACCGTACCGCCGAGTAGGGCGGCGCACTGAGCGTCTGCGCGGTTGCACGGCTGCGCGACTGCGCGACTGCGCGACTGCGTCAGACCGTCAGGTCTCCCGAGAACACGAGTTCCGCCGGCCCCGCCAGGGCGACGTGCTCGCCGTCCTCGGCCGCGAACATCCGGACCGTGACGACCCCGCCCGGCACCCGCACCCGCCAGGTGTCCGGCGCCGAAGGTCCCGCCCAGTACCGCGTCGCGAGCGCCGCAGCGACCGCACCGGTGCCGCAGGACAGCGTCTCGCCGCTCCCCCGCTCGTGCACGCGCATGGTGATCTCCCCCACGCCGTCCTTGACGAGCGGGTCACCCGGCAGCACGAACTCGACGTTCGCGCCCGCCGCCGGAGCCGGGTCGAGCACGGGGACGTACGTCAGGTCGACCTCGGCGAGCTCGTCCTCCGTCGCCACGGCCACGACGACGTGCGGGTTGCCGACGTCGATGCCGAGTCCGGGTCGTGCGCCGTCGAGCTCCTTCGCCCGCACGGTCACGTCGTTCGCTCCGCCACCCTCGATGCCGAGCCCCCAGCGCCCGAGGTCCGCCGAGAAGCCGTTCGTGGTGCGCTGCAGGTCGACGAGCCCCTTGCGGCTCCCGACCGTGAGCGTCTCACCCGGAGCGAGGTCGACGAGTCCGGACTCGGTCAGGTACCGGGCGAACACGCGGATGCCGTTCCCGCACATCTCCGCGACCGAGCCGTCGGCGTTGTGGTAGTCCATGAACCACGTCGCGGCCGGCTCGACGGCGACCAGGGCGCGGCCCTCGGGGATCGCGTCCGAGCGCACGGCCCGGATGACCCCGTCGGCCCCGACACCGAAGCGTCGGTCGGCGATGGCGCGGATGCGCTCGGGGGTCAGGTCGACCGTGGCGTCCGGGTCGGCGAACAGGACGAAGTCGTTGCCCGTCCCCTGGCCCTTCGTGAAGTGCAGCTCGGTCACGGCACGATCCTACGGGCCACCGCCTGCAGCCCCGCGACGTCGGCGCCGCTGATGTCGACGACCTCGGCGTCGTACCGCTTGAACCAGGACACCTGCCGCCTGGCGTACTTGCGCGTCGCGACCGCCGTCGCCTCGACCGCCTCGGCCGTCGTGGCGCGACCGTGCAGCACGTCGAGCGCCTGCGAGTACCCGATCGCGGCGCGCGCGGTGCGACCGTCCTCGAGGCCGTCCTCCCGGAGCGCCTCCACCTCGTCGACGAGCCCGTCGCGGAACATGCGCTCGGCGCGCGCGTGCAGCGACGCGACGAGTCCGCTCCGCTCGCGGTGCAGGTGCAGCACCCGAGCGGGTCGCCATGCGCGGGGCGCGGACGGGAGGCGCGGGGTCACGACCTCGGACCGGCTCGCGATCTCCACGGCTCGGATCAGACGCCGAGGGTTGCGAGCGTCGACGTCGGCCGCCGCGACCGGGTCCAGTGCGCGCAGGCGCGCGAGGAGCGCGTTCGGTCCGTGCTCGGCGTGTTCGCGCTCGAGCTCGGCGCGGAGCTCCGGATCGGTGCCGGGGAACGCGAGGTCGAACAGGACGGCGGACACGTAGAGCCCGCTGCCCCCGACGAGCACCGCGGTGCCGCCGTCCGCCGTGATGCGCTCGACGTCCGCGCGTGCGTCGCGCTGGTACGCCGCGACGCTCGCCTCGTCGGTGACCGCGAGGACGTCGAGCTGGTGGTGCGGGATGCCCCGCCGGTCCTCGAGCGGGAGCTTCGCGGTCCCGATGTCCATGCCACGGTAGAGCTGCATGGCGTCGGCGTTCACGACCTCGGCGGGCCGGCCACTCGACCGCAGCTGTTCGGCGAGGGCCAGCGCGACCTCGGACTTGCCGGTGCCGGTCGCACCGACGACCGCGATGAGGTCAGGGGTCCCCTCCTGACTCCGTCCGCCCGCCGTGGCCGTGGTGGCCGCCGCGTCAGCGTCCGACACGGAGGCTCGGCAGGCCCAGCGAGACCGGTCGCGGCCCCGCGCCCGGAGCGGACGGGGTCGGCACGCCGCAGCTCTCGGCCTGTGCCCGGTCCCAGGCGTCGCCGGCACGGGTCCGGCGGATGCGCAGCGGTGCCTCGTCGTCGGCGATGAGGAAGTGCGGCGCGGCCCGCGTGACCTCGACGGTCACGACGTCGCCGGGACGCGGGACCTCGGACCCGTCCGGCACGGCGAAGTGCACGAGGCGCGAGTCCTCGGCGCGGCCGGACAGACGGTGGGTGGTCTCGTCCTTCTTGCCCTCGCCCGTGGCGACGAGGACCTCGACGCTCCGACCCACCTGCTTCGCGTGCTCCTCGGCCGTGATGCGGTCCTGCAGCGCGATGAGCCGGTCGTATCGCTCCTGCACGACCTCCTTCGGCAGCTGGTCGGGCATCGTCGCCGCGGGTGTGCCCGGCCGGATCGAGTACTGGAACGTGAAGGCCGAGGCGAACCGCGACTGCTCGACCACGCGCAGGGTGTCCTCGAAGTCCTCGTCGGTCTCGCCGGGGAACCCCACGATGATGTCGGTCGAGATCGCGGCGTGCGGGATCTTCGCCCGCACACGGTCGAGGATGCCCAGGAACCGCTCGCTCCGGTAGCTCCGCCGCATCGCCTTGAGGACGCGGTCCGACCCGGACTGCAGCGGCATGTGCAGCTGCGGCATCACGTTCGGCGTCTCGGCCATCGCGTCGATGACGTCGTCGGTGAAGGCGGCCGGGTGCGGGCTCGTGAACCGCACTCGCTCGAGTCCGTCGATCTGCCCGGCTGCGCGGAGCAGCTTGCCGAACGCCTGACGGTCGCCGAACTCGACGCCGTAGGAGTTGACGTTCTGCCCGAGGAGCGTGACCTCGATCGCGCCGTCGTCGACCAGCGCCTGGATCTCGGCGAGCACGTCGCCCGGGCGGCGGTCCTTCTCCTTGCCGCGGAGGGACGGGACGATGCAGAACGTGCACGTGTTGTTGCACCCGACGGAGATCGACACCCAGCCGCTGTGCGTCGAGTCGCGCTTGGTCGGCAGCGTCGACGGGAACACGTCGAGCGCCTCGAGGATCTCGATCTGCGCCTCGTCGTTGTGCCGCGCCCGCTCGAGCAGGGTCGGCAGCGACCCCATGTTGTGCGTCCCGAAGACGACGTCGACCCACGGCGCCTTCTCGAGGATGACGTCCTTGTCCTTCTGCGCCAGGCACCCACCGACCGCGATCTGCATGCCGGGGTGCTCGCGCTTGATGCCGGCGAGCTGCCCGAGGTTGCCGTAGAGCCGGTTGTCCGCGTTCTCGCGCACGGCGCAGGTGTTGATGACGACCACGTCCGCCTGACCGTCGTCCGCCGCGACGTACCCGGCGGCCTGCAACGACCCGCTCAGGCGCTCCGAGTCGTGCACGTTCATCTGGCACCCGTGGGTGCGGACCTCGTAGGTTCTGGGGCGGGCTTCGACGGTGGCCATGATCCCCCCAGTGTAGGTCGACCTCAGGCCCGTCGAGGCGGCCCGTACCGGACACGGATCGGCATGGCGGACCTGACCGCGCGAGCCCGGTGCCGCTACTCGAAGCGGACGGTACCGCCGCCCGACGGTGAGCGGCGCGGCGGGCCGTCGAGTGCCCGCTCCACGGCGACGCGGACGACTCCCGCGCCGTAGCCCTTCCGCATCAGGAACCCGCTGAGCCGCCGTTCCGCGGTGGCACGGTCGAGACCACGGAGCTGGCGTGCGCGCTTCTCGGCGAGCTCGTTCGCCCGCACGAACTCGTCGTCCGCGTCGTCCGCCGCTGCGTCGAGCGCCGCGTCGATCGCTGCCTGGTCGATCCCGCGTCGGCGCAGCTCGGCGACGACGCCCTGACGCCCGAGGCCCTTGCGCTCGTGCAGTCGGTCGACCAGGTCGGTCGCGAGGGCCACGTCGTCGAGCAGGCCCACCCGCACCAGGCGCGCGACCTCGTGCTCGACCACGTCGCCGTCGAGGTCCTGCTTCGTCAGCAGCTGACGCATCTCCGACTCGCTGACCCCCTTGCGACCGAGCGCCCGCATGCTGACGCGCTCGGCGTCGGCGCGCTGCTCGTCGAGGGGTCGCGGGGCGTCGGCCGGGTCGATCTCGTCGCCGCTCGCGATGGCGAACACGGATGCGGTCGCAGCGTCCGCGGTGTCGTCGTCGTACCCGTGCTGCTCGGCACGTGCACTCCGGCCCGAACCGTCGCCGACCACCGGGGACACCCACTCGGCCTCGGGCTGCTGCCCGCGGAAGGGGATCGCCGACGGCACGGTCGCACCGTCCTCGTCGCGAGCGTCCGTCGCTGCCTCGGCCACGTTCCCGTCATCGCCGTCGCCGTCGGCGTCGGCGTCGGTGTCGGCGTCGCCCGACCGCACGCGGCTGAGCACGGGTGCGAACCGCCGCTCGTCGTCGCCGAGCAGCATCGAGTCGGGTGCCCAGTCGTCGTCGGACGACCGATGGACGTCCCTCGCGCCTGCGTGCTCCGTGGTCGGGTGCGATCCGACCGGCTCCGGATCGACCGGCTCCAGGTCGACCGGCTCCAGGTCGACCGGGGCCGTGCGGCGACCACGACGGGACCGCGCCCCGAACAGGTCGGTGACCGGAGCGAGGCCCTCGTCGTGGTCGTCTGCGCCGGTCACGCGCCCTTGCGCTCCGCCAGCTTCGGCGCGATCGACTCGACCGGAGCATCGGCCTTGGCGCCACCCACGCCGAGCTTCGCGAGGATCTTGCCCTCGATCTCGGCGGCGATGTCCGCGTTCTGGATCAGGAAGGACCGCGAGTTCTCCTTGCCCTGCCCGAGCTGGTCGCCGTCGTAGGTGTACCAGGCACCCGACTTCTTCACGATGCCGTGGTCGACACCGAAGTCGAGCAGCGAGCCCTCACGCGAGATGCCCGTACCGTACAGGATGTCGAACTCGGCCTGCTTGAAGGGCGGAGCCATCTTGTTCTTGACGACCTTGACGCGGGTGCGGTTGCCGACGGCGTCGGTCCCGCTCTTCAGCGTCTCGATGCGGCGGATGTCGAGGCGGACCGACGCGTAGAACTTGAGCGCCTTACCACCGGCGGTCGTCTCCGGGCTTCCGAAGAACACGCCGATCTTCTCGCGCAGCTGGTTGATGAAGATCATCGTGGTCTGCGTCTGGTTCAGTCCACCGGCGAGCTTGCGCAGGGCCTGGGACATGAGGCGGGCCTGGAGACCCACGTGCGAGTCACCCATCTCGCCCTCGATCTCGGCGCGGGGCACCAGGGCGGCGACCGAGTCGACGACGATCAGGTCGATCGAGCCCGACCGGACGAGCATGTCGGCGATCTCGAGCGCCTGCTCACCGGTGTCGGGCTGCGAGACGAGCAGGGCGTCGATGTCGACACCGAGCTTCTTCGCGTACTCGGGGTCGAGCGCGTGCTCCGCGTCGATGAAGGCCGCGATGCCACCGGCGCGCTGGGCGTTGGCGATGGCGTGCAGCGTCAGGGTCGTCTTACCCGACGACTCCGGGCCGTAGATCTCGATGATGCGGCCGCGCGGGAGGCCACCGATGCCGAGCGCGACGTCGAGTGCGACGGACCCGGTCGGGATGGTGGCGACCGGTGCGCGCTCGTCCGAGCCGAGACGCATGACCGTCCCCTTGCCGAACTGCCGGTCGATCTGGGCGAGTGCGGTCTCGAGGGCCTTCTCGCGGTCTGCGGGTGATGGCATGGGGTGCTCCTTCGTGCTCGGTGTCGGCCGCCTGTAGGCTGTCGCGTCCACCCCAGCCGGTGGTGCAGGGCTGGTGTTCGGCGACAAGGCTTCGGGCTGTTCCCGATGCCCTCGAACCTAGGGCGGGCCACCGACATCACTGCCTGCAGCCGCGCGATCTGTGGACGAGGGTCCGGGTCAGCGCCGTTGTGCAGGAACCTAGCACCGATCGAACACGCGTTCGAGCAACACGCCGAACACAGTTTCGGACGGCGGACTCAGTCGCGCGGCTCCGCCAGGCCCTTGCCGTGCCGCTTGTCGAGCGGGACGTCCTGCGAGTCGCAGAGCGCCTCCCACACCCGCCTGGCGTCGACACCGGCGTCGAGCGCATCGGCCGCCGAGCGTCCTCCGAGCTCCTCGAGCACGACGTCGCGGGACACGACGGCCCCGTAGGCTTCGCCGAACACCTGGTCGACGGCTCGCCAGAACTCACTCACGCGCATCGGACCAGCGTAACGACGAACGCCCCCGCCGGGAGTCCGGCGAGGGCGGTCGATGGGTGGTGCGTCAGCGCACCGCGAGGTCGTTGTCGAACTCGGCGACGAGTTCGTCGGGCAGCGTGTCGGGGACCGGGGTGAGTCCCTCGACGACTGCGAGACGGTCGCCCACCTCACGCATGATGGTCGAGATCGGGGTGTCGAGTGCGTCCGCGACCGAGGCGAGGATCTCCGAACTCGCTTCCTTCTGACCGCGCTCGACCTCGCTGAGGTACCCGAGCGCGACGCTGGCCTTGGATGCGACCTGACGGAGGGTCCGGCCCTTCTGCAAGCGGAAGTCCCGAAGCACGTCGCCGATCTCCTGACGAACGAGAACCATGTGGACTCCTCCTTCCTGTCGTCTCCGCGCCCGCCTGGTCCGGGTGACCGGGGTCGGGTTCAGCAACAGTAGCGTTGCCGTTCGCAGCATGCTAACCACGTCGGCTGCCGCTCTGCTGGAGATTGCGTGGGATGTAACCCAGTGGCAACAGGACCTATTCCCCGCTGTCGACCTCGGTCGTCATCCGTGCCAGGAGTTCGGAGACGGTGGCGGACCGGATTGCTGCCCGGTCCCCCTCGAGGTGCAACTCCACCGCGACACTGCGTTCCGCGGATGCGATGCCGACGAAGACGGTCCCGACCGGCTTGCCGTCCTGCGGGTCCGGGCCGGCGACCCCGGTCGTGCTGATCCCCCACGTCGCGGGGACGCCGTCGACCGCCAGCGCGGTCCGCACCCCCGATGCCATCTGTCGCGCCACCTCCGGGTCGACCGCGCCGTCGGCGGCCAGCAGGTCGGCGTCGACGCCGAGCACCGACGCCTTGACGGGCGTGGCGTACGCGACGACCCCACCCCGGACGACCGCGCTCGCGCCGGGGACGCCGACGAGCGCCGACACCACGAGCCCGCCCGTCAGGGACTCGGCGACCGCGACGGTCTCCCCGCGGGAGGTGAGGGCCGCCACGACGCGGCGAGCGAGATCCGCTGCCGGGTCCGACTGCGCGGGACCGTCGGCGGTGCTCACGCCGCGCTGCGGTTGTGCTTCCATGCCTGCCACAGGTAGTCCGCGCCGCTGAGCAGGGTCGCCAGGAGCGCGGCGGTCATCAGGATGCCGTTCACCCAGTGCGCCAGGTCACCGACAACGTTCCACCATGGGAAGAGTGCGAGCGTGATCGCGACGGCCTGCAGCACGGTCTTGATCTTGCCGCCACGGCTGGCCGGGATCACCCGGTCGGACAGCACGGCGAAGCGGAACACGGTGATGCCGATCTCCCGCACCATGATCAGCACGGTGACGATCCACGGCAGCTCGCCCAGGATCGACAGCGCCACGAGGGCGCCGCCGATCAGGACCTTGTCGGCGATCGGGTCGACGAGCTTGCCGAAGTCCGTCACCAGGTTCTGGCGTCGGGCGATGATGCCGTCCGCGCTGTCCGTCACGATCGCGACGACGAACACGACGGCCGCCCAGACGCGCAGCGACGTGTCCTGACCGCCGTCGGCGAGCAGCATCACGAAGAACAGCGGCGCCATGAGGATGCGCACCACGGTGATGACGTTCGCCACGTTGGCGGTCGACGCCGGCCCCTCGCCCTTGCGGATCAGCCGTCCGCGCCACGGGAACCGGGCGCCGTGTGTGGTCTCCGAGCTCGTCATGTCGCTCACTCCCTGCCCGTCAGTCCCCACGCGTCCTCGTCCGGGCCGTCGTCCTCGACCTCAGGGTACCCGCGGGTCATGTCCGCCACCGGGTCCGAGCCGTAGCGGTCGTCGTCCTGTCCACCCGGGCCCGACGCGCCGGGCGCGGCAGGGGCCCCGGAGCCGACGGCGGACGGACCGGTGCCGGCCCCGTCGACGAGTGTGGTGCCTCCAGGCCGCGCCGACGGCGCCTCGGCAGCCGGCGGCTCCTCGCCGCGGAGCTTCGCGAGCACCCCGGGGAGCTGGTCGGGCGTGACGAGCACGTCGCGCGCCTTCGAGCCCTCGGAGGGCCCGACGATGTCGCGCGACTCCATGAGGTCCATCAGGCGACCCGCCTTCGCAAAGCCGACGCGGAGCTTGCGCTGCAGCATCGACGTCGAGCCGAACTGGGTCGAGACGACCTGCTCGACGGCGGCGAGGAGCAGCTCGAGGTCGTCGCCGATGTCGGCGTCGATCTCCTTGCGCTCGACCACCGCCTGGACGTCCTGCCGGTACTCGGGCCGGGCCTGCCGCGTGACGTGCGCGACGACCTCGGCGACCTCGCTCTCCTGCACCCAGGCGCCCTGCACGCGGACGGCCTTGGACGAGCCCATCGGCAGGAAGAGCCCGTCGCCCTGCCCGATGAGCTTGTCCGCGCCCGGCTGGTCGAGGATGACCCGCGAGTCGGTGACGCTCGTCACCGCGAAGGCGACGCGCGACGGGACGTTCGCCTTGATGAGACCGGTGATGACGTCGACCGACGGGCGCTGCGTGGCGAGCACGAGGTGGATGCCGGCGGCACGGGCGAGCTGGGTGATGCGGACGATCGACTCCTCGACGTCGCGGGGGGCGACGAGCATGAGGTCCGCGAGCTCGTCCACGACGACCAGCAGGTACGGGTACGGCTTGAGCTTCCGCTCGCTGCCGGCGGGCAGCACGATCTCGTCGTTCTGGACGGCCTTGTTGAAGTCGTCGACGTGCCGGAACCCGAAGGACGCCAGGTCGTC
Source organism: Curtobacterium sp. NPDC087080 (assembly GCF_044745105.1). Taxonomy (NCBI): domain Bacteria; kingdom Bacillati; phylum Actinomycetota; class Actinomycetes; order Micrococcales; family Microbacteriaceae; genus Curtobacterium; species Curtobacterium sp. NPDC087080. Next base: position 834,971 of record NZ_JBIUZP010000002.1, on the reverse strand, counting down.
GTACCGCATGTCCATCTCCTTCACGACCCACTGCAGCGCCTCGGCGGCCTTCTTGGGGTTCGTGATGATGGGCGTGATGAGGTGCGGGACCCCGGCGTAGATCGACAGTTCCACGCGCTTCGGGTCGACGAGGACCATGCGGACCTCGGACGGCTTCGCGCGCATGAGCAGGGACGTGATCATCGAGTTGATGAACACCGACTTGCCGGAGCCCGTGGACCCCGCGACGAGCAGGTGCGGCATCTTCGCCAGGTTGGCGACGACGAACCCGCCCTCGACGTCCTTGCCGACGCCGATGGTCATCGGGTGCTTCGACTTGGTGGCGGCGCCGGACCGCAGGACGTCACCGAGGGAGACGATCTCGCGGTCCGTGTTCGGGATCTCGACGCCGATGGCGCTCTTGCCGGGGATCGGGGACAGGATGCGGACCTCGTTCGAGGCGACCGCGTACGACAGGTTCTTCGACAGCGCGGTGACGCGCTCGACCTTCACGCCGGGGCCGAGCTCGATCTCGTAGCGCGTGACCGTCGGCCCGCGGGAGAAGCCCGTGACCTTGGCGTCCACCTTGAACTCGGTGAGCACGCCGGTGATCGCCGCGACGATGTCGTCGTTCGCCTGGCTCCTGGCGACCGAGGGGGTGCCGGCGCTGAGCGTGGTCGCCGCGGGCAGGCGGTACGGAGCCGCCGGGTCCTCGTCGGCGGCGGTGGCGGCGGGCAGGCCGTCGTCGGCCGTCTCGGGCTCGGGCGCGGTCGGCGAGACCACCGGGGAGACTCCGGCATCCGGTCGGGCGACCGCCGCGGGCTGCTCGGGCACCGGGGTGCCGAAGTCGCGGAGGGCCTGCTCGGCGACGGCGAGGTCCTGCTCGACCTGCTGCTCGCCGTGCACGGCGTCGTGCTCGACCGAGTCGTTGAGGTTGACCGAGGCGGGTACCGCGGGCGTGTGGTCCACGAGGCCGGCAGCGGCGCCCGCGTTCGGGCTCCCGGCAGGGGCAGCCGCACTCGCAGCCGCTCCGGCACCGGCACCGGCACCGGCACCGGCACCGGCACCGGCACCGGCACCGGGGGCAGCCTGCGTCGCCGACGCGGGCAGCACGGGGCTGTCGTACGCCGGGTCCTCCTCGCGCCCGGACTTGTTCCGTCGCCACCAGGGGACGGTGCTCGCGGGGTCGTCCCCGCCGTCGGCGCGCTGTTCGTCCTCGAACCCGAGGTCCTCGAAGAGCGGGAAGTCGGTCTGGTCCTTCGTGCGCCGCTTCGACGTGCGCGCTCGTGGCGCGGCCGGGGCAGCGTCGGCCTCGGTGACGGTGTCGTCCTCTGCCGCGGGAGCTGGCGCACCGAACAGGTACGCGTACAGCTCGTGCAGGCGACGACCGGTCTTGTTCGGCGGGGTCTTCGTGATGATGAAGAGCGACAGCACGAGCAGCACGACCGCGACCGGCACCGCGACCCACACCGTGGCGACCGCGACCAACCAGCTGATCACGACCCAGCCGAGCACACCACCCGCGGCGGCGAGGGCGACCATGCCGTCGGACGCGCTCGGCTGCCCGCCGAACACGTGGCAGAGCGACGCGATGGACACCAGCATCAGGCCGAGACCGATGCCGATCCGGGTGTTGTCGTGCACCGATGCGGGGTGCCGGAACAGCCACCCCGCGAAGACGATCATGATGACGGGCAGCGCGACCGCCAGCCGCCCGAAGAGCCCGCCGAACGTGTAGGCGTCGAGCGTGACGGACAGCGGGTTCGTGGGGTTGAGCCACTCGACGACCCCGCCCGCGAGCGCGAGCACGAACAGCAGGAACGGGAAGCCGTCTCGTCGTTCGTCCTTGGCGAGGGTCTCCTTGCCGAGCAGGCGGAAGAGCGCGCCGACGCCGTGCGCCATCGCGAGCCAGGCGGTCACGACGGGGTTCTGCTCGCGGAACACCGGGGTGGGTGCGGCCTGCGGCAGCTTCTTCGTCGTCGCCTGCGTGCGCGACGTTCCGCGCGACCCGCTCCCGCGGGACGACGTGGACGCGCGCGAGCGCGTGGTCGACTTGGTGCCTCCGGCCATGCGACGGAGCCTAATCCCCGCTCGGGACATTCCGTGGATGCCCCGCCGCGACCTGACGCCCCACGCGCGCGCACCCGACCCGTGGCGGACGCCGGGCAGATGCGCGCGCCCCGACCGGACGCGCCGACCGGACGCCCTGCGCGGTCAGTACCGGATCGCGTCGATGACCTTGACCCGCACCGCCACGATCGCGGGCAGGAACCCGGCGAGCGCCCCGACCAGCAACGCCGAGCCGACCCCGATCAGTGCCGCCTCCACCGGGAACGGTGCTCCCCCGACGTCGACCCCGTTCGTGATCAGGCCACGGACCGTCCCGTTGCCGAGCACCGCCGCGCCGACCATCACCCCGACAGCACCGGCGACGAGCGTGCCGAGCACGTTCTCGAGCAGCACGGCCACGAAGATCCGCCCGGCGGTCGCACCGACGCCGCGACGGATGCCGATCTCACGGATCCGCTGCCGGACGCTCACGAGCGACACGTTGAGGAGCCCGAGCCCACCGAGCACGAGGACCAGGACCGCGACCCCCGCGATCACCCAGCGCAACGCGCCGAGCGGGTCGCCGTCGACCGAACCGGCCGCGTCGGAACGGGTCGCGTCGACGGTCCACCCGGGCCCGAGTGCCCGCTCCGCGTCCGAGGCGATGCGCGTCGCCACCGCCTTGCCGTCGTACTCGGGCACCCAGACCTCGAAGAGCCGCTGCGAGCCGTCGTCGGGTGAGGCCACCGCGTTCGCCGTCGCGACGGAGTCCGCGAGCTGGTAGAACATCGGCTCGGTGTCGTACTCCGACGACACGTACCGTCCGATCACGACGGCGGTGACGTCGGGCGTCCCCGGCAGGCGCACGACCGGGTGCGTGACGACGTCCGGGCTGCCCAGTCGGTCCAGGAACGCCTGGTTGACGACGAGCGCCGGCGCGAGGCGATCCCGGTCGTCCTCGGTGAACCAGGAACCGTCGTCGACGCGCACGCGGTGCATCTCGGCGTACGCGGGGTCGACCGTGACGCCCTGCGCCAGGGTGACCCCGTCCGGGAACTGCACCGGGCGCTGGGTCCAGGAGGCCTCGGTCGCGAAGCGGACGTGGTAGCGCTCGGCCCCGGCGCGGAGCTCCCGGTCGAGGGCGTCGGCGTCCGCGGCCGCTGCTGCCCCGGTGCCGTCCCCTGCGGAGGAGGCGGCGGCGGAGGCAGCGGAGGACGTCCCGGTGACCTGGTACGTCGCCGGTCGCCCGCCGTACTGCTCGTTGAAGGCCGCCGTGACCCGTTCCGCGAGTGCTCCGAAGCCGACGACGACCGCCAGCGACGCCACCGCGATGGTGACCCCGATCAGGCTGAGCACGACCCTGCCACGGTGCACGCGGAGCTCCTGCCAGGACTCGACGACGGTCCCGACGACCGTGGTGAGCAGCCGGTTCACGCCGCCACCGCCCCGGTCGCGACGTCCACGTCGTCGACGACGAGTCCGTGGTCGATGCGGTGCACGACGTCCGCCCGCGCCGCGACCGCTGCGTCGTGCGTGATGGTGACGAGCGCAGCGCCCGTCTCGGCCGCGACGGTCTCGAGCAGCTCCATGACGACCCGTCCGGTGTCGACGTCGAGCGCTCCGGTCGGCTCGTCGGCCAGGATGAGCCGGGGAGCCCGGACGAGCGCCCGGGCGATGGCGACCCGCTGCTGCTCACCACCGGAGAGCCGGTGCGGCTGCGTGTCGGCGCGATCCGCCAGGCCGACCCGGTCGAGCATCTCGAGGGCCAGGCGTCGGCGCGACCAGAACGCCCGGCCGGTCGCGTAGAGCAACGGGACCTCGATGTTCTCGACCGCGGTGCGGCCCTGGAGCAGGTTGAACTGCTGGAAGACGAACCCGACGTCCGCGCCGCGCACGCGATCGCGTCGGACGGACCCGGCGCGTCCGACGTCCTGCCCGTCGAACTCGTGCAGCCCGTCGGTCGGGGTGTCGAGCAGGCCGAGGACGTTGAGGAGCGTCGACTTGCCCGACCCCGAGCGGCCGACGATCGCCACACGGCTGTCCGCCGCGACGTCGAGGTCGACACCGCGGAGGATCTCGAGCGTCGAGCCGTCCGGCAGGACGACGGACTTCCGCAGGTCGCGGACGTGCACGAGGCTCATCCGCCCGTCACCGTCCCGTCCTCGGTCGACTCCTCGTCGGGCTTCGCCTCCTTGCCGGGGACGAACTGCAGGACCGTGTCGCCCTCGGCCAGTCCGTCCGTGACCTCGACGGTCTCGCCGTCGTTGAGCCCGAGGGTGACCTGGCGCTCGGAGCGCTTCCCCTCGTCGTCGACCACGGTGACGACACCGCGCTGGGCCGTCCCCTGCACGGCGGTGGTCGGCAGGGTGAGCACGCCCTCGGCGGACCCGGCGGACACGGCGACCGTGACCTCGAGCCCGGGGAACACGGTGACGTCGCCCGGGACGTCGCACCGCAGCTGCGTCGCGCCACCGCCCGTCGCCGGGGCGTCCTCCGTGCCCTCGGTGCCCGGTGTCGCGGTGCTGCCCGAGGCCGCAGCGGAGCTGAGCGAGAGGTTCGTGCAGGTGAACGGCGCCGGCCCGTCGGTGATCGTCACGGTCGCCTCCGACGGACGCGACGTCAACCGGTAGAGCTGCGCTGCCTTGAGGGTGGCGGTGACGCGGTACGCCTCGGGGGCGACGCGCGCGACGGTGTCGCCGATCGCGACGGGCTGCTTCGCCACGAGGTCGAGTCCGGAGACGGTGCCGGACGACGACGCGACGACGGTCGCGAAGGTCACGGTCGCGGGGAGCGGCTCACCGTCCTCGGTCGTCCCCGTCGCGGGCGTCTCGACCCGCAGGTCGATGATCGGTGCTCCTTGCTGGACCTGCGTGCCGTTCGTCACGAACACCTTGTTGACGGTGCCCTCCGCGGTCGAACGCACCGGCGTCGACGCGACGGACTCGATCGTCCCGGTCGCCTCGACGTCGTTGACGACGTCGCCCGTCTGCACGGTGACGGTCGGGTCCTCGAGCTGCGCCGTCGGCAGCGTCTCGGTGTCGTCCGGCTGCGCCGCGAAGAAGGCGAGGCGCACGAGCGACACCGCGATGGCGGCGAACACGAGGAACTTCAGGCCGGGCCACACCCAGCGACGCAGGACGGTCACCCTCGGACGGTATTGGCTGACATACCGAGGGAGCATCAGCCTGAGGGATGACGCAGGGTGGCCGCCCGGCCGAGCCGGACGCCGTCCCCGGAGCCGCGACGCGACGGCAACGGCCAGGAGGCTCGGCGAGCGTTCCCGGGGAACGCGCGCCGAGCCTCCTGGCCGGGTGCAGAACGGGTGCCTACGCCTCGATGACCACCGGGACGATCATCGGACGGCGGCGGTGCTTCGTGTTCACCCAGCGGCCGACGGTGCGGCGGACGACCTGCTGGAACGCGTGTGCGTCGCGCGTGCCGTTGCCGGCCGCGTCGGCGAGCGCCTTCGCGATCTGCGGGCGGACGTCGTCGAAGACCGAGTCGTCCTCGGCGAAGCCGCGGGACTGGATCTCCGGGCCGACCACGCACTGGCCGGTCGTGAAGTCGACGGCGCAGAAGATCGAGATGAAGCCCTCCTCCGCCAGGACGCGGCGGTCCTTGAGGTCGGCATCGGTGATCTCGCCGACGGTCGACCCGTCGACGTAGACGTAGCCGATGTCGAGCTGGCCGGCGACGCTGGCCACGCCGTCCTTGAGGTCGACGACGATGCCGTCCTGCCCGAGGATCACGTTGCGCGGCGGGACGCCCGTCTGGATCGCCAGGTCGGCGTTCGCGTACAGGTGACGGTGCTCACCGTGCACGGGCAGGACGTTCCGCGGACGCAGGATGTTGTAGCAGTACAGGAGCTCGCCGGCGGACGCGTGTCCGGAGACGTGCACCTTCGCGTTGCCCTTGTGCACGACCTTCGCGCCGAGCTTCGTCAGGCCGTCGATGACCCGGTAGACGGCGTTCTCGTTGCCCGGGATCAGGCTCGACGCGAGGATGACGGTGTCGCCCTCGCCGATCTCGATCTGGTGCTCGAGGTTCGCCATGCGCGCGAGCACGGCCATCGGCTCGCCCTGCGACCCCGTCGACATGTAGACGATCTGGTCGTCGGGGACGTTCTTCGCCTTCTTCGTGTCGATGAGTACGTCGTCCGGCACCCGGAGGTACCCGAGCTCGGCGGCGATGTTCATGTTGCGGATCATCGACCGACCCATGAACGCGACCTTGCGGTTGGTCGCGGCGGCGGCGTCGAGGACCTGCTGCACGCGGTGCACGTGCGACGAGAAGCTCGCGACGACGACCTTCTTGCGGGCGCGCGAGATGACGTTCTCGAGCACCGGTCCGATGTCGCGCTCGGGTGCGGTGAACCCGGGGACGTCGGCGTTGGTCGAGTCCGGCAGGAACAGGTCGACGCCCTGCTCGCCGAGACGGGCGAAGGCGCGGAGGTCGGTGATGCGGTCGTCCAGCGGGAGCTGGTCCATCTTGAAGTCACCCGTGTGCAGCACGCGGCCGGCCGGGGTGGTGATCGCGACGGCGAGGGCGTCCGGGATCGAGTGGTTCACGGCCACGAACTCGAGGTGGAACGGGCCGAGCTGCTCGGTCTGGTCCTCCTGCACGACGAGCGTGTAGGGCTTGATCCGGTGCTCCTTGAGCTTCGCCTCGACGAGCGCGAGGGTCAGCGTGGAGCCGATCAGGGGGATGTCGGCCTTGAGCTTGAGCAGGTACGGGACGGCGCCGATGTGGTCCTCGTGCCCGTGGGTGAGCACGACACCGAGGACGTCGTCGAGGCGGTCCCGGATCGGCCCGAAGTCGGGGAGGATGAGGTCGACGCCCGGCTGGTGCTCCTCGGGGAAGAGCACGCCGGCGTCGACGATCAGCAGCTTGCCGTCGAACTCGTAGACGGTCATGTTGCGACCGATCTCGCCGAGGCCCCCGACGGGGATGACGCGGAGGGTGCCGGGTTCGAGCGGCTGCGGTGTGGAGAGCTGGGTGGGCATTCGGTCCTGACTGTCGTGCGACGCGCTGCGGCGCCGCGGTCTTCCTAACGTGTGGTGCCTGGCACCTTCGGCAGTGCGCCGCCGGCCGCCGCGTTGCGGTCGGGGCGGAAGTTCGAGAAGTCGGCGCCGGGGATGTCCCGCACCGCTTCGAGAGAGGTCTCGATGGCGTAGGCCTCGGTGTCCTCGGGGCCGACGAGCGGCAGTCGGACGCGCGGGCTCCCGATGCGGCCGAGCCCGTGCAGGACGTACTTCGCGGCGACGGTGCCGGGGACGTGCGTCATGATCGCGCGGACGAGCGGCTCGACGCGCTTGTGCTCGGCGGTCGCGGTCGCCAGGTCGCCGCGGTTCACGGCGTCGACGATCGTGCGGTACGGCGTGCTCGTGATGTTCGCGGTGACGCCGATCAGACCGGTCGCACCGATCGACAGGTGCGGGAGCACGTTCGTGTCGTCGCCGGAGAAGTACATGAGGTCGGTGTTGTTCAGCACCCGGGAGACCTCGGCGAAGTCGCCCTTGGCGTCCTTCACGGCGAGGATGTTCGGGTGGTGCGACGCCCGCACGATGGTCTCGTACGTGATCGGGATGCCGGTGCGACCCGGGATGTCGTACAGGATCACCGGCAGATCGGTGGCGTCGGCGATCATCCGGAAGTGCGTGAGGACGCCCGACTGCGTCGGCTTGTTGTAGTACGGCGTGACGATCATCACGCCGTCGGCGCCGGCCTTCTCGCTCTGCTTGTAGAGGTGGATCGCGTGCGCGGTCTCGTTCGAGCCACCGCCGGTGATGATCTTCGCGCGGCCCGCGGCGACGGACTTGCCGACCTCGACCAGCCGGAGCTTCTCGGGGTCGGTCAGCGTGCTCGTCTCACCGGTCGTCCCGGTGACGACGATGCCGTCGGCGCCGGCGGTGATGCAGTCGTCGATGTGCTGCTCGACGCCGGGCCAGTCGACCTCGCCGTCGGCCGTGAACGGCGTCACGAGGGCGACGAGGACCTGACCGAAGGGATTCTCACGCGGGGACACGCGCACCAGCGTACCGGGGATGTGCGCCGGGACCGCCGTCCGGTCGGACGGTGCGCGGCTCGCGGACGGTCGGGAGGCGCGGCTGCGGCCGGGAGGCGCGGCTCGACGCGTGCGGCGACCCGCGGCCCGGCAGGTGGGGCGCCGTGGGCTGGCGCGGTGCACAACCGGAAGCACCGCGCGCCACGGGATCGCGTGGCGCGTCGTGCTCCCGGTTGTGCGCGAGCACCCCGCGCCGCGGGCGCGGGCACCGCGGGCGCGGACCCCGCGCCGCCCCGCGCTACGCGCGGCGGCGCCACTCCAGGAAGCGGTAGCGGGTGCCGTCGACGCGGGACGCCTGCCACGGTCCCTCGTCGGCGAGCTCCCACGCGTCGCCGAGCGCCGGTGCACGGGTGTCGCCCGGGACCTCGAGGTCGACGATCGTCTCGGACACCCGGTCGGCGAACGGCAGCGCGTCGGCGTACACCGCTCCCCCGCCGATCACCCACACGTGCTCGTCGGTGTCGAGTGCGGTCGCCAGGTCGTGCACGACCTCGGCGCCCTCGGCCGACCACGAGGCGTCCCGCGTCAGCACGACGTTCCGCCGCCCGGGCAGCGGCCGGAACCGCGGTGGCAGCGAGTCCCAGGTGCGCCGGCCCATCACGACGACCCCGTCACCGGTGACCTGCCGGAAGTGCGCGAGGTCCTCGGGCACGTGCCACGGGATGCCCCCGTCGGCACCGATGACCCCGGACGCCGTGCGGGCCCAGACCATGCCGACGCCACGGACGGGCTCGGTCCAGCCCATCAGACGGCGACCGCGGCCTTGATGGCGGGGTGGTGCTCGTACCCGACGACGGTGAAGTCCTCGTACACGTAGTCGTCGATCGAGTCGCGCGGGGCGATCTCCAGCGTCGGGTACGCGTACGCCGTGCGGGAGAGCTGCTCGCGGACCTGCTCGACGTGGTTGTCGTACACGTGGCAGTCGCCGCCGGTCCACACGAAGTCGCCGACCTCGAGCCCGGTCTGTGCGGCGATCATGTGGGTGAGCAGCGCGTACGAGGCGATGTTGAACGGCACACCGAGGAACATGTCCGCGCTCCGCTGGTACAGCTGGCACGAGAGCTTGCCGTCGTTGACGTAGAACTGGAAGAACGCGTGGCACGGGGCGAGCGCCATCTCCGGCACGTCGGCGACGTTCCACGCCGACACGATGAGTCGCCGGGAGTCCGGGTTCGTGCGGATCTGCTCGATGACCTGGGCGATCTGGTCGACGTGCTCGCCGGACGGGGTCGGCCACGAGCGCCACTGCACGCCGTACACCGGGCCGAGGTCGCCGTCCTCGTCCGCCCACTCGTTCCAGATGCGGACGCCGTGCTCCTGCAGCCAGCGGGCGTTGCCGTCGCCGCGCAGGAACCAGAGCAGCTCGTACGCCACGGACTTGAAGTGCACCCGCTTGGTCGTGACCAGCGGGAAGCCCTGCGACAGGTCGTAGCGGAGCTGCGCCCCGAAGATGCTGCGCGTGCCGGTGCCGGTGCGGTCGCCCTTCGGCGTGCCCTCCTCGAGCACCCGACGCAGCAGGTCCTCGTAGGGAGTCGGCACGGCCGGGGTGGGGACGGTGGGATCGGGCTGCACGGTCTCGCTCACACGGAGAGCCTACGTCCACCAAGCGGCGGGACCACGCGGCGAAGCCCGGAGCCGGCTGAGTACCGTGGCCCCCATGTCGACCCAGCCGCTCTCGATCCTCGTCGCCGGTGCGTCCGGTTTCATCGGGACCCCCCTCGTCCGTGCCCTGCGCGAGGCCGGACACCACGTCACCACGCTGACCCGCAGCGAACCCCGCACCGCGAGCGCGTTCCGCTGGTCCCCCGGCACCCGGCCGCTCGACCCGGCGGTGCTCGACGGCGCCGACGTCGTGATCAACCTCGCCGGAGCGAACATCGGCAAGCTGCCGTGGACCGCGTCCTACAAGCAGCAGATCCTCGACTCGCGGGTCCAGGCGACGGAGACCCTCGTCGAGGCGATGCGCCACGCCGCGAACCCGCCGGCGCTCTTCCTGTCCGGTTCGGCCTCGGGCGTCTACGGCGACCGTCCCGTCGACGTCCTCGACGACGACGCCGAGGCGGGCACGGGCTTCCTCGCCGACGTCTGCACGAAGTGGGAGGCCGCCGCGACCGCCGCCCCCGAGGGCGTCCGCGTCGTCCTGCTCCGCACCGGCATCGTGGTCGGGCAGGGCGGCGGCGCGCTCGCACCCCTCGTCCCCCTCACGAAGGCGGGGCTCGGCGGGAAGCTCGGCACCGGCGGGCAGTTCTGGCCGTGGATCGCGCTCGACGACGAGGTCGGCGCGATCGTGCACCTCGCGACCAGCCCCGACGCCGCCGATGTGCGGGGGCCCGTCAACCTGGCGGGACCGGAGGCCGCGGTGTCGAACCGCATCACCCGTCGTGTCGCCGACGACCTGCACCGCCCCTACCTGTTCAGCGTGCCGGCCTTCGCCCTGCGCACGCTGCTCCGCGAGGCGGCGGACGAGATGCTGCTCTCCAGCCAGCGGATGGTGCCTCGGAAGCTCACCGGGTCCGGCTACCGGTTCCGGTACGAGCGTGCCGAGGACGCGGTCGACGCCGCCTTCTGACCCGACGACGGGAACGACCCGACGACCGGAACGACCCGACGACCCCACGGACGGGAGGCCCGTGGCGACACCGCCACGGGCCTTCCGTCCGTCAGCGGGTCGCCGTCGCCTTCGCCAGGGCGGTCCGCATCGCCGCCCGCGCCCGCTTGCGGTCGCCGGCAGCGTCGTAGACGATGCCCAGGCGGTACCAGCCACGCCAGTCCTCCGGGTCGGCCTCGACCGCGTCCCGGTAGCGCGGGAACAGCTCGTCGGCGGCGTCCCGGGTCGGCCGGCCCGACGGGCGGACGGGGACGACCTCGTCCGGGGTCGCGCCCTCCTGCTCGAGCCGGGCCCCGAGCCGGGTGATGCGCAGGCCGAAGCGGACCTCGAGCACGAGCAGCAGCGCGCCGATCGCGGCGACGACGAACAGCGCGACGCCGATGGCGATGCCGATCGGCTGGCCGGTCTGCACGAACGCGACCGCACGCTGCCCGACGAGTCCGATGTAGAGCGCGAGCAGCAGGGTCATCAGCGCCGCACCCCAGAACGGTGAGCGGAGGGACCGCCAGGCCGAGGTCACGGCTGACCGATGCCGAGGACGCTGCCGAGCCCGACGGTCAGCCCGCGGGCACCGACCACGGCGGACAACGCGGCTCGGATGCCGGCGACGTACGCCACGTGGTCCGTCGTGTCGTGGCGGATCGTGACGGTCTCGCCCGGGCCGCTGAGCAGCACGTCCTGCACGGCCGTGACGCCCGGCAGACGCAGCGAGTGGATCGGGACGCTCGCGACCTGCTGCCCACGGGCACGCTGGTCGACGTGCGGGGCGTCGACGGGTCCGACCTCACGGCGGGCGTCCGCGATGAGCTCGGCGGTCCGGACGGCGGTCCCCGACGGGCTGTCGACCTTGCCCGCGTGGTGGGTCTCGACGATCTCGACGGACGGGAACCACGGCGCGGCGATCGTGGCGAGGTGCGTCGCGAGCACCGAGCCGATCGAGAAGTTCGGGACGACGAGGACACCCTGGTCGGGTCGTGCCTCGAGTCCGGCGCGGAGCGTCGCCAGGCGGTCGAGCGACCAGCCCGAGGTCCCGACGAGGACGTTCGCGCCGCTCGCCAGGGCGTGCTCGACGATCGCGGGGCTCAGCGCGGGGACGGTGACGTCGACGACGACGGTCGCCCCGCCGAACACCGACGGCGGGGCCTCGTGCGCGGCGTCCCGCGAGGACAGCGACGCGACGAGCTCGAAGCCGTCGAGCGACTCCACGACGGAGGCCACCAGGCCCCCGAGACGACCGGTGGCGCCGACGACGGCGACGGGAGTGACCATGGGCTCCATCCTAGGATCGACGCATGCCGCTCCAGGTCAGGTCCGTCCCCGCCGACGCGCCCGAGGTCGACGCCCTGCTCGACGCCTACCTCGACGAGCGCGAGGCGACGTTCCCGAGCGCGCAGGGCTCGTACTCGCGGAAGCGCACCCCGGCCGTCGAGTTCACGGCGCCGGACGGCGTGTTCGTGGTGGCGTACGAGGTGGACGACGACGGGTCCCGCCCGGTCGGCTGCGGCGGGCTGCGACGGATCCCTGCTCATCCGGGTGACGCGGACGAGCGCGACGACGCGTGGTTCGAGGTGAAGCACGTCTACGTCTCCCCCGCCGGGCGTGGTCGGGGCGTGGGGACCGCGGTGATGGACGCCCTGGAGCGCGCCGCGCGCGACCTCGGCGCCACCAGTGTCGTCCTCGACACGAACGACTCGCTCGTCGCCGCGGGTGCGATGTACCGGAGCCGCGGCTACCGGCGCGTCGCGGCGTTCAACGACAACCCGAACGCGACCGCCTGGTACCGCCTGCCGGTGCGCTGACCGGTGTCGCGCCTCCAGGCCGGACCCGTGCCCCGGTCCGTGGCGGGACGCTAGACGGGCTGTTCGACCGGCAGCCCCGTGCGGAGCTCCACCGGCAGGTGCGCCAGGTCGTTGAGGGTGACCACCTCGGCCGGCTTCGCGGAGCGGATCCGGATGATCGTCAGCGCGGTGTGCGCCACGTTCGTGCCCATCCAGCGCCACTCCGGGGCCTGGAAGGCCTCGCGGACGAACCAGCCGATCACCGCGTTGTGGGTGATGAGCAGGTCGTGGCGGTCCTCCCGCGCCGGCGTGAAGAACTCGGCCACGGCGTCGCCCATCTGGGCCTGCCCGGCGACGATCTCCTCCTCGGTCACACCGCCGTACCAGCCCTGGTAGGCGTGCGGCATGTCCGGTGTCGGCCCGGACGGGATGCAGTCGAAGAGCAGCGTCGAGGGCTCGGGCTGGATCGAGGGCAGCCGCTGCGCGAGGTACGCCGCCGTCTCGCTCGGGGCGTCGAGCGGCGAGTGGTACACACCGTCGAAGGGCACCCCGCCGAGCCGGTCGGCCACGAGCACCGCCTGACGCTTCCCGCGTTCGGAGAGCTTGCCGTCACGGAGCCCGTGCTCGGCGTCCTGGTGCTCACCGTGCCGGACGAGGTACAGGTAGTGCGACACGTCCGTCACCCCCCGACGCCGAGGGCCGCTGCGAGCTCGTCCCGCTGCACGGCACCGACCACCGAGGTGATGGTCGGCCGGGTGAGCAGGTCGCGCGCCAGGTCGAGCACGTCGCCGGTGGTGACCCGGTCGACCCGCTGCAGCGCGGTACCGAGGTCGGTGAACTCACCGGTGCCGAGCTCGGATCGCCCGAGCCGCGTCATGCGCGCGTCGGAGTCCTCGAGCGAGAGCGTCAGGGCACCCTCGATCTGCCCCTTGGCGCGGCGGAGCTCGTCCTCGGTGATGCCGTCGTCGACCATGCGGGCGAACTCGGCGTCGATGATCTCGACGACACCGGCGACGTTGTCCGGAGCACAGCCCGCGTAGACGCCGAACGCGCCGTTGTCGAGGTACGCCGGAGCGAAGGACGACACGGCGTAGGCGAGACCGCGGCGCTCGCGGACCTCCTGGAACAGGCGGGAGCTCATGCCACCGCCCAGCACGGCGTTGAGCACGCTGAGGACCGGGCGGCGGTCGTCGCGCAGGTCGAGGCCCTGGGAGCCGCGGAGCATGCTGACCTGTTCGGTCGGGCGGTGCGCGACCGCGAGGCGCGCCACGGCGGGGTCGGCCACCGTCTGCGGCGTCCGTCGGGCGAGCGGCGAGGCCTTCGGGGCGTCGCGGAACACGCGCTCGACGAGTTCGCGGAAGCGGTCGTGGTCCACGGCACCGGCCGCGGTGACGACGATGCCGTTCGGCGCGTAGTGCTCGCGGTAGTGGTCGAGCACCTCGTCGCGCCCGACGGCACGGATGCTCTCGGGCGTCCCGCCGATGGGCCTGCCGAGGGGGTGCCCGTCGAAGGCCGCGGCGAAGAAGGCCTCGCCCGCGACGTCGGCCGGGTCGTCGGCGGCCATCGCCAGCTCTTCGAGGATGACGCCGCGCTCGACCGCGAACGCATCCGCGTCGAGCACCGAGCCGGTGACCATGTCGCCGATCACCTCGACCGCCATCGGGACGTCGGTGTCCCGGACGCGGGCGTAGTAGCAGGTGTACTCCTTGGCGGTCGCGGCGTTGTGCTCACCGCCCACGGAGTCGAACGCGATGGCGATGTCGAGTGCGCTGCGTCGTCCGGTGCCCTTGAACAACAGGTGCTCGAGGAAGTGCGTCGACCCGAACTGGCCTTCGCGCTCGTCGCGGGAACCGACACCGACCCAGAAGCCGAGGCTGGTCGAACTCGCTCCCGGGACCGACTCGGTCAGGACCCGGACACCGGACGGCAGCACGGATCGACGGACGAAGGCACCACCGGACGTCAGGAAGGACGTGTCCTGGGCCTCGAGCGGCAACGGCACTGGCTGGTTCATCGCAGGAGAGCCTACTGACCCGTCAGGGCTCGCCATCCAGTTTCCACAGCCTCACGGCGCGTACCTCGAAGTGGGGTACGGACGAGGAGGATAGAAAGACTCGTCTGTCTGTCCTCCCTGTGGTACAGTCGTCACATCGGGTCGGAAGCCCCCCCTAGATTCCGACCCGGTGGCTCGGGACATCAGTCCTGCGCGGCGGAGTCCCCCCACTCCCCCGCGGAGCCGATGAGTCCGAGGAGCAGCGCTGTGACGGTCGATTCCCCCCAACCGACCGTCCAGCGTCTCCCGGGCCCGAGCACGAACCTCGCGTCGCCGGGCGGGTCGAGCGTCCCCCCGACTCCCCGCTCCGGCGGCGCGAAGGTCCGCATCCTCGAGACCGCGTCGAAGCTCTTCTACGAGGAGGGCATCCGCGGCGTGGGGGTCGACCGCCTCATCTCCGAGGCGAGCGTCACGAAGGCGACGTTCTACAAGCACTACGGGTCGAAGGACAACCTGATCCTGGCCTACATCCGCGCGCAGGACGAGCGGGTGCAGCAGGCGTTCACGCGACTGGTCGACGAGGCAGCCTCCCCGGTGGAAGCCGTCCGCGCCTGGGTCGCAGCGGTCTCCGACGACGTCGGACGCCCGGACTTCCGCGGCTGCGCCTTCCTGAACGCGGCTGCGGAGTACCACGACCCCCGCGACCCGGTCCGCCAGGTCGTCGCCGCACACCGTGACTGGTACACGGAACAGCTCTTCGCGCTGCTGCAGCGCGCCGGACACCCGATGCCGGGCGACGGTGCCGACGAACTCATGCTCGCGCGCGACGGCGTGATGGCCGGTGCGTACGCCGGCGACGCGATCGCCGCGACGGCAGCGCTCGGGCGGGTCGTCGAGCGCGTCATCACGCGCTGACCTCGCTGGCACCTCGGCGTCGCCAGGGGTCCTCCCCCGCCGCGGACCGCTCCGCAGCTCCTCCCCGCGGGTCGTCTCCGCGAAAGCGACAGGCTTCCGCGGACGGTTCGCGGCGGCCTGTCGCTCTCGCGTACGGAACGTGGACCGCGCACCGGCCACGGCACGCGCGTGCGCACGCTGCGGACGGGAGGCGCGGGGCGGCGCCGCCACGCGCCTCCCGTCCGTCCCACCCGGTCCGTCCCACCCTCGGGACAGGCCGCGGGTGTTGGCTGGAACGCATGGCCAACGACCCCAACTGGAACCTCCCCGAGGTCCCCACGTTCACCCTGACGAGCCCCGACTTCGCCGACGGTGGCGCGCTGCCCGACTGGGCGCGCGGCTCCGACGTCGGCGGCGAGGACCGCTCCCCCGCGCTCGAGTGGTCCGGCGCACCCGAGGGCACGCAGAGCTACGTCCTCACCGTGTACGACCCCGACGCCCCGACCGGCTCGGGCTTCTGGCACTGGAGCCTGACGGACGTCCCGGCGTCGACCACCTCGCTCCCGCAGGGCGCCGGGACCGACGACGCGCTGCTGCCCGCCGAGGCACTGCGCCGCCGCAACGAGTACGGCACCGACACCTTCCTCGGCGCCGCACCGCCCGCCGGCCACGGACCCCACCGCTACGTCTTCACCGTCAGCGCACTCGACGTGCCGGTGCTCGAGGCGCCCGCCGACGCCACCCCGGCCGTCGTCGGCTTCCTGCTCCGGGAGCACCTGCTCGGCCGCGCGCAGCTGACCGGCACGCAGGAGACGCCCGCCGCCTGACGCACCCCGCAGGCGCCCCGGGTGCCGAGTCTCGGCGTCGGCGACGGTTCTCGTGCTCCCAGGCCCGAGAACCGTCGCGCAGCCCGAGTCTCGCGCCCGCCGAGCGCCGCACACACGGCAACGGCCGCCGCTCCAGCAGGAGCGGCGGCCGTTGCGGTGTCAGCAGCGCGAGGCGCGAGGGATCAACCCTCGGCGTTGTCCTCGGTGTGCTTCTCGTGGCCCTCGCGACCCTCGGTGTCGACCTCGTCCGCGACGACCGGCGCGAGCGACAGCTTGCCGCGGTCGTCCACCTTGGTGACCTCGACCAGGACCTTCTGGCCGACGCCGAGGACGTCCTCGACGTTCTCCACACGCTTGCCACCGGCGAGCTTGCGGACCTCGGAGACGTGGAGCAGACCGTCGCGGCCCGGGAGCAGCGACACGAAGGCACCGAACGTCGCGATCTTGACGACCGTGCCGAGGAACTGGTCCCCGATCTCCGGGTTCGTCGGGTTCGCGATCGCGTTGACCTGGGCGCGTGCGGCCTCGGCCGACGGGCCGTCGACGGCGCCGATGTAGACGGTGCCGTCGTCCTCGATCGAGATGTCGGCGCCGGTCTCGTCCTGGATGCCGTTGATCGTCTTGCCCTTCGGGCCGATCAGCTCGCCGATCTTGTCGACCGGGATGTTGACCGAGATCACGCGCGGGGCGGTGTCGGCCATCTCGTCCGGTCCGTCGATGGCCTCGTTGAGGACACCGAGGATGGCCGAGCGGGCCTCCTTGGCCTGCTTCAGCGCGGCGTCGAGGACCGACGACGGGATGCCGTCGAGCTTCGTGTCGAGCTGGATCGCGGTGACGAACTCCGACGTGCCGGCGACCTTGAAGTCCATGTCGCCGAGGGCGTCCTCGGCACCGAGGATGTCGGTCAGCGCCGCGTAGCGGGTCTGGCCGTCGACGGTGTCGGAGACGAGGCCCATCGCGATGCCCGCGACCGGGGCGCGCAGCGGCACACCGGCGTTGAGGAGCGACAGGGTCGACGCGCAGACCGAGCCCATCGACGTCGAGCCGTTGGAGCTCAGCGCCTCGGACACCTGGCGGATGGCGTACGGGAACTCCTCGCGCGACGGCAGCACCGGCACGAGGGCGCGCTCGGCGAGGAAGCCGTGCCCGATCTCGCGACGCTTCGGCGAACCGACACGACCGGTCTCACCGGTCGAGTAGGGCGGGAAGTTGTAGTGGTGCAGGTAGCGCTTCTTCGTGACGGGCGACAGCGAGTCGATCTGCTGCTCCATCTTGAGCATGTTCAGCGTGGTGACGCCGAGGATCTGCGTCTCGCCGCGCTGGAACACCGCGGAACCGTGGACGCGCGGGATCACGGCGACCTCGGCGTCGAGCGGACGGATGTCGGCGAGGCCGCGACCGTCCATGCGGACCTGCTCGGTCAGGATGCGGCCGCGGACGACCTTCTTCGTGACCGACTTGTAGGCGGCACCGACCTGGCCGACGGCGCTGTCGGGAAGCTCCCCGGCCTCGACCTTGGCGGCGACGGCCTCCTTGACGCGGGCCTTCAGGGCGTCGTCCTTGTCCTGACGCTCGACCTTGCCGGCGATCTGGTAGACGTCCTTCAGCTCGTCGAGGGCGAGTGCCTCGACCGCGGAGTAGACCTCGGGCGCGTACGGCGGGAAGACCGGGTAGTCCTGGATCTCCTTGGCCGACTGCGCGGCCATCTTCGCCTGCGCCTCGACCAGGACCTTGAGGAACGGCTTGGCCGCCTCGAGGCCCTGCGCGACGATCGCCTCGTCGGGCTTGGTCGCGCCGCCCTGGATGAGACCCCAGGCGTGCTCGGTCGCCTCGGCCTCGACCATCATGATGGCGACGTCCTCGTTGCCCTGCTCGTCGGTGACGACACGGCCCGCGACGGTGAGGTCGAAGACGGCGTCGGCCAGCTGCGAGGCCTTCGGGAACGCGACCCACTGGTCACCGATCAGTGCGAGGCGCACACCGGCGATCGGGCCGGAGAACGGCAGACCGGAGATCTGGGTCGACGCGGACGCCGCGTTGATCGCGAGCGCGTCGTAGAACTCGTCCGGCGCGATGCTCAGGACGGTGATGACGATCTGGACCTCGTTGCGCAGGCCGTCGACGAACGACGGACGCAGCGGCCGGTCGATGAGCCGGCAGACGAGGATCGCCTCGGTGCTCGGACGGCCCTCGCGACGGAAGAACGAGCCGGGGATCTTGCCGGCGGCGTACGAGCGCTCCTCGACGTCGACCGTCAGCGGGAAGAAGTCGAAGCCCTCACGCGGGTGCTTGCCGGCGCTGGTGGCCGAGAGGAGCATGGTCTCCTCGTCGAGGTACGCGGCGACCGCGCCCTGGGCCTGCTGTGCGAGGCGGCCGGTCTCGAACCGGACGACGCGCTTGCCGAACTTGCCGTTGTCGATGACGGCTTCGGCGAACTTGATCTCGGGACCCTCCAAAAGGGTGCCTCCTTGACGTGTTCGGCAGACCTGGGCGACGGCACTCGTGGTGCGTGCGCGCCGAGAGGTCGGGGCGCATGTCTGGCCAGCAGTAGAAGCACTCGGGACTCCGAACGGCCCGCGAGCCACCACCGATGACCAGCTCCGTGCCCGGTCTGCGCAGTGTTGTGTGCCAGCTCCGCGAGTGTGACGTCCGGAGCGTGACGCCCGGAGAACGGTCCCCGGACGATGAGGACTTTACCAGTCCTCAGGCGCCGGGCGGGTGTTGCTCCTGGCGAACGGGCGTGTCCCCGGTAGCCTGCCGCCATGCGCACCAGCCCCTCCCGGTCCGTGCTCGTCGCGACCGCCGTGGTCGTGGGCGCGCTCGTCGCACCGGTCGTCACCGTCCTGCCCGCGGACGCCGCGACGACGCAGTACCCCACCTGGCAGGACGTGCAGCAGGCGAAGGGGAACGAGGCGGCCGCCGCCGCCGAGGCGACGAAGGTGCAGGCGGCGCTGCAGTCGGTGCAGGCTGACGCCGCCGCGAAGTCGCAGACAGCCCTCGACGCCTCCGCGGCCGCCGACCGCGCCGAGGCGGACCTCGCTTCGGCGACGCAGACCGCCTCGACCCTGCGGACCCAGGCCGACGACGCCGAGCGCACCGCCGCCCAGGCGCAGGACCGAGCCGGGCAGTTGGCCGCGACGCTCTACCGCGACGGCAGCCAGAACGCCATGACGACCCGCATCGCCACCACGCAGGACCCGGACCAGCTGCTCTACCAGCTCGGCGCGGTCGCCCAGCTCTCGAGCACGTGGCAGGGCGTGCTCGAGGACGCCTCGGTCGCCGGCCACACCGCGGAGTCGCTGCACGACCAGGCCGAGCGCGCCGAGTCCGAGCGGAGCAGCCTCGCCGCCGCGGCCGAGCAGCGCTCCGCCACGGCCCGCTCGGCATCCGACGCAGCCGCACGGGCCGTCGCGGACACGCAGCAGCACAGCGACGAGCTGTACGCACAACTGGCCGCGCTGAAGGACACCACCGCCGCGACCGAGCAGCAGTACGAGCTCGGCGTGCAGGTCGCCGCGCAGCAGGCCGCCCAGCAGCGGGCGCGCGAACGAGCCGCCGCCGAGGCAGCAGCAGCAGCCGCTGCCGTGCCGTCGCCGTCCTCGCCGGCCCCGACGAGCGGCGGCTCGGACACGTCCTACCCGAGCACGGGCGGGGTCACCGTCGACCCGGCCGGAGCGCAGGCCTACGCCCGCGGCGCCATCGGCGCCTACGGCTGGGGCGGCGACCAGTTCTCGTGCCTGGTGTCCCTCTGGAACCAGGAGTCCGGCTGGCGCGCCAACGCCCTCAACGCCTCGAGCGGCGCGTACGGGATCCCGCAGTCACTGCCGGCGAGGAAGATGGGCGTCGCCGGGGCGGACTGGCGGACGAACGCGGCGACGCAGATCAACTGGGGACTGGCGTACATCCACGACGCCTACGGCTCCCCCTGCGCGGCGTGGAACCACGAGATGAGCGTCAACCCGCACTGGTACTGATCGACCGGCGTCCGGGGGTGGCCCGCTCAGTGGCCGAGGCCACCGAGCAGGGACGCGAAGTCGGTCGGCGCGGCGAGCGCGTCCTGCTGCGGCGTCCGCCGGGAGGCCCGGATCGCCCAGGCCAGGTCGGCCCCGGCCCGGTGGATGCGTGCGTCCAGTGCGGCGGAGTCCGCCTCGCTCCCCCAGTCGTCGGTCGCGGCGAAGACGCCGGTGGGCACCACCGCGGCGCGCAGGTACGCGAACACCGGGCGCAGGGCGTGGTCGATCGCGAGCGAGTGCCGTGCGGTCCCCCCGGTCGCGGCGAGCAGCACCGGCAGGTCGGTCACGCCGTCCTTGTCGAGCACGTCGAGGAACGACTTCGCCAGACCGCTGATCCCCGCGGTGAAGACCGGGGTGACGAAGACGAGCGCGTCGGCCTCGAGTACCGTGCGCTGGGCGGCGGCGAGGCCCGGTGCGGCGAACCCGGTGAGCATCGCGTCGACGATCTCGTGGGCGATCGGACGCAGCTCGACGTGGCGGAC
Organism: Curtobacterium sp. NPDC087080; assembly: GCF_044745105.1. NCBI lineage: Bacteria > Bacillati > Actinomycetota > Actinomycetes > Micrococcales > Microbacteriaceae > Curtobacterium > Curtobacterium sp. NPDC087080. The sequence goes on along the minus strand of NZ_JBIUZP010000002.1, from coordinate 814,284 downwards.
GTCCACCGTGCCTCCCGGCTGGTCCGCCGAGACGGCGGCGACCGCTGACGCGGCGAGCCGGTCTGCGAGCAGGCGGGTGGAGCTGGGCTCGGAGAGCCCGGCGGAGACGACGGCGATGGTGGTCATGGCGATTCCCGACTTTCGATGCGTTTGCATGAACAGCCTACCGAACCGCGTCCGCGACGCAACCATTCCCGGCCCTCGGCAGGCGGGGAACGAGGAACGCCCCGGTCCTCACGAGGAGGACCGGGGCGTTCGGTCACGCAGTGTCTGCGAGTCGACTAGCGACGCAGGCCGAGGCGCTCGATGAGCGCACGGTAGCGGCTGATGTCGACGTCGGAGAGGTAACCGAGGAGACGGCGACGCTGACCGACCATGAGCAGCAGACCACGACGCGAGTGGTGGTCGTGCTTGTGCTCCTTGAGGTGCTCGTTCAGGTCGTTGATGCGACGCGTCAGAACGGCGACCTGGACCTCGGGGGATCCGGTGTCGCCCGGGTGGGTCGCGTACTCTTCGATGATCTCCTGCTTGACCTTTGCGTCAAGTGCCATGGATGATCCCCTTCCTGTCCGTTGCGCGGTGCTCATGCCTGATGCATGGGCGCTCTTTGTCCGCGGCCGTTCGACGGCAACCGGACGAGACTACCAGAGATCAGACCGTGCGGGCACGCAGCCGCTGCCGTCGCGGCACCGGGAGCAGGCTGCGGACGAGCCCGACGAGCGTGGCGCCGAGCAGCCCGCCGAGGCCGTTCGACAGGACGTCCCGCGGGTCCGCGACGCGGTGGGGCAGGAACACGGCCTGCGCGAGCTCGATGCCGACCGACAACGCGACCGCGACCACGGCACCCAGCAGCCACCAGCGGCGCGGGAGCCACAGCGCCGCGATCATCCCGACGGGGACGAACATGCCGATGTTCGCGAGGAACTCGACCCGGTCGTAGCTGAACCACGCGCCGTGCGGCAGCTGCTGCAGCCAGGCGATGACGTGCAGCACGAGCTCGTCCTGCGCGTGCGTGAAGACCCGCGGCGTCAGCGTCATCCGCCAGATCACCCAGGCGTAGCCGGCGGTGAGGGCGAGCAGCAGGAGCTTCCGGAACATCCGGTCAGTATCACTGCCGGCTCCTGGCAGCGGGCCGCGCTCCACCTGGGCGGACGCCGGGCCACGCTGGCACGACGCCGTGCCCTCCTGCCAGCATGGACGCATGCCGGAGCAGGGGACGGACGACCGCACCAGGGGCAGCGGACGACGACAGTGGGCGGTGCTCGCCGTGGGAGCCGTCGTCGCGGTGGCCGTCGCTGCGCTCGTGCTCAGCACGGTGACCGGACCGGACGGCGGTGGACGTGGTGGTGCGGGCACGGAGACGCCGCGCGCCGCTCGCGAGTCGGCCGCGGCGGCGTTCCCGGGCGGCCTGGCGCGCCAACCGGAACAGGACAACCAGGCGGCCCGCCGCGCAGCGGACGCGCGGGCGGACGGCGAGCGCACCACCGCCGCCCAGATCGACGAGATCGCGGACCAGCCGGTGGCGACCTGGCTGACGGACCCCTCCGAGTCGGCCACCCGCACCGTCGTCCGGCGGGTCGTGCGGAGCGCCGAGCAGCAGCACCGCACACCCGTCTTCGTCCTCTACGCGATCCCGGACCGCGACTGCGGCAGCTACTCCGCGGGCGGCACCGCCGAGGACGCCTACCTGCCGTGGGTGCGGTCGGCCGTCCGGGCGATGGCGGGGTCGCACGCGGTCGTGCTCGTCGAACCGGACTCGATCGCGCAGATCCACGTCTGCGAGCGCCTCGGCCAGGACCGGCTGCGGCTGCTCGACCGCGCGGTGGACGAGCTCTCCGGGCACGGGCTCACGGTGTACCTCGACGGCGGCAACGAGGACCGGGTGCCCGTCGCCACGATGGCACGGTGGCTGCGGCAGGCCGGGGTGGACCGGACGCAGGGCTTCGCGACGAACGTCTCGAACTTCTACCGGGTCGACTCGGAACGTGCGTACGCCGACCGGTTGGCGGACGCGATCGGCGGCGACCCGCACTTCGTGATCGACGTCTCGCGGAACGGGCAGGGGTGGCGCGGGACCTGGTGCAACCCCGAGGGTGCGGGACTCGGACAGGCGCCGCACGTCACCGGGGGGTCCTCACGCCTCGACGCCCTGCTGTGGGTGAAGACCCCCGGGCTGAGCGACGGCACGTGCAACGGCGGGCCAGCGGCCGGGCAGTGGTGGGAGTCGTACGCCCTGGCGCTCGTGGCGCACCGCCGGCAGGACTGAGCCAGCCGCACCACCCCAGCGGTGCCGGCCACGCCACCCCGGCGGCCCCGAGCGGCGCAGGCACCGCGCCGCCGTCGGTCGTCGGTGGTTCCATGGCGCCATGACCGCCACCCGTCGCCACTCCGTCGTCCCGCCGTACCTGCTGCGCGCCGTCGCCGCCGCGTCGGAGCACCCCCGCGCGGCCTCGGCGGCGCGCACCGCCCTCGCCGAGATGGACGTCGTCGCCGCACCGAAGCACGAGCACCGCGTCCGGCCGCAGGGCATCAGCGGCACGGTCGACCGATCGCCGCAGCGCACCGTCGCCGACGCCCACGGCACGACGACCCTGCCCGGCACGGTCGTCCGGCGCGAGGGCGACCCGAACTCGGGTGACGCCGCGGTCGACGAGGCGTACGCCGGCCTCGGCGCGACGCACGCGTTCTGGCTCGACGTGTTCGGCCGGGTGTCGATCGACGGCACCGGGCTCCCGCTCGACGCCACGGTGCACTACGGGCAGGACTACGACAACGCCTACTGGGACGGTCAGCGGATGGTGTTCGGCGACGGGGACGACGAGGTGTTCCGGCGCTTCACGGTCGCGCTCGACGTCATCGGCCACGAGCTCGCGCACGGCGTCACGCAGTACACGGCCGACCTGACGTACCAGGGGCAGTCCGGCGCGCTGAACGAGTCGGTCAGCGACGTCTTCGGCTCGCTCGTCGCGCAGTACGCCGCCGGGCAGACCGCCGACCAGGCCACGTGGCTCATCGGCGAGGGGCTCTTCACCGACGCCGTGCACGGTGTGGCACTCCGGTCGATGCGGGCGCCGGGGACCGCGTACGACGACCCGGTGCTCGGGAAGGACCCGCAGCCGGCGACCATGGCCGACTACGTCGAGACCACCGAGGACTCCGGCGGCGTGCACCTGAACTCGGGCATCCCGAACCACGCGTTCTTCCTCGCCGCGACGGCCGTCGGCGGGTACGCGTGGCAGGGCGCCGGAGCCGTCTGGTGGGACGCCCTGACCTCGCCGGAGACGACCGAGGACATCGACTTCGCCGGCTTCGCCCGGGTCACCGTCGAGGCCGCCGCGGCACGGTTCGGGCAGGGCTCGGCGGAGCACGCCGCGGTCGAGGACGCCTGGCGGAGCGTCGGCGTGCTCACCGGTCCGTGACGGCGTAGAACCGGAGCATGCAGATCGTCGTCCGCCGCAGTGGTGGGTTCGCCGGCCTCTCACGGGGATGGCGGATCGACACCGACTCGTGCGACGACCCGGACGCCTGGGACGACCTGGTCGGCGCACTCCCGCGCGAGGCCCCGGTCCGGCGACGGCACGCGGTGCCCGACGACTTCACCTGGACGGTGAGCGTGGCCCGCACCACCGTCACGATCCCCGGCAGCCAGCTCGACGGCCCGTGGGCCGCCCTCGTCACGCGCGTGCGCGACGAGGGCGAACCCGTCAGCTGAGCGCCGCGCGACCGCCGGCCGCCGCTCCCGCCGGACTCGCGTCAGTCGGTGACGTCGACCACGACCAGCCGTCGCGTCGGCCGCGTCATCGCGACGTACACCGCGGCCGCGGCGCGTGCCGCGTCCGCACCGACCCGGTCGGGGTCGACCAACAGCACGCCGTCGAACTCGAGGCCCTTCGCGTCCGCCCCCGTCAGGACCGTCACCGACCCCGGTCGCGGCGAACCGAGCCCCCGGACGTCCGCGTCGGTCCGCGCCAGGCGCTCGCGCACCGCAGCGACGTCGGCCTCGGGGACGATGACGCCGATCGTGCCCGACCCGATCCGGCCGCGCTCGGCCTCGACGCGCTCGGCGACCGTGTCCAGCAGCGCCACGCGGCGCACCGACACGCGGTCCACCGGGTCGCCGTCACGCACGGCCTCGGTCCTGGTGACCGCCAGCCCGGCGGCGTCGGCGAACGCACCCGCGGCCTGCACGATCGACCTCGGGGTGCGGTAGTTCACCGTGAGCTCCTCGATCCGGTGGTCGAGCGGCACCACGGGCGCGCGACCACGACGGCGACGCGCGAGGGCACCGACGACGTCGTCCCAGGTGCGCGCGGCGGCCGGCGAGGAGCCCTGCGCCATGTCGCCGACGATCGTGAACGACCGCAGCGGGTTGCGGCGTGCGAGCACCCGCCACTGCATCGGCGAGAGCTCCTGGGCCTCGTCGACGACGATGTGCCCGTAGGTCCACTCGCGGTCCTCGGCTGCGCGCTCGGCCGTGGTGCGCGGGTCGCCGCCCTCCGCGAAGGACCCGGCGACCTGCTCGGCGGAGACGATGCCCTCGACGCCCATGTTCTCGATCGCCTGACGGGCGTTCTCGATGTCGCGGTTGCGGCTGGCCTTGGCGGCGCGCTTCGCGGCGCCGCCGGTGGGGTCGAACGGGCCGAGGAGCTCGGCGGCCTCGTCGAGGAGCGGGACGTCCTCGATCGTGAAACCGGCGCCGCGAGGTCGCTGGAGCAGGGCCCGGCGGGCGGGGGTCCAGTCGGGCGTCAGCGAGGCGAGCCAGTTCGGGCGCGCGTAGAGGTCCTCGAGGAACTTCTCCGGCGGGAGCGGCAGCCAGGCGGTGTTGAGCAGGACCCGGGCGTCGTACGAGCTGCGGATGTCCTCGCGCAGGACCTTCTCGTCGGCCTCGTCCACCGTCGTGCCGCGGGCACGCAGCTGGTCGGCGAGCAGCCGGGTCATCGCGTCGAGGGCGATCTTGTTGAAGGTGACCCGGGCGACGTTGTGGGGCTTCCCACGGTCCTGCGCCCGCTTGAGGGCGTCGGCGACGAGCTGCGGCGGCACCGTGAGCCGCTCCCCCTCGACGTCGAGCACGACCGACTCGGTCGGCACGACCTGGCGGGAGCGGACGGCACGGCGGAGCAGCGACGCCATCTGCGCCGAGCCCTTCACCGCGGCGACGTCCCCGTGGTCGTGCGTCGTCGCGTGCACGCCCGGGTACAGCGACCCGAGCGACGCCATCACCACGCCGGTCTCGCCGAGCGACGGCAGCACCTGCTCGATGTACGTCAGGAACGCCGGGGACGGCCCGACCATGAGCACGCCGGAGCCCCGGAGCCGGTCGCGGTGCGTGTAGAGCAGGTACGCGGCGCGGTGCAGCGCCACGGCGGTCTTGCCCGTGCCGGGGCCGCCCTGCACGATGAGGACACCCTCGAGCGCGGAGCGGATGATGCGGTCCTGCTCGCCCTGGATCGTCGCGACGATGTCGGTCATCCGACCGGTGCGCTCGGCGGTGACCGCCGCGAGCAGCGCGCCCTCGCCCTGCAGGTGCGTGCGCTCGTCGTCGTACAGGGTCGCGTCGAAGACCTCGTCCTCGACGTTCACGACCGTGCGGCCCTCGAGCGTCAGGTGGCGGCGGGCGCGCATGCCCATCGGGTGCGCTGCGGTCGCCTGGTAGAAGGCGCTCGCACCGGGGACGCGCCAGTCGAGCACGAGCGGTCGGTGCTCGACGTCGCGGAGGCCGACGCGGCCGATGTACCGGAACGTGTCGTCGGGCGACTCCGGCTCGGACACCTCGAGCCGACCGAAGACGAGGCGGTCGCCGACGCGGTCGAGCGTGGCGATCGTGTCCTCGTAGAGGCGTGCGTAGGCGTCGCGCTCGCTGCGGCTCTGGTGGTTGCCGCCGACCGCCTGGCGGCGGGTCTCGGCGAGGCGCTGCTCGGCCTCGGCCGTCAGCTCGTCGAGACGGGTGAAGAGACCGTCGACGTAGGTACGTTCGCGGTCGGTCTCGGTCGGTTCGGACACACGCCACCCTTCGGGAAACAGGGGTGTCCAGTGTAGTCCCGCCGGGAGACCACCGGGGGCGTCGCGACGCGTGACGGACGGGAGGCACGTGGCGGACCCGCCACGTGCCTCCCGTCCGTCAGGGCGGCAGCCCCTACATCTCCTCGTGCGTGTCCGGGTCGCCGTCCCAGAGGCGGCCGCGCTCGAGGCCCGAGATCGCGCGGACCTCGTCGTCGGTCAGCTCGAAGCCGAAGACGTCGAGGTTCTCGCGCTGCCGGTCCGCGTCGCCGGACTTCGGCACCGGGACCGCACCGAGCTGGACGTGCCAGCGCAGCACGACCTGGCCGGGCGTCACGCCGTGGGCGGCCGCCGCTTCGAGCACGGGCTGCTCGGTGAGCAGTTCGGACTGCTTCGCGAGCGGGCTCCAGCTCTCGGTGACGATGCCGTACTCGGCGTGCACCCCGCGGAGCTCGGCCTGCGGGAAGTACGGGTGCAGCTCGACCTGGTTCACGGCCGGCGCGACGCCGGTCGCGTCGATGATCGCCTTCAAGTGCTCCGGCGTGAAGTTCGAGACGCCGATCGAGCGGACCTTGCCGCTGTCCCGGAGGTCGACGAACGCCTTCCACGTGTCGACGAACTTGCCGACCGAGGGGTTCGGCCAGTGAATGAGGTACAGGTCGACGCGGTCCAGCCCGAGGTTGCCGAGCGTCTCGTCGATCGAGCGGTGCGCCTCGTCGTAGCCGTGGTGCCGGCCGGGCAGCTTCGAGGTGACGACGAGGTCCTCGCGGTCGACCTCGGACTCGCGGACGGCACGACCGACGGCGTCCTCGTTGCCGTAGTTCAGCGCGGTGTCGAGCAGCCGGTAGCCGCTCGTGATCGCCGCGCCGACCGCTGCGGTGCCCTCGTCGCCGTTCAGCCCGTACGTGCCGAGGCCGAGCTCCGGGAAGCGGTGACCGTCGTTCAGCTCGATGGTGGGCGCGCCGACCTGCATCAGCGGACCCCGAGCAGGTCGATGACGAAGATGAGGGTCTTGCCGGACAGGAAGTGACCGCCGCCGGCCGGGCCGTAGGCGAGCTCCGGCGGGACGGTGAGCTTGCGGCGACCGCCGACCTTCATGCCGGGGATGCCCTCCTGCCAGCCGCGGACGAGCGCCGCGAGCGGGAAGTCGATCGGCTCGCCGCGGTTCCACGAGCTGTCGAACTCCTCGCCGGACTCGTACTCGACGCCGGCGTAGTGCACCTTGACGGTCGAGCCGGGCTGCGCGACGTCGCCGTCACCCTCGACGATGTCGGTGATCACGAGCTCGGTGGGGGCCGGGCCCTCGGGGGCGTCGAACTCGGGCTTGCTGTTGAGGTCAGTCATGCCGGTCAGTCAACCAGGTGGGGTGCAGGTGCCTCCTCGGCGGCGCGGATGTCTCGCTCCCCGCGAACGGGCCCGATCCGTCACGCTCGGCGGACGATCACGACGGAACGCGCCCGCTCGCGCTCGCGCCGGTGCGGATTCCGCCCGCTCGCGCGGCAGGAGCACCAGAATGGTTCCACCGTGACACGACCTGACACCGCACCCCGCCGCCGCCTGCTCGCCGACCTCACCCCGCTCCGCCGCTCCCCCGCGTTCGCGCGACTCTGGGCCGGCACCGCGATCGCCGGCATCGGCACGCAGATGACCACCGTCGCGGTCGGCCTCGAGGTGTACGAGATCACCCGATCGACCTTCGCGGTCGCGCTCGTCGGCGTCATCGCGCTCGTGCCGATGATCGTCGCCGGGCTCTACGGCGGGATGCTCGCCGACGCCTTCGACCGGCGGCTCGTGGCCCTGGTGTCGGCGATCGTCGCCTGGGCCGCGGTCGCGCTCATCGCCACGCACGCCTGGCTCGGGCTGCAGAGCGTGGCGCTCCTCTACGTCCTCGCGACCGTGAACGCGGTGGCCGCGACCGTGAGCAACGCCTCCCGCTCGGCGATCGTCCCCCGGCTCGTCGGCACCGACCTGCTCCCCGCGGCGAGCGCCCTCGGCGGCATCGCGTCCGGGTTCCAGGTCACCGTGGGTCCGGCGATCGCCGGTGTCCTCATCGCGAGCGTCGGGTTCGCGCCGACCTACACGATCGACGTCGTGCTCTTCACGTTCGCGTTCCTCGGCGTCTTCACCCTGCCGCGGATGGCGGCCGAGCACGACGCGCTCCGCCCCGGGCTGCGCTCGCTGGTCGAGGGCGCGCGCTTCCTGAAGCGCTCCCGCAACATCACCATGACGTTCGTGCTCGACATCGTCGCGATGACCTTCGGGCAGCCGCGGGTGCTCTTCCCGGCGATCGGCGCGCTCGTCATCGGCGGCGGGTCGATCACGGTCGGCACCCTGACCGCCGCCTACGCCGTCGGCGCCCTGCTGTCGAGCGTGTTCTCCGGTCCGCTCGGGCACGTGCGCCGCCAGGGCGAGGCGGTCGGTTGGGCGATCACGGCCTACGGCGGGGCGATCGCGGCCTTCGGTGTCGTCATCGCGGTCGCGCACCTGCTCGGGGGTCGCTCCGGCGAGGCGTTCGGCGTCGAGATCCTGCCCGCGCTCGGGCTCGCAGCGCTGTTCCTCGCGGCGGCGGGCGGTGCGGACAACGTCAGCTCGGTGTTCCGCAACACGATCCTGCAGGCGGCCTCGCCCGACGGGATGCGCGGTCGGCTGCAGGGCATCTTCATCGTCGTCGTGACCGGCGGTCCACGACTCGGCGACCTGTACGCCGGGCTCGTCGTCGCGGCCGGCATCGCGTACCCGCCGGTCATCGGCGGTGTGCTCATCATCGGCCTCGTCGCGCTGCTCCTCCGGCTGGTGCCGTCCTTCCGCCGGTACGACGCGCTCGACCCGCACGCGAACTGACCGGCGGCCGGGCAGGGGCCGCATGACCGGGACCGCACGAGCGACTCCCTTGCCGAAGCGACAGATGCGCGCAGACCGTCGACGGACATCTGTCGCTTTCGCGGACTGATCGGCAGCGGGCTGCGCGACGGCGGCGACACCGGACCACGGAACGGGACGCGAGCAGGCGACGGCCGGGAGGCGCGTGGCGGTGCCGCCCCGCGCCTCCCGGCCGTCATGGGGTCGGGTACGGTACATCGCATGCCCGACAGCGCCTCGCGCGACCTGCAGCGGACCGGCGTCCGCGCGGTCGTCCGGCGCACCTACCACTCCGTGATCCGCCACCGGGTCGTCGACGCCGCTGCCTCGCTGACGTTCTTCGCCCTGCTGACGGTGTTCCCCGCGGCGCTCGCGGTCGTGTCGGCCCTGTCCGTCGTCGACCGGCAGGGCGACAGCCTGACCGACATCGTCCAGGTGCTCGGGTACATCGTCCGCCCGGAGACCGCGCAGCACCTCGAGGGACCGCTGCGGCAGCTCCTGACGCTCGACAACCCGTGGGTGGGTTTCTCGATCGGGCTCGTCCTGACGCTGTGGTCGCTCTCCGGGTACGCGACGGCGTTCGGTCGCGCGATGAACACCGCGTACGAGGTCGAGGAGGGTCGGCGGATCTGGAAGTTCCGCAGCATGATGCTCCTCGTCACGCTGCTCGTGATGGTGGGCGGCGCGATCGCGATCGTCATCCTGCTCGGTACGCCCACGATCTCGGCGGCGATCGTCCGACAGCTCGGGTGGGCGCCGTGGATCGACGACCTGTGGAACGTGGCGAAGTGGCCCGTGCTCGCGGTCGTCCTCGTGGTGATGGTGGCCGTGCTGTACTACGCGACGCCGAACGTGAAGACCCCGCAGCTGCGGTGGGTGTCCGCCGGAGCGGCGTTCGCGATCGTGACGTGGGCGCTGGCGACGGTGGGGTTCTCGGTCTACGTCGAGACGGTCGGCAGCGGCGGGAACCGGGCGTACGGCTGGCTCGGCGGCGCGATCCTGCTGCTCGTGTACCTGTACATCTCGAACTTCGTGCTCGTGGTCGGCGGAGAGCTCGACTCCGAGGTCATCCGGATGCGCCAGCTCCTCGCCGGCATCGAGGCGGACGAGTCGATCCGGCTCCCGCTGCGCGACGTCACGCGGAACTTCACGCTCGCGCGCTGGCGTGACCAGGACATCGCGGCGGCGCACCAGGTGCGGGTCGCCGCGCAGCAGCGTGCGGAGGACGAGCACGAGGAGCCCTCGCCGACCGAGGAGCACCTGCGCGCGATGTCCCGCCAGGTGCGGGTCGGCGAGCCCCCGTTGCCGTAGGCGGCAGCGCCGCCGGCTTCCGTGCGCTTCCGCAAGACGCAACGTCGGCGACTGCTCGCAGCGCTGTCCCGCTGCGCAGTGCCGCTGACGTTGCGTTTCGCGGGGCCGACAGCGCCCGACCCGATCAGCGCTCGCGCGCGACCCTCGCTGCCTCGGCGTCCAGCATCTCCTCGGTGACGACCGGGATCGCCCCCGTCGCGAGCTCGATGCCCGACAACCGCGCAGGCGACAGGACACGCTGCACCTGGTCCTCGTCCATGAGCCCGGCCGCCGTGACGAGCGTCGCGATCGGCGTCGAGGTGGTCAGCGCCGTGTGGGCGATCGACGCCGCGGCCGCGTAGCCGATGTACGGCGTCAGGGCGGTGACGACGCCGACGTTGGTGTCGACCTGCGCGGCGAGCTTCGCCTCGTTCGCCTCGATCCCGGTGACGCAGTTCAACCGGAGCGTGACGCACCCGCTCGCCATCCACTGCAGCGACTGCAGGATCGAGTGCGTGATGATCGGCTCGAAGGCGTTGAGCTGCAGCTGACCGCCCTCGGCCGCCATCGTCACCGTCGTGTCGGCACCGGCGACGGCGAACGCGATCTGGTTCACCACCTCGGGGATCACCGGGTTGACCTTGCCGGGCATGATCGACGACCCGGCCTGCCGCGCGGGCAGTGTGATCTCGCCGAGCCCGGCCTGCGGTCCCGACGCGAGCAGCCGCAGGTCGTTGCAGATCTTCGAGAGCTTGGCGGCGCTGCGCTTGACCGTGCCGGACAGCGTCATGAAGGCGCCGGCATCGCTCGTCGCCTCGATCAGGTCTGGTGCGGTGACGATGTCGAGCCCGCTCGCGACCTGGAGCTGCCGACGGACCTCGTCGCGGTACTGCGGGTCGGCGGTGATGCCCGTGCCGATCGCCGTGGCGCCGAGGTTCGTCTCGGCGAGCAGCGGGGAGACGGTGCGGAGGAGCAGCACGTCCTCCTGGATGGTGTGCGCGAACCCGGTGAACTCCTGCCCGAGGGTCATCGGCACCGCGTCCTGCAGCTGCGTGCGCCCGATCTTCAGGACGTCCTGGAAGGCCCGGCCCCGCTCGGCGAAGGCGTCCGACAGCCGCTCGAGCTCGCCTGTGAGCCGCCGCACCCCGAGGATCATCGCCAGCTTGATGCTCGTCGGGTAGGTGTCGTTCGTCGACTGGCTGCGGTTCACGTGGTCGATCGGGTGCAGGTACGCGTAGTCGCCCTTCTCACGCCCGAGGATCTCGAGGGCGCGGTTGGCGAGCACCTCGTTCGTGTTCATGTTCGTCGAGGTCCCCGCGCCGCCCTGCACGACGTCGACGACGAACTGGTCCCGCAGGTGCCCGTCGCGGACCTCCTGCGCCGCCTGGTCGATCGCGTCGGCGCGCTCGGCGTCGAGCACCCCGATCGCCTTGTTCGCCCGGGCCGCGGCCTGCTTCACGGTCGCGAGCGCCTCGATGAGGTCCGGGTACACCGCGATCGGCACCGACGTGATCGGGAAGTTCTCGAGCGCCCGCAGGGTGTTGATGCCCCAGTAGGCGTCGATCGGGACCTCGCGGGATCCCAGGGAGTCGGTCTCGGTGCGCGTTCGTGGTGCTTCGTTGCCGGTCACCCGTCCGAGGCTAGCCCGTCCGGTCGGTCGGGTCCGGCAGGCGGGCGCGCGTGGTGACCGACGACGGACGGGAGGCCCGTGGCGGCGTCGCCACGGGCCTGCCGTCCGTCAGGTGGTCGCGACCGTCAGTGGAACTGCGGGACGATCAGGTAGATGCCGTAGAGCACGGCCAGGCCGGAGACGGCGAAGCACGCGACGGCCAGCGCGCGGAACGCGCGGACGCCGGGCTGCACGGTGCCGGGCTGGGGGAAGCCGGCCGTGGCGGGGCCGACGGTGCCGTCGTCCTTCACGGTGTACTTGCCGGCGCGGGTGTCGGCGGCGCTCCAGAGACGGAGGCCGATCGAGTAGACGAGGACCACGAAGCACGCGGCGACGACCGCGACGATCGCGACGGTCAGGAATGCGAACCAGTCGATGCCCATCAGCGGCGTCCTCCGTTCCGTCCGGCCATGCGGCGCAGGGTGCGCTCGCGGCTGAGCTCGGCGCGGCGCTCGGCGACCCGCGCGGCACGCTTCTTGCGCTGCATGTCGCGGAGCTCCTTGCGGGTGAAGACCGCGTTGGCGGCCACGTCGACCTCGATCGCTGCCGCCTGGTCGTGCGGCTTGCGGAGCGACCACAGGTAGAGCCCGAGGATGACGGCCGCACCGACGACCGCGTCGATGACGAGTCCCCCGACGCCGAGCCGGGCGATCCCCGACGCGACGGCACCGACGGCCGCGGCGGCCGGCAGGGTGATGAACCAGGCGATGACGATCTTGCCCGCGGTCGACCACTGGATCTTCGAGCCGCGGCGGCCGAGGCCCGCACCGATGATCGAGCCCGACGACACCTGCGTGGTCGACAGCGCGAAGCCGAGGTGGCTCGACGCCAGGATCGTGGCCGCGGTGGACGCCTCCGCCGCGAAGCCCTGCGTGGCGCGGATCTCCGTGATGCCGGAGCCGAGGGTGCGGATGATCCGCCAGCCACCGGTGTAGGTGCCGAGGGCGATCGCGAGCGCGCACGCGACGACGACCCAGAACTGCACGCCCTGGTCCGCCGACTGCGCCCCCGAGGCGATGAGCGTCAGCGTGATCACGCCCATGGTCTTCTGCGCGTCGTTCGTGCCGTGCGCGAGCGACACCATGGAGCTCGTGAACACCTGGCCGATGCGGAAGCCACCACGCTCGTTCGGGAAGACCGGACGGCGGGTCACGCGGTAGGCGATGCGGGTGGCCAGGAGCGACACCAGCGCGGCGATCACGGGCGACAGGAACGCCGGGATGATCACGACGGTCAGCAGCGCGGCGTAGTTCACGGAGTCGAAGCCGGCGCCGACGATCGCGGCGCCGATGAGTCCACCGAACAGTGCGTGCGAGGACGACGACGGCAGACCGCGCAGCCACGTGATCATGTTCCACACGACCGCGCCGATGAGGCCCGCGAAGATCATCTCCGGGGTGATCGCGACGCCACCGGGGCCCTCGTTGATCAGCCCGTGCGAGATCGACGTCGCCACGGCGGTGCTGAGGAACGCACCGACGAGGTTGAGCACCGCGGCGACCGTGACGGCCACCTTGGGCTTCATGGCACCGGTGGCGATCGGTGTCGCCATCGCGTTGGCGGTGTCGTGAAAACCGTTTGTGAAGTCGAAGAAGAGGGCCAACGCGATGACCAGGACGACTATGAGTGTGATGTCCACCGCGGGCAAGTGTCCCAGCCGATCGGCCTCGTGGCAAACCCTGTCGTTCACCTCGCGTTCACCGTGCCTGCGGGATCGTTCAGGGTGCGAACCATGTCGATGGGAGAATGAGTCCCATGGACACCGCGGAACTCCTCATCCTGTTGATCGGTTCACTCGCGGTGACCGGCTTCGCGCGGGCGAAGGGTCTCCCCGCTCCCCTGCTGGTGACGGCCGTGGCGCTCGCGGTCTCGTTCCTGCCGGGCCTGCCGGAGATCGAGATCGACTCCGAGGTGATCCTCACCGTCGTCCTGCCGCCGCTGCTCTACTCGGCCGCCCTCGACGTGTCGTGGCAGAGCTTCCGGCAGTCCATCAAGCAGATCCGACGACTCGGCATCTTCCTCGTCATCGTCACCGCCCTCGCGGTGGCGGTCGCGGCGTACGTCCTCATCCCGGACATGGACTGGCCGGCGGCGATCCTGCTCGGCGCCGTGGTCGCTCCGCCGGACGCCGTGTCCGCCGCGGCGATCGGTCGGAAGCTCGGGCTCCCGCGTCGGGTGATGACGGTGCTGTCCGGCGAGAGCCTCATCAACGACGCCGCGTCGCTCACCCTCGTGCGGGTCTTCACCCTCATCGCCGCGGGTACGTCGCTGACGATCTGGCAGGACCTCGGCATCTTCGGCCTCGCGATCGGTGTCGGCCTCGCGGTGGGGATCGTGCTCGGGGTCGCCGTCCACTGGATCCGGATGCGCATCAACGACCCGGTCGTCGAGACGATCATGAGCATCCTGCTGCCCTTCGTCGCCTACGTCCTCGCCGAGCACCTCTCGGGGTCCGGGGTCATCGCCGTGGTCACCGCGGGCCTGTACATCGGCTACAACTCGCCGAAGGAGGGCTACGCGACCCGACTGCAGGAGCGCCCGCTGTGGACGAGTGCGGACGTGATCCTCGAGGGGTTCGTCTTCGCGCTCATCGGCCTGCAGCTGAAGACCGTCGTGCAGGACCTCGTCGAGAGCGACCGCAGCCTGACGCAGACCCTCACCGCGGCGGCCGTCGTCCTGGTCGTCGTGATCCTCGTGCGACCGCTCTTCGTGTTCGAGTCGTACGTGCGCAACCGCTTCAACGGCCGGTGGCTGCGACCGTTGCGCGTCCGGCTGTCCCGCGGTCACCCGTCCCTGCGCTGGCTGCGCGGTTCCGCCGAACCGAAGCTGAACTGGCGGGAGCTCACCGTCATCTCGTGGACCGGCATGCGCGGTGTGGTGACCCTCGCCGCGGCGGTCTCCGTCGTCGGCAACTCGGTCGACGTCAAGGCGCAGGACACCATCTTCGTGATCGCCTTCGTGGTCACCGTCGGCACGCTCCTGCTGCAGGGGCTGACCCTGCCCTTCGTGATCCGGGCGCTGCAGGTGCAGGACCCGGCCGAGGGCGAGGCGGACGTCCGGAGCGAGATGCGCCTCAACCAGCGCACGACCGAGGCCGCGATCGCCCTGCTCGAACGGCGGCGACCGGCGTGGGCGGAGCAGTACGGCGCCGAGGCGTCGGACAGCGTCGTGAACCGGCTGAAGGCCCGTCTCGAACGGCAGGCCGAGACGTTCCGCCGCGACGCCGAGGAAGAGGAGGTCGAGGACCGCAACGCCCCCCTCCGTCTCCGCGGCGCCCAGATCCAGGACATCCGGCGCGAGCTGCTCGACCGGCGGCGCGAGATCGTGCTCGAGGAGCGTGAGAAGGGCAACCTCGACGAGGAGGTCATGCGCCGCGTGCTCGTGACGCTCGACGCCGAGGAGCTCGCGATGGACTCGGCCCAGGCGTCCCGCAGCCGGTCCTGACCCGGGCGTTGCCGGTCCGGCGCAGCCGCGACCGCGGCCGGTCCTGCTCCATCAGCTCTCGGCGCACGGTGAGCGCCCTCGGCGTACCGTGATGCTCCGACCAGCAGAAGGAGCAGAGCGCCGAGTGAGCGAGCCGCGGAACGACGTCCCCAGGAACAGCGACCTCCCCGATCGCGACGGAGTGCCGCGGTCGTCCGCGCCGAAGCCCCGGCAGACCCGCCCCTCGACCCGCGGCGGCTCGAAGCCCCGCCGCGGCGCACCGGTCGCCGGCAGTCGTGGCAGCGGTCACCGCGCGGCACGCGTGCGTCAGGCGCCGGTGCCCGAGCCGCAGAAGATCAGTCGCTACCGCCGCTGGTACGGCACGCTCCACCCCTCGCTGCAGCTCATCGGGCTGCAGCTGTGGATGCCGCTGTTCTTCATCGTCGGCTTCTGCCTCTGCTACGTCTTCGCCTTCCACGCCCCGCACCCGCACGACGTCCCCGTGGCGCTGGTCGGCAGCGACCCGACGCTCGTCGCCGCCGTCGACAAGGCCCTGCCCGGCGAGTACGTCTTCCACGTCTACGACTCGCTCGCCCGGGCGAAGCAGGACGTCCTCGCCGGCACGATGGCCGTCGCGTACGACCCGTCCGCCAACGAGGTCTTCAAGGCCAGCGCCCACCAGTTCCAGGTCGCCTCGCTCGTCCCCGCGACGCTGAGTTCCGTGCTCACCGGCATCGGCGTCGCCGCCCCGACCGTCACCGAGCTCGCGCCGCTGCCCGCGTACGACGAGTACGGCACCGTCGCGATGTACGTCATGCTCGCCTGGTGCATCGGCGGCTACATGGTCGCGATGTTCATCGGCATCATGGGCGGCCCGCTGCGGCACCGCACCCGGATGACCGTGATCGTCGTCGGCGGCCTCGTGATCTCCCTGATCACGAACACGCTCGCCGGACCCGTCGTCGGCGCGATCCACGGGCACTGGATCGAACTCGTCCTGATCGCCTGGGGCTGGATCGTCGCGATCGGCCTCGCCGTGAACGGTCTGAGCTACTTCGTCGGCCGGTTCATCGCCGCACCCGCGATGATCTGCTTCGTCTTCCTCTCGATGCCGTCCTCCGGCGGCGCGTACCCGAAGTGGTTCATGCCGGAGCCGTTCGCGTGGCTCAACCACGTCGTGGTCGGTTCGAGCATGGTCGACATGATCAAGCACGAGATCTACGGTGTCGGCCCCGGGTTCGGCCGTGGACTCATCACGATGGGCTGCTACGCCGCCGCCGGGCTCGTGCTGATGTTCTTCGGCAAGCAGTGGTGGGAACGCCGCCGGATCTCCGCGATCGTGAACGACCGCACGACGATGTTCCAGGACGCGCAGACCGCGAACCGCGAGTTCCTCGGCAAGCAGCGGGACGCCGAGCTCGAGCGCCACGGCCTGACCTCGACCGAGACCGGCACGCTGAGCGTCCTGCGCGACGACTGGGAGGACGACCGCGTCTCCGGCGACGTCTTCACCGGCGGCCGGGACGGGCTCGAACAGGAGGCCACCCCGACCGGACGCATCCCCGTGGTGCGGCAGGCGGACCGGTCCGGCCCGGGTCGGCCGGCAGGCTCGTCCAGCGGCCCGCGCACCCGTCCCGTCCCCCGCGTGGACGCGTCCGGTCGCCGCCCGTCCCCGGCAGGATCCCGCACGACGCGGACCGCCGCGCCCGAGGAGCGCCAGCACGGACGGCACGCCGAGCGCTGAGCGACTCCGTCCCCCGCTCGGTCGTTCCCCGGACCGCGCGTATCCTGATCGGCATGCACCCGCGCACCGCCTGGCACCGCGTCCTCGTCACCGCCGTCGTCGCGTTCCTCGTGATCGCGGCCGCGCTCTACGCGGCGAGCGTGTTCCTCGCGCCCGCCGACGGCCGGAACACCGCCGGACTGTTCGTCGGCTGGGCGATGTTCGCCGTCCTCGGGGCGATCGCGGCCGGGATCGTCGACTTCTTCGTCCGCCCGCTCGGTGGCCGCAGCGGGGACGCCGACGTCATGGCAGCCGCCGAGGAGGCGCGCACCGGCAGCACCCGCGTGCAGCAGGGCCGCGCCGGCGCCCGCTAGACCCCCGCGCAGATAGCGAGTGGGCAGCGCCGCCTGTCAGTGGGCCGCGCCGCCCGTCAGACGCCTGCGCCGCTGAAGCCCGAGACGGTCGCGTTGTCCTCCGCGAAGGTGAAGCGCGCCCGGACGCTCCCGCCGGCCAGCACCCCCGGCAGCCAGTAGCGCGCGTCGTCCCACATCGCGTCGTACGGCACCGCGTCGACCGGGACCCACCGCGGCTCCAGCTCGTCGCTGCCCGAGGGCTCTCCCTGCCAGCGGCGGCACACGTAGACGTCCGAGACCTGGGACCAGGACGGACGGAACGGGAACCGGTAGTCCAACGTGCCACGCGCCTCCAGGTCGGCCGTCTCGAGGCGCAGGCCGACCTCCTCCGCCACCTCGCGGACCGCTGCCGCCACCGGCGGCTCCCCCGGCTCCCGCTTGCCGCCCGGCCCGACCAGCCGTCCCGAACCGAGCCCGCGGCGCTTCTCGCCGAGCAGCACCTCTGGGCCGTCGGCGCCGTCGCGGAGCAGGTAGACGACCACGACCGGGGCGTGCTGGGACTTCGTCTCGTCGCGTTCGGTCACGGTCCCCAGTCTGGCGGACGTGTCCGGTGGACGCTCCGTGCTGGCGTACGATCGCTGGCATGGCAGGCGGGCTGCGGGGGCACCATGGCTGAGCCCCGCAGGACCGGGCGCAGCCTCGAAGTGCTGCGCGCCGAGGCCGCCGAGGAGATCTCGATGATCGTCGAGCACCGCAGCCGCGCGGGCGAGGACCCGTGGGAGTTCATGCCCACGCTCCCGACCGTCGACGAGCAGGTCGTGCTCATCCTCCGGGCGGACGCGGTCGAGCTCGACGCGGCGATCGGGCAGCGCAGCGCGCACTGGGCGGGTCACCCGGCCTCCGGGCAGGGCACCGAGCTCGGTGAGGAGTACCACCGGCTCCGCCGCATCGCCCTGCAGCACCCCGAGCTGACGCCCGCCGTGTGGAAGCTCATGGGCGCGCTCCCCGGCCGCGACTGACGCCCCCGGCCCGGCGCTGCGGTTGGATGGTGCCATGACCGACACCGTCCTCGCCGTCCTCAACCAGCCCTCGCGCGACGCCGCCCCGCACGACCCCGAGGCCGACGCGTACACGTGGGCGAAGCCGCTCGAGGAGCACCTGCAGGTGCAGGACCTCGGTGCGATCCGCGGCGACGGGGTGTTCGAGACCATCACCGTGGTGGACGGTCGGCCGCAGGCACTCGAACCGCACCTGGCTCGGTTCGTCCGGTCCGCCGCGATGCTCGACCTCCCGACGCCGGACCTCGACGCGTGGCGCCAGGCGATCGAGGCGGCGTGCGCCCGGCTCGACCCGGTGCGCGAGGCGTTCGCGAAGACCGTGATGACCCGCGGCGTCGAGGGCTCGGGACGTCCGACCGGGTGGGTCTACGCGGCGCCGTCCGGCGACCAGTCCGCCGCACGCACCGAGGGCATCGCCGTCGTGACGCTCGACCGCGGCTACCGGCACGACGTCGAGCGGACCTCGCCGTGGCTGCTGCAGGGCGCGAAGACGCTGTCCTACGCGGTGAACATGGCGGCGCTCCGCGAGGCCGAGCGTCGCGGCGCCGACGACGCGCTCTTCGTGTCGACCGACGGCTACGTGCTCGAGGGCACCCGCGCGAACCTCGTGGCGTCGGTCGACGGGCGGTTCGTCACACCGCGGACCGACATCGGGATCCTGGCCGGGACGACGCAGGCCGACGTCTTCCGCTTCGCCGAGGGCGAGGGCATCGCGACGTCGTACGAGCTGCTCACCCTGGCCGACCTCGAGGCCGCCGACGCCCTCTGGCTGCTGTCGAGCGTGCGTCAGGCGGCGCCGATCCGGTCGCTGAACGGCGTCGCGCGGTCGATGGACCTGCGGATGACCGAGCGCATCAACGACTTCCTGCTGTCCCGGGAGCAGTAGCCGACCCCGATGGACTGGAGGCCCGTGGCGGGGCCGCCACGGGCCTCCAGTCGGTCACCGGGTCACCAGCGCGGCGTGGTGACGCCGGTCCCGTCGGCCCACTCGTAGACGGACGCGCCCTCGATCCAGACGCGCGTCGCGCGGCTGGTCGCGGCGAGCGGGTCGCCGTCCCACAGGACGAGGTCGGCGTCGAAGCCCGGCGCGATGCGGCCGACTCGGTCGCCGAATCCGAGGAAGTCCGCGGGGTTCGTCGTGAGGGCCTCGAGCGCGGTCTGCCAGGGCAGGCCCTCCTTCACGGCCGCGGTGGCCTGGTCGACCAGCATCGCGATCGGTACGACCGGCGCGTCCGTCGTGATCGCAACCCGGACGCCGGCGGCGGCGAGCGCCACGACGTTCGGGATGCCGCGGTCGCGGAGCTCGACCTTCGAGCGACTCGTGAACAACGGGCCGTAGATGACCGGGACGTCGCGCTCGGCGAGCAGGCCCGCGATCTTGTGGGCCTCGGTGCCGTGGTTCACGACCAGTCGGTAGCCGAACTCGTCCGCCAGGCGGAGTGCGGTCGCGAGGTCGTCGTGCCGGTGCACGTGCTGGTCCCAGGCGAGCTCGCCGTCGAGCACCCGGACGAGCGTCTCCTTCGTCAGGTCGCGGGTGAACGGCTCCCCCTTCGCCGCGGCTGCGTCGCGCGCGGTGCGGTAGTCCTGGGCGGCGACGAAGGCCTCGCGGATGACCTTGGCGACGCCGAGCCGCGTCGACGGCGTCTTCCCCTTCTCGCCGTACACCCGCTTCGGGTTCTCGCCGAGGGCGCTCTTCACGCTCACGGCGTCGGAGACGAGCTGCTCGTCGATCGTCCGCCCGCCCCAGGTCTTGATGGCGACGGTCTGCCCGCCGATCGGGTTGCCCGACCCGGGCTTCACGACGATGCTCGTGATGCCGCCGCACAGCGCGTCGCGGAACCCCTCGTCGTCGATGTCGACCGCGTCGATCGCCCGGACCGCGGCCTGGTTCGGGTCGGTCATCTCGTTCGTGTCGTTACCGGCCCAGCCGTTCGCCTCCTCGTGGATGCCGACGTGGCCGTGCGACTCGACGAAGCCGGGGACGAGCCAGGCGCCGGCTGCGTCGAACACGGGCAGGCCGGGCGGCGGCGCGACGTCGGGGCCGACCGCGGTGATGCGGCCGTCCTCGACGACGACGGCACCCCCGTCGAAGGGCGGAGCGGTGACGGGGACGACGTGGGCCCCGGTGACGACGAACGAGTTGCGCATGCCACCACGGTACGGCGGCCCACCGTCCTCGCCCGCGAAATCCGGATTCCTGGTGTCGGCGAGCTGGGCTGTCCTACCGTCTCGTCACCCACGATCGACGAGTCCCCAGGAGGCGCCGTGTCCCGACCCCGACCGACCTGGCCCGCGCACGGCACCGTCGTCCGCCCGTGGCGCAGCGCCCTCCGCGGCGACCGCGACGTCCGGACGACCTCGACCGTCACGGCCTCCGTCCCACCGCGCATCGCCGACGCCTGCTGGGAGCCCGACGACGCGACCGCGGCGCTGCTCGACCGGAGCCTCGATGCGCTCCGAGCCCTCGACGACGACGGTGGTCCCGATCCCCTGCACCGGCTGCTCACCCGTACCGAGGCGGCCGCGACCTCGCGCATCGAGCACGAGGACGCCACGGCCGAGGACGTCGCACGGGCCATGGTGGGTGTGCGGGCGAACACGAGCGCCTCGGCGATGGTGCAGGCCGGGGACGCCCTCGAGCGCCTGGTCCGGGCAGCCGGGGCCGGCCACCTCGACGAGGGCGCGCTCCTCGACGCGCACCGCGGGCTGCTGCGCGGTGACCCCGTGGACGGTCCGCACGCCGGCCGCTACCGCACCGTGCAGAACTGGATCGGCGGCGAACGCATACCGCGTGACGCCGACCACGTCCCGCCGCCGCCCGACCTCGTCCCCGCGCTCATGGGCGATCTCTTCGCGTTCCTCGAGCGGGACGACCTGCACCCGGTGGCCCATGCGGCGATCGCACACGCGCAGTTCGAGTCGGTCCACCCGTTCACCGACGGCAACGGTCGGACGGGCCGCGCGCTCGTCGCCGCGGTGCTGCGCCGTCGGGGAGCGACGCGACGGGCGAGCCCACCGGTCTCGTCCGTCCTGGTCGCCGAGCGCGGCAGGTACTTCCGTCACCTGACGCAGTACCGCGACGGGCACGTCGACGAGTGGGTCCGCGAGGTGGCGATCGCCGTGGGCACCGGTTCGGACGAGGCGCTCGTGACGGGTCTGCTGCTCGACGAGGTGGCGCAGGACCGCGCGGCGACGACCTGCGCCTCCGGCCCGCACGCGGTGCTCGGGCGGGCACTCGAGCAGGATGCCGTCCTGACCGAGGACCACGCCGAGGACCTCCTCCGCCGCTCGGTCGCGCAGGGCGTCGCCAGGGGGCCGGTCGAGCCGCTGCTCGAGACCACGGTCGCCGACCTCTGCCGGGCCGGGGTCCTGCGACCGGTGACCGACCGTCGTCGGCGCCGAGCGTGGATCGCGCCGGCGGTGGTGGCCGAGCTCGACGCGTTCACCGAGCGCGTGCGAGCAGGTGTCGAGGCCCGGGCGCATAGGGTGGCGTGGTGAGCAGCGAGCACGCCCAGGCCACCCCGCCGACCGCCGCCAAGCGGCCCGTCACGCGGACCCACCACGGCATCGACTTCGTCGACGACTACGAGTGGCTGCGGGACAAGGAGTCACCGGAGACCCTCGCCCACCTCGAGGCCGAGAACGCGTGGACCGAGGCACGGACGGCGCACCTCGCGAGCCTCCGCGACCGCATCTTCGCCGAGGTGAAGAACCGCGTGCAGGAGACCGACCTCTCCGTGCCGGTGCGCATGGGCGACTGGTGGTACTTCACGCGCACGGCCGAGGGCAGCCAGTACGGCGTGCAGTGCCGCGCGCCGATCAGCGGCCCGGACGACTGGACGCCGCCCAGGGTCGACGAGGGCGCTGCGGCCCTGCCCGGTGAGCAGGTCGTCCTCGACGGCAACGCCCTGGCCGAGGGGCACGACTTCTTCTCGCTCGGCAGCTACGACATCAGCGACGACGGCACCCGCCTGCTCTACGGCGTGGACGTCGAGGGCGACGAGCGCTACACGCTGCACGTGCGCGACCTCACGACGGGCACCGACCTCGGCGACGAGATCCCGGACACCGGATCGGGCGCCACCTTCGACCCGTCCGGGCAGTACGTGTTCTACCCGACGGTCGACGAGTCCTGGCGTCCGGACCGCATCTGGCGGCACGCGGTCGGCAGCGCCACCGGCGACGACGTCGTGGTGTTCGAGGAGCCCGACGACCGCTACTGGGTCGGCGTCGGCGTCACCCGCTCGTCGCAGTACATCGTCATCGAGCTCGGGTCGAAGATCACGTCCGAGGCGCTGGTGCTCGACGCGGCCGACCCGACCGGCGAGTTCCGGGTCGTCTGGCCGCGGCGTGACGGCGTCGAGTACGAGATCGAGCACGCCATCGTCGGTGGGAGCGACCGCTTCCTGGTACTGCACAACGACGGTGCCGAGAACTTCGAGCTCGTCGACGTCCCCGCGGACGACCCGACCTCGGAGCACGACCGTCGTGTCGTCGTCGCGCACCACTCCGAGCGCCGAATCGAGTCCGTGGACGCCTTCGCCGGTCACCTGGCGCTCGAGTACCGGGCCGAGGCGCTCCCCCGCGTCGCGGTCATCCCGATCGAGAGCGACGGGTACGGCGACGCGCACGAGGTCCCCTTCGACGAAGCGCTGTTCTCGGCGGGGCTCGGCGGCAACCCGGAGTGGGAGCAACCGACCCTGCGCATCGGCTACACGTCCTTCGTGACCCCGTCCGAGGTCAGCGACCTCGACCTGGCGACCGGCGAGGTCACGGTGCTCAAGCGACAGCCCGTCCTCGGCGGCTACGACCCGGCCGACTACGTGCAGGAGCGTGACTGGGCGACCGCCCCGGACGGCACGAAGGTACCGATCTCGCTCGTCTGGCGCCGCGACGCGGTCGATGCCGACACCCCGGCGCCGCTGCACCTGTACGGGTACGGCTCGTACGAGCACTCGATCGACCCGGGCTTCAGCGTCATGCGCCTGTCGATGCTCGACCGTGGGGTCGTCTTCGCGGTCGCCCACGTGCGGGGTGGCGGCGAGATGGGTCGGCACTGGTACGAGGACGGCAAGACACTGACGAAGAAGAACACCTTCACCGACTTCGTCGCGGTCGCGGAGCACCTCATCGAGAGCGGCCGGACGAGCGCCGACCGTCTCGTGGCCGAGGGCGGCAGCGCCGGTGGTCTGCTGATGGGTGCCGTCGCGAACCTGGCGCCCGAGCGCTTCGCGGGCATCCTGGCCGCCGTGCCGTTCGTCGACGCGCTGACCAGCATCCTCGACCCGGACCTGCCGCTCACCGTGATCGAGTGGGACGAGTGGGGCGACCCGCTGCACGACGCCGAGGTCTACCAGTACATGAGCGAGTACTCGCCGTACGAGAACGTGCGCGAGGACGTGCAGTACCCGCAGATCCTCGCCGTGACGTCGATCAACGACACGCGTGTGCTCTACGTGGAGCCGGCGAAGTGGACCGCGAAGCTCCGCGAAGTCGGTGCTCCGGTGCTGCTGAAGACCGAGATGGCCGCGGGGCACGGCGGGGTGAGCGGCCGGTACGACTCCTGGCGTGAGCGGGCGTTCGAGCTCGCCTGGCTGCTCGACGTGCTCGGCCTGGCCGACGTGAACGCTGCGGCGGCCTCCGCGGAGCCGATCGCCGCCGGCTGAGCGGGGCCGGCAGCCGGTAGCGCGCTGCCGGGCTCAGACCCGGTTGAGCGCGTGCACCGCCTGGTCGTAGGAGTCCTCGGCGAGCCGCACACGGTCCCCCGCGAGCACGCCGTAGCCGAACGTGCCCTCGCCGCCACGCTCGGCGATGCCGGAGTGCACGCGGAGCACGTCGAGGGCGTGGAGCGAGCGCACCCGCTCGGTGAGCACGTCCGCGGCGTCCCCGATCCGCTTCCACAGCGCGTGCGGGAAGGCGTCGTCACCGAGGACGTCCATCGCCGCCCGGGCGCGCGTCGCGGCCCGCCAGGCCTCTTCCGTCGCGGCACGCTCGGCGGCCTCGCGGTCGACGAGCCCGACGCTCTCGTCGTCGTCCCCGACGGCGTTCCGGACGAGTTCGCGGACACGGGGCTTCTCGATCGCCGAGACGTCCTGCGCGACGTGCTTCGGTGACCGCAGCGCCCACGGGGTCGGGGCCGGCCGCTCGACCGCGTCGTCGAGGGCGTCGAGGAGTTCGAGGTACGGCTCCGAGTGGAGGAACGCCGTGACCTCGCCGACCGCGACGGCGCGGCGCTCACGGGTGGCGGCGAGCACCCGCTCCCGGGTCATCGCGTCCACGAGCAGGTCCTGCGCCGGCGTGGACGCGTACGGGAGGCGCTCCACGAGGTAGTCGGCCAACGCGGCTCGTGCCGTCACGGCGGCCAGGGAGGCAGCGGCCTCGGCGGCGCGGTCGGCGGCCGAGGTGGCGGGGAAGGCCGGACGGTACGAGCCGAGCACGGCGGCGATGTCCAGGGCTGTCCGGGCCGTCTCGCGGAGGTCGGCGTCCGCGCCGGACCGGAGCTGTGCCTCCAGGGTGAGCAGGGCCCCACGCAGCTTGCGCAGGCGCTTGGTGAGTGCCCGTGCGGCGGTGTGCTTCTCGGGCTTCTCCGCCGTCCGGAGCCGCGCAGCGGGGGCACCCTCGAGGCCCCGCGCGAGCTTCGAGGTGACCGCCGCGGGGTGCGCGCCGATGTCGGCGAAGCGCCCGTCGAGCGAGGCGAACAGCTCGTGCGCCACCTGCTCGTCGACGCCCTCGACCACCTCGACCTCGACCTCGCGCCAGGTGTGCGGGGTCGCGGGTGCCCGGTCGTCCAGGCGTCGGGCGACGACGCGGTCGTCGGCGAGCTCGGCGACCTGGTCGTCGTCCTCGTCGAGCAGCCGGGTGACCGCCCGGGTGGTGGTGATGCGGACGACGGGGCGCAGGCCGCGACCACGGCGCTCGGTGAAGAGTGCGGCGAGGACCTCGTCTGGCACCGTGTCGGCGTCCTCGGTCAGGGGGAAGTGCTGCTCGTGCCGGACGGTGTCCGACGCGGCGCGCTTGATGTGCCAGCCGGCGTCCGGGCCACCGGTGCGCCGTCGGACGGTCACGCGCGACGCGACGAGGTCGTACCGCTCGGTGTCCCAGTAGGTGGCGTCGAGCTCGAACTGCTCCTGGTGCTCCGTCCGGGCGATGCTGCCGACGCCGACGAGGTCCGGTAGGGCGTCGCCCTCGGGCATGTCGTACGTACGCTCGATCTCGAGGTGGGTGTCCGTCACGCGCTCCTGTCTACCAGGGGTCACCGGGGTTCCCCGAACCGACGGGGTTAGCCTGGGCCTCATGAGCGAGACAGTCACCCGCGACGCGTTCGTGCCCGAGGCCGGCGGCGTCACGATGTTCACGACGACCTGGTGCGGCTACTGCGCCCGGCTGAAGAACCAGATGACCAAGGCTGGTGTGCCCTTCCGCGAGGTCGACATCGAGCACACCCCGGGCACGGCCGAGCTCGTCGCCGAGGTCAACGGCGGCAACCAGACCGTGCCGACGCTGGTCTTCCCGGACGGCAGCACGGCGACGAACCCGTCCCTGGCCGAGGTGCAGTCGCGCATCTGAGGCGGCACGCTGCACGCGGCACCCGGCACCCGGCGCCCGGCACAACCGAAAGCGGCTCGAACCACGGAATTCCGTGGTTCGAGCCGCTTCTGGTTGTGCGGGAGCACTTCGCGCCAGCGTACGACATGGCACCCCGCACGAGCACGCCCACCCGAGCACTCAGCCCCCGAGCGCCTCCGTCAGCAGCGCCACCATCGCGTCGAGCTGGATGTCGCCCGAGTCGGCGATCTCCTCGTCGGAGCCGTCGAGCGCGCGGGCGGCCAGGGACGCCTTCGAGTCGATGAGCTCGGCGATCTTGGTGTCGATCGTCTGCGCCGCGATGATGCGCCACGCGGTGACGGGCTCTTCCTGTCCGATGCGGTGCACGCGGTCGATCGCCTGGGTCTGCTCGGCCGACGTCCACGACAGCTCGGCGAGCACGACGTTCGACGCCACCTGCAGGTTCAGGCCGACGCCGGCGGCGGTGAGCGAGCAGACGATCACGGCCACGTCGGGGTCGTTCACGAACGCGTCGATCTCGGCCGTGCGCTGCGCGGGCGTCTGGTCGCCGCGGACGGTCGCGGTCTTCAGGTGCCGACGGGCGAAGACCTCCTCCGCCTGGTCCATCACGTCGAGGTGCTTGGCGAAGAACACGACCTTGCCGACGTTCGACGCGAGCTGCGCCGCGTAGTCCGCCGCGAGCTGCGCCTTGGCGCGACCGATGCGCCGCACCATCGAGAACACGTTCTCGCCGGTCGACGAGGCGTCCTGGTCCTCGAGCTCCCACCGCGCGACCTGGCGGACGAGCTTGTGGTCGATGCCGACGACCGGGTCCTGCCCGGTGCGGGCGTCGAGCGCCTGGTGGTAGCGGCGGACGAGCTTCGCAGTGAGCTCCCGCTCGGCGTCGCGGATCGAGCGGCCCTCGTCACCGTCGAGCTCGACCGGGATGTCGGCGATGCGTCGGGCGGGGATGTCGGCGGCGACGTCGACCTTGCGGCGTCGGACGATGCCCTGGTCGATGACGGCCTTGCGCGCCTCGACGAAGAAGCCGGGGTCGGCCGGGGTGAGCCCGATGTCCTCGAGCTCGTTCATGAGCGTCGCGCGGGGCTTCTTGTCGTCGATCCAGCCGAGGAACTCCCAGATGGTCCGGAAGTCCTCGACCGAGTTGATCAGCGGGGTACCGGTCAGCGCCATGAACAGCGGCGACGACACCCGCGAACGGATCTGCTCGGCGAGCTGCAGCACGAACCGGGAGCGCTGCGACTCCTTGTTCTTGATGAAGTGGGCCTCGTCGACGACCATGCCCTTGAACCCGAAGGACCCGAGCCACCCGGCGTGCCGGTCGAGGATCTCGTAGTTCACGATGACGATGTCGGCGAAGCCGTCCAGGTCGTCGCCGTCGCCGTGGATGACGGTGGCGGTGCGGTTCGGCACCCAGCGCTCGGCCTCACGCGCCCAGTTCGTCTTGACGACGTTCGGCACGACGACCAGCAGCGGGAAGGCGTTCGCGGCGTCGGCGGCGAGCAGCGACTGCGCGGTCTTGCCGAGGCCGGGCTCGTCGGCGAGCAGGAAGGTCCGGTGCCCGTGCGACGCGGCGGCGACGAGCTCCGCCTGGTGCTTCATCAGGGTGGTGCCGGAGCGCGAGTGCAGCGACGTCGGCTCGGGCAGCTGCATCGACGCAGCTCCCCCGCCCGCGCCGTACTCGAACGACTTGAACAGCGGACCGAACAGCTCCCAGTTCGCCAGGCGACGCGGGTGCGCGACGGGCTGGTCGGCGAGGGCGAAGTCCGGCGGCAGGAACGGGTTGGCGAGCTGCCGCTGCACGACCGCCTGCGGCACGACGGCGCGCACGGGCGACTCGACGACCGGCGAGGGCTCCGCCGCGATGACGAGTTCCTCGGGCTGCAGCTCCATCCCGCCGGCGATCATCATGTCGCGCTTGACCGTCCGCGTCGCCTCGCTCACCGAGGCCTCCTCGGTCAGCAGCTGGATCACGCTGGTGTCGCGCGCCGCGGTCTTCGCCAGGATCGTGGCGACACCGTCGAGACGCTTGAGCTGCTCGGCACGCTGCGCGTCGGTGAGCTCCGGGTCGGCCTTGACCCGCGCACGCTCCTCGCGCATCAGCAGGGCCACCGCCTGGAACTTCGACCGGTTGGACGCCTTGAGCGGTCCGCGCTGCGCCGCGGCCTCGACCTCGCGCACCGCGCGGGCGAGCACCGGGATGACACCGTCGTTGTCCAGCGGCCGGGTGCGGCGCGACGCGGTCCGCGTCCCGCCGGCTGCTCGCCGGGTGCCTGATCGAGCCAACGCTCCTCCTTCTCGCGCCCGTTCCGCACGGGCGAGCCGCCGTCGTGGCGGGAAGTCCTCGACCGGCGTCTGGTGCGACCCCGGTCCACGGGCCACCCTGGCCCGCTCGTGCGCCGGTCCCGTCGTGGGACGTCCGGTGGACCCCTGCGGCTCGTGCGGCCGGCACCCCGCGGGTGCTCGACACGACGATCCGCGCCGGGAGCCGGCGCCGTCGCACGCACGTGGTGCCCGTCGGACGCCCACGGATCCGGTCCCCGCGTCGGTTCTGTGACCGACAGCCGCGTCCGGAATCGACGCGGCACGCGACGACACGGTGCGTGCTGCGCACAGTTTACTCCCGCACCCCCGACGGAGGCGACTCGACGGGACCCGCGCGCGTCGTGCCTCCCGTCCGACCCGACGTGGCCGGGACCGACGTCGGTCGGGAGGCGCGACTCCCCGCCACCTGCCCGGCCGCGTCCGGCAGACGGCCCGGTCAGACCTGCGGTGCGGACCGCGGACGGAACACACCGTCCGACGGCACGGTCGGCGTCGCCTCGGCGAGCGCGGCGCGGGTCGCCGCCAACAGCTGCTGGGCCGTCCGGATCCCGTTCTCCGACCCGGTCGTGGCCTGCCCGCCCGCGTGGGCGAGGAGCTGCGCGCCGATCGCCGGACCGATGCGGTCGGCCTCCCCGGGGTTCCGGGCGACCCAGTCGCGGGCGACGGCGTCGGCGAGCCGCTCGGCCGCGGCCCCGCGCTCCGCGTCCCCGCGGGACCGGTGCCACAGCCCGGTGACGACCAGGTGGGCGACGACCGCCCCGACGTCGCGGACCGGGAAGCCCCAGCCGGCGGTGTCGATGTCGAGCAGACCGGAGATGCGCCACGGCTCGTCGTCGTCGACGAAGACCTGCTCGAGGTGCAGGTCGCCGTGCACGACCTGCTTCGTGGCGGCGCCCCAGCCGATGGACCGGCGACCGATGGCGTCGTAGAGCTCGTCGACCTCGGCGGCGTCCTGCGGCAGTGCGGCGACGAGCGTCCGGCGGTGCCAGTCCGCGTGGTCCATCGCGTCGGCTCGCGCCTGCTGCGTCATCGGGACCGTCGCGATGCGGCCGGTCAGGGCGGCGAGGGACGCGACGAACCGCGGGTCGTCGGCGATCTCGGTGATCCGGCTCCCCGCGGGCACGCCGCGGATGCGCTCGAGCACGAGCAGCCCGTCACCCCGGCTCGACAGCACGCGCGGGACCGGCAGCCCGGCCGCGACGAACTGTTCGTGGGTCTCGACGATCGGCGCGACGCGGTGCGGGCGGACGATCTTCAGGAAGAGCACGCGCTCCGGAGCGTCGACACGCACCACCGCGCGCTTGCCCGGGCGGTAGGCGGCGACCGACAGCACCGGATCGGTCACCGGCATGCCGAGGCCCGCGAGGAGCTCGGCGACGGCGTCGCGGTACGTCACCTGCGGCAGCACCGGCAACCCCGGGTCGTTCGGGTAGGCCCAGACCGAGACGGGCTCACCGGTTGCGGGGTCGGTGACGATGGCGCTGTTCTGGTCGTGAGCGCCACCGGTGTCGACGTAGGTCAGGACGGTGGCGCGCTGCCCGGCCCGGTCCACGGTGTCGACCTCGTAGCCGTAGAGGTACCCGTTGCCCGACGGCTCGACCGAGTGCGCGCGTGCGGCCACGACGGAGGTCCCGGAGCCGGCGAAGGCCTGCGGGATGACGCGCTCGTGGTTGGGCCACACGGGACCAGTCAACCGTGCCACGGCGGATTCGTCGCCATCGTGCACGGCTCGGCGTGCGGCTGGTGGCTACCGTGGTCGACGTGAACCCGGTCGCGCGTCTCCGCAGTTCCAGCCGAACGCCGTTCCTGCAGGTCGTCAAGACCGCGGTCGCGGTGGTCGCCGCGGTGCTGCTGTGCCGTGTCCTCATCGACGGACCGTTCCCGACCTTCGCCGCGATCGCCGCGCTGCTCGTCGTGCAGCCGAGCATCAACCAGTCCTTCGTCAAGGGGCTCGAGCGCAGCGCCGGCGTGGTGCTCGGTGTCGTGCTCGCGACCGCGTTCCACCTGCTGCTCGGCGACTCGGTCTGGGTCGTGCTCGTCGTCATCGTGCTCGCGATCCTGCTGAGCTGGGCGCTCCGGTTGACCCCGACCTCCGCCACCCAGGTCGGCATCAGCGGCATGCTCGTGCTCACCGCCGGGGTCGTCACGCCGAACTACTCGGCCGACCGGATCCTCGAGACCGTCATCGGTGCGGTCGTCGCGCTGGCGGTGAACGCCGTGATCGTGCCGCCGGTCCTGCTCGAGCCGGCGCACCTCGCGGTCGCCCGACTCGCGCGCGACACCGCCGCCGCGTTCGAGCGGATCGCGATCGGTCTCACCGAGGGCTGGGACGCCGCCCGGTGGGACGACGCCCTGCGGCAGGCGCGGGCGCTCCGACAGCAGCACGCGCGGGCCGAGGCATCGCTCACCGCTGCGGGCGAGTCGCTGACGATGAACCCGCGCGGCGGCCGGCACCGGACGATCCTGCAGCGCGACACGGCGATCGCCGAGCACCTGCGCGTGCTCGTCACGCGCGTCACCGGGATGACCCGGGCGATCCGCGACAACACCGCGCCGGACCTCCGGTCGGACCCGGTGGTGGGGAGCATCGCGACCGAGGTCGCCCGCGTCGGGGCGGACGTCCGGGCCCTCAGCGCACGGGTCGAGGCGACGCGGCTGCACCACGCGGAGCGAGACGGCTTCACCGGCACCGGTGGGGACGACACGACGGCGACCGAGCCCGCGTTGACGGCGCCGCTCGAGGTCGTCCGGCCGAACTCGCGCCACTGGGTGCTGATCGGCGCCCTGCTCGAGGACATCAGGCGCGTGCGCGAGGAGCTGCTCGGCGAGGACGACTGAGGCCCGCCGCGGGCCAGGCCTGCGCGCGGGGCGCCGTCAGGCCGTGGCGTGGTGCGCTGCGTGGTCGGACACTGCCGCCGTTGCGACAGCGTCCGTGTCGACGGCAGCGGAAGCGTCGACGGCAGCGGGAGCGTCGACGGCAGCGGGAGCGTCGACGGCGACGGCTGCCTCGACGGCGGTGAGCACCAGTCGGTCCCACAGCGCCGTCGTCGGCTCGTGGTCCTCGGACCCCGTCCCGCCGAAGCCCTGGATGGTCGCGACCGCTCGCTCGGCGCCGGCCTCGTGGGCCGCGCGGCTCGCGACGTCCGGCACCGCGCTCAG
The DNA here is from genome assembly GCF_044745105.1 of Curtobacterium sp. NPDC087080. NCBI lineage: Bacteria > Bacillati > Actinomycetota > Actinomycetes > Micrococcales > Microbacteriaceae > Curtobacterium > Curtobacterium sp. NPDC087080. Next base: position 782,862 of record NZ_JBIUZP010000002.1, on the reverse strand, counting down.
CAGTTCGGCGACGACCCGCTCGCGCCCGGCGTCGTCCAGTTCGCCCAGCACGCCGATGCCGTGCCGTGCCGCCTCCAGCTCGACGTGCAACCGGACGATCGCCGGGTGGACGCTGTCGTCCGGACGGTACGGACGGTTCTCCTGATCCTGCACGGTGCCCCCTCGGGACACTGCGTCGGGTACGCCGTGTCCGGTGCGGAGCCTACCAACGCGGCGCCCGAGGGGCCGATACCCCACTCTGCGGGACGGAGCGTCCTACCCTCGTCCGAGTGACGCGCCGGCGGCACCGTGCGCTCGGCCGACGGACCGGGGTCACTGTGACGAGATTCAGCGACTTCCCACCCGGAACCGCCCACTGGTGCCCGTTCCCTGCCACGATGGGGGCCGAGGAGGTCGATCATGCGCCTGTTGGTGGTCGAGGACGACGACGAGATGCGCGCGCTCATGGAGCGTGGGCTCGCGGCAGAGGGGTACCGCGTCACGGCGGTCGAGAACGGTGTCGAGGCGCTCATCGCCCTCGGCGAGCAGGCCTTCGACCTCGCGGTCGTCGACGTCATGATGCCGGGCATGTCCGGCTTCGAGCTCGCCCGCCGGATCCGCGAGCGGGAGGACCCCGTGCGCATCCTGCTCGTCACCGCGCGTGACGCCGTCGACGACCGGGTCTTCGGACTCGACGCGGGTGCAGACGACTACCTCACGAAGCCCTTCGCGTTCGCCGAGCTGACCGCCCGCCTCCGCGCGCTCGGTCGCCGCGAGTCGGCCGCCGGGCAGCGGGTCATCGAGGTCGGCGACGTCGCCATCGACTCCGAGGCCCGACGGGTCTCGATCAAGGGCCAGCGCGTCGCCGTCAGCCCGACCGAGTTCGCCCTGCTCCGGCTGCTCGCGCGGTCGGTCGGCACGGTCGTCGACCGCCCGAAGATCCTCGAGGAGGTCTGGGACGGCTCGCAGCACGTCGACCCGAACGTCGTCGAGCAGTACATCTCGTACCTCCGCAAGAAGCTGACCTCGCACGAGGCGACGGTCGCCATCGCGACGGTCCGGGGCCGCGGCTACCGGCTCGACCTGCTCGGGGCGTGACCGGGTCGGCACCCACCACCGGGACGGCGCGCGGCGGTCGCGGGCTGCCCCGGCCGCTCCGGGTGCTCTCGCTCCGCGCGCGCATCACCATCGGCTCGACGGCCATCGCCGCGGTCGTGATCCTGCTGCTCGTGCTCGTCATGCGCTTCCAGGTCGTCAGCGTGGTCGCGAGCGCCACCCGGACCCTGCTCGACGCCGACGTCGACCCGTACGTGGCGACGCTCGAGGTCGACAGCGACCCCGACCTGTCCGCGCCGGGCAATGCCCAGCTCGTCGCCGTCGTGGCACCTTCCGGCCAGATCCGGCTGTCCACCATGCCGCCCCGGGTCGAACGGGCACTCGGCAGCCTGACGTCGACCGAGTCGGGCACGTCGCTCATCACCGTCTCCGGGTCGGAGTACCGGGTCGTCATCGAGCACCCGGTCAACGCCGCCGGACGCTGGACCGTCGTCGCCGCACGGAACTCGCAGGCCGAGGCGATCGTGGTCGACGACCTCACCACGACCCTGTCGCTCACCGGCCTCGCGATCCTCATCGCCTTCGGCATCGCGTCCTGGGCCCTCGCGACCGCCGCGCTCCGCCCCGTGAACCGGATGCGCCGCGAAGCCGAACGGCTCTCCGTCGCCCCCGAGCGCGCCGAGCTGCCGGTCGGTCCGGCACAGGACGAACTGGCCTCGCTCGCCACCACGCTGAACGCGTTCCTCGCCCGCACCCGCCAGGTGACGGAGCGCGAGCGCCAGATGGTCTCGGACGCCAGCCACGAGCTGCGGACGCCCCTCGCGATCCTCACCACCCAGCTCGACCTCGCCTCGCTCGACGGCGACGACGCGGCGGCGCTCGCGGCGCACATCGACCGTGCCAAGCGGAGCGTCGCCCGGCTCTCGCGGCTCGCGAACGACCTGCTCACGCTGTCACGCATCGAGGACGCCGAGGAACGCGAACAGGACGGCGCGCAGCCGACCACCACCTGGAGCGACCTGGGCGACGAGGTCATGGCCGCCGTCGACCGGGTGCGCCTCATCGCGTCGACGAAGGACATCACGGTCGACTTCGACCTCGAGCGCACCCCGGACCCCGCCGGAACCGCGGAACCGCGCTTCCGCCTCGACACCGGCGGCATGGCGCAGCTCGTCACGAACACGGCGAGCAACGCGGTCGCGGCGCTCCCCCGCGGCGGCGGCGTCTTCGTGTCGTGGCGGGTCGAGGGCGACGAGGGCGTCCTGCAGGTCACGGACGACGGCCCCGGTGTCCCCGAGTCGTTCATCCCCGTCGCGTTCGACCGGTTCACCCGACCGGACGAGGCCCGGACCTCGCGTCGCGACCCGGACCCCGCGACGGGCGGGGTGCCGGTGCCGGGCGGCTCGGGCCTCGGGCTCGCGATCGTGCGCGCGATCGCGGAACGGTCGGGAGGCACGGCTGCCCTCCGCAACGTCCGGTCCGGTGGCCTCGAGGTCACCGTGCGCATCCCCGTGGTGCGCGAGCAGACCGGGTCCTGACCGGTCACTGGAAGTCCCGCGACCGGGTCCGCACCGCCAGCGGCAGGTGCTCGATCCGGTCCGCCACCAGGTTCACCACGCCGTCCGGCGACCGCTCCAGGATCCCCCGCACCACCACGGCCGGCGACTCCCGTGCCACCCGCCGGTACCGCCCCCACACGCCGACGCTGCAGATGACGTTCACCAGCCCGGTCTCGTCCTCGACGTTCAGGAACGTGATGCCCGACGCCGTCGCCGGACGCTGCCGGTGCGTCACGATGCCACCCACCTCGACCCGCCGTCCGGTCTCCGCCGTCGCGGTGTCCTGCACGCTGAGCACCCCGCGGGCACGCAGTCGTGGTCGGACGTGGTGCACGGGGTGGTCGTCGGTCGACATGCCCGTCGACCACATGTCCGCGATCAGGACGTCCCCGCTCGTCATCTGCCCGAACAGCGGCGGCTGCACGGTGACCTGCGTGTCGGGCAGCTGGTCGGGGCGTTCCGCAGCCGCCTGCGCCGCCGACCACATGCCGCTGCGCCGGTCGATGCCGAGCCCGGCGAAGGCATCCGCCGCGGCCAGTGCCTCGAGCTGCGCCGTCGTCAGCCGGACCCGGCGGGCGAGGTCGGACATGTCGGTGAAGGGTCCGTGCGCCTCGCGCTCCGCGACGATCGCCTCGGCGCTCCGCCGGCCGAGCGAGGCGACCTCGACGAGCCCCAGGCGGACGGCGAAGGCGCCGTCGCGACGGTGCTCCGCGGTGTCGTCGGGCAGCGAGCCGTCGAACGGCAGCACGGGTGGCTGTTCCTCGGCCAGGCACGCGTCGGCCCCCGTCGGACCGCCCTCGCCGTCGGGCAGGGGCTCCAGCGACGCGTCGACCGCCGAGCACAGGACGTCCGGTCGCAACACCCGCACCCCGTGCCGCCGGGCGTCGGCGACGAGGGTCTGCGGCGAGTAGAACCCCATCGGCTGCGCCCGGAGCAGCGCCGCCAGGAACGCTCCCGGGTAGTGCAGCCGCATCCAGGCGCTCGCGTAGACGATGAGCGCGAAGCTGATCGAGTGGCTCTCCGCGAACCCGAAGTTCGCGAACGCCTGGATCTTGGCGTAGATCGCGTCGGCGTCCGCACCGTGGATGTCGTTCGCCGCCATCCCCGCGTAGAGCTTCTCGCGCAACCGCTCGATCTTCTCGAGGCCGCGCTTCGACCCCATCGCCCGCCGGAGCAGGTCCGCGTCGTCCCCCGAGCAGCCGCCGACCGCGATGGCCATCTGCATGAGCTGTTCCTGGAACAGCGGCACCCCGAGCGTCCGCTCGAGCACCGGCTCGAGCGACGGGTGGATGTACGTGATCGGTTCCTCGCCCGTCCGGCGCCGGATGTACGGGTGCACGGCGCCGCCCTGGATCGGCCCCGGGCGGACCAGCGCGACCTCGATCACCAGGTCGTAGAACCGTCGGGGCAGCAGCCGCGGGAGGGTGCCCATCTGCGCGCGGGACTCCACCTGGAACACCCCGATCGTGTCCGCGCGGCAGAGCTGGTCGTAGACGCCCTGTTCCTCCTTCGGGATCGAGTGCATGTCCCAGCGCTCCCCGCAGTGCTCGTCGGCCAGGTCGAACGAGTACTGCAGCGCCGCGAGCATCCCGAGCCCGAGCATGTCGAACTTCACGAGCCCCATGTAGGCGCAGTCGTCCTTGTCCCACTGCAGCACGGTGCGGCCGTCCATCCGGGCGTGCTCGATCGGCACGACCTCGCCCACGGGCCGGTCGGTGAGCACCATGCCCCCGGAGTGGATGCCGAGGTGCCGCGGGAAGCCGAGCACCTGCTGGGCCATGTCGACCACGGTGTCCGGGATGTCGTGGTCCTGGCTCTCGGTGACCGACCCCCACCGCTCGACCTGCTTCGACCAGGCGTCCTGCTGCCCGGGGCTGTGCCCGAGCGCCTTCGCCATGTCCCGCACGGCGCCCTTCGGCCGGTAGGTGATGACGTTCGCGACCTGTGCCGCGTTGAACCGACCGTACTTCTCGTAGACGTACTGGATCACCTCTTCGCGACGGTCCGAGTCGAAGTCGACGTCGATGTCGGGCTCCTCGTCGCGCATCGCCGACAGGAACCGCTCGAACGGCAGCCCGTACCGGATCGAGTCGACCGCGGTGATCTCGAGCAGGTAGCAGACGGCCGAGTTCGCTGCCGAGCCACGCCCCTGGCACAGGATGCCGCGCTGTCGGGCGTACTGCACCATGTCCCGCACGATCAGGAAGTACCCCGGGAAGTCCTTGTCCGCGATGACGGACAGCTCCCGCTCGATGCGTTCGCGCTTCTCCGGGTCGACCCCGTCGGCGCTGCCCGGGTAGAACCGTCGGGCGCCCTGCCAGGTGAGCTCGCGCAGCCACGACATCGTGGTGTGCCCCTCGGGGACCTCGACGTCCGGCAGCCCGGGCTTGGCGGTCCGCAGGCGGAAGCCGAGCTCGTCGGCCAGGTCGACGCTCGTCTCGACCGCCCCGGGCCAGCGGACGAAGCGCCTGGCCATCTCGGCGCCGGACCGCAGGTGGGCGGTCGGGGCTGCCGGGAGCCAGCCGTCGATCTCGTCGAGGCTGCGCCGAGCCCGCACGGCCGCCAGCGCGGTCGCCACCGGGAAGCGGTCCGGGGTCGCGTAGTGCACGTTCCCGGTCGCCACGACGGGCAGTCCGTGCCGTGCCGCGAGCGTCGCGAGGACGTCGTTCCTGGCGGTGTCGAGCGGTTCGCCGTGGTCGGTCAGCTCGACGACCACCCCGGCCGTGCCGAACCGGTCGAGCAGTGCCCGCAGGGCTTCGTCCGCCGCCGACTCGCCCCCGCGCTCGAGGGCCTGGCGGACGGTGCCCTTCCGACACCCCGTGAGGACCCGCCAGTGCCCGTCGGCCTGCGCCGCGAGCTCGTCGAGGTCGTACTGCGGCCGCCCCTTCTCGGCGCCGGCGGCCAGGTTCGCCCGCGTGACGGCTGCCGCGAGCCGGTGGTAGCCGACCTGCCCGTCGGCGAGGAGCAGCAGGTGCGTGCCCTCCGGGTCGGGGACGCCGTTCTGCGGTTCGGTCAGGCCGAGGGACAGCTCGGTGCCGTACACGGTCGTCACCGTCGGGTACGCCTCGGCCACCTCGGCCATCCGGGCAGCACCGTAGAACCCGTCGTGGTCGGTCAGCGCCAGGCCGTGCAGGTGCAGCCGCGCAGCCTCCTCGACCAGGTGCTCCGGACCGCTGGCACCGTCGAGGAAGCTGAAGGTCGAGTGCGCGTGCAGCTCGGCGTACGGCACGACCGGGGCGTCGTCGTCGGCCGTGGGTGTCGGCGGAACGTACCGGGACCGCTTGCGCGACCACGCCGGGCTGTCCCCGCCGTCGCCGGCGTGCGCGCTGTCCGGTCGCTTGTCGGACAGGGCGCGCTCGAACTGCGACCACGGGATCGGTGGGTTGCTGTAGCCCATCAGGTCTCCTTCACGTCGCGACCGCCTCGGCCCACCACCGGTGGTCGGCGAGCACCAGGTACCAGGCCCGACCGTCGTCGTCGACGAGCTGCAGCCGGTGCAGTCGCCGCCCGCCTGCCTCCCACCAGCGCACCACGAGCGGCCACGGCCCCGCCCACGCGGTCACGGACGTGAACCGGCCGCCGCGCTCGCCCTCGGCCCGGAACCGTTCCGGCACCCCGGTCAGCGCGCCACGGACGTCGACGTCGACGGTGTCGCCGCCCGCCGCCACGACGTCCACCGGACGAGGTCGCTCGAGCACGGTCGCGGGCGGCGGGCCCGGGAGCCTGCCCGGCCACGGTCGGTCGCGGACGGTCGCCAGCGCCCGCTCGCCACCCACCGGGGCGTCACCCCAGGGCACGAGCACGACCCGCTCGGCCAGCGTGCGGCCCCCGCCGATCCGCGGGGTGACCACGCCCTCGTGCCCCACGAGCCCCTGCACCCGGGCGAGGGCATGGTGCACCCGCTCGTCGGGCCCGGTCCCCCAGAGCCCACGCTCGTGGTTCGACGCGTCGTCGACCGCCACCGGCTCGAGCACCACCTGGACCACGGGTGCCTCGAGCCCGGAGGGGTCCACGCCGCCGGCGAGCTGCCACCGCACGCGGTCGACCACGTCGGCGGCGTCGAACCATCGCGGGTGCACCCAGGTCCGTTCGAGCAGCAGGTCGCGTTCGTCGACGATGCCCACCCGGATCGTGGTCGCGACGAGTCCCGCCGCACGCAGCCGTGCGGCGAAGTCGTCGGCCGATCGACGGAAGGCGAACGCCACCTGGTCGGCGCGGTCGAGCGGTGGTTCGAAGGACGCCTCGACCCGGAGCTCCGGCGGGACCGTCCGCGCGGCGACCTCGCGCGGGTCGCGGCCGCCCGCCAGCCGGTGCAGGAAGGCCCCCGCGACACCGAACCGGTCGCGCACCTGCTCGTCGCCGAGCGCGGCGAAGTCGCCGAGCGTGGCGATGCCGAGCCGCCCGAGCACCATCGCCAGGTCGGGGTCGCCGAGCACCCCGAGCGGCAGGTCCGCCAGGAACGCGGCCGAACCGCCCACCGGCACGATGCGCACCCGCTCCCCCGGGCGCACCGGGCGCGCCCGCGCTGCCTGCTCCGCCGCGAACGGGGTGTCCGCCACACCGGCGCGCACACCCGGGGCACCGTGGTCGGCGGCGATGCCGGCCAGCGTCGCCGCAGCCGCCCGCTCGCCGCCGTAGTAGCGCGCCGGCCCCCGGGAGCGCAGGGCGATCGTGCCGGGACGCAGGACCTCGACCCCGGGGACCGCCGCCTCGATCGCACGGATGACGGGTTCGAACGCACGGTGGTCGAGCGCGTCGTCGTACGGCTCGACCACGAGTTCCGGGCAGCGGGCCTGGGCCTCGCGCACGCGGAGGCCGCGGACCACCCCCTGCTGCCGTGCACTGGCCGAGCTGGCGAACACCAGCCCCTTGGCCACCAGCGCGAAGGGGTGCTCGGGCGGTGACCCCGCAGCCCGGGCGGCCGCGATCACCGGCCAGTCCGGGCACCAGAGCACGATCGTGCGCGCGGGCGGCGGTTCCGGCAGGGCCCCGCCACGCGCCAGGGCGTCGGCGCGCACGGTTCCCCGCCCCGGCACCCCGGCGCCGGCGGTCCCCCGGGTCGTGCCGCGCGGCGAGGCGGCACGGGCCCGTCCCCGCGGGCTCACGAGGCCACCGCGACCGGGCGGAGCACCCGCGACGCCCCTGCGCCGTCGGCGACCGCGCTGCCGACGCTGCCCGGAGCGCCCGTGTCCGTCCCACCGGCCCGGGCGACGAGGGGTGCGGCGGGTCGCACCGCACCGTCCGCCGCCGGCAGCAGCAGGTCGGCGCTGACGGGACGCCCGGCCCCCGCGCGACCGGACGCCGTCACCGTGGCCCGCCGCTCCGCCAGGTACCCGTGGCCGTCGCCGATGCCGGTCCACACCGAGCCGCTCACCCGCAGCGTGACGTCGGCACCCGGCCAGGCCCCGAGGGCGACGAGCGCTCCGCCGCGCTGTCGCAACCGCGCGGACAGCCGGGAGACGTCGCCGGGCACGACCCGGCCGAGCGGTCGGGTCAGGACGATCTGCGCCACGTCGGCGAGCGCCGCGGTCACCGTGAGCCACTGGTCGCCCGGGTCGGGCACGAGCACGAGCCGCTCGAGGTCGATGCCCATCGCCGCCGCTGCCTCGACCCCGAAGGACGGCACCCCGACCACGGCGCACCAGGCCCCCTCGGCCGAGGCCGCCTGCAGCATGGTCATGGCGAGCAGCACGGACTCCTGCACGGCGTAGGAGCCCCCGACCCGGATCGCACCGCCGGGCAGCAGCGGCTGCAGGGCGTCGGCGGTGGGGAGCCCCTGGACGTCGACGCGGGGCGCTTCCATCTCGGACACCCGGGAGCGCAGCGCCGTGATGCGTTCGAGCGCAGCACGGGCGTCCCCCAGGTGGTCGACGCGCCGGGTCGGGCGGGCCGCCCCCGACCGGCCCCCGGGGCGAGCAGGGGCGTCCGGGCGAGCAGGGGCGTCCGGCCCGGTCGCCCCCTCGGGCCCGGGCGACAGGAGTGCGGCCGCCGTCTGCATGCCCTCATATTCGAACATGTGTTCGATGATGTCAACCGGGTCCGACATCCGGTGGACACCGTGGTCGAACACCCGTTCGACACGCCCGGCATCACCAGGAGGCGGTGATCCCCAGGGCCCCGAACACCGACCGCGTCTTCGTCTCGACCTCGTCCGCCTCGTCCGACGCGACCGAGGACCACGTCACCGCACCCCCGGCCCCGAACGTCCGCGACCGTTCCGCACCTCGGTCGTCCAGCACCGTCACCAGTGTGCGGATGGCCACCGACAGGTCGACCGAGCCGTCCGCCGAGAAGTACCCGACGACCCCCGAGTACACGCCCCTCGGCGCCCCCTCGAGCCGGTCGGCGATCGCCATCGCGCTGGTCTTCGGTGCCCCCGTCATCGATCCGGGCGGGAACGCAGCGCGCACGAGGGCCGCACGGGACGCCCCTGCCGGCAGCACGGCCGAGACCGTCGACACGAGCTGGTGCACGGTCGCGTAGGTCTCGACGTCGCAGAGCCGCTCCACGTGCACCGACCCGGGCACCGCCGTGCGGAGCAGGTCGTTCCGCAGCAGGTCGACGATCATGACGTTCTCGGCGCGGTCCTTCGCGCTCGCCGCGAGCGCCGCGCGCGCCGCGGCGTCGCGTCCCCGGTCCGGGTCGCGGGGCCGCGTGCCCTTGATCGGCTCCGCGACCACCGTGCCGTCGGCGTCCACCCGCAGGAACCGCTCCGGGGACCGGCTGGCGACCCGCAGCGGGCCGAGTCGCAGCCAGGCACCGAACGGGACGGGGTCCGCACGGCGCAGTCGCAGGTACTCGACCAGGTGCGGGTCGGTGGCGGGCGCGAGCGGGGCCTCCCGTCCGGACGCGCCGACCGCGAAGGCGGTCGTGAGGCACACCTGGAACGCGTTCCCCTCGCGGATCTCGGCGCGGCACGCCTCGACCGCGGCCTCGTACGCGTCGCGGGACACGCGTCCGTCGGCGACGGTCTGGAGGCCCGGAGCACCGTCCGGCGCGTCGGCCGGCGGCCGTCCCGTGTGCGGCCCAGCCAGCCACGCACGGTTCGCCGCACTGGCCGTCGGTTCGTCGTCGGCCACCAGGGCGAGCGCCCAGGCGCGACCGTCGGCGTGCACGACGAGCGCCCGGTCCGCGAAGCGCAGGTCGGCGTCCGCGTGCGCCGCGGTGCGGTCGGGCCCACCGGACTCCCGGCCGAGCTCGTACCCGAGGAACCCGACCCAACCGAGCGCGAAGCCGCAGCCGGGCACCGGCGCGTCGAGCAGCGGTGTCCGCGTCAGCAGGTCGTCGAGCACGGCGAACGCCGGACGGTCCTCGGACCGGGACGTCCCGAACCACCGCCGTGCCGCGGGCGGGACGTCGAGCACCGCGCGTCGGTCCTCGTGCCGGAACCGCGTCGCGAACGGCCCGTCCGTGTGGGCGAGGAGCGACCACCGGGCGCGACCGCGAGCGGCCTCCGGAGCACCCTCCGGCAGCCCGGAGTCGAGCCAGACGACGTCGGACGTGGTGGCGGCCGCCAGCGCACCGAGGTCCGGCGCGACGTCGAGCCGCCGCGCGAGGACCCGCACTCGGGTCAGACCGCGGCGATCGTCCACGAGGCGGCGTGCGCGGCGCCGGGAGCCAGCACGACGAGCCCGGCCTCCTCGCCCGCGTTGAAGGCGTCCGGTGCGCAGGTCATCGGCTCGACCGCGAGGCCGACGCGGTGGTACTCCGGCACGACGTGGTCGGCGGTGTGCACCTGCGCCCAGCCGCACTCCGGCCCGAAGGACACCCGGACGCCGTGGCCGTCCGCCGCGGTGAGCGCGATCGTCGCCAGTCCCTCGGCGTCGCGGTCGAAGCCGGTGAACGCGTGGTCGACGAACCGCTCGCCGATCGGGGTCGCCGTCCGCAGGTCGAACTCGTCGTGCACGGGGGTCAGGCCGGTCGGCACGAGACGGTCCTCGGTGACCTCGAGCACCTCGGCGGCGGGCAGGGTCAGGGTCCAGTCGTCGACACGGCCCTCGCCGGCGACGAGGTACGGGTGCGGGCCGGTCCCCCACGGAGCCGCGTCCCCACCGGTGTTGGTGCCGGTGACGGTCGTGTGCAGGCCGTCGGCGTCGACGCGGTACTCGACGAGCACCTCGACACGGTACGGGTACCCCTCCTGCGCCGGGACCGTCGTGGCGAGCACGGCACGGTCGGGCTCGTGGGCCACGGTGCGGAAGTCGGTCCACGCGACGAGCCCGTGCAGCGCGTGGTGCCGCTTCGGCTCGGTCAGCGCGAGTTCGTGGTCCTGCCCGCCGAACGAGTAGCGGCCGTCGACGACCCGGTTCGGCCACGGCGCGAGGACGGCGCCGCGGAAGGCCGGACGGACCTCGTCGGCGGAGAACGGCACGACCAGGTCGCGTCCGTCGGCGCGGAGGGTCCGGAGCGACGCACCGACCGAGGCGATCTCGGCGGTGTACCCGCCGGCGGTGATCGTCAGGGCGGATCCGGACAGCGGGGCTCCGGCCAGGGGCGCGTCGTTGCTCATGCGCAACAGCGTAGTGGGACCGGGAGGCCCGGACGGACGCCGGCGGGCCGGCTGCTGACTGCCAGCTGGCAGCTGGCAGCTGCCGACTGCCAGCCCCTCGGAACGACGAAACCCCCGCCGGATGTCCGGCGGGGGTTTCGTGTCTGGGTGGATCTGAGGGGACTCGAACCCCTGACCCCCTGCATGCCATGCAGGTGCGCTACCAGCTGCGCCACAGACCCATGTTCACTTCTTTGCTGTGCTCACCGTTCCCGGCGGCACCATGGAAGCGTACACCACGCGAACGCCGGGTGACGAAATCGACTCCGTCACCCGGGCGCGTCGCGCCTACGCGGTGTGGTCGACGGGCAGCTCGAGCGGGATCGTCGGGCAGTCCGACCAGAGGCGCTCGAGCGAGTAGTACTGGCGGTCTTCCTCGTGGAAGACGTGCACCACGATGTCGCCGAAGTCGATGAGGACCCAGCGGCCCTCGGTCCGGCCCTCGCGCCGGAGCGGCTTGGCGCCGGCGGCGATCAGGCGGTCCTCGACCTCGTCCGCGATGGCGAGCACGTTGCGCTCGTTCCGGCCGGTCGCGAGCAGGAACACGTCGGTGAGCTGCAGCGGCCCGGTCACGTCGAGGGCGACGAGGTCTTCGGCCTGCTTCGCGTCGGCCGCCTGGGCGGCGATCTGCACGAGTTCCAGTGCGCGTGAGGAGGCGGTCACGGAGTCCTTCCGGTCGTCGGCACCGCGCTCTGCGGGTCCGTGTGGTGGGTCCTGATCATAGGCCACCCCGCCGACAGCGACCAGGCCGGTGGGCCGGGTCAGGGCGACGGGGTGACGTTCGACGAGGGGTCCGGCGGGCGGTCAGCCGCCGAAGTGGGTGGTGAGCAGGGCGACGATGATGACGCCCGCTGCAGCGAGGCCGACGGCCCCGACGGTGACACCGAGGATGACCGGCGTCCGGGACTCCTTCGGCTTCGCGGCGGCGAGCACGACCTGCCGGGTCGAGGTGTGGCTCGAGATCGCGCGGCTCGCTCGGACGGGGCTCGCGTCGGTCTCCGGCTGCTCGTCGTGCTGCTCGAGCAGACGGTCGACCTCGGCCCCGTCTATGGGACGGTGCGAACCGGTGGACGACAGCGAGGCCGGCAGGTCGATCGACCCGGTCAGGATGACCTCACCGGTGGCGTTCAACGCACCGGTGGGGTCCGCCAGCGCGGAGCTCGGCAGCACGATCGAGTTGGTGTCCTGGACGGCGACGCGGCGGGTGCCCGTCACGTCGTGCACCTCGGCGTCGTCGGTGTCCCTGGCCTGCTGGGTCCAGTGGCCGGCCGGCGGCTCGAAGGCCGTGGTCACCGGCTTCGGCTCGGGGCTCCGCCGGAACGCCGCGGGGACGCGCGGCGCATCGGTGTCCGCGTCGCCTCCGCTGCCGGCACCGTCACCCCTGCTGTCGGTGCCGTCGTCGGACCGCCGCGCGGTCCCGGGCGTCGGACGCTGGACCGGCACCTCGTTCGTGTCGTCGTCGAGCGACAGCGGGAACACGACCGGGGTCGACGCCGTCGGCGCCGGGGCCGACTCCTGGGCAGCGTCGTCGTCCGCGTCGGGCGCCTCCGTGTCGTCGGCACCCGTGTCGTCGTTCTCCGGCGGGGCCCAGGTCGTCCTGTGGCGTCGGGGCTCCTCGGCGTGCGCAGCGGCCTCGCTCAGGGGTTCGATCGCGTCCGGGGACCCGTCGGCCTCGGTCGCCTGGGCCACGGCCGCGGGGTCGAGCACGTCGGCCTCGGCCGGGTCCTGCTCGGGGGCGTCGGCGGCGGTGGTGTCGGCGGCGGCAGTGTCGTCGGCGGACGTGTCACGCGCGGCGGGGGCAGCGTCACCGGACGCACCAGCGGCCGCGGACGCCTCGATCACCGGCGTGGCGGCGAGCGGGACCTGAGCGGAACGCGCCGACGTCGCCCTGTCGGCCGAGGCGGGCCGCGGACGCTCGGCGTCCTGCTCGAGGTGGTCGACCGACCCGATGACGTCCTGGACGGTGCGGTCGGACGACTGCGGGGTCGGTGCCTGCAGCGGCACGGGCTGCACGACCTGCCCCTCGGCCTCGCGCATCAGCCGGAGCTGACGGCGGGTGAGACCGCCGGTCCCCGGCACGATCTCGGTCGCCGAGGCCGGTGCCGGAGCGAGGGGGAAGACCGGGCCCTGCTGCGGCGCCGGGTCGATGCTGCCCGAGGCGGGTCGGACGGCCGGCCGCGCCGGGCCGCTCGGCGAGGGCGCGACGTGTGACCCCGGCCGTCGACGGGACTCGGGTTGGTCGGACGGTGCCGCGACGGTCGGTGGCGGGGTGACGGGCTGACCGCCCGCTGCTGCGGCACGCTCCCGCTCGCGCGCCTCACGCCGCGAGAGAGGCGGCTGCGCGTCGGACGAACTCATGCAACGCTCCGATACAGGTGGTGCTTGGAGATGTACTGGACGACCCCGTCCGGGACCAAGTACCACACGGGGTGGCCGCGCCTGACCCGGTCGCGGCAATCTGTCGAGGATATCGCCAGTGCTGGGACTTCGAGCAAGCTCACGTCGCGTTCGGGCAGTCCGGTGATGCTCAGGTCGTGGCCCGGACGGGTGACCGCGACGAAGTGCGCGAGGTCCCAGAGACCATCATGATCCTTCCAGTCGAGGATCTGCTGGACGGCGTCCGCGCCCGAGATGAACACGAGCTGCGCATCCGGTCGCTGGTCGTGGAGGTCGCGGAGCGTGTCGACCGTGTACGTCGGCCCCGGACGGTCGATGTCGACGCGGCTGACCGTGAACATCGGGTTCGACGCGGTCGCGATGACCGTCATCAGGTACCGGTGCTCAGCGTCGGAGACGTCCGACTTCATGTACGGCTGACCGGTCGGGACGAAGACGACCTCGTCCAGGTCGAACGCACGGGCGACCTCCGATGCCGCCACGAGGTGCCCGTGGTGGATCGGGTCGAACGTGCCGCCCATCACGCCGATGCGCGGGCGCCCCGTGCTCTCCAGCATCGAGCGGCGTGTCAGAGCTTGGTGTGACCGAACTCGTCGACACCCGTCTCGTGGTGGCGGGTGGCCTCGAACTTGTGCGAGTGACGGTACGCGACGTCGCGGAAGCTCCAGGTCACGAACCCGAGGAAGGTGAAGAACAGCGCGCCGCACATCGGGAAGACGAACGCGGGCACCCCGGAGGCGTGCTCAGCGGCTTCAGCGAGGAAGGTCATCGGTCCGGTGCTCCGTTCGATCGGGTGGGAAGTCGCCGCCCAGTCTAGCCGCGGATCTGTCCGTGCCCGCGCACGATCCACTTGGTACTGGTCAGTTCGGGGAGCCCCATCGGCCCACGGGCGTGCAGCTTCTGCGTCGAGATGCCGACCTCGGCCCCGAAGCCGAACTCGCCGCCGTCGGTGAACCGGGTCGAGGCGTTCGCCATGACGACCGCCGAGTCGACCTCGGCCAGGAAGCGCTCGGCGGTGTCGACGTCGTCCGTCACGATGGACTCGGTGTGGTGTGTCGACCACCGCGCGATGTGCGCCATCGCGGCATCGACGTCCGGCACCACGCGGATCGACAGGTCGAGGTCCATCGACTCCGTCGCCCAGTCCGCCTCGGTCGCACGGAGCACGCCGGGGACGATCGTCCGGGTGGCGTCGTCGCCGCGCAGGGTCACCCCGGCGGCACGGAGGCGGTCCGCCAGCACCGGCAGCAGCCGCTCGGCCGCCCCTTCGTGCACGAGGAGCGTCTCGAGGGCGTTGCACACGCTCGGCCGCTGCACCTTGCTGTTCAGCACGATGTCGATCGCACGCTCGAGCGGCGCCGTCGCGTCGAGGTACACGTGCACCACACCGGCGCCCGTCTCGATCACGGGCACCTGGGACTCGGTCACGACGGTCTGGATCAGCGAGGCGCTCCCCCGCGGCACCAGGACGTCGACGAGTCCACGCGCGCGCATCAGCTCGGTCGCACCCTGGCGACCGAACTCGTCGATGGTCTGCACGACGTCCGCGGGCAGCCCCACCGAGGCGACCGCGCCGCGGATGCGCTCGACGAGTTCGGCGTTCGTGCGCTGCGCCGCCGACCCGCCCCGCAGCACGACGGCGTTCCCGCTCTTCAGCGCGAGCGCGGCGATGTCGACGGTGACGTTCGGGCGTGCCTCGTAGATCGCACCGACGACCCCGAACGGCACGCGGACCTGGGTGAGCTGCAGCCCGTTCGGCAGGCGCGACCCGCGCACGAGGTCGCCGACCGGATCCGGGAGCCCGACCACGTGCTCGACCGCCGCCGCGAGGGCGTCGATCCGCGCGGCGTCCAGTCGCAGGCGGTCGAGGAGCCCCGAGGACAGCCCGCCGTCCTCGCCCGCGACGAGGTCCCCGTGGTTCGCTGCGACGATCGCGTCCGTCCCGGAGCGCAGGGCGGCCGCGACGGCGCGCAGCGCCTGGTCCTTGACCGCCGTGGTGGCCGTGGCGAGCGCCGTCGAGGCAGCACGCGACGCGACCAGCTTGTCGGTGAGGGTGAGGGCGGTGGCGGTCGGCGACATGGTCCGATACTAGGTCGGCTGTCGGCCTCGTGACGCTGGCCACGGCACACCTGTGGAGACGGCCGGGAGGCCGGCCTGCCGGACCGGCACCGTGCCTCCCGGCCGACGATCCCGCGATCAGCCCCGCGGCGCCGCGCGGAACCAGGTGCCCACGTGCTCCCCTGCCAGTGCCCGGTCCACGAGTGCGGTGCCGGTGACGAGCACCGACGTCCCCGCCTCGGCCGCGAGCCGCGCCGCGGCGACCTTCGTCCCCGCGCCCCCGGTGCCGACGCCGGCCGAGCCGGCCGAACCGAAGGTGACACCGGCGAGCTCGTCGCCGAACGGGACCTCGTCGATGGGTTCGGCGTCCGGGTGCTCCGGCGGCCGGGTGTAGAGCGACTCGACGTCGGACAGCAGCACGAGCGCGTCGGCGCCGAGGAGCCGCGCGACGAGCGCCGCGAGTCGGTCGTTGTCGCCGAAGCGGATCTCGTGGGTGGCGACCGTGTCGTTCTCGTTGACGATGGGGAGCACCCGCAGCGCGAGCAACCGGTCGACCGCCCGCTGCGCGTTGACCCGGTGCGTGGGGTTCTGCATGTCGCCTGCGGTGAGCAGGACCTGCGCCGCGACGATGCCGTGGCGGTCGAGTTCCTTCTGGTACCGGAACATGAGCACGTTCTGCCCGGTCGCCGCAGCTGCCTGTTGGGTCGCCAGGTCGTCCGGACGTCCTTCGAGCCCGAGGAACGGGAAGCCCGTCGCGATGGCACCGGAGGACACGAGGACGACCTCGGTGCCCCGCGCGTGGGCCGCGGCCAGGGCGTCCACGAGCGCGGCGATCTGCCCGGTGTTGTCGCCGCTGACCGACGACGAACCGACCTTCACGACGAGCCGACGCGCACGCGGGACGTCCTGCCGCCGGCTGACGGGGCCGAGGTCGGTGCGCGCGCGCGTGTCGGTCATGCCTCGATCAGTCCTGCTCGTCGCTGTCGTCGTCGGCCCACAGCCCGGACACGCGCTCCTGCTCGAGCTCGGCGCGCGCTGCGGCCTTGGCGTCCATGCGCTCGAAGTACTCCTCGCGGCGCTCGTTGCGCGTCGGGCGCGACGAGCCGCCGACGCGGGCGTCCGTGCCGCGGGCGCTCGTGATGAGCTCGGCGGTCGAGGTCAGGGTGGGCTCCCAGTCGAACACCATGCCGCCGTCGCCACCGATGACGACGGTGGACCCGGCGACGGCTCCGGCCTTGAACAGGCCGTCCTCGACGCCGAGCTTCGCGAGCCGGTCGGCCAGGTAGCCGATGGCCTCTTCGTTGGTGAAGTCGGTCTGCGTGACCCAGCGCTCCGGCTTGTCGCCCCGCACACGGTAGAAGCGGTGCTCCTCGCCGCCCTCGGCACGCACGGTGAAGGGCTTCTCGTTGACCGCCTTCGGACGGAGGACGATGCGCTCCTGCTCGGGGGCGGCGGGACGGGCGGCGCGGGCCTGTTCGACGACCTCGGCCAGGGCGAACGTCAGCTCGCGCAGGCCCTTGCGGGACGCGGTCGAGATCGGGAACACGCGGTAGCCGCGCTCCTCGAGCTCGGCGGTGACGAAGTCGGCGAGCTCGGCTGCCTCGGGCACGTCGACCTTGTTGAGCGCGACGAGCTGCGGACGCTCGAGCAGCGGGGTCTGCCCCTCCGGCACCGGGTAGCGCTCGAGCTCGCCCAGGATGACGTCGAGGTCGCTGATCGGGTCGCGGCCGGGGTCGAGCGTCGCGCAGTCGATGACGTGCAGGAGCGCCTCGCAGCGCTCGACGTGGCGGAGGAACTCGAGGCCGAGGCCCTTGCCCTCCGACGCGCCCTCGATCAGGCCCGGGACGTCGGCGACGGTGAAGCGGACCTCGCCCGACTCGACGACACCGAGGTTCGGCGTCAGGGTCGTGAACGGGTAGTCGGCGATCTTCGGCTTCGCAGCGGAGATCGCGGCGATGAGCGAGGACTTGCCGGCGCTCGGGAACCCGACCAGGGCGACGTCGGCGATCGTCTTCAGCTCGAGGCTGACGTCACCGGTCCACCCCGGGGTGCCGAGCAGCGCGAACCCGGGAGCCTTGCGCTTCGTGGTCGCGAGGGCCGCGTTGCCGAGACCGCCCTGACCGCCCGGGGCCACGACGACGCGCATGCCGGGCTCGGTCATGTCGGCCAGGACCTCGCCGTCCTCGTCGTGCACGACGGTGCCGATCGGGACGGGGAGCTCGAGGGTCTCGCCGCTCACACCGCTGCGCATGTCGCCCATGCCCGGCTGGCCGTTCCGCGACGAGCGGTGGGGCGACCGGTGGTAGCCGAGCAGGGTCGTCACCTGCGGGTCGGCGACGAGCACGATGTCACCGCCGTCACCGCCGTTGCCGCCGTCGGGGCCGGCGAGGGGCTTGAACTTCTCACGGCGGACCGACACGCAGCCGTTGCCGCCGTTCCCCGCGGTGAGGTGCAGGGTCACGCGGTCGACGAAGGTCGCCATGGGTCCACTCCTAGGTGTTGCAGCAGGACCGCGACGTGTCGCAGCGGTGCCGGCTGGTCGTGCACGAAAGAACGGGAGGGGCGGGCACGTGGCCCGCCCCTCCCGCAGAGTCTGTCGTCGCTGGTGTTACGCGTTGACGATGTTGACGACCTTGCGGCCGCCCTTGGTGCCGAACTCGACCGAACCGGCCGAGAGGGCGAACAGCGTGTCGTCGCCACCACGGCCGACGTTGGCGCCCGGGTGGAAGTGGGTGCCACGCTGGCGGAGGATGATCTCGCCGGCGTTGACGACCTCGCCACCGAAGCGCTTCACGCCGAGGCGCTGTGCGTTCGAGTCACGACCGTTGCGAGTGGAGCTCGCACCCTTCTTGTGTGCCATCTTCTACTCCCGCCTTACGCGATCGAGGTGATCTTGACGCGGGTGAGCTCAGCGCGGAAGCCCTGGCGCTTCTTGTACCCGGTCTTGTTCTTGAACTTCTGGATGACGACCTTGGGGCCGCGGAGGTCCTCGAGCACCTGGGCGGTGACGGTCACGTTCGCGAGCTCGGAAGCCGCCGACGTGATCTTGTCACCGTCCACGAGGAGCACCGGGGCGAGGTCGATGTTGCCCTTGTCGTCGGCCTTGGCACGGTCGATCGTGAGGATCGTGCCGACCTCGACCTTCTCCTGACGGCCGCCGGCGCGCACTACTGCGTAAACCACGTGGAATTCCTTACGTACTCTGCTTGAGGGAAGTCTCGGGTGCCCACTTCTGCACGAGCGGCTCCCGGAGGCCGGGCCCGATCGGCGACGCAGGCAGAACGGCCCGCTGACACCAGGGATCGAGAATACTCGATCCCCCCGGGTCCGGTCAAACGGCGACACACGTACGATGACTCGCGTGACCGTGTTGATCGACCCGCCGACGTGGCCCGCCCACGACACCGTCTGGTCGCACCTCGTCAGTGATGCATCCTACGACGAGCTCCACGCCTTCGCCGAACGCGCCGGGATCCCCCGCCGCGCGTTCGACCACGACCACTACGACGTGCCGCGGTCGCGCTACGACGAACTCGTCGCTGCGGGCGCGACGGCGGTCACCGGGCGCGAGCTGGTGCTCCGGCTCATCGCGAGCGGTCTGCGCGTGCCGCAACGCGACAAGCGCGGGCAGGCCCGACGCGCGCACTGAACGTGCGCGTGGAGCAGGGGCGCAGGGCTCGTGCCGACTGCACCGCGCCGGGCCGTTCCCCCGTGGGGCGACGAACGGGAGCGACGGCGGGGTGAGGCCGGGCGCGTCGGGCGGCGCGTCGGCCGGGCGCGTCGACCGGGCGCGTCGGCCGGGAGGCACGGTCCGCCCCCGCAACGCCTCGCACGCCCGCCGTGTGGCTGACCGGTCCGGCTGGCCGATCGGGAGGCACGGCCCACCGCCGCCACGCCCCGCCCCACCGCTCGGTGACGGAGCCGTCCGGCGTGATCGGTCGGGAGGCGCGGCCCGCCACCGCCACGCCTCGCACCGCCGGCCTGTCGCCGGCCGTGCCAGCCGGGTCGGCGAGGTTCGGCAGTACCAGCAGGGCGCGCTGCTCCCGTGGGCCTCGCGGCGTCCGCACGACCGCGAGCACGTCGAACCACGTCGAGTCGTGGCGCGACGTGCTCCGGGTTGGTCGGCGGCGAGTCGCGCTGCACGATCGCCGACCAGTGGTCAGCAGGACCTGCGCCAGCGCACGCGCCACAGCTGCGGCACCGCACCGGCCGCAGCGGCGTCAGCGCGTCGGCGGCGTCCAGCGGTCGTCGGGGCGCTGACCGTACGGCTGCTGCTGCTGCTGCTGCTGCTGCTGCTGCTGCTGCTGCGCACCGTACGGCTGCTGAGCGGGCTGCACGGTCGACGGGGGCACGGCGTCCGCCGGACGGACCGCCCCCAGACGACCGCCGGCCGCCCCCTGTGCAGTACGCCCACCACGCGGGCGCCCGAGCCAGAGCCATGCGACGGTCGACGTCGCGAGGAGCATGAGCGTGAACGGGATCCCGTTCTGCAGGGGCCCGGTGAGCACGTCGATCACGAGTCGCGCCCCCGAGCCGGTCCGGACCGCCGCGTAGGACCCCGTGAAGACCCCGACGAGCGCCAGGGCGACCGTCCCGGCGGCACCGGCGAGCACGGCACGGAGGAGCACCGTCGGCAGCGGGCTGCGCCGCGCGATCGGCGTGAGGAACGCCAGGGCCAGGAACGCCCCCGCGTAGAACGGGAAGGGCGAGGCGAACACGCCGGACACGAAGCTGCCGAGCAGGCTCGCGCCCGTGCCGTAGGACGAGAAGGGGTGCACCACGAGTGACGTGCCGAGCAGCCCGAGGACGCCGGAGACCACCTCGACGAGCACGATCGACACGACGGCGATGAGGGCACCGGTGGTGTTGGCGACCGACGCCCCCGGCGCGAAGGCCCGACGCGGGTCGGACGTCCGCGACGCCCGTGCCCGACCCCGCTGCCCGTGGGGCTGCTGCTGGCCGTACTGCGGCTGCTGCCCGGGCCACGCCTGCCCGCCCGGCTGCCCGGGCCACGGCTGACCGGGCGCCTGCACGCCCGGATGCCCTGACCACGCCTGCGCACCCGGCTGACCGGGCGCCGGCTGGCCGGACCAGGCCTGACCACCGGACGGCCCGGCCGCGGGCGGTGCGGGCTGCGACCAGCCCGCACCGTAGTACCCGCGGTCCTGCTGCCGACCGTGCGGGTCCCCCGCGTCGGTCACGTCAGTTCCCCACGATCACGGAGCCGTCGTCCTGCCCGTCGCCGTCCGCCGACGCGGGCGCACTGATGCTCGGCGACGAGACCCGACGCGACCGCGAACGGCCCTGCCCCGGCTGCTTCGGCTCCGGGAGCGCCTGGAGCACGGAGTCGAGCAGCGACTCGGCGTCGTCCCGGGTCGGGCGCGGCTCACGCTTGGTGACGGCCACCGGGATGTCGAGGATCGCGACGGTGTTCTCGGTCGGGGTGACGGGAGCGCTCGAGCTCACGCGACGACGGGTCGGTGCGCTCTTCGCCGGCGCCGACTCCTGCACGGGCGACTCGGGAGCGGTGCTCTGCGCGGGGGCCGACTCGGGCACGGGGGCCTCGGCGCGAGCCTCGTCGGCACCGCGCTCGGACGCACGCTCCTCGCGACCGCCCTCCTCGCCACCGCGCTGCTCGGGTGCGGCACTGCCGGCGCCACGACCGCCTCGACGACGGCGGCGCTTCGAGCCGGACGACTGCTCGCCGTCACGGTCTCCCCCGCCGGCGGACTGCTCCGACCCGCGCTCGGGGGCGGAGACCGGCGAAGCGCTCGACGCGGGTGCGTCGGCAGCCGACGACACCCCGGCCTCGGCGTCCGGGGTCGCGGCGCCCCCACGGGGCGATGCCACACCGGTCACCGGCGTACCGGACGACGCCTCGTCGTGGGGCAGCGTCGACGCCGCGATCCGGGACAGCGCGTTCTTGACGTCCTCCGTGATCTGGTGCGCCTGCGACGACTGGCTGGAGGACCCGTTGCCGGAGCCGCCGTTGCCAGCGTGCCCGTTGCCTCCCTGGCCGTTGCCGTTGCCGTTGCCGTTGCCACCGGTCGAGCCGTTGCCGCTGCGGCCCTTGCGCCGGCCCTTCGAGGGGCCGGAGTCCGCGTTGTTGTCGTTGACCTTGGCGTTGACCTCGTCGAGCGACTCGCGCAGGCCGACACCGATCTTCTTGCGGGTCATCTGCACGAGGCCGAGCGAGGTGACCTCGGCCACCTGGTGCTTCGTGCGGTCGCGGCTCAGGCACTCGACGAGACGACGGAGCACCAGGTCGCGGTTCGACTCGAGCACCATGTCGATGAAGTCGATGACGATGATGCCGCCGATGTCCCGCAGGCGGAGCTGCCGGACGATCTCCTCGGCTGCCTCGAGGTTGTTCTTGGTGACGGTCTCCTCGAGGTTGCCACCAGACCCGACGAACTTGCCCGTGTTGACGTCGACGACCGTCATGGCCTCGGTGCGGTCGATCACGAGCGACCCACCGGACGGCAGCCAGACCTTGCGGTCGAGCGCCTTCTCGATCTGCTCGTTGAGGCGGTACTCCTCGAACGAGTCCGGGCCGTCGTAGATCGCCACGCGGTCCTTGAGGTCGGGTGCGACGGCGTCGAGGTAGTCCTCGATGGTCCCGCGCGCGGCCTCGCCGTCGATGATGAGCTTCGTGAAGTCCTCGTTGAAGACGTCACGCACGATCTTGACCAGGAGGTCCGGCTCCGAGTGCAGCATGACCGGGGCGTGCCCGTTCTGCACCTTCTTCTGGATCGCCTCCCACTGGTTGGTCAGGCGCTGCACGTCGCGGGTGAGCTGCTCCTCGGTCGCGCCCTCGGCCGCGGTGCGGACGATGACGCCCGCGTGCTCCGGCAGGACCTCCTTGAGGATCTTCTTGAGGCGGGCGCGCTCGGTGTCGGGCAGCTTGCGCGAGATGCCGTTCATCGAGCCGTTCGGCACGTAGACCAGGTAGCGGCCCGGCAGCGAGACCTGCGAGGTCAGACGCGCACCCTTGTGCCCGACCGGGTCCTTCGTGACCTGCACGAGGACCTTGTCGCCCGGCTTGAGCGCGGCCTCGATGCGGCGACCGTGGTTCCCGGTGTCGACCGAGTTCCAGTCGACCTCACCCGCGTAGAGCACCGCGTTCCGACCGCGACCGATGTCGACGAACGCCGCCTCCATCGAGGGCAGCACGTTCTGCACCTTGCCGAGGTAGACGTTCCCGATGAGCGAGACGTTGTGCGACTTGGTGACGTAGTGCTCCGCGAGGACGTTGTCCTCGAGCACCCCGATCTCGATCTTCGACGAGCTTGAGCGGACGATCATCTGGCGGTCGACGCTCTCGCGGCGGGCGAGGAACTCGTCCTCGGTGATCACCGTGCGACGACGACCGGCGTCACGGCCGTCGCGGCGACGCTGCTTCTTCGCCTCGAGTCGGGTCGACCCCTTGATGCGCTGCGGCTCGGTGATGAGCTCCGGCTCACGGCGACGCGGCTCCTGGTGGTCGCGCGGTTCGCGGACGCCGCGCTCCTGGCGGTCCGCGCTGCTGCCCCGACGGCGCGAGCGACGGCGGCCGCCGCCCTGCTCGTCGTCCTCGTCGTCGTCGTCCTCGTCGCGTGCGGCGCGGACCGGCAGGACCGGCAGGACCGGCGCGTGGAAGATCAGGCTGAGGGTGCTGGTCGCCTTCGGCACGAAGGGCTCCTCAGCCTCGGGAGCGGAGGCGGGCTCCGGCCGGGAGGCACCGCTCACGTCGTCGGCGTCCGTCGCCATCGCGCTGGGGGCCTCGGGCGCGCTGGCCGCCTCGACCTGGTCGGTCGCGGTGGGTGCGGCGGCTGCCGCAGCGTCGTCCGCCGGGGCCTCGACGACGGGCTGGCTGCCCGTGACCGTCGAGACGTCCTGGGGCTCCGCTGCTGCGGCGGGGACCTGCTCGACCGCGACCGCCACCGCGTCGTCGGTCGACCCGTGCTCCGCCGCCTCGGGGGCCGCTGGCCCGTCGCTCGCCGGAGCGGTGCCCTGCGCGGCCGTCTCGTCGGCCGCATCGGCGTCGGTGACCGGAGCGTCGCCGGTCAGCGCGACCGTCTCGACGTCCGTGGTGTCGGTGTCGACGTCACCACGGGCCTCCAGGCCGGTGGACCGGGCGCGACGGCTGCCGAACAGGCGGCCTCGGCGCTTCGGTGCGACTTCTTCGTTGTTCGGGTTGTCGGTGTTCTGCTCCACCATGGATCTGGTGCACTCCTCGGCCCCACTCACGTCCTGTCGGACGGCGGGAATTCTGTGGTTGTCACGGGTGGCGTCCACGCCCCCGCGTTCGTTCTCGTGACCGGTGTGCGTCGTCCCGGCGTGCGGTCCGGTGTCGTTCCGGGTCGGGCACCCGGCCCGACCGGCTCGGCATCGGAGGTGACGCGAGTCCCGGTCACGGCGCGCTCTCACCGCGCCTGATCGTCCGGGCTGGGCCCGGAAAGCTCTCTCGCCGCACGGATCGGCCGCGCGACTGCTGTCATTGTCGCACGAGGTGCCAGGAAAGGTCCGGAACGGGCATGCGATGATGACGCCGTGAGCACGAGCGCAACCACGCCCCGCCGCCCGGTCGCGATGGCGGTCTTCCTCATCGTCACCGGAGCAGTCGGCCTCTTCGCCGCGTTCAACCTGGTCCTGGACGAGTTCGCGAAGTACGAGAACCCGTCGAAGGCCCTGAGCTGCGACGTCAGCCCGTTCGTGAACTGTTCGCAGGTGATGACCAGCTGGCAGGGCTCGCTGTTCGGGTTCCCGAACCCGCTGCTCGGCGTGATGGGCTTCGTCGCCCCGATCGCCGTCGGGGTGATGCTGCTCGCCGGCATGCGGAACGGACACCGCTGGTTCTGGGTGCTGTTCAACGCCGGGGTGTTCCTGGCGTGGGTGTTCGTCACCTGGCTCTTCACGCAGACCGTGTGGGTGATCGGCTACCTCTGCCCCTGGTGCCTGCTGGTGTGGAGCATGACGATCCCGATGTTCTGGATCTTCACGACGTGGAACGCGGCGCAGGGCCGCTTCGGCGCCGGACTCCAGCGGGTCGGTCGCACGCTGCTGCCGTACTCGTGGGCGTTCGTGCTGGCGAACTACGCCGTGGTCGTGGTCTGCATCCTGATCGTGTTCCCGCGGGTCCTCACGACGCTGCCGTTCTGACGTTCCCGCTGCCCCGGCTGTCCTGACGTCGCCGGGGCGCTGCTGGGCGCGCGCCCCGGCCGTCCTGACGCCACCGGACCGCTGTGCTGCACCCGTGGCGACCCGCCGAGCGGGCCAGATCCGTCACGCTCGACGGTCTCCGGCGACGGATCGTGCCCTCGCCCGGATCGGCGGCGGCGTGTCCTGCCCACTCGGGAGGGCCCGCCGGGTCGGTCCTGATCAGCACAGCACGCTCGGATCGTCTCGACGGGCCGGGTCCGAGGGGTGCGACGTTCGGAGCGGGCTGCGGCGTTCGGAGCGGGGTACTGCCTGTGGCGCGAGCACCAGGGCCCCAGGACTCGCGAGCACTTCGTCCCATCACAGCTGCGATCGGATGACGATCCGCTCGTGGGAGGACGGAACGAACGACCTCCCACGCGCGGATCGACCTCCCACGCGCGGAACGGTCTTCCACACGCGGAACGATCTACCCGCGACGGCCGCGCCGCGCCGGGGACAGCACTCGGCCCCGCGCTCCCGGGGAGGGAACGCGGGGCCGAGTACGGCGGAGCCGACTACTTCGCGGCGGCCTCGATGGTCGGGACGACGTCGGTGAGGGTGCTCACACGCTGCCCGTTCACCAGGATCGTCGGCGTGCCGAAGCCCTGGGGGCCGGCCACGGCCGGGTCCGAGGTGACCTGGTTCGTGATCTTCGTGACCCAGCTCTTGTACGTCTCGTTCGACAGGCACTCGGACACGTCGGAGCCGGTCGCGCCGCCGGCCTTCACCAGGTCGGCGATCTCGGCGTTCGTCAGGCCCTTCGTGCCCTCTTCCGGCTGCTTCTCGAAGAACTGCGTCTGCACGGCGAGGAACTTGTCCGGCGCGTAGTTCGCGACGCACATCGCGGCGTTCGCGGCTCGGCTGGCGTACCGCGAGCCGAGGTAGCTGCGGTCGAGGATCGACACCGGGTGGATCTCGAGCGTCGCCTGACCGTTCTTCACGAAGTCGGTGATCTGGTCGGCGTAGGCGCCCTCGAACTGCTTGCACACGGGGCAGGCCCAGTCGACGTACTCGACGACCTTGACCTTGCCGTCGCTGTCGGCCGTGGCGACCGGGGACGGGGTGCCGTCCGCCGAGACCCCACCGGTCGTGACGGGCGTGATCGTGCCGTCGCCGCCGGTGAACTGGATGCCACCGGTGACCATGTTCTTCGGGCCGGCGGCCGAGGTGGTGCCCCCGCTGTTCACGTTCACCACGACGATCGCGATGATCGCCGCGACGGCCACGATGCCCAGGCCGATGCCGCCCTGCAGGAACCACTTGTTGCGGCGCTTGCGACGCTTCTCGGCGTCGGCTCGCTGGCGGGCGACCTCACGGGCGTGCTGCCGACGCTCGTTCTTGGTGGGACGGTCGTTGTTCGTCATCGCGTCTGTGCTCCGCTTCCGTCGATCAGGCGAACCAGAGCGCGAGCTCGCGGGCGGCCGACTCCGGGGAGTCCGAGCCGTGCACGAGGTTCTGCTGCACCTTCAGGCCCCAGTCGCGACCGAGGTCACCACGGATGGTGCCCGGCGCGGCCGAGGTCGGGTCGGTGGTGCCGGCGAGCGAGCGGAAGCCGGCGATGACACCGTTGCCGGCGACGCGCACGGCGACGACCGGGCCGGACTGCATGAACTCGACGAGCGGCTCGAAGAACGGCTTGCCCTGGTGCTCCTCGTAGTGCTGGTCGAGCAGCTCGCGCGACGCCGTGACCATCTTCAGGTCGACGATCTCGTAGCCCTTGGTCTCGATGCGACGGAGGACCTCTCCGGTGAGCTGGCGGGCGACGCCGTCGGGCTTGACGAGGACGAGGGTCTCTTCGAGATCGGACACGCAGTTCTCCTGTGGTTCGGTGGTGGTCAGTCCTCGGCCTGCGCGGCCCGGAACGCGGCGTTCTGCCGGTCGAGCTGACCGCCCTTGACGAAGCAGAACACCCACAGCGCCAGGAACACCGCGCCGACCGCGAACATGAACGGTTCGATGAACCCGGTGGCGAGGATGGCCGCCTGCAGCAGCCACCCGAACCATACACCGGCGGGCTTGCCGGTCAGGCGTGAGGCAGCTGCGAGGACGATGATCGCCAGGATGCCCCCACCGAACGCCGCGAGCGGCGGCAGCGTGCCCTTCCCGTAGACGACGAGCATCGGGAAGAAGAACATCACTGCCTCGAGTCCGAGGGTGATCGAGAGCAGGCTCTCGCGGGCACCGCGCTGCGGGCGCGGCTTCCGCATGCGCGGCTGGCGGCCCGGCCGGGAGGCCCGTGGCGCGTCCGTCACTCCGCCGCACCTCCTCCTGAGCGCAGCCCCTCCGCGTGCACCAGCTCCATGACCCCGCCCACCATCACGATGGAACCGGCGACCAGCACGAGGGCGTCCTCGGCGTCCGCCTCGTCCGCCAGGTCGCGGGCTTCCTGCAGTGCCTGTTCGAGCGAGGGCTCGACGACCACGCGGTCCTCGCCGACCTCGGCCACGACGATGCGGGCGAACGCGTCCGCGTCGAGTGCGCGGTCCCCCGGCGGCTGCGTCACGACGAAGGTCTCCACGGTGTCCTTGAGCGCCCGGACGAAGCCGCGGGCGTCCTTGTCCCCGAGGATCCCGACGACGCCGACGACGTGCTCGGACGGGAACGCGACCGGCAGCGCCTCGGCCAGCGCGCGTGCACCGTGCGGGTTGTGCGCGGCGTCGACCACGACGGTCGGCTCCTGCGCGATCGGCTGCAGGCGTCCGGGGCTGGTGGCGGCCGCGAGCCCCTCGGACAGGACGTCCTCGTCGAGGGCCTGCGACCCGCGGCCGAGGAACGACTCGACCGCGGCGATCGCGACGGCGGCATTGTGGGCCTGGTGCTGGCCGAAGAGCGGCACGAACAGGTCGTCGTAGCGCCCGGCGATGCCCTGCACGGTGACGAGCTGCCCGCCGACCGCCGGGGTGTCGGACACGACGGAGAACCCGGTGCCCTCGACCGCGAGCGTCGACTCGGTGAGCTCCGCGGCCCGCTCGAGCTCCGCGAGGGCCTCGGGCGTCTGGGCACTGGAGACGACCGACGACGACGGCTTGATGATGCCGGACTTGGTGCGGGCGATCTCGGCGACGGTCGACCCGAGCTGCTTGGCGTGGTCGATCGCCACCGGGGTGATCACCTGCACCTGACTCTGCACGACGTTGGTGGAGTCCCACTCGCCACCCATGCCGACCTCGATGACGGCGACGTCGACCGGCGCCTCGGCGAAGCACGCCAGGGCCAGGACGGTCAGCGCCTCGAAGAACGTCAGCGGTTGCTCGCCCTTCTCGGTGAGTTCCCGGTCCGTCATCTCGAGGATCGGGGTGATGTCGTCCCAGTTCTCGACGAAGCGGTCGGCGGCGATCGGCTCGCCGTCGATGACGATGCGCTCCCGGATCGACACCAGGTGCGGGCTCGTCATCAGGCCGGTGCGCAGGCCGTGCGCGCGGACGATGCTCTCGGTCATGCGCGCGGTCGACGTCTTGCCGTTCGTGCCGGTGACGTGGATGACCGGGTAGGCCAGGTGCGGGTCGCCGAGGAGCTCGACGGCGCGTCGGGTGGCGGTCAGCCGGCGCTCGGGTGCCTGTTCGCCGATGCGGGCGTACAGGGCCGCCTCGACCCGCCGCACCTCGTCGTCGTCCCCGCCGTACGGCAGGGCGTCGGCCGGTGCCTGGTCACCGGACGGTCCGACCGGGATGCGGACCCCGGCGGTGTCGTCGAGCGGACCGAGGTCCTCGACGCCGTCGTGGTCGTCGTACCGCTCGCTGTCGTCCTGGCTGCTGTCGTACTGGTTGCTGTCGCTCATGCGCGTGCCACCTCCACGGACACCTTCGCACCGTCGCCGACGTCCGAGCCCTCGCCGGGAGCGAACGTCGTCGTGGTCACCTCGACGCTCGTCGCCAGGGTCTCCCCCGCGATGAGCTGCTCGTGCGTGCGGATCGCGCCCTCCGCGTCCTCGGAGACCCGGAGCGTCAGGGCGATGCGGTCGCTGACGTCGAGGTCGGCGTCGCGGCGGGCCTGCTGCACGGCGCGCACGACGTCGCGGGCGAGTCCCTCGGCCTCGAGCTCCGGGGTGGTCACGGTGTCGAGCACCGCGAAGCCACCGCCGTCGAGGAACGCCACCGCGACGGAGTCGTCCGCGACGGTGAGGTCGAGCGTGTACTCGCCCTCGACGAGGTCGATCCCGCCGACGGTCACGCCGGACTCGGTCGCGACCCAGTCGCCCTTCTTGGCAGCCGGGATCACCTGCTGCACCTGCTTGCCGATGCGGGGACCGGCGGCACGGGCGTTCACGGTGAGCTTCCGCTCGATGCCGTAGCGGCCGAGCGAGGACTCCTCCTGCTGCTCGAGCACGACCCGCTTGACGTTCAGCTCGTCGCGGAGGATGTCCGCGAACGGCTCGATCGCGGCCGGGTCCGGCACGACGAGGGTCAGCGTCGCGAGGGGCAGGCGGACACGTCGACCGGTCGCCTTCCGGAGCGCGAGGCCCTTCGACGCGACGTCGCGCACGCGGTCCATCGCGGCGACGAGGGCGTCGTCGGCCGGGAACTCCGTCGCGTCCGGGAAGTCCTCGAGGTGCACGCTGCGCCCGCCGGTCAGGCCCTTCCAGACCTCTTCCGTGACGAGCGGCGCGAGCGGGGCGGCGACACGGGCCAGCGTCTCGAGCACGGTGTACAGCGTGTCGAACGCCGCACGGGCCTCGGGCGAGGACTCCGCGCCGAGCCAGAACTTGTCGCGCGAGCGCCGGACGTACCAGTTCGTCAGCACGTCGGCGAAGTCCCGGACGGCCTGGGCCGCGAGCGGGGTGTCGAGCGCGTCGAGGTGCGTGGTCACGTCCGCCACGAGCACCCGGGTCTTCGCGAGCAGGTACCGGTCGAGCACGTCGGTGCTCGCCGTGCTGCGCGAGGCCTGGTAGCCGGTGTCGCCCGAGGCGTTCGCGTAGAGGGTGAAGAAGTAGTACGTCGACCAGAGCGGCAGCAGGAACTCGCGGACGCCCTGGCGGATGCCCTCCTCGGTCACGACGAGGTTGCCGCCGCGGATCACCGACGACGACATGAGGAACCAGCGCATCGCGTCGGCGCCGTCGCGGTCGAACACCTCGGAGACGTCCGGGTAGTTGCGGAGCGACTTCGACATCTTCTGGCCGTCCGAGCCGAGCACGATGCCGTGGCTGATGACGTTCCGGAAGGCCGGACGGTCGAACAGCGCGGTGGAGAGCGCGTGCATGACGTAGAACCAGCCGCGGGTCTGCCCGATGTACTCGACGATGAAGTCCGCCGGGCTGTGCTCCTCGAACCACTCGCGGTTCTCGAACGGGTAGTGCACCTGCGCGTACGGCATCGAGCCGGAGTCGAACCAGACGTCGAACACGTCCGAGATGCGGCGCATGGTCGACTGCCCGGTCGGGTCGTCGGGGTTCGGCCGGGTCAGGTCGTCGATGAAGGGGCGGTGCAGGTCCACCTCGCCGTCGGCGTTCAACGGCAGGCGACCGAAGTCGCGCTCGAGCTCCTCGAGCGAGCCGTAGACGTCCTGGCGCGGGTACGCCGGGTCGTCCGACACCCAGACCGGGATCGGCGTGCCGAAGTACCGGTTGCGGGACACCGACCAGTCGATCGCGTTCCCGACCCACTTGCCGAACTGGCCGTCCTTGACGTTGTCCGGCACCCAGTTGATGTCCTGGTTCAGCTCGCCCATGCGGTCACGGAACTCGGTGACGCGGACGAACCACGACGAGACCGCCTTGTAGATGAGGGGCTTCCGGCAGCGCCAGCAGTGCGGGTAGCTGTGCTCGTAGGACGCCTGGCGGAGCAGTCGGCCCGCCTCGCGCACGGTCTTCGTCAGCGGCTTGTTGGCGTCCGACCAGAGCATGCCGGCGACCTCGCCGAACTGCGACGTGAACAGGCCGCCCTCGTCGAGGGAGAGCACGACGGGGATGCCCGCGGCCGCGCAGACCTCCTGGTCGTCGGCGCCGTACGCCGGGGCCTGGTGCACGATGCCCGTGCCCTCGCCCGTCTCGACGTACTCGGCGACCAGGACGCGCCAGGCGTTCTCGTACCCCTCGGCCTCGGCCAGGAAGTCGAACAGCCGCTCGTACTCGACGCCGTCGAGCTCGGCGCCGACGACCGTGCGGAGCACGGCGGCGGTGGCGTCGTCGGCCGACTCGTAGCCGAGGTCCTTCGCGTGGGCGGCCACGGTGTCAAACGCCAGCAGGTAGGTGGCGGAACCGGCGTCGCCACCGTCAGCCGCGCCTCCCGGCCCGGCCGGCACGACCGCGTACGCGATCTCCGGACCGACCGCGAGCGCCGCATTCGTCGGCAGGGTCCAGGGGGTCGTCGTCCAGGCGAGCGCGCGGACGCCGGTCAGGTCGAGCTCGGCGGCACGGGCACCCTGCAGCGCGAACGCCACCGTGACCGACTGGTCCTGACGCATCTTGTAGACGTCGTCGTCCATGCGCAGCTCGTGGTTCGACAGCGGCGTCTGGTCGTTCCAGCAGTACGGCAGGACGCGGAAGCCCTCGTACGCCAGGCCCTTGTCCCACAGCTGCTTCCACGCCCACAGGACGCTCTCCATGAAGGTGACGTCGAGGGTCTTGTAGTCGTCCTCGAAGTCGACCCAGCGCGCCTGGCGCGTGACGTAGGCCTGCCACTCGTCGGTGTACTGCAGCACCGACTGCTTCGCGGCGGCGTTGAAGACGTCGACGCCCATGTCGTCGATCTCGTGCTTCTCGGTGATCCCGAGCTGGCGCATGGCCTCGAGCTCGGCGGGGAGCCCGTGGGTGTCCCACCCGAAGCGGCGGTGCACCTGCTTGCCGCGCATGGTCTGGT
This sequence comes from Curtobacterium sp. NPDC087080, assembly GCF_044745105.1. Classification (NCBI taxonomy): domain Bacteria; kingdom Bacillati; phylum Actinomycetota; class Actinomycetes; order Micrococcales; family Microbacteriaceae; genus Curtobacterium; species Curtobacterium sp. NPDC087080. The sequence goes on along the minus strand of NZ_JBIUZP010000002.1, from coordinate 751,288 downwards.
AGCGCGGGAAGACGTCCTTCGCGTACCCGGTCAGCAGGTGACCGTAGTGCGGCAGGCCGTTCGCGAAGGGCGGTCCGTCGTAGAAGGTCCACTCGGGGCAGCCCTCGCGCTGGTCGATCGACGCCCGGAAGGTGTCGTCGCCCTTCCAGAAGGCGAGGATGCCCTGCTCGACGGCAGGGAACGACGGGGACGGGACGACACCGTCGGCGGGGACGTTGAGGGGGTAGGCCACGAGCTGCTCCTGTGGGTTCGGTTCGTCTCCACGAGGACGGAGCGTGCTCCGCGGTACCACCTCGCTTGCCGGTCGCTGCTCGCGCTGCGACCGACCGCTCGTTCGCCGGATGAGGGTGCGGTCCGGTCCGCCCGGGTCTACTGACGGCGGTGGTGCTGCCGCGTTCTTCCGGAGGCTCACCGGTGATGGCCGGGTCGACGCCTGATGGGACGAGTCTACAAGAGTCGGAGCATGCTGGAGCGATGCCCTCGTCCGAGAAGCAGGACCGTCCCGAGTCCCTGCTCACAGTCGTCATCGCGTTCGCCGCCAACCTGCTCGTCGCCGTCGCCAAGACCATCGCGTCCCTGATCTCGGGGTCGGCGTCGATGACCGCGGAGGCCGCACACTCGTGGGCCGACACCGGCAACGAGATCTTCCTGCTCGTCGCCGAACGCCGCGGTGCGAAGAAGCGGGACCGGAAGCACCCGCTGGGCTACGGCCGCGAGACCTACATCTGGTCGATGTTCGCCGCGTTCGGGCTCTTCACCGCGGGCGCCGTCGTGTCGATCTGGCACGGCATCACCGAGCTCGGCGAGACCGGCCCCGCCGAGGACGTCGTGCTCAACTACGCCGTGCTCGGCATCGCGTTCGTCCTCGAGGGCACGAGCTTCCTGCAGGCCTACCGCCAGGCGCACGGAGCCGCCACGAAGCGCCGCGTCCCGGTCCTCCGGCACGTGCTGCAGTCGTCCAACCCCACGCTCCGGGCGGTCTTCGCCGAGGACGCCGCGGCGCTGGTCGGGCTCGTGATCGCGTTCCTCGGCGTGCTCCTGCACCAGCTGACCGGGCTCGCGGTGTTCGACGCGATCGGCTCCATCGCGGTCGGGCTCCTGCTCGGGGTCGTCGCGATCGTGCTCATCGAGCGCAACCGCCGGTTCCTGGTCGGCGAGGCGACGTCGCCCGAGCTCGAGGACGCCGTGCTCACCGAGCTGCTCCGTCGCGACGAGGTGGAACGGGTCACGTACCTGCACCTCGAGTTCGTCGGACCGTCCCGGGTGTTCCTCGTGGCGGCCGTCGACCTGACCGGCAACGAGCTCGAGGACCACGTCGCCGTCCGGCTCCGCCGGGTCGAGGCGTCGCTCGAGGAGAGCCAGTACATCGAGGAGGCCGTCCTCACCCTGAGCATCCCGGGCGACGCGTCGCTCGCGGCCCGTGGTGTCGGCGAGGTACCGGCGACCGTGCGCGACGGCACGGTGGAGGACGTCGCGGCCGGCGGCGCGGGGACCCTGCGGACGGAGTAGCGGCGGCGGGCGCTCAGCGCGCGTCGAGCCCCGCCGCGACGGGCGTCAGCGCCGCGCCGACGTACTCGACGAGGGACCGGCGTGCGACACCGTCGGCCACCCACACCCCGAACGCCGCGGCCGCCGCCCCGAGCATCGCCCCGGACACGGTCTGCGGCCAGAGCGACGTCGGGTGCTCCCCCGTCCGCGACCCGACGAAGGCCGAGACCGCTCCGTGCTGCGCCATCACCCGCGCCGCCACGCTGGCGACGAGTTCGGTGCCGATGTCCATCACCTCGGCCTGGGCGATCGCCCAGGGCACCCGCTCCGGGTCGTGCGCCCGAGCGGCCGCGACCAGGGCCTCCTCCACGGCGCGGACGGGCGAGGGCTCCGTCGACGCGGCCAGGAACGCGGGCAGGTCGGCGACCGCGGCGTCGAGCTCGAGCCAGAGCACGTCGGACTTCGCCCCGAAGTAGTTGAAGAACGTGGCCCGGCTGACCCCGGCCCTGGCCGCGATCTGGTCGACGGTCGTGCGTGCGTAGCCCTGCTCGAGGAACAACTCGGCGGCGGCGTCGGCGAGGACCTCGGCGCTCGATCGACGGGGGCGGCCACCGCGGCGCATAGTCTCGTCCATGCGCTCAGTAAACCGCTAGACTCGTCCAGCCATGATCTTGGACCGAGTACAGAAAATCCCGACCCGAGCGACCCGGACCCTGTCCGTCGCCGCGGGTGCCACCGCGGTCCTGCTGGCCCTGACCGCCTGCACCGGCGGCGGCACGGCCACCTCCGACAGCACGCCGGTCAGCGGCGGCACGCTCACCTACGCCTCCGGTGACGCCGAGCCGACCTGCCTCGACCCGCACGTCGGCGGCAACTACCCGCAGGCGCTGCTGTCGACGCAGTACATCGAGATGCTCACCGGGCTCGACCGGAACGGGCAACCGACACCGGCGCTCGCCACGGGGTGGACGACGAGCGACGACGGCACGACGCTGACGCTCGACCTGCGCTCGGACGTGACGTTCTCCGACGGCACCCCGTTCGACGCGGCCGCGGTCGTCGCGAACATCGAGCACGTGCAGGACCCGACGACGGCGTCGAGCACGGGGTACCTCGCCCTGCAGTCGATCACGAAGGCGACGGCGACCGACGACCACACCGTCACGCTGTCGCTCAGCCGTCCGGACAGCGCGCTGCTCGAGTCGTTCTCACAGCCCTGGGTCGGCATGGAGTCACCGAAGGCCCTGCAGCGCCCGCAGGCGACGAACTGCGCCTCGCCCGTCGGCACCGGCCCGTTCACCGTCACGAAGTGGCAGCGGGGCGATCGCATCACGCTGGCGAAGAACACGTCGTACACGCCGCTCTCCGGCTCGACGAAGCCCCGCCTCGACGGCATCACGTGGCGCTTCCTGCCCGACTCGACCTCGCGCTACGCGGCGTTGCAGGCCGGCCAGGTCGACGTCATCGACAACGCCCAGCCCGACCAGCTGAAGAGCGCGTCGTCGAACGGCGCGATCCGCGACCTTGACGCCCCGCGGCCGGGCGCCTCGAACCGCCTCGAGCTGAACTCCGGGCACGGGGTGTTCCGTGACGAGTCCGTGCGGAAGGCCTTCATCGCCGGCGCGGAGATCGACCCGGGCCTGCAGAGCCTGTTCCTCGGCACCGCGAAGCGCTCGTACTCGGTGCTGTCGAGCGTCGAGCCCGCCGCGTACTCCGACCCCGCGCTGTTCGAGTACTCCCCGTCGACCGCGAAGCGCCTGCTCGACGAGGCCGGGTGGAAGGTCGGCAGCGACGGCGTCCGTGAGAAGGACGGGCAGCGGCTCACCGTGACCTTCCCGGTGTCGACGAACCAGTCGGTGCCCGCGGAGCGCAGCCTGTTCCAGCAGGTCCAGGCCTCGGAGAAGGCGGTCGGGTTCGACGTCCGGCTCGAGGAGCTCGACCTGTCGAGCTGGTACGCCGCGCTCGCCGCGAACGAGTACGACGTGGTCAGCGCGCCGTACACGAAGGTCGGCCCGGACGTCCTCCGCATCCTCTACGACAGCGCGAGCATCGAGCCCGCACCGTCGGGCTACTTCGCGAACCTCGCCCAGCTGGACGACCCGACGGTCGACGACCTGCTGGAGCGCGCGGCCCGCACGTCGGACGCCGACGAGCGCGGCGCCCTGTACCGACAGGCGCAGCAGCGGATCCTGGCCAGCGGCACCGTGCTGCCGCTCTACGACCAGCAGAACCACTTCCTGTACCGCTCGTCCGTCCACGGCATCGAGACCACGTCGGTCTCCACCCCGTGGTTCGGCACCGCGTGGATCGCGCGCTGACGGGCGAGCCGGCCGGGAGGCCCGCCCCACCTCCGCCCCGTGTCCGCACCCGTCGCGGCTGGTCGGGCTGGGTCCTGTGGGGACTCCGCCGCCTGGCCGGCGGCGTCGGGGTGCTGTGGGCGGTCGCGACGATCGTCTTCGTCGCGATCCGGCTGATCCCCGGCGACCCGGCGCTGGCGATCCTCGGCGGCCCTGGCTCGCAGGCCTCGGCGGAGGCGGTCGAGGCCGTCCGCCGCGAGTACGGGCTCGACCGACCGGTGCTCGTGCAGTACGCGGTGTTCCTCGGGCGCCTGGCGACCGGGCACCTCGGCGACTCGTACGCGTTCCGCACGCCCGTCTCCGAGCTCCTCGCGCAGCAGGTCCCGGTGACGCTGACGCTCGCGGTCGCCGGACTCGTCGTCGCCTGGGTGCTGGCGATCGGTGCCGCATGGTGGTCGACGCAGCGCGGCCGGGTCGCCGCAGCGCTCACCGGGGCGATCACCGTCACGGCGAGCGTCGTGCCGCACTTCTGGCTCGGCAGTGTGCTCATCGTGGTCTTCGCCAGCGCGCTCGGGTGGGTGCCGGCGGTGTCGGACGGCAGCCTGCGCGGCTGGGTCCTGCCCGTGCTCACCGTCGCCGTGCCGGTCGCCGGGTACCTGGCCGAGACGGTCCGCGACGGCGTGGTCGACGCCCAGCGGTCCGCGTTCGCCCTCGCCGCCCGCGGTCGCGGCGAGTCCCGCGCCGGGCTGTTCGGACGCCACCTGCTCCGGCACGCGGCGCTCCCGGGCATCGCCCTGTCCGCCTGGGCCTTCGGGTCGCTGGTGTCCGGCGCCGTGGTCGTCGAGTCGGTCTTCGCGCTGCCCGGCATCGGTCGCGCCCTGGTCACCGCGGTCACCCAGCGGGACATGCCGCTCGTGGCCGGGATCGCCCTCGTGTCCGCCGCCGCGTACGTCGTCGTGCTCGCCGTCGCGGACCTCGTCGAGCAGGCGGTCGACCCGCGGACCCGCGACCGTCGTCGGAGCGGACGTGTGCGGACCGGACCGGCGCAGCGGGGGCGCGTGCGCGTGCGGACGCAGCACGGGGCGGACGCACGGTGAGCGGGGTGCTGGACCCGGGCCTCCAGGCCGGTGCGTCCGAGGGACGGATCCGACGGTCCGAGCGGTTCCGTGGGGGGACGCTCGGCCCGACGGGTACGGTCGCGGCGGTCGTCGTCGCGGTGGCGGTCGTGGCCGCGGTGTGGCCGTCGCTGCTCGGCGGCGGCGACCCCCTCGCGGTGCACCCGACCGACGCGCTGACGCCGCCCGGAGCGGCACACCCGTTCGGGACCGACGAGTCCGGGCGCGACGTGCTCGCGCGCGTGGTCGCAGGGACCCGGGCCTCGCTCCTGGTCGGGGTCGCGGCGACGCTCGTCGGCGGCCTCAGCGGGGTCCTGCTCGGCACCCTGGCCGGCCTCGGCGGCCGGCTCGTCGATGCGGTCGTCGGGCGGGTCACCGAGGTGGCGTTCGCGCTGCCGCTGCTGCTCGTCGCGCTCGTCGTCATCGCGGTCACCGGACCCGGACCGGTGCCGGCGACCCTGGCGGTGGGCTTCGCGACGGCGCCCGGGTACGCCCGGATCGTCCGCGGCCTGGTCCGGAGCGCGCGGTCGTCGCAGGTCGTCGAGACCGCCGTGCTGCAGGGCCGCTCCCCCGGCCGGATCGTCTTCCGCCACGTGCTGCCCGCGGCGCTCTGGCCCGTCGTCGCCGTCGCCACGCTCGGGGTCGGTCAGGCGGTGGTGTGGGCGTCGGCGCTCAGCTACCTCGGCGTCGGGACACCGCCGCCTGCCCCGGAGTGGGGGGCGATGCTCGCGGACGGCCGCACCTACCTGCTGACCGCGCCGTGGATGAGCACGTTCCCGGGCCTCGCGATCGTCGTGCTGGCGACCGCGGTCACGGTGCTCGGGCGCGCGGTGCGTCGGACGGGGGCCGCGCGGTGACGGTGCTCGAACGCGCCGTCCGTCGGACCGGGGCCGTTCGGTGACGGGCGCGGAGCGGGTGCCGGACGTCCCGGCGCTCGTCGGTGCCGTGCTGCCCGTAGGGACGCGCGTGCTCGACGTCCGGGGGCTCTCGGTGTCGATCGACGGCAGGACGGTGGTGCACGGCGTCGACCTGCACGTCGACGCCGGTGAGTGCGTCGCCCTCGTCGGGGCGTCCGGCTCGGGCAAGACCGTGACCGCCCGGGCGGTGCTCGGCCTCTCCGCACCGGGAGCCGACGTCGCCGCCGACCGGCTCGAGCTCGTCGGCACCGACGTGCGCTCCCACACCGAGCGGCGCTGGCGTCGTCTCCGAGGGCGGTCCGTCGGCTACGTCGGCCAGGAGGCCCTCGGCGCCCTCGACCCCCTCCGCCCCGTCGGCCGCGAGGTCGCCGACGCGCTGCGCCTGCACACCGACCTCCGCGCAGCCGACCGGGTCGACGCTGTCCGTGCGGCCCTGGCGGGCGTGGGACTCGACCCGGCGATGGCGACCGACGGCCGGCGGTCCGGCACGCTCTCCGGCGGGATGCGACAGCGTGCGCTCATCGCGGCGGCGACCGTGACCTCCCCCGCACTCGTGGTGGCGGACGAGCCGACGACCGCGCTGGACGCGGCCGTCGCCGTCACCGTGATGGAGCAGCTCCGGGCGGTGCAGGAGCGCGGTGCCGGGCTGCTCGTCATCACGCACGACCTCGGGCTCGTCGCAGGGTGGGCCGACCGCGTGCTGGTCGTCGACGACGGCACGGTGGTCGAGCACGGGCCGGTCGCCGACGTGCTCGGCGCGCCCGAGCACCCCGTGACGCAGGCCCTGGTCCGAGCGGCCCGGGCCGGTGACGACCGGCACGCCGGCCGCGGTGCGGCGCCGGAGGCAGAGCCGGCGCCCTCGCGGGGTCCGGTGCCGGAACCGGTGCTGCACGGGGCCGGGCTCTCGCGGTCGTACGACGGGGTGCCTGCCGTGCAGGAGGTCTCGATCGCGGTCCGACCCGGACGGGTGACGGGCGTGATCGGCGCCTCCGGGTCGGGCAAGACGACGGTGGCGCGGATGCTGCTCGGGCTCGAGACGCCAGACGCCGGCACCGTCACGCTCGACGGTCGGCCGTGGGTCCCGCTGTCCGAACGGGACCGACGGAGCAGACGGCACCGGGTGGCCGCCGTCGTGCAGGACCCCGCTGCGACCTTCGACGAGCGGTGGACGGTCGAACGCGTGCTCGCCGATGCCCTGACCGACGGTCGGGAACGCCGGGCGCGGGGCGGGCTGGCCGACGCGGTCGACACCGCACTCCGTCGGGTGGGACTCGACCCCGTGCTGCGGACCCGCGCCCCGCGCACCCTGTCCGGCGGGCAGCGGCAGCGGCTGGCGATTGCCCGGGCGCTGGCGAGCTCGCCCGAGGTGGTCGTGCTCGACGAGCCCGTGACGGCACTCGACGCGACCGTGCAGGACGCGGTGCTCACGCTGCTCGAACGGCTGCGCGACGAGACCGGCGTGGCGATGGTGTTCGTGTCGCACGACCTGCGTGCCGTCCGCCGGATGGCCGACGAGGTGATCGTCGTGGACCAGGGACGGGTCGTCGAGCAGGGTCCCGCGGAGCAGGTGCTCGGTGCGCCGGAGCACCCGGCGACCGCGCGCCTGGTCGACGCCGCCGCCCGGCTCGCCCGCGGCACCTGAGCGCGGTCGACAGGGACGCTCGTCGTTGGTCGCTCGTCGCGGTGGATCGGTCCGCGAAAGCGACAGTGTCCCACCGAAGATCGGCGGGACACTGTCGGTTTCACGGAAGGGACGGCTACGAGCCCGCGTGCTCCTTGTCCGTGCCCGGCTTCGGGGCGTCGCCCGAGATGATCGGGATCTCGCTCGTCGAGAAGTCCTTCGCCCAGTCGGACTGCGCGAGCTCCGAGGTCGGGTCGTTGTAGTCCTCGATGACGCCGGCGACCTCGTCCTCGTGGGCGACCGTGGGGCCCGAGCCCATGAGCGGGGTGGCAGCGGTCTCCTTGGTGAAGAACACCGCGACGAGGCCGATCACGGCGGCGAGCATCAGGTAGAACGCGGGGATGTCCTCGGCCCACGACAGACCGGCGTCCTTCGCCCCGGCGATGAGCGCCTGCGTCGCGAGCGGCGTCGTGCCACCGAACAGCGAGACGGACACGTTGAACGCGATCGCCAGGGCGCCGTAGCGGATGATCGTCGGGAACAGCGCCGGGAGGGTCGACGGCATGGTCGAGGTGAACGTGACCAGCACGAGACCGAGGATCAGCAGACCGAAGAACACGCCCGCGCCGGTGCCCGACTGGACGAGCTTGAGCGCCGGCCACGACAGGACGATGAAGCCGATGCAGCCCGCGGCGAGGACCGGACGGCGGCCGAACTTGTCGGACAGGCGGCCACCGAAGGTGATGACGACCATCATCAGGATCATCACGATGACGATGAGGATCAGGCCGAACGTGGCGTTCTGGCCGAGGTTCGTCTCGAGGTAGGTCGGCATGTACGACAGCAGCATGTAGTCGGTCACGTTGAACACGAGGACCAGACCGATGCAGATGAGGAGCGAGCGCCAGTTCTCGGCGAACAGCTTGAGGAACGGCGTCTTCTGCGACTCGCGCTCGGCGGCCTGCTCCTGCTGCTTCTGGAACGCCGGGGTCTCCTCGAGCTTCAGGCGGAGGTAGAGCCCGATGAGGCCGAGCGGACCGGCGATCATGAACGGGATGCGCCAGCCCCAGCTGAGCAGCGTGTCCTCGGGCATCGTGTACTGCAGGATCGTGACGATCGAGGCACCGAGCACGTAGCCGGCGAGGGTGCCGAACTCGAGCCACGAGCCCATGAAGCCGCGGCGCTTGTCCGGCGAGTACTCGGCGATGAAGGTCGCGGCGCCGCCGTACTCACCACCGGTCGAGAAGCCCTGCACGAAGCGGGCGACGAGCAGCAGGACCGGGGCCCAGAAGCCGATCGTGTCGTAGGACGGGATCAGGCCGATCATGAGCGTGCCGGCCGCCATCAGGATCATCGTCAGCGCGAGGACCTTCTGGCGGCCGATCTTGTCGCCGATCGGGCCGAAGACGGCACCACCGATCGGGCGGACGATGAACGCGGCCGCGAAGAACCCGAAGGTCGCGACGAGGTTCGACGTGGGGTCGCCCGCCGGCAGGAACACCTTCGAGATGGTGACCGTCAGGTACGCGAAGATACCGAAGTCGAACCACTCCATCGCGTTGCCGAGGGCCGCGGCGGCGACGGCCCGCTTGAGCAGCGACTCCTCGACGACGGTGACGTCGTCCTCGGTCAGCTTGCGGCGTGCGCGCTTGGCCTGGGCCTTGGTGCGCAACGGCCGGTCGCCGTGCTGGTGTGCTTCGTTCGGTGCCACGTTCGTTCCTCCGGTAGTGCTGTGTCTTGCCTTCGGGCATCCGGCGGAGAGCGACTGTGCAGTCCTCGCAGACACCGCGTCCGCCGGACAAACTCCGACAGCCTACCAGATGGAGCGCTCCGACGACGCGGACCGCTACGATGAGGCCACCGCGGACTGTACTCGCGACACTCAGGCACCTCACCACGGACTCGGTGCCGCACACATCGATCGAAAGGCCCCGCCATGTCGAAGCCCATGCCCGAGAAGCCCACCGTCGACGGACTCGAGCAGGTCTGGGGCCCGGTCTGGGAACAGGACGGCACCTACCGCTTCGACCGCGACAGCGCGACGAAGGACGCGGTGTACTCGATCGACACCCCGCCGCCGACCGCCTCGGGCTCGCTGCACATCGGCCACGTCTTCTCGTACACGCACACCGACCTCAAGGCCCGGTACGAGCGGATGCGCGGCAAGCACGTCTTCTACCCGATGGGCTGGGACGACAACGGCCTGCCGACCGAGCGCCGCGTGCAGAACTACTACGGGGTCCGCTGCGACCCGCAGCTCCCCTACGACCCGGCCTTCGTGCCGCCGTTCGAGGGCGGCGACGGCAAGTCGAGCAAGGCCGGCGACCAGCTGCCGATCTCGCGCCGCAACTTCATCGAGCTGTGCGAGCGCCTGACGGTGCAGGACGAGCAGCAGTTCGAGCACCTCTTCCGCGCGCTCGGCCTGTCGGTGGACTGGACGCAGTCGTACCGCACGATCGACGACACCTCGCGGGCGAGCGCGCAGCGTGCGTTCCTCCGCAACCTCGAGCGCGGTGAGGCCTACCAGGCCGACGCCCCGACCCTCTGGGACGTCACCTTCCGCACGGCCGTGGCCCAGGCCGAGCTCGAGGACAAGGAGATGCCGGGCGCGTACCACGGCCTGGCGTTCCACCGCACCGACGGCGGCGAGGACGTCGTCATCCAGACCACCCGCCCCGAGCTCCTGCCGGCGTGCGTGGCCCTCGTCGCGCACCCGGACGACGAGCGCTTCCAGGACCTGTTCGGCACGACCGTCCGCTCGCCCCTGTTCGACGTCGAGGTCCCGGTGCTCGCACACCACCTGGCGCAGCAGGACAAGGGCGCCGGCATCGCCATGGTCTGCACCTTCGGCGACACCACGGACGTGGTCTGGTGGCGCGAGCTGCAGCTGCCGAACCGCGCGATCATCGGCTTCGACGGCCGCGTCCGCTCGGACGAGCCCGCGTGGATCGAGTCGACCCGCGGCAAGGAGCTCTACGCCGAGATGGCCGGCAAGACCGTGTTCTCGGCGAAGAAGGTCCTCGTGGACGCCCTCACCGAGTCCGGCGAGCTGGTCGGCGACGTGAAGACGATCAACCACCCGGTGAAGTTCTTCGAGAAGGGCGACAAGCCGCTCGAGATCGTCTCGACCCGCCAGTGGTACATCGTGAACGGCGCGCGCGACGAGCAGCTCAAGGAGACCCTCCGGAAGCGCGGCGAGGAGATCGCCTTCCACCCGGACTTCATGCGCGTCCGCTACGACAACTGGGTCGGCGGGCTCTCCGGTGACTGGCTCATCTCGCGCCAGCGCTTCTTCGGCGTGCCGATCCCGGTCTGGTACCCGCTCGACGCCGACGGCAACCCGGTCTTCGACCAGCCGATCGTCCCGACCGAGGCCCAGCTGCCCGTGGACCCGGCGTCCGAACCGGCTCCCGGCTACACGGAGGACCAGCGCGGCGTCGCCGGCGGCTTCCAGGGCGAACTCGACGTGATGGACACCTGGGCGACCTCGTCGCTCACCCCGCAGCTCGCGGGCAAGTGGGAGACCGACCCGGCGCTGTACGACCTCGTGTTCCCGTACGACGTCCGCCCGCAGGCGCAGGACATCATCCGCACGTGGCTCTTCACGACGGCCCTCCGCAGCCAGCTCGAGGCCGACGTCGCCCCGTGGAAGCACGCGAGCATCTCGGGCTTCATCGTCGACCCCGACCGCAAGAAGATGTCGAAGTCGAAGGGCAACGTCGTCACGCCGCTGTCGATCCTCGAGCAGCACGGTGCGGACGCGGTCCGCTACTGGGCCGCATCGTCGAAGCTCGGCACGGACGCGGCCTTCGACCCGCAGAACCCGAAGCAGATCAAGGTGGGTCGCCGTCTGGCGATCAAGGTGCTCAACGCGGCGAAGTTCGTCTACGGCTTCGAGCTGCCGAGCGGCGCGACGTCGGTCACCGAGCCCCTCGACGTGGACGTGCTGGCGGAGCTCGGCTCCGTGATCGAGCAGGCGACCGCGGCCTTCGACGGCTTCGACCACGCCCGGGCGCTCGAGGTCACCGAGCGGTTCTTCTGGACCTTCTGCGACGACTACCTCGAGCTCGTCAAGGAGCGTGCCTACGGCACCGCACCGGACGCGACGCACGAGACCCAGGCGAGCGCCGTCCTGGCGCTGCGTGCCGCGATCGACGCGCTGCTCCGTCTGCTGGCACCGTTCCTCCCGTTCGCGACCGAGGAGGTGTGGGCCTGGACCCACGACACCAGCGTGCACACGGCTGCGTGGCCGACGGTCGCGGAGCTGCCGACGCAGGCCGAGCCGTCCGGGCTGCTGGCGGCCGTCGGTCAGGCGCTGATCGGGATCCGCGGTGCGAAGACCGCCGCCAAGGCGTCCCAGAAGACGCCGGTCACCCGTGCCGTCGTGGCAGCCCCCGCCGACCAGCGCGCGCTCATCGAGCGCGCGGCGGTCGACCTGGCCGCGGTCGGCCGGATCGAGAACCTGTCGTTCACGGACGGCGAGGAGCTCGCGGTGACCGAGATCGAGCTCGCCGAGCAGCAGGCGTAGCGTCGGTTCCTGCGGGCCGGTCGCGTCGCCGACGCGGCCGGCCCGCACACGGACTGGAGGCACGGATGCAGTTGGGTACACGCTGGAACGTGGGTGGGCAGCCACCCGAGCGACTCCCCGAGGCGATGGTCGTCGCCGTACGCGGTGTCGAGGAGGAGCTGGCGGCCGAGTCGGTCGACGCATCGACCTGGCGCTGGACGCTGACGTACCTCGAGGGCAAGCCGATCGTCGAGCTCGACGACGGGACCTCGATCCGCCTCGACCCCGCCGGCCGGGCGCAGGTGACGAACCCGGACGACGCGCCGGAGGAGGACTAGCGCCGGACCCGCGGCCCCGGACGACGCCGCCGACCCGGTCCTAGACTGGAGAACGCCCGTTCCCGGCGCCGGCGCCGGCGCACCACCGCACGGCGTGACGGACGGATCGCAGGGGCGCAACGCGCAGGAAGGGGACGCTCGTGGCCAGCACCAGCAGCACCGTGGACCCGCAGGTCCGGTCGCGCATCGTCGACGCCGCGGACGCGCTCTTCTACGCCCGCGGGTTCCAGTCGGTCGGCATGGACGAGATCCGGACGACCGCCGGCGTCTCGTTGAAGAAGCTCTACTCGGTGTTCCCCGGCAAGGAACAGCTCGTCGCCGCGGTGCTCAGCGGGCGGCACGACTTCTGGGAGCGCGGCATCGAGCAGGCGGTCGCCGCGGCCCGGACCCCGCGGGACCGGCTGCTCGCGGTGTACGACTTCCTGGAGCAGTGGTTCGGCGACGACACCTTCCGCGGCTGCGGCTTCATCAACGCCTTCGGGGAGCTGGGGGCGACCTCCCCCGCGGTCGCCGAGATCGCCCGGGCGCACAAGGACTCGTTCCAGCGTTTCGTCGCCGGGCTCGCCGCGGCCGCCGTGCCGGACCTCGACGCGGCCGAGGAGCTCGCCGCCCAGCTCGCGCTCCTCGCCGAGGGCGCGCAGACGACGGCCGCGATCGCCGGGGACACGACGCCGGCGCGGCACGCGCGGCGTGCGGCGGCAACGCTGATCGACGTGGCGACGCGCGAGGCGACCGATCCGCCGCGCTGAGGCGGGCTGACGTCGGTCGGGAGGCGCGGGGCGGGCCCGCCACGTGCCTCCAGACCGGTGTCCGGCCCGGTCCGTAGGGTGGGGCCATGGACACCCCGTTCGACCAGCCGAGCACCCTCCCCTACGCCCTGCCGCCGTTCGACGACGTCCGGCTCGAGCACTTCCGCCCCGCCTTCGACGCCGGCATCGCCGAGCAGCGCGCCGAGGTCGAGGCCATCGCCACCGATCCCGGTGCACCGTCCTTCGAGAACACCCTGGTGGCGCTCGAACGCTCCGGGCAGCTGCTGACCCGGGTCTCGCACGTCTTCTTCACGCTTTCTTCGGCGGACTCGACGCCGGAGCTGCACGACCTCGAGGCCGAGGTGTCGCCGCTCCTCGCCGCGCACCGCGACGCGATCACGCTCGACTCCCGGCTGTACGCCCGGGTCGACGCGGTGCGGTCCTCGCTGGCCGACCGCGCGGACCTGTCCGACGAGGACCGCCGGCTCGTCGAGCGGGTGCACACCGAGATGACGCTTGCGGGGGCCGGTCTCGACGACGGCGGGAAGGAGCGCCTGACCGCGATCAACCAGGAGCTGTCGACGCTCACCACGACCTTCGAGCGCAATCTGCTCGAGGACACGAACGACCTCGCCGTGCACGTCACCGACGAACAGGAGCTCGCCGGGCTCGACGACGGCGCGAAGTCCGCTGCGGCGGCCGCTGCGCAGGACCGCGGACTCGACGGTTGGCTCGTGACGTTGCCGCTCTACACCGGCCACCCGTGGCTCGCCTCGCTGACCGACCGCGGTCTGCGCGAACGGATCATGCGCGCCTCGCTGTCGCGCGGGCGCCGCGGGAACGCCCACGACAACCGTGCGGTGCTGCTGCGCATCGTCCGGCTCCGGGCCGAGCGGGCCGAGCTCCTCGGCTTCCCGAACCACGCCGCCGTCGTCACCGCCGACGAGACCGCGGGCACGCCGGAGGCCGTCGACGGGCTGCTCTCGTCGCTCGTGCCAGCGGCCGCGGCCAACGCCGAGGACGAGCGCGCCGTACGCTCCCGCACGGTCGGCTTCGACGTCGAGGCGTGGGACTGGGCGTTCGCGACCGAGGTCCTCCGCGGTGAGCAGTTCGCCGCCGACAGCTCGGCGCTGCGTCCCTACTTCGAGGCCGACCGCGTGCTGCACGACGGGGTGTTCCACGCCGCCGGCGCCCTGTACGGGCTGACGTTCACCGAGCGCCCGGACCTGCACGGCTACAACGACGAGGTCCGGGTCTTCGAGGTGCGCGGCGACTCCGGCGAGGAGGTCGGGCTCTACCTGCTCGACCTGTACACGCGGGACGGCAAGCGTGGTGGTGCGTGGATGAACCCCGTCGTGGAGCAGTCGCACCTGCTCGGCACGCTGCCCGTCGTCGTGAACAACCTCAACGTGGCGAAGCCCGCACCCGGGTCACCGACGCTGCTGATCCAGGACGAGGTCGAGACGCTGTTCCACGAGTTCGGGCACGCGCTGCACGGGCTGATCGCGCGGACGACCTACCCGCGGTTCTCGGGCACGAACGTCGAGGGGGACTTCGTGGAGTTCCCCTCGCAGGTCAACGAGATGTGGGTGACGTGGCCCTCGGTGCTCGCGAACTACGCCAAGCACCACGAGACCGGGGAGCCGCTGCCGCCGGAGCTCGTCCTCGGGCTGAGCGACTCGGCCGGCTTCAACGAGGGCTTCTCGACGACGGAGTACCTCGCTGCGGCACTGCTCGACCAGGCGTGGCACCGGCTGTCGGCGGCGGAGGCTGCGGAGGTCACCGACGTGGAGACGTTCGAGCGCCAGGCCCTCGCGTCCGCGGGCGTCGACGTGGCCGCGGTGCCGCCGCGGTACTCGTCGACGTACTTCGCGCACACGTTCTCGGGCGGGTACGACGCCGGCTACTACGGCTACATCTGGTCCGAGGTGCTCGACGCGGACACCGTCGAGTGGTTCCGGGAGCACGGCGGACTCTCGCGCGAGGCCGGGCAGCGGTTCGCGTCGCTCGTGCTCGGGGTCGGCGGCGCGCAGGACCCGCTCGAGGCCTACCGGGCGTTCCGCGGCCGCGACGCCGAGGTCGGGCCGCTGCTGCGGCGCCGCGGGCTCGAGTAGCGCGGCGGGCGGCGGCGGGCCGGCGGGCCGCAGCGGCGCCGGCGGGCCGGCGGGCCGCAGCGGCGCCGGCGGGCCGGCGGTGCGCGCCGCCCGTCGAACCACGTTCCCGACATCGAACCAGGCGCCGCGGTTGGTTCGATGTCGGAAACGTGGTTCGATCACGGACGGACGAACCGCGCGACGGCCGACCGGCCGGCGTTCGGCCGGCGCCCGGCCGGCGCGCCGGCGGCCCGGCCGCCGCGGCGCCGGGCCAGTGCGTCGGCACAACCGGAAGCACGTCACGCCGCGGAAGTCCGTGGCGCGACGTGCCTCCCGTGGTGCAGCGGCACGCCACACCGCGGATCGCCCCGGACCGCCTGCGCACCGCTCCCACGAACGCACCCGCATCCGCTCCCGCACGCGACGACGGCCCGGACCCACGCGGGGACCGGGCCGTCGGCCTGCGGGCGTCGGACGCTACGCGGACTTCTCCACGCGCTTCGCCCGGGGCCGCGGCACGATCGTCGGTGCGGCGTTCTCGAGCACGGACTCGCGGGTGATCACCACACGGGCGACGTCGTCGTCCGAGGGCACGTCGAACATCACCGGGCCGAGGACCTCCTCGAGGATCGCCCGGAGCCCGCGGGCACCCGTCTGCCGCAGCACGGCGAGGTCGGCGATCGCCTCGAGCGCACCGCGGTCGAACTCGAGCTCGACCCCGTCGATCGCGAACATCCGCTGGTACTGCTTCACGAGCGCGTTCTTCGGCTCGGTCAGGATCTGCATGAGCGCCGCCTGGTCGAGCTGCGACACCGTGGTGACGACGGGCAGACGACCGATGAACTCCGGGATCAGCCCGAACTTGTGCAGGTCCTCGGGCAGGACGTCGGCGAACAGGTCCTGCTGGTCGAGGGGGCTGTGCAGCGGAGCGCCGAAGCCGATCCCGCGCTTGCCGACGCGCGACGACACGATGTCCTCGAGCCCGGCGAACGCCCCCGCCACGATGAACAGCACGTTCGTCGTGTCGATCTGGATGAACTCCTGGTGCGGGTGCTTCCGGCCGCCCTGCGGCGGGACCGAGGCCGTCGTGCCCTCGAGGATCTTGAGCAGCGCCTGCTGCACGCCCTCGCCCGACACGTCGCGCGTGATCGACGGGTTCTCCGCCTTGCGCGCGATCTTGTCGACCTCGTCGATGTAGATGATGCCGGTCTCGGCGCGCTTGACGTCGTAGTCGGCAGCCTGGATGAGCTTGAGCAGGATGTTCTCGACGTCCTCGCCCACGTAGCCGGCCTCGGTCAGCGCGGTCGCGTCGGCCACGGCGAACGGCACGTTGAGGCGCTTCGCCAGGGTCTGCGCCAGGTAGGTCTTGCCGCAGCCGGTCGGGCCGATGAGCAGGATGTTCGACTTGGCGATCTCGACGTCGTCGCGGTCCTCGGCGGCGGTGATCTGCCCCTGCGCCCGGATGCGCTTGTAGTGGTTGTAGACGGCCACGGCCAGCGCACGCTTCGCCGGGTCCTGCCCGATCACGTACTCCTGCAGGAAGTCGAAGATCTCGCGGGGCTTCGGCAGCTCGAAGTCACCGCTCGTGGTGTCCTCGCCCGCTTCGGCGAGGCGCTCCTCGATGATCTCGTTGCACAGCTCGACGCACTCGTCGCAGATGTACACCCCGGGCCCGGCGATGAGCTGCTGGACCTGCTTCTGGCTCTTGCCGCAGAAGGAGCACTTCAGCAGGTCAGCGCTCTCCCCGATGCGTGCCATGTCGGTGCCCTCCTTGGATGACCGGTGCGGTCGACCGATGCAGGCTGGTGACCCGCGCGATGTGATCGACTCTAACCGCATCCGGTGACAGCGACGGCGACGCCGTTCGGCCTGTCCCGACCCGTTCGCCCAGGGCGTGCACACCTGGTACCGTGGACCCGTTCCTCTACAAGTTGTAGAAAACCGGAAGGACCCCATGACGAAGCGCCTCGCCCTCCTCGGCACCGGAACCCTCGGAGTCACCGCCGCGATCGTCCTCGGCACCGCGGCCGCCGCGAGCGCGCACGTCGAGGCCGACGCGACCTCGACCGCGGCGAACTCGTACACGACCGCGACGTTCTCGGTGCCGCACGGCTGCGACGGCTCCCCCACCACGAAGCTCGTCTTCCAGGTGCCCGAGTCGGTCATCGAGGTCACGCCGACGGTCAACCCGAACTGGACGATCACCAAGGCCACCGAGCCCTACACCGCGCCGTCGAGCAGCACCGCGAGCGACGAGGAGCCCGAGGCCGGTGCCGAGCGCGTCACGAGCATCACCTACACCGCGAAGACGCCGCTGCCCGCCGACGAGCGCGACACCTTCGCGCTGTCCTTCGCGCTGCCCGACGGCAAGCCCGGCGACCGTGTGTCCTTCCCCGTCGTGCAGACGTGCGAGCAGGGCTCGGTGGACTGGGACCAGGCGCAGGAGAGCGGGAAGGCCGAGCCCGAGCACCCCGCTCCCTCGATCGTCCTGACCGCCGCCAGCACGGCGAGCGGTGAGGACGACGACGCCACGACGGCGACCGCGAGCGACGCCAGCGCCACGACGTCCGCGCAGCCCGACCTGGTCGGTCGCTTCCTCGGCCTCGGCGGCCTGCTCGTCGGTGCCGTGGGCCTGGTCGTCGCCGTCGCCGCCACCCGCCGTCGGGACGCCGCCAAGTGACCCGTCGCGCGCGTCCGACGGGCGGCCGCCGGTCCGGCACGCCCCGACACGCGGTCTGGAGGCCCGTGGCCGCGACCGCCGCGACCCTCGCCGTCGCGGGCGGTGCGGTCCTCGGGCTCGCCGCCCCCGCCAGCGCGCACAACTACCTGGTGTCCTCGACCCCGGCGGTCGGTGGAACGCTCACCGAGCTCCCGGACCGCTTCGACATCACCACGAACGACCGGCTGCTGGCGATCGGCGGGTCGGACTCGGGCTTCGCCTTCCGGGTCATCGGACCCGACGGCCGGTACCACGAGGACGGCTGCGTCTCCGTCGACGGGCCCTCGATGACCACGAAGGCCGCCCTCGGCGACTCCGGCAAGTACGAGGTCGAGTGGCAGATCGTGTCCGCCGACGGCCACACCGTCTCCGACCGGTACGACTTCACGTGGAAGGCGCCGGCCGGCTTCTCCCCCGACCGCGGCACCGCGACGCCAGCGACCTGCGACACCGGCAGCAGGGGCGGCTCGGGGGCGGCAGCGTCCAGCGCACCCGACGCCGCATCCGGTGACACCGGCGACTCGAGCGCGACCGACGCCCTGTTCATCGGCGCCGGCGGGATCGTCCTCGCCGGCGTCGTCGTGGCGGTCCTGCTGCTGCTCCGTCGCCGTCCCGCCGCACCGGCAGCCGACGACCACGACGAGGACTGACGCCCTCCCACCGGACCGGCACCGCGCCTCCAGGCCGAGAGCGCGACCACGACGACGGCAGCACCCGCTGCACCCGGCACGACGAAGGCCCCGCACCGTTCGGTGCGGGGCCTTCGTGTGTCCAGCGCTACTTGACGAGCGCCGGCAGGTTCTTGCGGCTCGTGAGGACCTGGTCGATCAGGCCGTACTCGAGGGCTTCCTCGGCGGACATGATCTTGTCGCGCTCGATGTCGTTGTTGACCTGCTCCGGCGTGCGGTTCGAGTGCTTCGACAGCGTCTCCTCGAGCCAGGTGCGCATGCGGAGGATCTCCGCCGCCTGGATCTCGATGTCGGACGCCTGACCGCCACCCTGCTGGGTCGCGGGCTGGTGGATGAGCACGCGGGCGTTCGGCAGCGCCAGACGCTTGCCGGGGGTACCGGCAGCGAGGAGCACCGACGCGGCCGAGGCAGCCTGGCCGAGGCAGACCGTCTGGATCTGCGGACGGATGTACTGCATCGTGTCGTAGATCGCCGTCATCGCGGTGAACGAGCCACCGGGCGAGTTGATGTACATCACGATGTCGCGGTCCGGGTCCATCGACTCGAGCACGAGCAGCTGGGCCATGACGTCGTCGGCCGACGCGTCGTCGACCTGCACGCCGAGGAACACGATGCGGTCCTCGAAGAGCTTCGCGTACGGGTCCTGCCGCTTGAAGCCGTAGGCCGTGCGCTCCTCGAAGCTGGGGAGGATGTAGCGATCGGACGGAGCCGGGACGTTCTGCGCGCCACCGAGCATGGGGAGGTGCATTCTCGTTTCCTTC
The DNA here is from genome assembly GCF_044745105.1 of Curtobacterium sp. NPDC087080. NCBI lineage: Bacteria > Bacillati > Actinomycetota > Actinomycetes > Micrococcales > Microbacteriaceae > Curtobacterium > Curtobacterium sp. NPDC087080. The sequence continues at coordinate 731,994 of NZ_JBIUZP010000002.1, read as the reverse complement.
TCTTCGGTGGTGGTCAGTGGGACTCGGGCTCGGCGGCCGCGGTCGGCGTCTCGCCGTCTCCCACGGTGCCGCCGCCGCCGACGACCTCGTTCGAGGACGCGCGGAGGTGGTCGACGAAGCCGTACTCCAGGGCTTCCTGCGCCGTGAACCAGTTGTCGCGGTCGTTGTCCTTGAGGATCTGCTCGATCGACTTGCCGGTCTGCTCGGCCGTGAGCTCCGCCATCCGCTGCTTCATGTCGAGGATGACCTTGGCCTGCGTCTGGATGTCGGCAGCGGTGCCGCCGAAGCCACCGGACGGCTGGTGCAGGAGCACGCGGGCGTTCGGGGTGATGTAGCGCTTGCCCGGCGTGCCCGACGAGAGCAGGAACTGCCCCATCGAGGCGGCGAGGCCGATGCCCACGGTGACGATGTCGTTCGGCACGAACTGCATCGTGTCGTAGATCGCCATGCCCGCGGTGATCGAGCCACCGGGCGAGTTGATGTAGAGGTAGATGTCCTTCTCAGGGTCCTCGGCGGCGAGCATCAGCAGCTTCGCTGCGATCTCGTTCGAGTTCTCGTCGCGGACCTCAGAGCCGAGCCACACGATCCGGTCTCTCAGAAGGCGGTCAAAAACACTGGGGTTCAGTGTCGCTTCGGCCATGGAAAAGCTCCCGTTCAGTTGTCGCTTGATGTCGAACTTATCGGGTGCAACGCGGCTGTTCGCGCCTGTTCGCTGTGGGCGGTGCGCGGGCGCGGGAAGTGCGCAGACGACGGACGGGAGGCACGGTGCCAGCTGGCACCGTGCCTCCCGTCCGTCAGTGCGTCGCGTTACTTCGCGTCGGCCTCCGTGGCCTCGTCGGCGTCGGCCGACTCGTCGTCAGCCGAGTCCTGCGCCACACCGGCGGTGAAGGCGGAGAGGTCGACGACGTCGCCGTTGGTGTCCTTGACGGTCACCTTCGACAGGACGGTCGCGACGGCCTTGGAACGGGCGACCTCGCCGACCATGCCGGGGATCTGGCCGTTCTGGTCGATGACCTTGATGAACTCGGCCGGCTCCATGCCGTACTGCGCCGCAGCCTGGATGAGGTACTGCGTGAGTTCCTCCTGGGAGACCTGGATCTCCTCCTTCTCGGCGATGGCGTCGAGGAGCAGCTGCGAACGGAAGGCCTTCTCGCTGGACTCGGAGACCTCCTTGCGGTGCTCGTCGTCCTCGAGGCGGTTCTCCTGCTCGAGGTGACGGTGCACCTCGTCCTCGATGAGCTGCTCCGAGATCGGGATGTCCACGTCCTCGATGAGCTTCTCGACGAGCTTGTCGCGAGCCGCGGCGCCCTGACCGAAGGTCTTGGACTTCGCGATCTGCTCCTTGAGGTCGCCCTTGAGCTCGTCGATGGTGTCGAACTGGCTGGCGATCTGCGCGAACTCGTCGTCGGCCTCGGGGAGCTCGCGCTCCTTGACGGCGGTGACGGTCACGGCGATCTGCGCGGTCTCGCCCTCGCGGTCGCCGCCGACCAGCGTGGACTCGAACGTGGTCGACTCACCAGCGGTGAGCGACTCGAGCGCCTCGTCGATGCCCTCGAGCAGGTCGCCCGAGCCGATCTCGTAGGAGACGCCGGTGGCCGAGTCGACCTCGTCGTCACCGATGGTCGCGGTGAGGTCGATCTGGGCGAAGTCGCCGGTCTTCGCCGGACGGTCGACCGTCACGAGCGTGCCGAAGCGGGTGCGCAGGTTCTGCAGCTCCTCCTCGACCTCGTCGTCGGAGACCTCGACGGCGTCGACCGTGAGCTCGTACTCGTCGTACTTCGGCAGGTCGAACTCCGGACGGACGTCCACCTCGAAGGTGAGGACGAGGTCGCCCGAGAAGTCCTTCACGTTCGGGAGCTCGGCGACGTCGGCCTCGGCACGACCGAGGATGCGCAGCTCCTGCTCCTCCACCGCCTGGCGGTAGAAGGTGTCGATGGCGTCACCGACGGCGTGGTTCAGGACCTCGCCGCGGCCGACGCGCTGGTCGACGATCGCCGGCGGGACCTTGCCCTTGCGGAAGCCGGGGATGTTGATCTGCTCGGCGATGTGCTTGTAGGCGTGGTCGATGCTCGGCTTGAGATCGTCCGGCGTCACGTTCACGGTGAGCTTGACGCGGGTGTCGCTCACCTTGTCGACGGTGCTGGTGGCCAAGGGATGTACTCCTGTTGGTTGACGTTCGAGTGGACCTGGTCGGGGCGACAGGATTCGAACCTGCGACCTCCCGCTCCCAAAGCGGGCGCTCTACCAAGCTGAGCTACGCCCCGTGACTGGGCCAGGTGTCCGCGCACGCCCGAGGGCACGCACGACCGCGACGAGTCTAGCGGTCCCCCGCTGCCTGGTTCCCGGGCGGCGTGCCGTGTGTGGACGGTTCCTGTCCGGCACTGCGTCGGAGGCCCTGCCGCCACCGCACCCCGACGACGACCTGCACCCCGAGTGCGGCGACCATGAGCGCGACCCCGAGGACGATCCGCCAGACGTGCAGCAGCGCGTGCCAGGGCTGGGACTGCGGGTCGCCGAAGGCCTCGGGGCGGAGCGAGAACACCACGGCGGCGACGGCGAGGAGCACGAAGGAGATGACCCGGGAGCGCTTGATGCGGCGCGTGTCGGAGCCGTCCGGCTGCGGCAGCACGTTCGATGGCATGTCGGGGGCCGTTCGTCCGCTACGATGGTGGCGCTGCGGACTCGTGCCGCAGTGCGGGGATGTAGCTCAATGGTAGAGCCCCAGTCTTCCAAACTGGCCACGCGGGTTCGATTCCCGTCATCCCCTCCACGGCCTCTTCACGGCTTCCAGCTGGCGCTGCGCCGAAGCTTGATTCCCGTCATCCCCTCCACACCGTCGTCGGGATCAGGCGGTCGTCTTCGTCAGGCCGTGCTCGGTCTTCTCCCAGTAGTGCGGCCGGGTGATCAGCTGCCACAGTCCCTTGTACGCGGCGACCGAGTGCAGGATCCAGTAGAGCGGGTTGAGCAGCGCCCAGCCCATCAGGTCGAACCGCCCGCGCTTGTACGGCCCCATCATGGTCAGGTAGATCATCGTGGCGTTGCCGAGCAGGAAGTCGAGCACGCAGAGCCACAGGACGGGCGCCGGGAACAGCGGCGCGGTCCAGTCTCCCGGCAGCAGCAGCGTCGCGATCGTCACGAGGACGCCGGGCAGCATCCCGAGGAAGGTCAGCGGGGTCCCCGCGATGAGCAGGGCGAACGCCGCCGCCCGACGCGGTCCGATCTCGCGGACGAGCGCCCGCGGCCGCCGGGCGTGCACGAGGGCGGTCTGCATGTAGCCCTTGATCCAGCGGGAGCGCTGCCGGACGAAGTTCGGGATCGAGGTGTTCGCCTCCTCCATCGTCGTGGAGTTGACGACGGCGACGCGGTACCCGACGGCGGACGCCCGGATGCCGAGGTCGGCGTCCTCGGTCACGTTGTACGGGTCCCACCCGCCGAGCTCGCGGAGCAGGTCGGTGCGGAAGTGGTTCGACGTGCCGCCGAGCGGGATCGGCAGCTGTCGGGCGTCGAGGCCGGCGAGCATGTAGTCGAACCAGTACGAGTACTCGAGCGTGAACATGCGCGTGAGCGCGTTCTCGTCGGCGTTGAAGTAGCTCAGCGCCGCCTGCACGCACACGGTGTCGTCCCCGGCGCGGTCGAAGGTCAGGAACACCTTCTTGAGCTGGTCGGGGTCGGGACGGTCCTCGGCGTCGTAGATGACGACGTACTCCCCCTGCGCGATGGCGAGGCCGACGTTGCACGCGCGGGGCTTCGTCTGCGGCGATCCCGGCGGCACGATGACGATGCGCATCCACTCCGGCGGTGCGGCGTCGATGACCGCCTCGCGGGTCTCGTGGTCCTCGGCCTCGACGAGCACGAGGACCTCGAGCCGGTCCTTCGGCCAGTCGAGCACCTCGAGGTTCCGGACGAGGTCGTGCACGATGTTCGCCTCGCGGAAGACGGGCACGAGCACGGTGTACGTCGGCAGGGCGTCGTCGTCGAGGGCCGCGACGTCCTCGACCGACACCTGCTCGACCAGGTCGAAGCGGGCGCCGACCATCGACACCCAGAACTTGAAGAGGATGCCCGCCAGGAAGCCGAGCGAGAGCACCGCCGTCGCGATCGCGACGGTGCTGCCCGGTGCGAGGACGAGGCACGCGGCGAACAGGAGCAGGGCGACCGCGCCGCCGACCCGTTGTCCACGTGACAGGACGGTCCGTGCGGACAGCGCCGGGTTCGTCCGCGCGAGGCCGTGCGCGGCGAGGTCGGCGACCTCCTCCTCGAGTTCGTACGCGATGCGCTGCCGGACGTCCGCCTCGGACGCGCTGCGGAGGACGACGGGCTCGCCGAACTCCTCGGTGAGCGCCGCGCGGAGGACGTCCGGGTCGGACCGGCCGCTGGTCAGGACGAGGACGCCCTCGCGGATGCGCGCGGACGCGACCCAGCCCTCCTCGACGTGCCGCTGCACGGAGCACCGGTGCAGCGGTCGCCAGTCGACCTCCTCGCCGCGGTGCCGTCCGGTCGGACCGACCACGACGGCCCGGTCGGCGTCCAGGACGGACCGCTCGGCCCCGTCGGCATCCAGGGGCGGCCGCGGAGCGACGGCGGTCACCGGGTCACCACCGCGAGGACGGCGTGCATCCACTCGACGACGACCTGGCGTTCGGAGGCTGCGGCCCACGCGAGCGGGACCTGGAGGACGGCGAGGACGACGACGAGGGTGCTGGTGAGCCGGCCCTCGACCGGCGGCAGGATCGCGATCGCGACGCTGAGCATCGTGACGAAGACGTTGCCGGCGGTCGCGACCGGCACGAGCCCGATCGCGTACCCGCCCACGGTCCCGACGAAGAGCGCCGCGACGAGCCCGATCGCGCCGGGTCGGCGGACGAGCAGCGCCAGGGTGGCGCCGGCGACGAGCATCGCCACGAGGAGCAGGCCGTCCGCCGTGGCGAACAGGTGGCGCAGGCCGTCGAATCGTTCCTCGGACACACTGATCGTCCCGCGCAGCGCCGCGAACGGGTCGTGGAGCACCATCAGGTCCAGGACGGCCGTCGAGAGTGCGACGGCGAGGCTCGGGAACACCAGGACGAGCACGTTGGCCCGCCGGATGCCTCGCTGGTCGTGCCGTGCCAGGTCGAGCAGCGGTGCCGCGAGCGCCGCGATCCCGACGTAGACGAAGCCCATCGGGTCCACCAGCGTGGACAGCATCAGCGCCAGGCCGGCCCGGAAGCCCGCCTGCGTGTCCCCCCACGCGAAGAACCGCACCATGTCGACGACGGCCAGGGCGAAGAGGGCGATGCCGAGGAACGCCTGCAGGTCGTCGAGCGCGAGGAAGGCGTACAGCGGGTTGGCGCCCAGTGCGATCGTGAACGCGACGACCTCGCGCATGCGCAGGCCGCGGCGCAGCATGTCCTGCGCGAGGAGCTGGAGCAGCACACCGGCGACGACCCCGCCGAGCACCGCGGCACCCTGCACGCCGAAGGGCATGAAGCGCAGGAGCACACCGGAGAGCAGCGGCCAGAGCTGCCCGATGGCCTGCACCACGCCACCGTCGAGCGCGGCCGTCGCCCGGTCGAAGGTGACCTGGTTGCCGGTCAGCCCGAGGGACGGCGTCGTCGTGATGTGCGACGCCACCAGCGCGAGGACCACGTAGGGCAGCGCGAAGGCGGCGCGGAGCAGCCACCGGACGGCGAGGGACGGCAGGGGCCGCAGCGGTGCGGGTGCCGGCACCGCACCGGTCGGCGCCGGGTGCGGGCGGGAGAGCGTGACGGTCATGCGGCTCCTCCGGGTGAAGCACGCAGGGGTGTCCTGCACCGTCCATTGCACCCCGTGTCCACGGAGCGCGACAGCCCACGAACGGGGTACAGCCTTGTCCCCCTCACGGACGACACGAGGCGCCGGACGCGCTCTGGCACCCACTGCACGCGCGACGTCGACACGCCCACCCGAGGCCTGCACCCCGCGCTGACCGCACGTCCGACTTGACGCCGGTTCGAACACACGTTCGAATACCCGTGTGGGACGGCGTCGCGAGAACCGGTGGCAGCCCCCGGAGCACCCGGAGGTCGAGCGCCCGCGTGCCTACTCCCTGTCGGAGGAAGCGCGCGGGCCGGACGTCTGCCACGCCGTCACCCCCGCCCCCGTGTGGGCGTGGATCCAGTTCCCCACCTTCCACATCCGCGTGAAGGGCTTCGCGAAGAGCTGGACCCGCGACGCCGTGCTCGTCGAGTGGGCACAGTTCGGGCAGCAGGCCGACGCCTGGGTCTGGCGGTCTGCCGTGAAGCACCGCACGCTCCGGGCCGATCTCGCGGCACGGCATCCGGGGAACGCACCGCATTGACTTCCACCCGCATCACGAGGATCGTTCTGCCCGTACCGCTTCGCCGAACTACACGATCATCGAGAAGTTCGACGGCGACGACCCGACGGAAGGAGGCACGATGACGAAGAAGAACGAGGTGCCGTCCTGGGTCGCCCACGTGCTCACCCCACCGGAGGTCATCGCGGCCTACGTCGAGCGCCGGATCAACGATCCGGCCCTGCTGTCGGGTGTGCAGTCGGAACCCACGTACGCGGACTTCCTGCGCGCCGAGTAGCCGGTCGGCCGGGAGGCACGACGGACGTCCCCGACGTCAGGGAACCTGCCCCGCGCCTCCCGTCCGACCCGCGTCCGGTCGCGCGCGACCGCGTCGCGCCGACAGCGTGACCCCGATGCTGGCGACGCTCACGCACGCGAGGGCGACGACCTCCTGCGCCGCCAGCCCCTCGTGCAGCACCACCAGCCCCGCCAGGGCCGCGATCGCCGGCCCCAGGCTCTGCAGCACCCCGAACACCCGCGTCGGCATCCGGCGGAGGGCGAGCATCTCGAGGGCGTACGGCAGCACGGTCGACAGCAGCGCGACCCCCGCGAAGACGAGCAGCAGCGACGGGTCCCCGACCACCCCGTCGACGGCCGGACGCAGCCCGGTCGGCAGGGACACGAGCATCGCGACGACCATCGACACCGCGAGACCGTCGACCCCGGGGATCGCCGCGCCGACGCGTCGGTTCATGACGATGTAGCCCGCCCAGCACGCGGCGGCGGCGAGCGCGGCGACGACGCCCCCGACCGCGGTGACCGCCGCCGGGCCGACGCCGAGCAGCACGACCCCGGCGAGCGCGAGCGCCGCCCAGGTCACGTCCCGCCAGCGTCGGGTGTGCGCGAGCGACAGGGCGAGCGGCCCGAGGAACTCGATCGTCACGGCGACGCCGATCGGGATGCTCGCGAAGGCCACGTAGATGAAGACGTTCATCCCGCCGAGCGCCAGGCCGAGCAGGACGGCGGCGGTCCACTGTGCTCGGGTCCAGTGCCGGACGCGCGGGCGGACGACGAGCACGAGCACGACCGCGCCGATGACGAGCCGGAGCGACGCGGCGCCGACGGACCCGACCTCGTCGAAGCGGGTCTTGGCGAGTGCGGCACCGATCTGCACCGAGAGCATCGCGGTGAGCGCGAGGAGCGGCGCGGGGACGCGGATCACGGTGCGGTCGCCACGTGTCGGGTCAGCCGAGGTACGCGAGCACGGCGAGGACGCGGCGGTGGTCCTCGCCGGTGTCCTCGAGGGCGAGCTTGCCGAAGATGCTCGAGACGTGCTTCTCGACCGCGCCGGTGCCGATCACGAGCGCGCGGGCGATGGCGGCGTTCGTGCGGCCCTCGGCCATCAGTCCGAGGACGTCGCGCTCGCGGGGCGTCAGGGCGGCGAGCGGGTCCCGTCGGCGGCCCATGAGCTGCGTGACGACCTCGGGGTCGAGCACGGTGCCGCCGGCGGCGATGCGGCGGACGGCGTCGTCGATCTCCTCGAGTCGGGTCACGCGGTCCTTGAGCAGGTACCCGATGCCCGTCGCGCCCGCGGCCAGGACGTCCTCGGCGTAGGTGGCCTCGACGTACTGGGACAGCAGCAGGACCCCGGTGCGCGGTGCGACGCGGCGGGTCTCGACGGCGGCGCGGACCCCCTCGTCGGTGAAGGTCGGCGGCATCCGGACGTCCATCACGACCACGTCGGGGGCGTCGTGCGGCAGCGTGGCGAGGAACGAGTCGGCGTCGGCGTACTGGCCGACGACGTCGATGCCGGCCTCGTCGAGCACCCGGGCGAGTCCCTCGCGCAGGAGCACGGCGTCGTCGACGACGACGGCCCGGATGCCTGCTGCACCCGGGCCGTCGCTCATGCCGACCAGCCTAGTGGGAGCGGTCGCGCCTGCCGTGGCGTCGGACCGCTCCCGGTGTCGTCAACCTCGGGCGACGGGGACGCCGTTCAGGGCGCCGAGCGGGATCCGGGCGGTGGCCTCGGTCGGGCCACCCTCCGGGCTGTTCACGAGGAGCTCGCCGTCGAGGGCGCGCATCCGCCCCATCAGGCCCTCGATGCCGTGGCCCTCCTGCGGTCGTGCGCCGCCGCGGCCGTCGTCGGTGACGCTGACCGTGAGGTACCAGAGGCCCGAGGCGTCGACGATCAGGCCGAGGTAGACACCGGCCGTCGAGGCACCGGCGTGCTTCGTGGTGTTCGTCAGGAGCTCGCTGACGGTGAAGTACACGTTGCGCTGGATCTCCGTCGCGAGCTCGAGTCCCTCGGGCAGGCGGACGTCGAGCCCGACGGGGATCGGTGTCCGGGCGACCAGGGCCTCGAGCGCGGCGACCAGGCCACGGTCGAGCAGGATCGGCGGCGCGAACCCCCGGGACAGGGCGCGCAGCTCGTCGAGGGCGTCCTGCGCGTGCTCGGTCGCCTCGCCGATGAGCTGCTTCGCCTTCTCCGGGTCGCGGTCGAGGGCGCGCTCGGCGGCCGCGAGGTCCATCCGCAGGCGGACGAGGCGCTGCTGCGGGCCGTCGTGCAGGTCGCGCTCGATCTGGCGCAGCGCCTGGCCCTCGGCCGTCACGGCTCCGGCACGGGAGGCCTGCAGGCCAGCGACGCGCTGCTCGAGCTGCTCCGCACGGAAGCCGCCGAGCAGGCCGAGGTCGATCCAGTAGTGGGCGAGCACGGAACCACGCGCCCAGAGGGGCAGGAGCGCCACCGACGCCGCCATCGAGAGCAGGCCGAGGAGCCCGACCGCGAGCAGCGCGCCGCTGTCGGAGCTGGGCAGGTACATGCCGCCCACGCCGAGGAAGCCCCAGGCCACGGCGACCACGAACGGCCACGCGAACCCGGCGAGGAGTACGACACCGGCCCCGACCGTCACGAGTGCCGCGAGCGGGTACACGACGGCCGCGTGCAGCAGGTACAGCCAGTAGTGCGGGTTCGCCACCGCGGACCCGGTGCGCGTCCACCAGTTCTGCTGCCACCGCGGTGTCCAGTCGACCGGGCGGATCGGCCGGGGGTCGGCCCACCCGATGCGGGTCTTCTCGAACTGGCCGAGCCACCGCGCCACGAACAGCGCGATGAAGAACATCAGGAGCACGAACGGGTTGAACAGGTCGCGCAGGCCCCGGCCGAACAGCGCCGCGGGGAACGCTGCGTACAGCGTGCAGAGCAGCACGGCCGTCAGCGCCATGTAGCCGAAGTCCCGCGGCAGGCGACGCCAGGCCTCGCGGTAGAACCGGCCCGCGGTCATCCCGGAGCCAGCGCCGTTCCCGCTCCCCGGGGCTCCCGCGGCTCCCGGGGCTCCCGCGGCGGCGAACGGCGGCTGCCCCGGAGCGAAGGCGTCTCCCGCCGTCGGCGTGGCGCTCCAGCCCGAGGGCGCGGCCGAGGGGCGCGGGTCGGGCGTGCGGGGCTGCTCGGGCATCGGCTTCGTGGCTCCCTGGTGCACGGCACCGTCGAGCGGGACGGTCTGTGCACGATCGGCGGCGTGGTCGTCCAGCGGGACGGTCTCGGCCTGGTCGAGGCGGTCGGTGTCGGTCATGGGTCCAGCCTCACGGAGCCCGTCCCCGCGTCCCATCCTGCCGTCTCCCGGATCGGGGGTGGGGTTGTCCCCACCCCCTGCGCCCGTCGCACCGTCAGACGAGGGCGGCGGCGACCTCCGGCGACTCCTCGGGCACCGACCACGGACGGTGCGTCATGCCGCTGTCCCCGCGGAACGACACGACGGTGCCGTCCTCGTCACGCGCGTAGGTGATCCGCTCGTCCACCGAGCCGAAGCGGTTCCCCGCCGCCATCACGAGCGTGTCCTCGTCGACGACCCGGAGGCGCACCGGGGACTCGGTCGGCACCGGCTGGGTCGGGTCGATCGCGAGCAGCCGGTCCCCCACCCGCGCGACGTCGGTGATGCCCTCGAACGTCGTGAACCGTCCCGTGTACCGGTCGGTGTCGACGCCCTCGGGCAGCTCGGGACCGGGGGCCTGCTCGTCGGCCGCGGCGTCGAGCAGGTGCACGATGCCCGTCGCGAGCATCCCCGCCGGGCCGGTCGCGCTGCTCGTCAGGACGGAGACGACGAGCGACGACGCCGGGTCGAACACCGTCTGGGTGATCTGTCCGGGGAACCCGCCGGAGTGCCCGCGCACCTCGCGCCCACCGATCCGGTCGACGATGAACCCGGCGCCGTAGCCGCGCGCGGCCGGGTCGGTGTCGAGCGCGCTCCACGCCTTCCGCTGCGCCAGGCGCTTCGCGTGGTCGGACAGCAGCGAGCCCCGCCCGGGCACGTGCGCCGAGAAGTACCGGACGAGGTCGGACGCCGTGCCGTGGAAGCCCGTCGCTGCGGCGAGCGCCCCCGTCGTGACGTGCGGGACGCGCTGGCGGGTGCGGGCGGTGTGCAGGCCGGTGTAGCCGACGACGAACTCGTCCTCGCGGGCCGGGTCGTACTCCGGCCCGGTCCCGGTCAGCCCGAGCGGCTCGACGATCGCCCGCCGGACGTGCTCGGCGTAGGAGGTGCCGGTGACGGCCTCGACGACGAGCCCGAGCAGGCCGTAGCCGAGGTTCGAGTAGTTGAAGGCCGACCCGACGGGCACCTTCGCGCCGCCCTCGACCACGAGCGCGACGAGCTGGTCGGCGTCCGGGAACGGGTGGTCGAGCGCCCAGTGGTCGCCGTCGGCACCGTCGCGGACGACCCCGGCCCCCATCTCCATGAGCTCGCGGACGGTCGCGTCGGCGATCGGCGACCCGGCCTCGACCAGGGCGGGGACGAACGACCCGACGGTGTCGTCGAGCCGCAGCGCGCCGGCGTCGGCGAGCTGCAGCAGTGCGGTCGCGGTGAAGGTCTTCGAGTGCGACGCGATCCGGAACAGGTCCGTGGTCGTCAGACGCCGTCCGGCCTCGACGTCCGCCCATCCCCAGGCCTCGGAGAAGAGCACCTCGTCCTCGAAGCCGATCGCGACCTGCACGCCGGGGAGCCGGAGCTGCCACACCTTGTAGTCGATCCACTCACGGACGTAGGGCAGGACGGACTCGTACGCGGCGCGCTTCTCCATGCCGACCAGCCTCGCATGTGCCACGCTCGTCGCATGCGGCACACACCCCACTTCCTGATGACCGACGTCGACGAGGTGCGACGCCTGATCGACGGGCACCCGTGGGCCACGATCGTGTCGCACACCGCCGCCGGACTCGTCGCCTCGCACTACCCGTTCCTGCTCGAGGCGCCCGGGCCGGACGACGACCCCGACGAGATCGTCCTCGTGTCGCACGTCGGCCGGCCGGACGAGGTCGCGCACGAGCTCGGACAGCACGAGGTCCTCGTCGTGTTCCAGGGCCCGCACGGCTACGTCTCCCCCGCCTGGTACCCGCCGGAGCAGTTCGTCCCGACCTGGGACCACGTGACGGCGCACTGCTGGGGGACGCCGGAGATCCTGTCCGACGAGGAGAACTTCCGCGTGCTCGGCGAGCTCGTCGACCACTTCGAGCGGGTCATGCCCGAGCCGGTCTCGCTCGACGTCGATCCCGGGACCGCCCGCCGCGTCGCGAAGGGCACCGTCGGCATCCGCATCCGGGTCACCCGGTTCGACGCCCGCGCGAAGCTGTCGCAGAACAAGGCTCCCGAGGTCGTCGAGCGGATCGTCGCGGGACTCCGCGGCGACGGCCCCTACGCCTCCCCCGCGCTCGCCGACGCCGTCGAGCGCGCGCAGGCGGGACGACAGGACGGACGGGAGGCATCGTGACCGACGTCCTGCTCCGCACCGTCCGCCGGGTGGGCACCTCCGGCGCTCCGTGCGACGTCCGCATCGTCGGTGGCCGCGTCGAGGCGGTCGCCCCCGCCGGCACGCTCGACCCGCCGTCGGGCGTCGACGCCGACGTCGTGGAGACCGACGGCGCGTGGCTCGGCCCGGGCCTGGTCGACCACCACGTGCACTTCGACCAGTGGGCCCTGGTCCGCCGACGCGTCGACGTGTCCGCCTGCGCGTCGGCGGAGGCGACCGCCGACGCGCTCGCCGCGGTCGCACGCACCGGGGCGTCGGACCTGGTGCTCGTCGGGCACGGCTACCGCGACGGGACCTGGCCCCGCCCCGCACGACGGGAGCTGCTCGACGGGGCCGCACCGGGCCTCCCGGTCGTCGTCATCAGCGCCGACCTGCACGCCGTCTGGTGCAACGCGCTCGCGCTCGCCCACTGCTCGGCGCTCCTCGGACGGCCGCTCGCGGCCGGTGACGACGGGGTGGTGCGCGAGCAGGACGCCTTCGACGTGACCGCGGTGCTGTCCCGGGCCCCGGATGACGTGCTCGACGGCTGGGTGGCCGAGGCGGTCGACGCGGCGGCCGCTCGCGGCGTGACCCGTGTCGTCGACCTCGAGATGGTCTTCGGCCTCGACCGCTGGACCCGGCGGGTGCACGCGGGGACGGACGGCCTGCGGGTCGACTCCGGCGTGTACCCGGGCGAGCTCGACGCGGCGATCGCCCGTGGCCTGCGCACCGGCGACGTCGTGGACGGCACCCGCGGACTGGTCCGGATGGGGCCCTTCAAGGTGATCACCGACGGCTCGCTCGGGACGCGGACCGCCGCGATGACGTCGGGTGAGGGCGTGCTCGCGTACCCGTTCGAGGACCTCGTCGCGATGGTCCGGCGCGCGGTCGACGCCGGGCTCGTGCCGGCCGTGCACGCCATCGGCGACCGGGCGAACACCCTGGCGCTCGACGTGTTCGAGGCCGTGGGCGCGCGGGGCAGCATCGAGCACGCCCAGCTGCTCGTCGACACCGACGTCGATCGGTTCGCCCGGCTCGGGGTCGTGGCGTCGGTGCAGCCGGAGCACGCGATGGACGACCGGGACATCGCCGACCGGTACTGGGCGGACGTGACCGACCGGGCCTTCCCGTTCGCTTCGCTGCACCGCGCTGGGGCGGAGCTCCGGCTCGGGTCGGACGCTCCCGTGGCGCCGCTCGACCCGTGGGTGTCGATGGCGGCCGCGGTCGGGCGGGACCGCGACGGCCGCACGCCGTGGCACCCCGCGGAACGGCTGTCCGCGCTCACCGCGTGGCGCGGCTCGACCGAGGGCGGGCGCGTCGGCGTCGCGGTGGGCGACGTCGCCGACGTGGTGCTGCTCGCGGCGGACCCGCTGGCGGTCGCCGACTCGGCGGCGCTGCGGCACGCCGAGGTGCTCGGGACCGCGATCGCGGGGCGGTTCACGCACCGGGACCTGTAGCGGCCGCGGCTACTTCTGGTCCTTCGGGCACCAGTAGAGCTTGCGTCCGGCCATGTCCGCCATCCGGATCTCGGTGCCGCACACCCGGCAGGGCTCCCCCTCGCGGTGGTACACCCAGTGGCGGTCCTTCCGCGAGCGCACGGCCTTGGCGTGGTCGGCCTCGGACAGGTCGTCCATGGTCAGCATGAGGCCGTCACGGACCCCCGCGTGCAGCAGCTTCGACCAGTCCTGCCAGAGTGCCTTCGCCTGCTTGACCGTGATCTTCTTGCCGGGCTTGTACGGGTCGATGCGCTGCCGGAAGAGCAGCTCGGCGCGGTAGATGTTGCCGATGCCCGCGACCACGGCCTGGTCCATCAGCAGCTGCCCGATCGCGACGTTGCGCTTCCGGACGTTGTCGACGAAGGTCTTCTCGGCCTCCGGGCCGTCGTCGTTGATCGGGTCCGGTCCGAGCTTGTCGAGCGCACGCTGCACGCCGGCCGGGTCCTCGACGACGCAGGCGGTCGGGCCGCGGAGGTCGGCGACCGTGTCCTCGGTCAGGATGCGGACGCGCACCTGGCCGACGGGGTCCGGCGGGAAGGACTCGATCGGGTCCTCGGCCTTCTCCTGCTCGGCCATCCGGTACCGGGCGAGCCGCGGAGCGCCGATCGACGACAGCGACTCCTCGCCGTCGCCGTCCTCGGACAGCGCCTCGGCGGACGAGATCACGCCCGCGAAGTCCCACGCGCCGTAGAGCCCGAGGTGGACGCGCAGGAACAGGTCGTCCTCGAACTCCAGGAACATCTGCTTCGCCACGGCACGCGCGGCGATCATGCGCTTGCCGTCGATCTGGGCGGCGCCAGCGGCGAACCGCCCCTGCGGACTGGAGACCTCGCAGCGCTTGCCGACGAAGTGCCGGGAGAACTGGTTCGCGATGCGGTGGACGGAGTGACCCTCTGGCATCGGTCCTGTCTACCCGGACTACTCGTCGATCTGCTTACCGGCGATGTGCCCCGTCGTCTCGTACTCGGCCAGCTGCGCGATGCGGCGGGCGTGACGTTCCTCGCCGGAGAACGGCTCGGCGACGAACAGGTCGACGAAGCGCATCGCTTCTTCCTCGGTGTGCTGCCGCGCGCCGATCGAGATGACGTTCGCGTCGTTGTGCTGGCGGGCGAGGAGCGCGGTCGACTCGTTCCAGACCAGGGCCGCGCGGATGCCCTCGACCTTGTTCGCGGCGATCTGCTCACCGTTGCCCGAGCCGCCGAAGACGACACCGAGCGCCTCGACGCCCGCGCGCTGGTCCTGCACGACGGCGTGCGCGGCGTTGATGCAGAACGAGGGGTAGTCGTCGAGCGCGTCGTACTCGGTCGGACCGTGGTCGACGACCTCGTGCCCCGCCTCGGTCAGGTGCTGGGCGAGGGTCTTGTTGAACTCGAGGCCGGCGTGGTCCGTTCCGAGGTGGATGCGCATGGCTCCGATCCTATTCCCGGCCCCGCGCGGCCCGGACCACCACCACGACGTACCGCACGGGCTCCGCGCCCGGGTTCCGGTAGACGACGTCGGCGGGTTCGCCGAGCTCGATGCGGTCGCCGGCACTCAATCGCGTCGGCTCGTCGCCGACGACGACCTCGAGCACGCCGTCGACCACCCAGACGCAGTGCCGCAGGAACGCGTAGGCGGACGCCGGGTACGCCACCTGCGCACCGGCCGGGAGGCGCACCTCGGTGACGTCCGCGGGGAAGTCGGCACTCGAGACCGGACGACGGCGGTACCCGGTCTCGGGATCGGTCCAGGAGTCGGCGGTCGCGCCGCGTTGGACGCCGCGCGCCTCGTCGGGATCGGTCGCCCGGGGCACCTCGTGGTCGAGTGCCTCGTCGAGGAGCTGCGAGATCGTGAGCCCGAAGGCACCGGACAACCTGCCGAGGATGGTGGCCGTCGGGCTCGACACACCGCGCTCGACGCGGTTGATCATCGCGCGGGAGACGCCGGACTCCTCGGCGAGCTCGGTCAGGCTCCACTTCCGTTCGGTCCGCAGACGCTGCAGCCGCTCTCCCAGGCGGCGCTGGTCGGCGTCGTCCGGGTGCTCGGCACCGGGTTCCGTCGCCGGCTCGACGTCGTCTATGATCTGAGACATGGCGACAGCATATGCGACGGGGTCGACGGCGCCGGTCACGGTCCGGGACTGCGAGCCGCGAGACCTCGACGTCGTGCACGCCCTGCACGTCGACGCCGTGCTGCACTCGACGGCGATCTGGCAGGAGGAGCCGCACCCGCGGGAGTACTTCGACGGGTGGCTCGCCGAGCGTCGTGCAGCCGGGCTGCCCGTGCTGGTCGCCGAGCTCGACGGGGTCGTCGCCGGCTACGTCACCTACAGTGCGTTCCGACCGCACCAGGGGTACCGCCACACGGTCGAGCACAGCGTCTACGTCGTGCCGGCGTTCCGCGGCCAGGGCATCGCGACCGTGCTGATGGACGCCCTCGTCGCACACGCCCGGGCGGCGGACGTGCACGTCGTGATGGCCGGCATCTGCTCGTCGAACACGGGCTCGATCGCCCTGCACGAGCGGCTCGGGTTCGTCACCGTCGGGGTGCTGCCCGAGGTCGGCCGGAAGTTCGACCGGTGGCTCGACCTGACGCTCATGCAGTTGCGCATCGCCTGACGCGCACGATCCGGACGTCACTCGTGGCCGGGGAGCGGAACCTCGATCGGCGGTGGAGACGGGCGGAACGCCGGGGCGGTGTCGCCGTGCACGACGGCACGATGGGTGGCGAACCAGTCCCACGCGACCGCTTCCTCGGC
This sequence comes from Curtobacterium sp. NPDC087080, assembly GCF_044745105.1. Taxonomy (NCBI): domain Bacteria; kingdom Bacillati; phylum Actinomycetota; class Actinomycetes; order Micrococcales; family Microbacteriaceae; genus Curtobacterium; species Curtobacterium sp. NPDC087080. Next base: position 715,712 of record NZ_JBIUZP010000002.1, on the reverse strand, counting down.
TTCCGCGGGGCTCTCCGCGAGGCAGTCGTTGCACCGCGCGTGCCACCCCTCGTCGTCGTGCCAGCGGTGCGGGTGTCCCTGCGGCACCCAGTTCGGCGACCACGTGACGTCGAAGGCGTAGACGATCTCGGCGGCGACGCCCCACGCCACCTTGCGCAGTGCATCGTCCTCGATGCCCTGCTCCGACGACAGCCAGCCGTTCCGGAGTTCCTCGAAGACGTTGTCGGCCACGAGCTCGTGGTGCCGGTTGTCCCACGCATCACTCGACGAGCGCACGACGACGGCCGGGTCGTCCGAGGGGACCGACGGCGCAGCGGTCTCGGTGCTCGTCGGTGCGGCCGGCTGCGCGCTCGCACCGTGCGTCCGTGCGTAGCGCTCGCCCTCGGGCGCGTTCATGAGCCACAGCGTCGCGGCGAGGTCCTCGTCGGACTCGCCGACCCCCGGTGCGCTCACGTACCGGGACCGCAGCGTGGCGACCTGGTCCGCGATCGTCCGGTCGGTCTCGACGAACGTCAGCACGCCCTGTGCTCGCACGAACATGCCGCTCTGCAACAGCCCTCGCCGGAGTCCGACCTCCAGAGCCCGGAGTGCCATCGCGCGAGCGGCAACGGGATCCGGCTCGTGGTCGGTGCGGGCGAGCCGGTGCACGGCACGGAGATCGGTGGCGCACCCGTTCACGCCGAACTCGAGGACGTCGAGGAGGAGGCGTTCCTCGGGCGTCCGCGGTGCAGGCTCGGCGCTCGGTGGAAGGCCGTCATCGCGCCGGACGCTGCGCCGCTGCACCTTCGGGTCCTCGGCGTCGGAGGGTGGGATCACGTCGATGTACTGCTCGTGATCGGGCAGCGGCTCGCGGAGCGCTGCGATCGAGCCGTCGGGCATCGCCCGCACCTCCACGGTCGGGAACGCCACGTACTGCAGGTCTGCGTCAGACAACGACCTTGTCCCCGTTCAGCTCGATGACGTTCCCGTCGGCATCCCAGATCCCGTCGTCGTCCGCTACCGGGTCGAGACCGGCCCGGAGGCGTCGGTCTCGTTCGTGCTCGAACAGCGCATCGCCGGCCGGAGTGTGCAGCAGGTAGCACGGCCAGAACGGCACCGCCCCTCCTTCCGGCTCGATCGTGTAGATCGCGGCGACGCGCTGCACGATCTCATCTGGAGTGCCGCGCCATTCGTCCCATCCGGCTCGACCAGGTCCGTTCGACTCGTAGTTGCCGACTGTGACCAACCCCTTCAGGAGCAGTGTCCGGAGCAACCCGAGGAACCATTCGCGTGTGTCCTCCGGGTCCCGCTTCCGCTCGATCCCGAAGTCTGTACTCCAGTCCCAGAGGTTCTCACCGGTGCCGTTGGAGACGGTCGCGAGGACCTAGTAGGTCAAGTCGTTCATCAGTGTCCTTCGGGAAGCGCATCGGCTGGAAGCTCGTGTAGGGCATTCTGGATCTGCTTCAGAGAACGACCTTGTCCCCGTTCGGCTCGATGACGTCTGCGTCGGCGTCCCAGATCCCGTCGAGGCGCGCAATCACCTCGTCGCCGGCCTCTTCACGCCGCGCCCGTTCCTGGTCGTAGAGCCGATTCCCCGCTTCAGTGTCCATCAGGTAGCACGGCCAGAACGGAACCTCGTCCTCGCCGACATCGAGTGTGTAGATCTCTGCAACACGATCGGCGACCGCTTCCGGCGCACCGTGCCACTCGTCCCAGCCGGCCCGCCCCGGCCCGTCCGGCTCGTAGTTACCCACCGCAACGAGATCCTGCGCAAGGAGATCGCGCAGGATTGTCAGGGCCCATTCGCGCGTCTCCGCCAGAGGACGTTTCCGCGCGCGCTCGAGATTGCCGCTCCAGGCCCAGAGGTTCTCGCCTGTGCCGTCGTACACCGTAGCGAGCAGCCAATAGGTCAGTCGGTTCATCGATGGCTATCCGATCTCGGGCACATGTGAGACAACAATCTCGTCATCGCGTAGCTCGATGACGTTCCTGTCGGGATCAGGGTCAGACAACGATCTCGTCCCCGTGCGGCTCGATGACGTTGCCACAGGCGTCCCAGATCCCGCCGAAGCGATCGTCGACGTGCGCCCAAGGGTCCTGGCCTCGAGCCTCACGCCTGGCTTCCTCCTCCTCGAAGGCGCGGATGCCGCGCGGAGTCGCCGTCACCATGAGGTTCCACACCGTGTCGGACCGGCCGTACCTCAAGGCCGCCCTCTGGATGAGCACCGGAACCTCCCCCTGCCAGTTCGACCACACCCCACGCCCCTCGGCGTCGGTCTCGATCGAAGACAGACCGATGAGGTCCGCGGCGAGCAGGTCCCGGACGTAACCGAGGACCCGCGTCTGCACGGCAGCTTCGGGCTCATGCGTGCGACCTCTGACCCCGATGTGCCAGCCGTAGAGATCGGACCCGAGTTCATCCGACACGTCAGCGAGGAGTTGGTAGGTCAGTTCGTTCATCGATGTTTCTCCGAGAGCTCGTGTCGTGGTGATCCCTTCGGGAGATGGATCTTGTACTTGCTGGTTCCGCCGGCGTTGATCTCGATCGTCGGACCACCAGATTGACTGTCCGGTCGCCACTGAACGCGGGATCCGTCCGGGAGTTCGACCGATACTGACTCCGGAGCGCCGCCCTCCATCGGTCTGCCGCCTCGAGTGAGCTCCTTCCAGATGTCGACGAGTTGCTCAGGGGTGCCGACCTCCCCGACCGGCTTCTTCTTCGGCACACGTCCGTACTGCCGTGCATGCTGGATGGCCTCGGGCCCGGTCATCGGCCCGACCGCATCCGTCATGATGCCAGCGCCGCCGGCGACCTCGCGCGGCCTTCCGGTGATGGGGTCGTGCACCCACGACCAGGCATCGGCGTCGGCCTGCGCCATCCGCTGCCGCATCGCATCCGCGGGAGTCTGCTTCGCGGTGTCGCCGCTCAGTCCGAAGAGGATCCCGAGGAGTTCGAGCGCGGACGCTCCGGCGGCCGCACTCCCCGCCCCGGCTGCCGTGCCCCCGGCTGCCCCGAGCCAGGGCCACGGGAACTGGAACGGCGTCGAGGGGAACCCCGGGAGCGGCATCGGCGCCACGAGGCTCGCGGTGCGACATCGGTCGCGTCGGTGGCGAGTCCGTCCGTCGAGTCTCCACCGTCGATCCGCCGGATGCGCGAGGCGAGGTCCCGCTGCCACTCGCGCCACTGCTCGTTCCACGCATGCACCGCCGATCGGAGCGCGGTGTCCTCGGCGGCGAGGCCGGGGACCTCCCGCCACGGCGTGGTCGTCGCCGTCGCGTCGGCGAGCGCCGCGTCGTGCTGTGCGACCGCGTGCCCGATCCCGTCCGTGAAGGAGGCGATCCGTTCCGCCAGCACGGCCCGTCGAGAGCGGAGGTCGGCGAACTCGAACGAGGCCCCGTCGAGCAGCCGGTGCAGGGCCGTGACGCTGTCGGCCAGGCCGTCGGCTGCGTCGCTGGACCGGCGGGTCATCGCGGGCATCGCCTCGCTCACACCGGGCATCGCGAAGGCCGACGGAATGGCCGCCCAGGACCGCTCGCCATCCGTGGCAGCGGTCCGGACGCGCTCTGCGGCAGCGCTCACCGCCGCGAGGTGCGCACCGATCCGCGGTGCGGTGGCCGACCGCGCAGCGGCGAAGGACGCGACGGCCGAGGCGATGACCTCCGAACCGCTCGCTGCCGAGGTGACCGCGTCGAGCGACTCGGTCAGGGCCACTGCCCGTTCGGCGACGTCGGACGCCGCGTCGCGGACGTCCGCGACCGTCCGTTCGGTCATCCCCCGGTCGACCCGGTACTGCTCCCCCATCGAGACCCCCGTGCTCGTGATGTTTCAGCGTTCAGTCAGCACCGTAGCAGACGGGAGGTGCGGGGCGGGGTCGCACCGTGCCTCCCGTCCGCCCGCTGGTCGCGTCCGCGACGCGGGCCGGTCTACGCGACCGTGTCGAAGATCGGGCCGACCGTCCGCGAACGCTTGAGTTCGAAGAAGCCGGGGTACTTGGCGACGGCCACGACGCCGTCCCACAGGTCGAGCGCCTCCTGGCCCTTCGGCGCCGGGGAGATGACGGGGCCGAAGAAGGCGGTGCCCTCGACGGCGATGACCGGGGTGCCGACGTCCTGACCGACGCGGTCGATGCCGTCCTGGTGGCTCGCGCGGACGGCCTGGTCGACCTCGTCGGTCCAGGCGTACTCGAGCAGGTCCTCGTCGAGGTCGAGCTCGCGGAGGACGGCGGGCACGACCTGGTCGGGGTCGGACTCCTGGCGGTGGTGGACGTGCTCGCCGAGCGCGTCGTACAGCGGCTTGACGATGTCCTGGCCGTGGCGGAGCAGCGCGGCGGTCACGATGCGCGGGTAGAGCTGCCCCTTGTGGATGCGCTCCCGGTACTCGTCGGGGATGTCCTGGTCCTCGTTCAGGACGAACAGGCTCATCACGTGCCACGTCACGTCGATCGGGCGCTGCCGCTCGACCTCGCCGACCCAGCGGCTGGTCATCCAGGCCCACGGGCAGTTCGGGTCGAACCAGAACTCCACAGCGGTACGGGCGGTCTCGGTGTTGTCCACAGTCGTCTCGGTCACGCTGCGAGCGTACGCGCGCTCGCTAGGCTGATCCCATCGTCCCGACGGCGCACGACGCCTGCCGGGATCCCCTCACCGCGGACATCGATCGTCCGCGCCGCAAGCGAAGTTGGAGCGTCCGTGCCCGGAGAGAACCTCACCAGAACCGAAGCCCAGGAACGCGCCGCGATCGTCGACGTGCAGACGTACGACGTCGAGCTGGACCTGACCCGCGGGGCCGAGACCTTCGGCAGCACCACGCGCGTCCGGTTCACCGCGACGGCCGGTGCCTCGACCTTCATCGACGCGATCACGAAGACCGTGCACTCGATCACGCTGAACGGCACCGCGCTCGACGTCGCGGCCGTGAACGACGGCGTCCGGATCCAGCTCGACGACCTGCAGGAGCAGAACGAGCTCGTGGTGGTCGCCGACGCGATGTACACGAACACGGGCGAGGGCCTGCACCGCTTCGTCGACCCGGTCGACGACGAGGTCTACCTGTACTCCCAGTTCGAGGTCCCGGACTCCCGGCGCATGTTCGCGGTGTTCGAGCAGCCCGACCTCAAGGCCGAGTTCACCTTCACCGTCACGGCGCCGGCCCGCTGGCAGGTCGTCTCGAACTCCCCGACGCCCGAGCCGCACGTCGACGGCGAGGTCGCGACCTGGTCGTTCACCCCGACCGCGAAGATCTCGAGCTACATCACGGCGCTCGTCGCCGGCCCGTACGAGGTCGTCCGCGACGAGCTCACGAGCCGCGACGGTCGCACCATCCCGCTGGGTGTCTTCGCGCGGCGCTCGCTCGCCGAGTACCTCGACCCCGAGTACGTCTTCGAGACGACGAAGAAGGGCTTCGCCTACTACGAGGAGAAGTTCGACGTCCCGTACCCGTTCGAGAAGTACGACCAGCTCTTCGTGCCGGAGTTCAACGCCGGCGCGATGGAGAACGCGGGCTGCGTGACGTTCACCGAGACCTACGTGTTCCGGTCCAAGGTCACCGATGCCATCAAGGAGCGCCGGGTCGTCACGATCCTGCACGAGCTCGCGCACATGTGGTTCGGCGACCTCGTCACCATGAAGTGGTGGAACGACCTGTGGCTGAACGAGTCGTTCGCCGAGTGGGCGTCGACCATCGCCACGGCCGAGGCCACCGAGTGGACCGAGGCGTGGACCACGTTCCAGGCGATGGAGAAGTCCTGGGCCTACCGCCAGGACCAGCTCCCCTCGACGCACCCGATCGTCGCGACGATCAACGACCTCGAGGACGTCCAGGTCAACTTCGACGGCATCACGTACGCCAAGGGCGGTTCCGTCCTCAAGCAGCTCGTGGCCTGGGTCGGCATCGACGCGTTCTTCGCGGGCGTCTCGGCGTACTTCAAGAAGCACCACCACTCGAACACCGAGCTCCGTGACCTGCTCGTCGAGCTCGAGGCGACCAGCGGCCGCGACCTGTCCGAGTGGTCGAAGCTGTGGCTCGAGACCGCCGGTGTCAACACGCTGCGCCCCGAGATCGAGGTCGACGAGTCCGGCGTGATCACCTCCTTCGCCGTGCTGCAGGAGGCCCCCGCCGACCACCCGACGCTCCGCCCGCACCGCCTGGCGATCGGTGTCTACGGGTTCACGACGGACGAGTCGGCTCCGTTCGGTGCCGACACCGCATCGGCGGGCGGCAAGCTCGAGCGCACGCACCGCGTCGAGATCGACGTCGACGGTGCCCGCACCGAGGTCCCCGAGCTCGTCGGCGTGCACCGCGGCGACCTCGTGCTCCTCAACGACGACGACCTGGCGTACGCCAAGATCCGTCTCGACGAGCAGTCCCGCCGCACCGCGATCGAGCACCTCGCCTCGATCGCGAACCCGCTGGCCCGCTCGATCGTCTGGGGTGCGATGTGGGACGCCACGCGCGACGCCGAGTCGCCCGCGAGCGACTACGTCCGCCTGGTGCTCGGCAACATCGCGACCGAGACCGAGTCGACGACGATCCGCACCACGCTCTCGCAGCTGCTCCTGACCGCGCGCAGCTACGTCGCGCCGGCGAAGGTCGACGCCACGGTCCGCACCGTCGGCGACACGCTCTGGCAGCTGGCGTCCTCGGCCGAGGCCGGGTCCGACGCCCAGTTCCAGTTCGTGAAGTTCTTCGCGCAGATCGCGTCGACGCCGGAGCACGTGGCGACGCTGCAGGGCCTGCGCGACGGTTCCATCACGCTCCAGGGCCTGGAGATCGACACCGACCTGCGCTGGGAGCTGCTCGAGGGCCTGGTGCTCGCCGGCGCAGCCGGTGACGCCGAGGTCGACGCCGAACTCGCGGCCGACAAGACGGCCTCGGGTGAGCAGGCCGCCGCTCGGGCGCGCGCGACGATCCCGACCGCCGAGGGCAAGCTCGCGGCGTTCTCGTCGCTCGTCGACTCGTCCGAGGCGCCGAACGCGATCGTCCGGCAGACGACCGTCGGGTTCCAGCACACCAACAGCCCGGTCGTGCTCGAGGGGCTCGTGTCGAAGTACTTCGACGTGCTGACGCGCATCTGGACCGAGCGGAGCTACCACATCGCCGACACGATCGTCAGCGGGCTCTACCCGGCGCCGCTCGCGTCGGTCGAGCTTCGTGATGCCGCGAACGCGTGGCTCGAGGCACACCCGGAGACCCCGGCGCTCCGCCGCATCGTCTCCGAGAACCTCGCGGGCACCGAGCGTGCGCTGCGGGTCCAGGCGGCTGACGCCTGACCCTGGTCGGACGACCGTGCAGGGGCGGGGCCTCGGTGATCCTCAAGGGTCACCGAGGCCCCGCCCTCTAGCATCGTTCGGATCATGAACTCGGCAGCGAACACGACCGACGACGTCTCGAAGTGGGCGTCGAACGCATTCACCCAGTTCGTCGACACCTGGCAGATCCCGATCACGATCGTCATCACGATCATCGCCGCGATCCTCGTGCGCCTGATCCTGCGACGCGTGATCAAGGGCATCGTCGACCAGGTGGTGAACGGCGCCAAGCGTCGCCAGAACGTCGACGACACCCAGGCGCTCATCGCCTCCCCGGTGCAGACCGCCCGAGTGGTGCAACGGACGCGGACGCTCGGCAGCGTGCTCGAGAACCTGGCGACCGTGGTCGTCGTGGTCATCGCGCTGATCGTCATCGTCACCGCGGTCTGGAAGGGCGCGGCCGTCGGCATCGTCGGAGGCGCGTCCCTCATCGCCGCGGGCCTGGCGGTGGGTGCACAGAGCATCGTGAAGGACCTGCTGTCGGGCGTCTTCATGATCCTCGAGGACCAGGCGGGCGTCGGTGACGTCGTCGACACCGGGCAGGCCACCGGCGTCGTCGAGAACGTGGGCCTCCGCGTCATGCAGATCCGCGACGTGAACGGCATCCTGTGGTTCGTCCCGAACGGGCAGATCCTGCGCGTCGGCAACCTCTCGCAGGGCTGGTCGCGCGTCCTGGTCGACATCACCGTGCCGTACGACACCGACATCGACGCCGTGCAGGACGCCCTGCTCCGCGCCGCGGTGACGATGTCGCAGGAGCCCCGCTGGCGCCAGCGCATCGTGGAGAAGCCGGAGATCTGGGGCCTGCAGTCCGTGTCGGACGCGGGCATGGTGTTCCGCCTCGTCGTGAAGACCCGCGCCTCCGAGCTCGACGTCGTCGGGCGCGAGATGCGCGTGCGGCTCAAGCGGGCCGTCGACGAGCTCGGCATCACGCTGCCCGCGATGGCCATGATCATGCCCGAGGGGTGGGAGAACGCCACGTCGATCAACGGGCTCCGCTCCGTCCGGACGCAGCCGACCCCGGCGCCCACGAAGTCCCGAGGGGGCAAGCGTGGGAACCTGTTCGGACGGGCGATCCGCACGGATGACCAGGACCGCGGGCAGGAGCCCGGGAAGGACCACCAGTGAGCGACCTCACCCCTCCGACACGGGGCGGCGGCGTGCCGGCACAGCCGATCACGCTCCGCGTCGGCGAGCACGGCACCAGCGCCACGGGTTCCCTGTACGAACGGATCGGCGGCGCACCGACCTTCGACCGGCTCGTCCGCCGCTTCTACGAGGGCGTGCAGCGGGACGCGGTCATCTGGCCGATGTACCCGGCAGACGACCTCGAGGGTGCGATCTGGCGGCTCTCGGCGTTCCTGCAGCAGTACTGGGGAGGCCCCGGCACCTACAGCGAGGAGCGCGGGCACCCAAGGCTCCGGATGCGGCACAACCCGTTCCGCATCACGTCCGAGGCGCGGGAGCGCTGGCTCCACCACATGCACGAGGCCGTCGAGTCGCTCAGCTTGGCACCCCTCGACCAGGCCGAACTGTGGGCGTACCTCGATCGAGCTGCCCACGCGATGACGAACACGTTCGACTGACCGTCCCGTCTCGGCCCGTCCTCTTCCGTCCCGTCCCAGCCGGCCACGGACGGGAGGCGCGTGGCGGGGCCGCCACGGGCCTCCCGTCCGCCCCGGAGCAGGACTACCGGACGGAGGGCCCGTCCGCCAGCTCCTCGACCAGGGACGGCCGGGTCGGTGCCCAACCGAAGGCGGCGCGCGCATGCGCCCCGGAGGCCTCCTGGTGCAGCAGCAGGGCGTCGGCGAACGTGCGGCCGAGCCGTTGCCGGCTGTCGTCGGCGCTCTCGGCGACGACCGGCGAACCGTGCGCGCCCGCCTCGGCGATCTCGCGCACCGTGGGGTTGTCACCCGTCGCAGCAACGACGTAGCCGTCCTGCTCAGCGCGCTGCACGGCGAGGACGTACAGCTCGCCCAGGTCGTCGACGTGCACCGTCGTCCACCGCTGCGACCCGTCTCCGACCAGCCGGACCTCGTGCTCCCCGTCCCCGACGAACATCATCGGGATCCCCGCGCCGCGGCCGTACACGATGCCCGGTGCGACGATGGTGGTCCGGACCGCGCTCGCGCGCACCCGCGCCTCGATCGGAGCGCGCCATGCCGTCAGCTCCGGCGGGTCGACGGGCGACTGCTCCGAGATGTCGGTGGAGTCACCGAACGTGAAGATGCCGCCGGTGTGCACGAACGGCTTCGGTGTACCGGTCAGGGCGTCGATGACCGCCGCCGTGAAGTCGGGGTCCACGGACTCGGCCGAGGCGGTGTGGACGACGGCGTCGCTCTCGTGCGCGAGGCGACGGACGAGGTCGGTGTCGCTCAGGTCGCCGACGATCGCCTGCCCGCCGGCGTCGCGGACCGCCTGCGCCTTCCCGTCGGAGCGGACGACCGCCGTGACCTCGTGCCCGTGGGCGACGAGAGCGCGGAGGACTGATGACCCGATGTAGCCGGACGCACCGGTGAGGAAGACGTTCATGACGCAACCCAACCACTCCGATCGTGGTGCCGGGTGGACGTCAGGAAGACCTGGGGACGGCGAGTCGGACGAGGCTCGTCGTGCAGGAACCGGCCCGGCCTACCGGTCGAGGTTCCAGCTGCGCCGCTTCACCAGGATGTGCCCGCGCGACGACGTCAGACGGCTCCAGGGGCCGGTCTCGAACAGCCGCACCGGGTCGTGTCCGAGGAACCCGAGGCTCTCGCCCGCGAAGCCCGCGGCCGCCGGGACGTGCTCGATCCCGGGGACGGGGCGCCCCCACACCTCGGCACGGACGCGACGGACGATTGCCTCGCCGGCGTTCGACGGGACGGCGTCGGCGACCTCCGCGATGCCGTCGCGGGCGGCGCGGCGGAGTAGCTCCGGCGAGACGTCGGGCAGCGGCACCCAGCCGCCGCGGGGCGGCGAGATCGCGGCCCACGTGACCGTGTTGACCTCGTGCGGGAGCTCGACCTCGATCGGGGTCGGCCGCGTCGGGTCGGCACCGTCGGCCCCGGCGGCGTCGTGCTCCTCGGCCAGGACGCGGAGTCGCTCCTGCAACGACGCGAGCGGGACGACCGCGTCGATCGTCGCCGGCTCGGTGAGCGAGAAGGTGCGGAGGCCGAGCACGGTCGGGAGTTCGTCGAGCAGTCCGAGCGGGTACAGGATCGCCGTGTAGACCGCCAGGACGCCCGAGTCGGCGATGAGCCGCACGGAGCCGTCCTCGATCCGGGCAGCGCGTCCGAGGTAGGTACGGAGGTCGCCGAGCGAGGCGGCGTCGGGAAGCGTGAACGAGGTGCCCATGTCGACACCGATCCTACCGGTGGCGGGTTCGTAGACTGCGGGGGTGAACGGCGAACCCGACTTCCTCAGCACCCTCCGCCTGCAGGACACCGGCGCGAGCACGGGCGAGACGATCCTCACCGGTGCCAGCCACTGGTCGCCCGGCGGCCGGGTGTTCGGCGGACAGGTGCTCGCGCAGTGCATCGTCGCCGCGCAGCACACGATCGAGGACCGCGACATCCACTCGATGCACGGGTACTTCCTGCGCCCCGGCGACATCGACGTGCCGATCACGTTCGCCGTCGAACGCATCCACGACGGCCGGTCCTTCGCCACCCGACGCGTCCAGGCCTACCAGCGCGGTGTCCCGATCTTCTCGATGATCGCGTCGTTCCAACGACCGGACGACGGGGTCGAGCACCAGGACCCCTTCCCCGTCGACACCCCCGAGCCGGAGTCGCTGCCGTCTGCCGCGTCGATCCTCTCGGCGATCGACCACCCCGTGGCGCAGGCATGGGCGGAGCGTTCGATCGACCTGCGGCACGTCGAGGGTCCGGTGTTCGTCGACGTGCAGGGCGAGCGGGTCCCGCACCAGGCCGTGTGGTTCCGGGTCGACGGCGACCTCCCTGAGGACCCGTCGCTGCACCGGGCCGTGCTCGGCTACGCGAGCGACATGTCGATCCTGGAACCGATCATGCGCCGGCACGGAGTCGCCTGGGGCACGCCCGGGGTCAAGAGCGCGAGCCTCGACCACGCGATGTGGTGGCACCGGGACGGTCGTGCCGACGATTGGGTGCTGTACGTGCAGGAGTCGCCGAGCGCCCAGGGTGGCCGGGGGTTGGCGTTCGGGCGGATGTTCTCCCGTGACGGCCGTCTGCTGGCCTCGGTCGCGCAGGAGGGCATGATGCGCGTCCCGCGCTGACGCTCCGCGCTACGGGCGGGAGAACTCCACCGGGGCTTCGACGAACGGCGCGCACGCGGCACGCTCAGCCTCCGACAGGCGCCGGGGTCGGTTGGTCGCCGCATCGACCATGACCAGGGCGGTCGTGGCGCGGGTGTACAGCACCTGGGGTTCGACACCGGCGGGCGACCGGATCTCGTACGAGACGTCGATGCTCGCGCCCCCGATGCGCCCGATCCACATCTGGACGTCGAGCGGCCGCCGCAGGTACGGGATCGACGCCAGGTACTCGAGCCGCTGGGCAGCGATCACGGTCATCGTCCCGGATCCGGGGCGACCGTCGATGATCGGGTCCGGCAGGTCGTCCTCGGGCGCGACGTCGGCGGGGTCGTGGCCCCAGAACCCCGCGATGCGCGCCTCCTCCAGGAGACGCAGCATCGCGGAGTTGTTGACGTGCCCGTACGCGTCGATGTCGCTCCACCGGATGCGGACGGGGACGTGCAGCCTGGCCACGGGTCAGTCGCGCGTGAGCTTGCGGTACGTCGAGCGACCGGGCTTGTTCGCGTCCGGCCCGAGACGGACGAGCTTGTTCTCCTCGTACGCCTCGAAGTTGCCCTCGAACCAGTACCAGTTGGGGGTGCCGTCCTCGTTCAGGCCCTCCCACGCGAGGATGTGCGTGGCGATCCGGTCGAGGAACCAGCGGTCGTGGGTGATCACGACGGCGCAGCCCGGGAACTCGAGCAGCGCGTTCTCGAGGCTGCCGAGGGTCTCGACGTCGAGGTCGTTGGTCGGCTCGTCGAGGAGCAGCAGGTTGCCGCCCTGCTTGAGCGTCAGCGCGAGGTTCAGGCGGTTGCGCTCACCACCGGAGAGCACGCCGGCCTTCTTCTGCTGGTCCGGGCCCTTGAAGCCGAACTGCGAGACGTACGCGCGGGACGGGATCTCGGTCTTGCCGACCTGGATGAAGTCCAGACCGTCGGACACGACCTCCCACAGGTTCTTGTTCGGGTCGATGCCGCCGCGGCTCTGGTCGACGTAGGAGATGTCGACGGTCTCGCCCACCTTCAGCTGCCCGCCGTCGAGCGGCTCGAGGCCGACGATGGTCTTGAACAGCGTGGTCTTGCCGACACCGTTCGGGCCGATGACGCCGACGATGCCGTTGCGCGGCAGCGTGAAGGACAGGCCGTCGATGATGACACGCTCGCCGAACTGCTTGTGGAGCTTCTCGGCGTCGATCACCTGGGAGCCCAGGCGCGGGCCGACGGGGATCACGATCTCCTCGAAGTCGAGCTTGCGCGTACGCTCGGCCTCGGTGGCCATCTCTTCGTAGCGGGCCAGACGAGCCTTCGACTTCGCCTGACGGCCCTTCGAGTTGCTCCGGACCCACTCGAGCTCGCTGGACAGACGCTTCGCGAGCTTGGCGTCCTTCTTGCCCTGGACCTCGAGTCGTTCGCGCTTCTTCTCGAGGTAGGTCGAGTAGTTGCCCTCGTACGGGTAGAGACGACCGCGGTCGACCTCGGCGATCCACTGCGCGACGTGGTCGAGGAAGTACCGGTCGTGGGTGACGGCGAGCACGGCGCCGGGGTACTTCGACAGGTGCTGCTCGAGCCAGAGGACGGACTCGGCGTCGAGGTGGTTGGTGGGCTCGTCGAGGAGGAGCAGGTCGGGCTTCTCGAGGAGCAGCTTGCAGAGCGCGACGCGGCGCTTCTCACCACCCGACAAGTTGGAGATCTGTGCGTCCGCCGGCGGGCACTGCAGTGCGTCCATGGCCTGCTCGAGCTGGGAGTCGAGGTCCCACGCGTCGGCCGCGTCGATCTCTTCCTGCAGGGTGCCCATCTCGGCGAGGAGGGCGTCGAAGTCGGCGTCCGGCTCGGCCATCAGCGCGGAGATCTCGTTGAAGCGGTCGAGCTTGCCCTTGATCGCGCCCACGCCCATCTGGACGTTCTCGAGCACGGTCTTGGACTCGTCGAGCTCGGGCTCCTGCATGAGGATGCCGACGGAGAAGCCGGGCGTCAGCTTCGCCTCGCCGTTGGACGGCTGGTCGAGACCCGCCATGATCTTCAGGATCGTCGACTTGCCCGCACCGTTCGGCCCCACGACGCCGATCTTGGCGCCGGGGAGGAACGACATCGTGACGTCGTCGAGGATCAGCTTGTCGCCGACCGTCTTGCGGGCGCGGACCATCTGGTAGATGTACTCAGCCATATCGGCGCAAGTCTACTGACCCGGGCGCGCCACCGCTCCCCCTGCGCCGCTGGGCGCCGCGTACCCGGCGTGTGTCCGTAGCGTGCCCGTGTCCGTGCGCCTGCGCTCCGCGGCAGGTGGTCCGGTCGGCGCTCCGGTCACGCGACCGCACGGTCGTCCTCGTCGGGGTCGGACGCACGCTGCTCTGCGGCGGGCCGGTCGCCGGTACCGCTCGTCCGCGGATCGCGAGGATCCGCGGCTCCGCCGTGCTCGACGCCGTCGACTCTGCCGTCAGCGCGTCCGAGCCGGACGGGCTCGACGTCGTGGTGCGGGAGCGCCGTGTCGACCACGGCCGCGGGCAGGGTGAGACCGCCGTCGATCGCGTCCACGGCCGAGGGGTGGTCGTCCTCCGGTACCGTGCCCGTCACCTCACCCGTGTCGGGGTTCACCGTCGGCACCCCGGGTGGCACCCCCGGCCCCGCGTTCGAGTCGCCGACCTGCCGCGGGACGCGGATCCAGTTGCTGATCCCCCAGGCGAGGTCGTGACCGATGCCGTCGGCGTCGATCTCGACCGAGGTCCCGCCCCGCCCGTCCCGCTCCCAGGCTCGGATCCGCACGCGACCGGTCACCAGGATCCGGTCGCCCTTCTTCATGGACTTGTGGACGTTGGCGGCGAGGGAGCGGAACGCGGTGACGGTGTACCAGTTGGTCGGACCGTTGGTCCAGGACGAGGTGCTGCGGTCCCATCGTCGTGAGGGGGAGGCCAGACGCAGGCTCGTGATGGCGATGCCGGTGTCGGTGACGAGGTGGCGGGGCTCGGTCGCGACGATGCCGCAGACGGTGATCGTGTCGTTCATGACTCGATCGTGGGCGAGCCCCGGGTCGCGGAGGCGACCCGGGGCTCGATCTGTGACTCACCACGTCGTTCAGGGGGGCTGTGGAGGAAGAGTCCCCCGTGCCTCCCGGCCGACGGGTCAGTGCGCGCGGAACTCGGGACGGTCCGCGAGGGGTCCGAGCGCCGCGTGGACCGCGCCCTTCGCGGACTCCAGCGACGGGTAGGTCCCCCCTCGACCCCGTCGGCCGTAGAGCTCGACCTGGAACCCGTCCGGCGCGCGGCGGATGCTGCCGACCGCGCCCGCCGGACCGACGGCCACCCAGGTCCCGGTGCTGTCCATCATCGTTCGACCACCTCCTCGTGGCCCCGGCGTCCGTGCGTCAGGACGCCAGGATGTACTGACTGTAGGCCTTGCGGACCTTGTTCACCTTGGGCAGCGCGACCGCGAGGCAGTAGCCCTGTCCGGGGTTCTTCGCGAAGAAGTCCTGGTGGTACTCCTCCGCACGGAAGAAGGTACCGAGCGGCTCGACCGTCGTCACGATGCCGCCGTCCCACATGTCCGTGGCGCGTTGGACCGCCCGCTCGAAGACCGCACGCTGCTCGTCGTCCGCCGGGAACATCGCCGAGCGGTACTGCGTCCCGACGTCAGCGCCCTGGCGGTCGAGCTGGCGCGGGTCGTGCAGCGTGAAGAAGACGTCGAGGACCACGTCGGCCGGGATGACCGACTCGTCGAAGGTGACCGCGACCGCCTCGGCGTGGCCGGTCGTACCGGTGCAGACGGCCTCGTAGGTCGGGTGGTCGGTCGCGCCGCCGGTGTAGCCGGACACCACGTCCTGGACGCCCTGCAGGGTCCGGTACACGGCGTCGAGGCACCAGAAGCATCCACCTGCGAGCACGAAGGTCGTCATGTGCCTCACCGTACGCTCCGCTGCTCCGGTGCTCGAGGAGGGGGTACGGCTCCTGCACAGGATGCTCCCTGCCACCGGCCTTCCCGAGGCTGACTGCACGCCCGTGCGCTGTCGGTGGTCGGCCGTAGCGTCGAGGCAACGAGACCGCGACAGACCACCAGGAGGCACCCGTGCAGACCAGCACCGAACCAACGTTCCGGATCCGCTCCACGTCGGTCGCACGCAGCCGTGGTGACCTGCGCGTGCTCGACGTGCGGGACGACCTCAGCCGGGTCACCCGCGCCAACGGCGAGATCGTCGGGTACGTCGACCGGGTGGACGTCGCGGGCGGCACCGCGTACCGCGCCCGTCGGTACGTCGCGACGGAGCGCCGGTTCGTCGAGCTGCCGAACGTGTGGTCGGCCGACGACGCAGTGGACTGCCTGCGCTGGGGCTGACCCACCGGGCGGCCGGCGACGGGACACCGCCCGGCTCGACGGAACGCCGATGCGCCTCCGCGGTTCCGGGCCGCGTGCTGCATAGGGTTCGCGCATGGACTGGTGGAACGACCTGACCGACTGGACCGCGTCCGACGAGGGTTGGCGCGTGCTGTCCGGCGCGATCATCCCCTTCGTCGCGATCGTCGTCGCCGGAGTGATCGCCGCGCTCATCGGGCGTGCGGCAGCGAAGCGGGTCGTCGCGCTCCACGATCGCGAGAGCCGGAACTCGGCGGTCGCGGGCGTGGTCGCCGCGGCGCGCAAGGCTTCGCGTTGGGGGGTGCTCGGACACGAGGAACGCGCCTATGCGGACCACCTCGCCGAGGATGCCGACGTGCGGCTGCGGCTCCTGCCGGTGAGCGGCGCTCCGCTGGCCGCCGACTGGGTGCAGCACGAGATCGCCGACATCAAGCGCAACTCCTCGACGTTCACGTCGCAGGCGGAACAGTCGCTCGGTGAGCTGCGCGATCGTCTGCTCGAGTGGAACGCCAAGCCGGGCCGCGCGAAGAAGCTGTTCAAGGCGGATCTCGAACGGTGGAAGTTCGACTCCCCGGACCCCGACGCCGAACTCATCACCCGCCAGCAGGACTGGAACGCCGGCCGACAGCAGCAGCGACCGGCCGACACGGACGCTGGCTCGGCCCCGTCGAGCCCGACACCGACCACGACCTCGCTCCGTCCGGCGCCGCAGCAGTCCGGTTCCCCCGCCGGAGGGGCCGCGCCGGCAGCATCGGGGGTGCACCCGTCCGGCTCGGCCGCGGTGCCGACGACCGACCACGACGCCACCACCCCGATCGACGATCCCCGCGGCTCGTCCGACAACCGGACGCGGCCCTACGGCGATCGTGAGACCGTGCCGCTGGACGGCGCGCCGGTGCGCCCGCAGCTGGGCTCGCCGATCGCGTCCGGGCGACCGGGCAGCGGCACGGCACCGTCCGCGCGCAACGACCTGGGCTCCCGCGGCACGGACGCCTCGGACTCCGGCGAGGTCGACGTGACCGACCGCGGCGAGGACCGCCGCTCCGACGTCCGACCGTCCTCCGCGCCGCGCGTCGCGAGCCCGACCTCTGCGGACGCGCACGTGAACCGCGCGTCCGCCTCGGCGAGCGGGCTCGACCGCTCCGCGGAGTCGAGCGCGTCGGCGAGTGCACGAGCGGACGATGAGGACGCCTCGCCCTACACCCAGCCGATCAGTGCGAGCGAACTCCGCCGCAGGGCACCCGAGGACGACTGACACCTGCCACGTCCGACGAGAGGCCGCCATCCCACTGGATGGCGGCCTCTCGTCGCGTGTGCCCCCGGCAGGAATCGAACCCGCGACACGGAGGGTAGAAACCACCTGCTCTATCCACTGAGCTACGGAGGCGAGCGGCGACGATTCTACCGCCGTCCGTCCACGTGGCGCTGCAGGACAACACGTGAGCCCGCATGCGGCGATCGTGCGCGACGCGCGGAGCGACCCGAACGGGCGGAAGCGGCTCGACGAGCCACGCCGCGGAGCAGGAAGTGCCCGCCCGCGGCGCCCGCGGCAGCCAGCACGGGCGGCCGCGGTGCCGATCGGGCGGAACCCGCGCGCCTGTCAGCGTGCGACAGCAGGAAACGCCCGTTCACGCTCCCGCGCGCCCTGCCGACGCGAACGACCGGACGAGAGGGCGGAACCCGCACACCTGCCAGCGCGCGACAGCAGGGAACGCCCGCTCGCGCACGAGAGCGCCCTGCCAGCGCGACCGATGGGACGGGCGCGCACCGCGCCTCCCGGCCGGGGACGGCAGCATGGCGACCGGCGGGGCGGGCGTGCACCGCGCCTCCCAGCCGGCCGGTCAGAGCGCCTTCGCGACCGCCACCAGCAACTGGTCCCGCGAGGGGACGCCCGGGGAACGGAAGACCTCGGCACCGTCGTCCCGCCGCACGATGATCGTGGGGGTCGAGCGGATGCCGAGGTCCTCTGCGGTGTCGGGGTGTGCCGCGACGTCGCGCTCCGTGACCCGGAGCCCGGGGACGAGCGCCGCTGCCTCGCCGGTCACGCGGCGGGCGGCTGCGCAGGGCGCGCAGAAGGCGGAGGTCCAGAGGTCGAGCTGCACGGGACGGTGCAACGTGCGCGGCGCGGGATCTACTCCCGGTCGAACTCGCCGCTGCGGTCGCCGCGGTCCTGCAGGTCGTCGACCGGGTCGGAGTCAGCGGCGTCGTACTCGTACTCGACCGAGGTCTGGTCGAGCACCTGACGGGTCTTGGTGGCCTTGTAGGTGAAGGCCGTCTGCAGACCCTCGACGTCGGCGTACACCGTGACCTCGTCGTCGACCGCGTCGCTCGTGGCGGTGCGGGTGTCGGTCGTGCCGTCGAAGGGACCGCCGTGGAAGATCGCGGTGTACTCGTCGCCCTCGTGGATGGTGATGTCGCTCATGCGTCCCTTGTACCAGGGGCGCCCTGTTGACGGATGCATAGCACCGCTATATAGTTTGGACATGGAATCATCTCGGGCGCAGACATTGGAGACGCTGATCGTCTCGGTCAACCGCCTCGTCCGCACCGCGGCGCGGGCCTCGGGCGACGCCACCTCGGCCGCGGTCTGGCGCACGCTCGGCATCCTCGAGACCGAACAGCCCTTGCGCCTCGGTGAGCTCGCGGCCGCGTCACGCGTCGCGCAGCCGACCATGACCCGGATCGTCTCAGGGATGCTCGCCGAGGGGCTCCTCTCGCGCACCGTCGACCCCGACGACTCCCGCGGCCAGCTCATCGAGCTCACCGACACGGGCCGCGAGCGGCTCGCCACATGGCGGGCGACGATCGCCGACTCGGTCGGACCGGTCTTCGCCGACCTCGACGACGACGACTGGGACGTCCTGCGCGACGCCGCCGCGATCATCGCTTCGCGCACCACCACGAACCCCACCAGAACGGAGATCCACGCGTGAACGCCCACGCACCCGCTGCGTCCGGCAGCATCCTCAAGCAGTCGTCCGCGGTCTGGGCGATCGCGTTCGCCTGTGTCGTCGCCTTCATGGGCATCGGCCTCGTGGACCCGATCCTGCCCGCGATCGCGACGTCACTGCACGCGACCGCCGCGCAGACCGAGCTGCTCTTCACGAGCTACCTCGCCGTCACCGGCGTCGCGATGTTCTTCACCAGCTGGGTGTCGAGCCGCATCGGCGCGAAGAACACGCTGCTCATCGGGCTCGCGCTCATCGTCGTGTTCTCGGTGCTCGCCGCGACCTCGGGCAGCGTCTGGAACATCATCGGCTTCCGGGCCGGATGGGGCCTCGGCAACGCGCTCTTCATCTCCACCGCGCTCGCGACCATCGTCGGCGCCGCGTCGGGCGGCACGGCCTCGGCGATCATCCTGTACGAGGCAGCGCTCGGGCTCGGCATCGCGGTCGGCCCCCTGGTCGGCGGCCTGCTCGGCTCGGTGAGCTGGCGCGGACCGTTCTTCGGCGTCACCACCCTGATGGCGATCGCGTTCATCGCCGTCGTCGTGCTGCTCAAGTCCTCGGGACTCGAGAAGCCGACGCCAACCAAGCTCTCGGCGCCGTTCCGTGCCCTCGGACAGCCGGCACTCGCGGCACTCGCCGTGACCGCGCTCTTCTACAACATCGGGTTCTTCGTGCTCCTCGCGTACACGCCGTTCCCGCTCGGCTTCGGCGCGCTCGGCATCGGCTTCACGTTCTTCGGGTGGGGCGTCGGGCTGGCGATCACCTCGGTCTGGGTCGCGCCGATGCTCACCGCACGGATGCGCCGCACGACCGTCCTGAAGATCGCGCTGCCGCTGCTCGCCCTCGACCTGTTCGCCGCGGCGGTCGTCGTGACCTCGCAGGTCGGGCTGATCATCTGCGTGGTCATCGGTGGGCTCGTGCTCGGTGTGCTCAACACCGTGCTCACGGAGTGCGTGATGGAGGCGACGGACCTCCCCCGCTCGGTGGCGTCGAGCGCGTACTCGGCGGTGCGCTTCATCGGGGGTGCGATCGCCCCGCCCGTGGCGACGCTGCTTGCGGACGAGTTCTCGCCCTCGGCGGCGTACGTGTTCGCCGGGATCTCGGTGGCGGTCGCGTTCGTGGTCGTCGTGCTGACCACGAAGGTGCTGCGGCGGGTCGACGACGGAGCGGAGCCGGAGCGCGTCGAGGCCGAGGCGATCTCGGCGGGCGAGATGGTCTGAGCCTGACGGTTCCCTGCACTGCGGGCGGGAACCACGAGCGGACCCTGGTCTGGTCGTGGTTCCCGCCCGTTCGTCGTGTTCGGGTTCGTGTTCGCGTTCGTGTTCGGGAGGGACGCTGGCCCCGGGCAGGACGCGGGCTCCGGGCAGGAGCCGCGCGAGCCGCGCGAGCGGGCGGAACACGCGGGTCGGGAGCAGACCGCTCGGCAGCTTCCGCCCGCACGGGTGACCGAGGACGGGCCGGAGCGGATCGCCGGGCGCACGGGGAGCCTCCGGTCCGGGGTGGCGGCCGGCGAATCGCTCCGCTCCGCCCGCCCGCTCGCTCCGCCCGCCCGCTCGTGAGGGTGGATCTGAGCGATTCGCCCGACGGTCCGTGCCGCTCGTCGTGAACGGGCGAATCTCGCTCCCGGGCACCTCGCTCTGCGCAGGTCCCGCCCGCTCGCGAACACCTTGGACCTATTCGCCTTGGCCTGGAGGCACGGCCCGCCTCCGGCGGACTGGTCCCGTCGCGAACGGGCGGAACCGGGCCGCGGGAGAGCCCCTACGCGCACGTTCCACCCGCCCGCCAACACCTGGGCCGGATTCGCCCTCGGCCCGGAGGCGCGGCCCGCCTCCGGCCCGCCTCGGGCAAACCGGTCCCGTTACGAAGGGGCGGAACCGGGCCGCGGGGCAGCCCCCACGCGCAGGTTCCGCCCGCTCGCGAACATCTCACCAACGCATGCACGTTCCGCCCGCTCGCGGTGGCGGCGCGCGCAGGGCCGCGCTCACTCCACAGCCGCACACCACCGGCGCGGGAGCGTCGCACGTGCGGAATAGGATCGGAGGCATGGCAACTGCGAACGACCGCCTCGTCTGGATCGACTGCGAGATGACGGGCCTCGACCTCGAGGTCGACGAGCTCGTCGAGGTGGCCGTCGTCGTCACGGACTTCGACCTCGTCCCCGTGCACTCCGGCTTCGACATCGTCATCAAGCCGGACCAGTCGGCGCTCGACAACATGAACGAGTTCGTGACGAACATGCACACGACATCGGGTCTGCTCGAGGAGATCCCGGACGGCGTCTCCCTGGCCGACGCCGAGTACCAGGTGCTCGAGTACATCCTCCAGCACGTCCCGGCCGAGGGCAGCGCCCCGCTGGCGGGCAACACGATCGGGACGGACCGCGCGTTCCTGTCGAAGTACATGCCGCGCGTGGACGGGCACCTGCACTACCGCAGCGTGGACGTGTCGAGCATCAAGGAGCTCTGCCGTCGCTGGTTCCCGCGCGTGTACTTCAACGCGCCGGAGAAGCACGGTGGGCACCGTGCCCTCGCGGACATCCTCGAGTCGATCCGCGAACTCGAGTACTACCGCCGTGCGGGCTTCATCCCCGAGCCCGGTCCCACGACCGAGGACGTCCGCGCCGTCGCGGCCGAGGTCGTCGAGAAGTGGGAACCGCGGCTCGCGCAGCCCGCCGGCGAGTAGTCACGAGCGGATACACGAGCAGCGACACGCGTGGTCGTCGTCGCCTCCGGCATGTACTACTATTGAGTGGTCGCGCCGGTCAGCCGGTTCGGACATGGTGGATATAGCTCAGTTGGTAGAGCGCCTGGTTGTGGTCTAGGAGGTCGCGGGTTCGAGACCCGTTATTCACCCCAGTAGGCAAAGGCCCCGTCCCGCAGGACGGGGCCTTTGCCGTTCTCGGATGCTCGTGTGCCACGATCGACCTCGTGATGGACATGTCCGCCGACGCGTTCGAGCAGCTCGTGACCGACGAGCTCGACCTGCTGCCCGACGAGATGGTCGACGGGCTCGACAACGTGGTGTTCGTCGTCGAGGACGAACCCGAGGACGGCTCCGACCTGTTCGGGTACTACGACGGAGTCGCCGCGACCGAGCGCGGGCAGTACGGGTTCGGCGAGCTCCCGGACCGGATCGTGGTGTTCCGGAAGCAGCACCTCGAGGAGTGCGACACCGTCGAGGAGCTCCGGGACGAGGTGCACACGACGCTCGTCCACGAGATCGGCCACTTCTACGGCATCGACGACGCTCGCCTGCACGAGCTCGGCTGGGCGTAGCCCGCAGCCCGCAGCCCGCAGCCCGCAGCCCGCAGCCCACCCGTAGCCCGTAGCCCCCCCTCAGAACCGCGTCGGCCCCACCTCGTGGTACCGCTCCCACGCGTCCACCGGCCCCCTCCCGTGCAGCACGTACTCCCCCACGAGCCGCTCCTTGTACACGGCCGGGTTGTGCGACGCCACCACCCGCGCGTTCCGCCAGTGCCGATCGAGCGCCCGGGTCCGGTCCGTCGCCGAGGCCCCACCGACCTCGAACAACTCCGTGGCCGCCCGGAGCACGCGCGGCCCGACCTCGACCTGCGCCTGGTAGACGGCGTTCTCGGCCGCATCGAGCAGCGCGTGGTCGACGCCGACCCCGGGTTCGTTCGTCGCCACGACCCCGTCGAGCAGCCCGGCCGCCGCCGCGACGAGCGACCGGGCGGTGAACGCCCCCGCCGACAGCCGCCCGAGCACGGCCAGCACCTGCGGGTCGTCCCCCGGCACGGCGGCGTTCGCGTGGATGTACGTCCGGGTCCGCGGTCGGACGAACGCCACGGCGTCGTCGACGACGGCCTGCCCGATCCCGGCGAGGACCGCCAGCAGGTACAGCTGGTAGAAGGCCTGGATGTGCGAGAGCGGCGCGTCCCGGTACGCGGAGATCACCGACTCGTCGACGGGGACGCCGTCGAACACCGTCGTCCCGGACGCGGTGAGGCGCTGCCCGAACCCGTCCCAGTCGTCGACGCCGGTGACCCCCGGCGCATCGGTCGGCACGGCGAAGGTCACCCGCTCGCCGTCGCGGTCGGCCGCCAGGTAGATCCAGTCGGCGTAGAGCGTGCCGGTCGAGTAGAACTTCCGTCCGTCGAGCCGCCACGTGCCGGCGTCGTCCGGAGCGACGGTCGTCGAGATGTCGGCGAGCGTCGTTCCGGTCCGCTCGGAGGTCGCGTTCCCCACGATCGCCCCCTCGACGATCCGCCGCAACCACTCGTCGCGAGCGGGTGAACCCGGACGCAGGAGCACGAGTTCGGTGTACCCGAAGTGGCCCCGCCACAGGTGCGCGATGTTCGAGTCCGCCGCCGCGAGGTCTGCCACCAGGTGGACGAGCTCCACGAGCGTCACCCCGAAGCCGCCGCGGTCCTCGGGCACGCGGAGTCGGCCGAACCCCGCCTCCGCCAGCGCCCGCACCTCGCCGTGCGGCAGTTCCCGCTCCCCCGGCGTCCCGGACGCCAGCTCGCGTGCGACGGCTCCCTCGCGGATGCGGTCGAACACCGGCGCGAAGCGAGCCCGCAGGGATGCGAGCCGGTCGGCCGGGAGGCGCGGTGCAGCCCCGTCACCCGCGGTGGCGTCGTCCGGACGGTCGGCCGGGAGGCGCGCGCTGCCTCCGGCGGTCCTCGTCGCGTCCGTCATGCGGTCACCTCCACGGCGTCGCGTGCACCGGCGTCGCCGGTCGCGTCGGCACCGCTCGCTCCGCCGGAGAACGCCCCGCGCCAGCGCCTGGCCGGGTGCGAGTCCGGCAGCTGCGCGTGACCGAAGAGCTTCTCGCGCAGGGTGCCCTCCCGGTACTCGGACTGCATGAGACCGCGCTCCTGCAGGGTGGGTGCGATGTGGTCCACGAACTCCTCGTACGAGCCGGGCAGCGTCCAGTTGATGACGTTGACGCCGTCGACGCCGACCTGCTGCCACGCGGCGAGCTCGTCGGCGATCTGCTCGGGCGTCCCGACGACGCGGGCCCGCAGCTTCGCGGACAGTCGGGCGAGGTCGGCGATGGTCGGTTCGCGATCGCCGGCGGCCTCGCGGAGCCACTGCAGGTGCGACTGCCCGGCGTGCGTGCGGACCTCGGACAGCGGCGTCGCGGGGTCGAGCGGTTCGCCGCTGTCGGGGTCGAAGCCGAGGTTCGAGTGCACGAGGAACCCGTCGGCGGCGAGGTACTCGTCGATCTCCGCCTCCTTCGCCTTCGCCTCCGCCTCGGTCGACCCGGTGACGAAGGTCAGCCCGAGGAAGAAGGCGATGTCCTCACGGCGTCGGCCGGAAGCGGCTGCGAGGTCGCGGGTCTCGCGGATGAGCTGCTCGGTGGCGTCGCGGTTCGACGTCAGGATGAACTGCGCCTCGGCGTTCCGCGCGGCGAACGCCCGCCCGGCCGGCGAGGACCCGGCCTGGAATAGCACCGGCGTGCGCTGCGGCGAGGGTGCCGACAGGTGCGGCCCCTGCACGTCGTAGCGCCTGCCGTGGTGGTCGATGCGGTGTACCTTCTCCGGGTCGGCGTAGCCGCGCACCGGGTCCTTCAGCACGGCACCGTCCTCCCACGACCCCTCCCAGAGCTTCGCGCAGACCTCGAGGTACTCCTCGGCCCAGGCGTAGCGCTCGTCGTGCTCCTCGAGTCGGTCGGCGCCGAAGTTCCGGGCCGCGCTGTCGAGGGCGCTCGTGACGACGTTCCAACCGATACGTCCGCGGGTGATGTGGTCGAGCGTCGAGACCTTGCGGGCGAAGTCGAAGGGGTGCGCCTGGATGACACTCGACGTGAACGCCAGACCGAGGTGCTCGGTCGACACGGCGAGCGCTGAGAGCAGTACCGACGGGTCGTTCGAGGGGATCTGCAGGCCCTCGCGGAGGTTCGTCGCGTAGTCGCCGCGGGCGGGGCCGTACGTGCCGACGACGTCGGCGAAGAACATCGCGTCGAACTTCCCCCGCTCGAGCGTCCTGGCGAGGTCGGTCCAGAGCGTGACGTCGTCGAAGTCGGCCTGCCGGGCGTCCGGGTGCCGCCAGAGGCCGTGCTGGATGTGCGACGTCGTGTTCATGACGAAGGCCGCGAAGCGCAGCGGACGGGTCGGTGCATCGCTCATGGCTCCATGGTGTCCACCGACGTCGCGCAGGCGACATGACGTGACCTCGCGTTACGGGCGGTGTTCCGTCGCGGCCGGGCGGCGACCATGCTCCTGAGGCATGCCGACCCCGACGACCGCAGCCGCGCCTCCCGTCCGTCCCACCGCACCGTCGACGAACGCGACCCGACGTCGTGTCGCCCTCGCGTCGTTCGTCGGGACGACCGTCGAGTACTACGACTTCTACCTGTACGCGACGGCCTCGGCCCTGGTGTTCGCCCCGACGTTCTTCCCGTCCGTGACACCCGCCGTCGGCGTCATCGCGTCGTTCGCGACCTACGGCGTCGGGTTCGTGGCGCGGCCGCTCGGCGGCATCGTGGCCGGGCACCTCGGTGACCGGATCGGGCGGAAGAAACTGCTCGTCGCCTCGCTCGTGCTCATGGGGATCGCGTCGACGCTGATCGGGGTGATCCCCTCGGCGGCGACGATCGGCGTCGGGGCGGTCGTCGCGCTCGTGGTCCTGCGTCTGCTGCAGGGCGTCGCAGCGGGGGCCGAGTGGGGCGGGTCCGCGCTGCTGTCGGTCGAGCACGCCCCGGCACGGCACCGGGGTCTGTTCGGGGCGTTCACCCAGATGGGTTCGGCGGGCGGCATGCTCCTGGCGACGGGGGTCTTCACGCTCGTGCGGACGCTGCTCGGCAACGAGGCGTTCCTGGCGTGGGGCTGGCGCCTGCCGTTCCTGTTCTCGGCGGTGATCGTCGCCGTCGGACTCGTCATCCGGCTCGGCGTGCAGGACGCTCCGGTGTTCCAGGAGCTCCGGGCCTCGGGCGGGGTCGAGCGCTTCCCGGTGGTGCAGGCGATCCGTCGGCACCCGCGGGCGATCATGGTCACCGCCGGGCTGCGACTCGTGCAGCCGGCGCTGTACTCGATCCTGACGACGTACTCGCTGACCTACCTCGGGGCGAAGCGCGGCGAGGAGGGATCGGCCGCCGGGCTCCAGGCGGTGCTCGTGATCTCGGCGGTGTCGCTCGTGTCGACGCCGTTCTGGGGGTGGCTGTCCGACCGGGTCGGGCGCCGCCCGCTCGCGATCGGGTCGGCGATCGGGATCGGCGTGCTGATCTGGCCGTTCTTCGCGTTCCTCGACGCCGGGCCCCTGGTGCTGCTGCCGCTCGTGGCGCTGATCGGGATGAGCGTGTTCCACGACAGCATCTACGGGCCGCAGGCGGCGTGGTTCGCGGAGCAGTTCCCGACCGGGCGGCGCTACTCGGGCATGAGTCTCGGGTACCAGATCGGGTCGATCTTCTCGGTGGGGCTGACGCCGTTGCTCGCGGCGGTGTTCGTCGAGGTGGGCGGGGGCTCGCCGTGGATCCTGTGCGCGTACCTCGGCGTGTACGCGGTGCTCTCGGTCGTGGCCGCGGTGTTCGCGGTCGACCCGGTGCGTGACGCGCGGCGGGAGCGCGTCCGCGAGGCCGGGGCGGGTGCGGGTGCGGGTGCCGGTGCGGGTGCCGGTGCGGGTGCGGGTGCGGGTGCGGGTGCGGGTGCGGGTGCGGGTGCGGGTGCGGGTGCGCGAGTCTCGGGCTGAGCGACGGGGCTCGGGCTCCGAGGCGCGAGGGTCGTCGGCCAGCCCGAGTCTCGCCGCCGGCCCCACGATCTGGCGGGGCAGCTGGCCCAGCCGCCGGCACCGGGCCGCGCCCGCCCCTAGGTCCGGACGAGCACGTCCGCGAGCTCCGCGGGCGCCTCGGCGGCGATGAACGCCCGCTCCTGCGCGGCCCAGCGCTCCCACTCGCGGGCGAACACCTCGCCGTCACGGCCGATCGCGCGGTCGCGCCGGACCTCGTCGTCGGCCTCGAGCCACACCCGCAGTGCCGCGAGCGGAGCGGAGGCCCGGGACAACGCCCCGCATCCCTCGACCACCAGCGGCGCGTCGGGCTCGATCGCCACCCACCCCGCGGCCTCGGACCGCTCCCAGTCCCAGCGCCGGTACCCCGACGGCGTCCCGAGCAGGTCGGACACGACCGCGTCGGAGGCCGCCCGCAGGCCGTCCCACCCGGGGTAGACGTCGTCGAGGTGCACGACGACTGCGCCGAGCCGCGTCGCGAGGGCGTCACCGAGCGTGGTCTTCCCGGTGCCCGAGCGCCCGTCGACCAGCACGACGAGGCGCCGACCGGTGGCAGCAGCAGCCCCGGCCGCGGCGGCCGCGAGCCCGTCGACGAGCCCGAGGTCGAGCGCCGATCCGGGCGCTGTGTCGCGCGCCGGTCCGAGCGCCGGTCCGAGCGCCGCGTCGGGTCCCGCTCCCCCGGCTGGTGCGTCCGGCCACGAGCGCTCAGGCACGCCAGGTCCCTGCAGCCAGGGCCACGCCCACCGAGACGACGCCGATGCCGACCAGCACCCCGACCATCGCCCACTCGCGGCCCGCGAACCGCGCCGGCCGCGCCCAGGTCCGCGGACCGGGAGCGCCGAAGCCACGCGACTCCATCGCCACCGCGAGGGTGGTCGCCCGCCGGAGCGCGAGCACGAGCAGCGCGAAGGCCATCGACGCCCCGCGCCGCAGCCGTCCGTGGTCGGCGAGGCCGCGTGCGCGTCGTGCCATCGCGAGCTGACGCCAGTCCTCGCCGAGCAGGGTCGTCATCCGCACCGCGGCCAGGGCCCCGAGCACGAAGCGAGCCGGCAGCCGCAGCAGCTGTGCGAGCCCGTCCGCCAGGTCGGTCGGGTCGACCCCGACGAAGAGCAGGACCGCCGGCAGCCCGACCGCGAGGACCCGCAGCGCGGTCGCCAGCGCGAGTACCAGCGACCCGTCGGTGACGTGCGCGAAGCCGAGGTCGAACCACTCCCGCCCGGAGGGCCGCCCGTACAGCGCGATGCTCAGCGCGGTCAGGGGCACGGCGACGAGCACCGGTGACGCCCGCAGCAGCGCGGTCCGCGGCGGGATCCGGAGCACCGGCAGGAGCAGCAGCTCCAGCGCGAGCGCAACGGCCGCGGACACGACGTCGAGGCTCGTCACGAGGCACAGGCCGAGTGCGAGCACGCCGAGCATCGCCGCCACGGGCTGCACACCGGCGACGCCGCGACGCGTCCGGCCGGGAGGCACGGCTCGCCCGCCCGGGTCGACGTGCGTGGTCGAGGTGGTCACCGGGGCACCTCCGTGGTCGCCCGGGGCTGGTCGGCTCCGGCCGGGGGTACGGGGTGCGCGCCGTCGGCAGCGAGCACGACCTCGTCGGCTTCGAGCGCGCGCACGAGGTCACGGTCGTGCGTCACCACCACGAGGGCCGTCCCGGCGTCGGCCATCGCGCCGAGCAGGTCGACCACGGCCTGCCACGTCGCGCGGTCCTGCCCCGACGTGGGTTCGTCCAGCACGACCACGGGCGGCCGCGAGGCGACGACTGCTCCGATCGCGAGCCGCCGCTGCTCGCCGCCGGAGAGCGTGAAGGGGTTGGCGTCCGCGAGGTGCCGCAACCCGAAGGCATCGAGGAGGTCCTCCACCCGTGCGTCCGCGTCGTCGAGGCCGAGCGCGTGCGGGCCGGCGGCGAGTTCCTCGCGGACGCTCCGCGCGACGAACTGGTGTCCGGGGTCCTGGAACACCGTGCCGATGCGGGCGGCGAGCTGTCGGCTCGTCCACCGGATCGGCGCGTCTCCGGCCGGACCGGCGAGGTCGGGCGTCGCACGCAGCGTGCCGCCCGCGGGGCGCAGGAGTCCGGCGAGGGTGAGGCCGAGCGTCGACTTGCCGACGCCGTTCGGGCCGGTGACCGCGAGGACCCGTCCGCGCCGGACCCCGAGGTCGATGTCGCTGCCGACGCGGGTCCCGCCGTCCCGGCCGAGAATCCACCCGCGTGCGGTCGCGAGCCCCCGCGCCTCGAGCAGCCCCGCGCCCTCGTCGAGCGGGCGGAGGACGCCCCCGGCCACCGGTGCTCCCGGTGCTGATCCGCCCACCCGCTCGCTCGTCGACACGACCGGGCGACCGGCGCCGGCCGTCGACGCGACCGGACGACCGGCGCCGGCCGTCCGCGCGACCGGACGTCCGCCGCCCGCTCGCGACGACCCCCGGGCCGGCTCGGCGCCGGGCACCCACACGCCGGCCGCGGTCAGGGCGGCGCCGTGCTCGGCGAGCACCGTCGCCGGAGCCCCGTCCGCGACCACGCCGCCTCCGGGTTCGAGCAGCACGAGCCGGTCGACCAGGTCGAGCCAGGTGCCGATCCGGTGCTCGACGACGAGCATGGTCGCGCCGGTGGAGTCGAGCAGCGCCCGCACGGCGTCGTGGACCTGGGCGACACCCTCGGGGTCGAGGTTCGCGCACGGTTCGTCGAGCACGAGCACCCCCGGACGCATCGCGAGCACGCCCGCGAGCGCCAGACGCTGCCGCTGCCCGCCGGAGAGTCGGCTCGTGGACCGGTCGAGCGGCAGGTCGAGTCCGACGACCCCGAGCGCGTGCCGGACGCGTTCCCACGTCTCGGCCCGGGGGACGCCGGTGTTCTCGCACCCGAAGGCCACGTCGTCGCCGATCCGCGACATCACCGTGTGGGCCTCGGGGTCCTGCATGACGAGGCCGACACGCCCGCGGACCGCGCGGGGGTCGGCACCGTCGACCACGACCGAGCCCTGCACGGCTGCGGCGGTGTCGTCGTCGGGGTCGGGCTCGTCGGCGAGGACCGCCGCCACCGCGCGGAGCACCGTCGACTTGCCGGCTCCCGAGGGGCCGACGACCGCGACGCGCTCACCCGGCTCCAGGACGAGGTCCAGGCCGCGGACCGCCCAGGCGTCGCGCCCGGCGTACCGCCAACCCCAGTCGTCGAAGGCGACGCGCGCCGCCCCCGGGGACGACACGGCCGTCACCGGGCGGCGCGGGACCCGCGCTCGGCCTGCTCGGCGGCAGGCGTCGCGGTGCCGGTCCGCGCGCCGTCGGCCGGAGCGGTTGCGTCGGTCGGGGCGGACGGCTCCTGCGCGCTCGTCACGGTCGAGCGGCGGGCGTGCTCACGCCCCGCGGCGAACGAGGACAGCACGCCGGTCGCGGCGAGCGCCCGCACGAGCAGCCATGACCCGAGCCCGGCGATCACGGCGCCGGACACCACGGCGGACACGACGTAGACGGTCTTGAACGCGGCGTCGAGGCCCGGGTACCAGAGCACGGTGTCGTTGATGCCGAGCGCGAGCCCCGCGGCGGCGCCGGCGAGCACGACGACGGGCAGTCGGTAGGCCCGGTAGAGGAAGAGTGCGAGCACGAGCTCGGCTCCGAGGCCCTGCACGAGCCCGGCCTCGAGCGTCAGCCACCCCCACTGGGTGCCGAGCAGCGCCTCGACGCTGGCAGCGACCATCTCGGCGTAGAGCGCGGCGCCGGGCTTCCGGACGACGATCGCGACGACCGGCCCGGCGAGCAGCCAGACCCCGCCGAAGAGCGCCTGGGTGCCCGGCAGGACCAGGCCTGCGACGGCGCTGATCGGCTCGTAGCCGAACTCCCAGAGCTTGAAGACGACACCGATCGCGACGGCGAGGACGCTCGCGACGACGATGTCGACCACCCGCCAGCGCAACGAGCGCTTGACGGTGGTGGACGGTGCTGCGGACTGCGTGGTTGCAGGCATGGTTGCTGACTCCTCCCTGCGCCGGCATGACCCGGATCAGGTTCGACGGTCGGAGCGCCGTTCGCTCCCTCTCAGCCCGGCGGTCCCGGACTCCCGTGTGTGTGCCAGCAGTCTAGACGCGGTCGCGTCGGAGGACGTGCCCCCGTGACGGACGGGAGGCCCGTGGCGGCGTCGCCACGGGCCTCCCGTCCGGTGGGTCACTTCTTGAGGGCGCGGATCACCTTGCTCAGGGCCTTGCCGGTCACCCAGATGGTGGGGATGCTCACCGCGAGCAGCGAGATCAGGTTCGGCTCGAACTGCAGGTCCTGACCCGGTCGGCGCACGTACGCGCCGACGGGGATCGAGGCGCCGCCACCGCCGCCGCCGCCGTTCTCGTCGTCGCCGCCGGCGCCGAAGCCGAACCAGCCGATCGACACCGGGATCAGGGTCTGGTCGCCGACCTCGACCGGCTCCCCGTAGTTGGTCGAGACGCCCACCGGGCGCACCTTGTCTGCGATCTGACTCACGATGTTGGCCATGCGCGCGAGGCTACTCGGCCGTTCCTCCACAGGCCGGGGCCGCGCTCCTGGTGTCCACGGCTGTGGCTTGTCTGCGGACGCGGGCAGGCTGCGCCGATATGTTGGCCGGACCCACACCTGGAGGACCGTTTGCACACCTGGCCCGGCAACCCGTACCCCCTCGGGGCGACCTACGACGGCAGCGGCACGAACTTCGCCCTGTTCAGCGAGGTCGCCGACCGTGTGGAACTGTGCCTGTTCGACGACGCGGGGAACGAGGAGTGCGTCGACCTGGTCGAGGTGGACGCCCACGTCTGGCACGCCTACCTGCCGAACGTCGCCCCGGGGCAGGAGTACGGCTTCCGCGTGCACGCCCCGTACGACCCGGCGAACGGCCTGCGCGGCAACCCGAACAAGCTGCTCCTCGACCCCTACGCCAAGGCGACCAGCGGCGACATCGACTGGGACCAGGCGCTGTTCTCGTACACGTTCGGCGACCCGGACTCGACCGACGACCAGGACTCGGCGTCCCACATGATGAAGGGCGTCGTCATCAACCCGTTCTTCGACTGGCAGGGCGACCGGGCTCCCCGGATCCCCTACGGCGAGACGGTGATCTACGAGGCGCACGTCAAGGGCCTCACCGAGACGCACCCGGACGTCCCCGAGGAGCAGCGCGGCACCTACGCCGGCGTCGCGCACCCCGCCGTGATCGAGCACCTCAAGCGGCTCGGGATCACGACGCTCGAGCTCATGCCCGTGCACCAGTTCGTCAACGACTCCACGCTGCAGGAGAAGGGGCTGTCGAACTACTGGGGCTACAACACGATCGGCTTCTTCGCGCCGCACTCGCACTACTCGTCGTCCGGCGACCGCGGGCAGCAGGTGCAGGAGTTCAAGGCGATGGTTCGCGAGCTCCACCGTGCTGGGATCGAGGTGGTCCTCGACGTCGTCTACAACCACACGGCAGAGGGCAACCACCTCGGACCGACCCTGTCCTTCCGCGGCATCGACAACGCGGCCTACTACCGCCTGGTCGAGGACGACAAGCGGTACTACATGGACACGACCGGTACGGGCAACTCGCTCAACGTCGGGCACCCGCACTCGCTGCAGCTCATCATGGACTCGCTGCGGTACTGGGTGACCGAGATGCACGTCGACGGGTTCCGCTTCGACCTGGCCGCGGCCCTGGCGCGGGAGTTCTACGAGGTCGACCGGCTCGCCGCGTTCTTCGAACTGGTCCAGCAGGACCCGATCGTGTCGCAGGTCAAGCTCATCGCCGAACCGTGGGACGTCGGACCCGGCGGGTACCAGGTCGGCAACTTCCCGCCGCAGTGGTCCGAGTGGAACGGCAAGTACCGTGACACGGTCCGCGACTTCTGGCGGGGCGAACCCTCGACGCTCGGCGAGTTCGCCTCGCGCATCTCCGGGTCGGCCGACCTGTACGAGCACGACGGTCGGACGCCCAAGGCCAGCATCAACTTCATCACGGCCCACGACGGCTTCACGCTGTACGACCTCGTCGCCTACAACGACAAGCACAACGAGGCCAACGGCGAGGACAACAACGACGGCGAGAGCCACAACCGGTCGTGGAACTCCGGGGTCGAGGGACCGACCGACGACCCGGACGTCGCCGCGCTCCGTCTCCAGCGCCGCCGGAACTTCCTCGCCACGCTCCTGCTCAGCCAGGGCGTGCCGATGATCGCCCACGGTGACGAACTCGGCCGCACCCAGCACGGCAACAACAACGTGTACGCGCAGGACTCCGCGATCAGCTGGATCGACTGGGAGCACGCCGACGACGAGCTCGTGCAGTTCACCGCCGACGTCGTGAAGCTCCGGCACGACCACCCGACGTTCCGCCGCACACGGTACTTCAACGGTCGTCCGGTGCGCCGAGGCGAGGGCGAGCCGCTGCCCGACGTCGTCTGGCTGACCCCCTCCGGCGAGGCGATGGACCCGGAGGACTGGGACTCCGGCTTCGGAAAGAGCGTCGGCATGTACCTGAACGGCGAGGGCATCCGCGGCCGCGACCGCTGGGGCGAGCGCGTCACCGACGTGGCGTTCCTGACGTACTACAACGCACACGACGACGTCGTGACCTTCACGCTGCCGCCCGAGGAGTACTCCCCCGGCTGGACCGTGCGGATCGACACGGCCGAACCGGGGGCGCGCGAGACGGTCCTCGACGCGGGGACACCGCTCGACGTGCCCGCACGCTCGATGATCGTGCTCCGCGCCGAACCCGACCACGAGGTCACCACCACCCAGGTCGAGTCGGTCGAGGGCGGGCGACAGTCGACCCCGAGCAACCCGGCGGCGGCGCCGACCGCGTCCGCGACCGACCCCGAGCCCGCGACCGCCGCCTCGTCCGAGCCCGAGTCCGAGCCCGAGCCCGAGTCCGAGTCCGAGTCCGGATCCGAGCCCGACTCTCCCGACACCGAACCCGAATCCACAGGAGCCACCGCGTGAGCGCTCGCCGCGTCCCCACGTCCACCTACCGGCTGCAGGTCACCGCAGACTTCGACCTCGCTGCCGCCCAGGGCGTGGTCGACCACATCCGTACCCTCGGTGCGGACTGGGTCTACCTCTCCCCCGTGCTGCAGGCCGAGCCCGGGTCGCAGCACGGCTACGACGTCGTCGACCACTCCCACGTCGACACCGAGCGCGGTGGCGACGCTGCACTCCGGGCGCTCGCCGAGGCCGCCCACGCCGCGGGCCTCGGCGTGCTCGTCGACATCGTGCCGAACCACGTCGGCGTCGCGACGCCGGAGGCCAACCCGTGGTGGTGGTCGCTGCTCGAGGCAGGGCAGGGCTCCCCCGTCGCCTGGGCGTTCGACGTCGACTGGCATGCCGGCGACGGTCGCATCCGCATCCCGGTGCTCGACGACCGGCTGCTCGAGGCGGTCGAGCTGCGCGACGGTCGCCTGTACGTCGGCGACACCGCGTACCCGACCGCCGAGGGCACCGTGCACGACGGCGACGACGTCGAGACCGTGCACGCCCGCCAGCACTACGAGTTCGTGCACTGGAAGCGTGCGGACCACGACCTCAACTACCGCCGCTTCTTCGCGGTGAACACCCTCGCGGCGATCCGCGTCGAGGAGCCCGAGGTGTTCGCGTCCTCGCACGCGACGATCGGCGGGTGGTTCCGCGACGGGCTGGTGGACGGTCTGCGGATCGACCACCCGGACGGCCTGTACGACCCCGCCGGCTACCTGCAGGACCTGCACGAGCTGACCGGCGGCGCGTACACCCTGGTCGAGAAGATCCTCGAGCCCGGTGAGCAGCTGCCCTCGTCGTGGCCGGTCGACGGCACGACCGGGTACGACGCACTCGCAGTGGTCGACCGGGTGTTCGTCGACCCCGCCGGTGAGTCGGCGCTGTCCGCCGCGTCCGGCGCTGAGCCGACCGACTGGCAGCAGCTCACCCACGACACGCGTCGAGGGATCGCCGACGGCATCCTCGGCAGCGAGGTCCGCCGGCTCGCCCGGCTCCTCGCCCCCGTGGCGGCGGACGTGCCCGAGGACCGCGTCGTGGACGCCGTCGCCGAGATCGTGGCGTCCTTCGAGGTCTACCGGACGTACCTGCCCGAGGGCGTCCACCACCTCATCGACGCGCTCGAGCGCGCAGCCGAGGCCCGCCCGGACCTCGACGACGTGATCGACCGGATCGCGCCGGCGCTCGTCGATCCCGGCCACGCCGCAGCCGTCCGGCTGCAGCAGACGTCGGGCATGGTCATGGCGAAGGGCGTCGAGGACACCGCGTTCTACCGCACGTCGCGCCTGACCACCCTGAGCGAGGTCGGTGCCGACCCGAGCCTGTTCGCCGTCTCGGTGGAGGCGTTCCACCAGGCCCAGCGCGACCGGCAGGGCAGCTGGCCGCACACCATGACGACGCTCACCACGCACGACACGAAGCGCAGCGAGGACACCCGCGCACGCATCACCGTGCTCGCCGAGCTCGGGTCCGAGTGGACCGCTGCGCTCGAGCGTCTGCAGTCGCTCGCGCCCCTCGACGACGCCGTGTTCGCCGACCTCCTGTGGCAGGCGATCGTCGGTGCACGTCCCGCGAGCCGCGAGCGGCTGCACGCCTACGCCGAGAAGGCATCGCGCGAGGCGGGTGACAGCACGACGTGGACCGAGCCCGACGAGGCCTTCGAGGAGCAGATGCACGCCCTTGTCGACGCGTCCTTCGACGACCCGCAGGTCGTGGCCGTGCTCGACGAGCTCGACCGCACCGTCGACGCAGCCGGGTGGTCGAACGGTCTCGCGCAGAAGCTCGTGCAGCTGACGATGCCCGGCGTGCCGGACGTCTACCAGGGCACCGAGGGCTGGGACCGCTCGCTCGTCGACCCGGACAACCGCCGACCGGTCGACTACACCGAGCTCCGCCATGTGCTCGCCGGGCTCGACGGACCCGAGGACGACGGACCCGAGCGGCTGCCGTCCATCGGCCCCGACGGCGCCGTCAAGACCCTCGTGGTCAGCCGTGCCCTGCGTCTGCGTCGCGACCACCCCGAGCTGTTCACCCGCTACCTCGGACTCGAGGCCACGGGCAGCGCCGCCGACCACGTCCTGGCGTTCGACCGCGGCGGTGCCGTCACCGTCGCGACGCGCCTGCCCGTCGGACTCGAGCGGGTCGGGGGCTGGGGCGACACCCTGGTGCACCCCGTGCCGCTCGACCGGGTCGACCTGCTCACCGGTCGGCGGTTCCCGGCGTCCCGCGGGATCGCGCTCGCCGAGCTGCTCACCGACCTGCCGGTGGCGCTCCTCGTGCCCGCCGACCTCGTCGACGCCGCGACGACGGACGGCGGCGCGGCCGCTGCTTCCTCGTCCACGTCGACGGCCACACCCGCGGCCGCCGGGTCCGACGGCGCCGCCGTCTCCGACCAGCAGGCCGAGATCGAGATCCTGGAGGGTCACGCATGACCGTTCCCGCCCGCTACGCCGTCTGGGCGCCGAACCCGGAGCGCGTGCGCCTGGTCGTCGACGACGTCGAGTACGCGCTGACCCGTGGTGACGACGACTGGTGGAGCACCGACGAGGTCGCCCCGGTCGTCGGTGCGCGCTACGGCTTCCGCATCGACGACGACGAGGACGTCCGACCCGACCCCCGCAGCCGGTACCAGCCGGACGGGGTGCACGGCACGTCCGAGGTCGTCGACCCGGAGCGCTTCGCGTGGACCGACGAGGCCTGGACCGGCCGTCCCGCCCGCGGCGGCGTCATCTACGAGATGCACATCGGCACCTACACGCCCGAGGGCACGCTCGACGCGGCCGCGGCCAAGCTCGACCACCTCGTCGAGCTCGGTGTGGAGTTCGTCGAGCTCCTCCCCGTGAACGCCGTCAACGGTGAGTGGAACTGGGGCTACGACGGGGTGGGATGGTTCGCCGTGCACCACCCCTACGGCGGTCCCGACGCCTACGACCGGTTCGTCGACACCGCCCACGCGCTGGGGCTCGGGGTCATCCAGGACGTCGTCTACAACCACCTCGGTCCGAGCGGCAACTACCTGCCGCTCTACGGTCCGTACCTGCTGCAGGGGCTGGGCAACACCTGGGGCGACTCGGTCAACGTCGAGCACCCCGAGGTCCGCCGGTACGTGCTCGACAACGTGCGGATGTGGTTCCGCGACCACCACGTCGACGGGCTCCGCCTCGACGCCGTGCACGCGATCCGCGACACCACGCGGCCGCACGTGCTGCAGGCCATGGCATCGGAGACCGAGGCGTACTCCGAGTTCGTCGGGCGTCCGCTGTCGCTCATCGCCGAGTCGGACCTCAACGACCCGGTCATGTTCCGTCCGCAAGAGGCCGCGGGCTACGGACTCACCGGTCAGTGGTCGGACGACTTCCACCACGCCGTGCACGTGGCGGTCACCGGCGAGACGAACGGCTACTACGCCGACTTCGAACCGTTGTCGGCACTGGCGAAGGTACTCGAGCAGGGCTTCTTCCACGACGGCACGTGGTCCTCGTTCCGGGGCAAGCGGCACGGACGACCGATCGACCGCGGGACCTCGCCCGCGACGGCGCTCGTCGTCGCGAACCAGAACCACGACCAGATCGGCAACCGCGCCGCGGGCGACCGGCTCGCGGCGTCGCTCGACGACGAGTCGCTCGTCATCGCGGCGGCGCTGACGCTGCTCGGCCCGTTCACCCCGATGCTGTTCATGGGCGAGGAGTTCGCGGCGACCACGCCGTGGCAGTTCTTCACCTCGCACCCGGAGAAGGCGCTGGGCGAGATCACGGCGAAGGGACGGATCGCCGAGTTCGCCGAGCACGGCTGGGACGAGTCGGTCGTACCCGACCCGCAGGACCCGACCACGTTCACGAACTCGAAGCTCGACTGGGCCGACGTCACCTCGGACCGGGGTGCGCGCATCCTCCGGGCCTACCGGGTGCTCGTGGCGCTGCGTCGGACCGAGCAGGCGTTCGTCGACCACCGCTACGAGGCGAACGCCGTCCGCTTCGACGGGGACGACCGTTGGCTCGTGCTCACCCGCGGGCTGCTCGGCCCGGACGCCGCACCGGTGCACGTCGTGGTGAACTTCGCCGACGACGCCGCCGAGGTGCCCGTGCCGGACGCGACCGGCGAGGAGCTCTACCGCTTCGGCGAGGCGAGTGTCGAACCCGGTGTCGTCCGGTTCACGTCGCGAGGCGTGGTCGTCCTGCGCTGACGAGCGCCCCGACCGAACTGCGAACGCGACAGTCCCCCGTGGAGGTTCCACGGGGGACTGTCGCGTTCGCGGCTCAGACCGGTCAGGCGGACTGGTCCGCGACCGCGTGCGCGTTCTTGCGCACCGAGGGCAGCCGACGGTGGTCCTTCACGAGGGACCGGAACTCGCGCAGGCGGCGGTCGATGCCCCACTTGGTCACCAGGGTCAGGCTCTCGCGGACGATGTTGCCGCTCATCTTGGAGACGCCGAACTCACGCTCCGTGAAGGTGATCGGCGTCTCGACGACCCGCAGCCCGGCCTCGAGGGCACGCCAGCACAGGTCGACCTGGAAGCAGTACCCCTTCGACGCGACACCGGCGAGGTCGATCCGCTCGAACGCCTTCGACGTGAAGACCCGGAAGCCGCCGGTCGCGTCACGCACCGCGATGCCCAGGGCCATCCGGGTGTAGAGGTTGCCGCCGCGCGACAGGAACTCGCGGTACCACGGCCAGTTCTCGACCTCACCCCCCTTGATCCAACGGGAGCCGAGTACGAGGTCGTTCGAGTCGGCGAGCTCGAGCATCCAGGGCAGGTACTCCGGGTGGTGCGAGCCGTCGGCGTCCATCTCCACGAGCTTGTCGTAGCCGTGCTCGAGGCCCCAGGCGAACCCGGCGAGGTACGCCCCGCCGAGGCCGTCCTTCACCGTGCGGTGCATCACGTGGACGCGGTCGGTCTCGCGCGCGATCTCGTCCGCGATGTCGCCGGTACCGTCCGGCGAGTTGTCGTCGACGACGAGCACGTGCACGCTGTCGTCGGTCGCGGCCAGGGTACGGGCGACGATCGGGCGGACGTTCTCCGCCTCGTCGTAGGTCGGGATGATGACCAGTGACGTGCTCATGGTGCTCCTTGCGCTTCGCATCGAAGGGTATCGGGTCGCCCTGCGTCAGCCCGACGACAGGTCTGCGAACACGATCAGATTGTCGGTGTAGTGCCCGGTCGCGGTGTCGAACGTGCCGTCGCAGGTGATCAGGCGGAGCTGCGGTGTGGGCGAGCTGCCGTAGACGTCGCTCGTCGGGAACGCCGACTTCGCGGCGCGCTCGGACCGTTCGACCGTGAAGGTGCGGTCACTGCCGTCGGACATGGACACGTGGATCTCGTCCCCGGCGACGAGTTCGTCGAGCCGGAAGAAGACGGCTGCGCTCGTCGGGCTGTCGACGTGCCCGGCGATCACGGCCGGACCGACCTGCCCGGGCACGATGCCGTCGGCGAACCAGCCCGCGCTGTCCCAGTCCTTCGGCGGGTCGAGCTCACCCGCGGATCCGCGGCCGAGGTCCTCGAGGCCAGAGGACACCCCGATCGCCGGGATCTCCACCCGTACCGGCGTCGCGGTCGAGCGGGCCGCCGGAGCCGCGGGGTCCTGGAAGCCCGACGTGTCGCCGGCCCCGGAGCCGTTCGCCGCCGCACCCGGATCGGCCGTCGCGGACGCTGCGCTGCTCGCTGCCCCCTGCGGCCCCGTCCCGTCGGTCCCGGTGGTGGCGACGGCGACACCGGCGATGCCGCCCCCGACCAGGACCGCCGCCAGCACCCCGCCGACCACGACGCCCCGACGGCCGGACCACCAGCGCGTCCCTCCGGCCGCGGCTCGGCGCCCGGTCACGATGCGCCTCCCGCCGCGGTCGCACAGCCGCCGAGGACGTCCGACGTGAGCATCGTCGCGCCGAGCGCCGCCCAGGCGTCGCCGTAGTACGTCTGCGTGGTCGCCGCGGTCCGGTCCATCCGGCGCAGGTCCGCGGCAGCAGCCGACGACGACCCCGCGGCGTGCTCCGCCGCTGCGCGGGCAGCGTAGGCCAGGCCGCTCGTGTCCCCCGTCACGGCCGTGCCGCCGAGGTCGAGCTGCGCCGCCAACCGAGTGCTCCGCGCGAGCGTCGGCGCGACGGAGGCCGCGAGGGCACGGTCGTCCGCGGAGCAGGCCTCGGCGTAGCGCAGCGGCAGGCGCATGGCCTCCCACCCGTAGACGACGCTCCCCTGGTCGCCCGACGCGGGCATCGGGTCGACGGTCCCGTCGGCGTGCACCTGGGACCAGTCGCTCGGCAGGTCGCTCTCGTCGAGCACGGCGGCGGTCACGGCCGACGAGCCCTGCTCGAGCTCGGTCCACCGACGGTCGCCGGTCGCTCGCTCGAGGATCCGGAACGCCGCCGGCGACGCGTACGAGGCGTTGTACCGGTACGGCTCGCTGTCCGCCCACGGCCCCGGGAGCAGGATCCGGCCGAGGTCGGTCGTCGCGGTCTCGTGCTCGAGGATCGCCGACGCCAGGGTCTTCCCCGCCGTCGTGTACCGCTCGTCGTCCCAGCGCTCCCCCGCGAGCACGAGGGCCCGGGCCGCGTCGAGGTCGGCGTCGCTCGCGGACTGTTCGTCGGCGACGCCGTCCTGGGGCGTCCACCGCCACGCGAGCAGGTCGTCGTCGGTCACCAGGTGCCGCTGCGTCCACGACCAGATCGCACCGAAGGTCCTCCGGTCGCCGTTCGCGTAGGCGATGAGCAGCCCGTAGGCCTGCCCCTCGCTGACCGTGTCGCCGCCCTGGTCGGTGCGGACGACCCGGCCGTCCTGCACGTGGTCGTCGAGGAAGTCCGACCGCAGCTGCGTCGCGCTGCGCTCGACGTCCGGCGCGGGCGACGACGTCGCGCTCGAGGTCGTCCCGGCTTGCGGCACGGCGTCGCTCCAGGGGCGGACGGCGACGAGGGCGACGCCGACGGCGACGACGACCGCCGCTGCGGCGGTGATGGGGATCCAGGTCCTGCGGGTCATGCCGGCACCTCTTCCGGGATGGTCGGGGACGGTCGGACGGGAGGCGCGGGGCACGTGGGCGGACCGGCTGCGGTGATCCGCGCCTCCAGGCCGGAGCCGACGGGTCGCGTGACCCGTCGGCTGCCCGTCGGTCAGTGGAACAGCGAGCGGACCGCCGCGACGACCGCGTGGGTGAACTCGGTGAACGGGCGGTCGGCGGCTGCGCCGCCGCCACCGGTCTGGACGCCGCCGGACGGGGTCGCTGCCGTGGCGGCCGCGTCGGTGACCGGTACGACGGTCAGGTCGCCCTTGCTGTCGTCGAGGACGAAGAGCGTGGAGACGGTGTTGCCGGCGAGGTCCACCTCGGCGGTGCCGCGCTGGCCGCTGCCCGAGACGTCGAGCGACCACTTGCCGGCGCCGACGGTCGCGTACTGCGTGGCGGTGCCGAAGGACGCGTCCTCGGCGATGGCGGTGCCGTCGGTGGTGCTGACGTCGACCTCCTTCGCGGTGGTCGCCGCCTGGACGAGACGGAGCTTCGCCTTGCCGTCACCCGGCTGTTGCAGATCGTCGGTGAACGCCTTGGTCTTCAGGTCGTCGTTCTTGCCGTAGGCGACCACGGTGTTCGCGTCGCCCTGCTGCACCTGCACGTCGGTCGAGATCACCGGGGTGGAGTCGGGCGCGTCGGCGGCGCGCATCGAGAGGACGTACGTGCCGACCGGGAGCTCCTGGTACGGACTGACCTGGCCGTAGGTCACGTCGT
This sequence comes from Curtobacterium sp. NPDC087080, assembly GCF_044745105.1. NCBI lineage: Bacteria > Bacillati > Actinomycetota > Actinomycetes > Micrococcales > Microbacteriaceae > Curtobacterium > Curtobacterium sp. NPDC087080. The sequence goes on along the minus strand of NZ_JBIUZP010000002.1, from coordinate 674,537 downwards.
CGAGCTCGAAGACCGTCTTGCCGCCGGACAGGCTGGTCAGCTCGACGTCGACGCTCTTGGTGTCCGGGGAGAGGTGGCCGACGCGGAGCCATCCCTCGTCGGTGCCGGTCGCTGCCGAGGCGGTCTGCGGTGCGGCGAGGCCGACGGTGGCGGCGACGACGGCCGCGGCGATCCCGGCGATGACGACCGGGCGGCGGGCGGTGCGGCGGGATGGGGTGCGTGCGGGGGTGCGTGCGGGGGTTCGTGCGTCGTTCGGGGCGGAGGTGCGTGCGTGCATCGTGGTGCTCCTTCGTTTCGTGTGGTGCTCAGTTCGTGTGGTGCTCGGTGCGTCGGGTGCTCGGGGTGCTTGGTGCCTGGTACTCGGGGTGCCGTCGTGGTGGGGAGCCGCTGGCCGAGCGGACGTTTCCTGCTCGGCCCGAGCGGTCCGGCTACCGGTTCCGCCCGCTCGGGCTGGAGTCGTGGTGCAGAGCCGTCGTCCGGTTGCGAGCGGGCGCTTCCTGCTCGGCCCCCGGCGATCTGGCTGCCGGTTCCGCCCGCTCGTCGGGCACGCGCGCTACCGCTGGCTCGTCGCCTCCGCGAGCGGGCGGATCCTGCGGCGGACGACCACCGCCGCTGCCGGAACCGCCCGTTCGCGGAGGCGGCGACGGGTCAGGACGCGCTGGTCGGCGTCGTCGTGGGATCGGCCGGGGCGTAGGTCACGACGACGCGATCGCCGTCGCGCTGGACATCGGTCGGGCGGATCCCGTCGCTCATGGCGTCGAAGGTGGCGACCGCACGAGCAGCTTCCGCCCGATCGGTGGTCTGCACGACGAGACGGCGGAAGGGCTGCCCGTCCTCTCCCGTGAGCGGGCGGAATCGGTCGACCGAAACGGACTGGTCGGCGAGCACCTGTCCGAGGGCGAGCATCGCGCGTGAATCGACCTGACCGGCGCGGAACTGCGACTTCGTTCCCGCGTCGGCCTGGAGCGCCGGGTTCTGCGCGAGCTCGGTGCCCATCGTCTTCCGCCCGTTCGTGGCGGTGCTGATGGCCTCGTTCGCGGCAGTCTCGCCCTCGGCGTGGATGCGACGGACGTCGACCTGCTGGTCACCGGTGCCGAACGTCGCCACGCTGGTCGAGTTCCGGATGGCCTGCGTCACGTCCTGCGAGGAGTTCCCGCCGGTGCGCATCGAGTCCGTCGTGACGACGTAGTCCGAGTCCTTCCACCCGTTCGGCGACTGGCGCTGGACGGCGGCGTCGGTGTCGAGCTTGTAGTACCAGATGACGTTGTTGCGGGCGAAGCCGTCGCGGACGAGGTCGACCCACATGGCGTCGTCCACGAGCAGGCGCGAGGACTTCGGGACGTTGTCGCCGACCCACTGCTCGGCCTGCTGCATCGGCAGGTCGAGGTTCGCCGACGTGAACCCGCGCAGCTGCGTGCCCCAGAGCGGCACCGCCACGACGACGGCCGCTGCGGTGACGACGGCCCAGGTGGCGCCGAGACCACGTCGAGCGACTCCGTGCACACGGGTCCGCGCGTTGGACCGGATCCGTCCGGCGAGCGCGAGGACCGCCCGCTCGGCGGTGTACGCGACGAGCAGCGCCGCGAAGGGCACGAGCACGATGACGTACGGCACGGGCAGGTACCCGTTCGGGCGGAACATCATCGCGAGCAGGAAGACGAGCATCGCCGCGATCGGGCGGACCCGGCGCAGGAAGAGCCCGACCACCGCGGCGATCGATCCGAGCACGATGAAGACGGGGTCGAGCGCCCACCACTGCGCCGCGGCCTGGTTCGCCAGGCTGCCGGCGTCGAAGATCGAGCCCGACGCGGTCCGCGAGCCGAGCTGGTAGGTGATTCCCTCGAGGAGACTCACCCGCCCGGCGCCCGGCAGGAGCTCACCCTTGACCGCGGCGAGCAGCAGGTAGCCGCCGCCGATGACGACCAGGACGGCCCCGGCGACGCTGAGCGTGTACCGACGGGTGCTCCTGTCGGCCCGGCGGACCGCGATCCAGATCAGGAACGGCAGCGCGAGCAGGTACGTCTCCTTGGAGAGCACCGCGATGCCGAGGCAGGCAGCGGCACCGGCGAACCCGGCGAGCTGCTGCCGTCGACTGAGCACGAGGACGAACGCAGCCAGGAGCCACGGTGTCGCGACGTTGTCGATGTAGACCGTGCGGTGGTACTGCAGGGCCAGCGGCGAGAGGGCGAAGACGAGCCCCGCGACCGCGGCCGTGACGCGACCTGCGCCCAGTCGGCGAGCGAGGACGAAGAGCAGGACGCTGGAGACGGCGGCGAAGAAGACCATCGCCTCGCGGGCGGCCTCGACGGCGAACGGGTAGCGCGTGAACGCCCCGGTCAGCGACGTGTACGCCGCGATCTGGATCCACCCCAGCGGCGGGTGGTCGTACCAGTAGGTGTAGTGCGTGATCTCGCCGAGGTTCGCGATCGCCCAGGCCTGGGCGGTGTACGTGCCCTCGTCGTCGATGCGCTGCGGCGTGCCGGACATGTTCCAGAGCTGCACGCCGACGGTGACGGCGAGGACGGGGAGCAGCCAGCCGAGGCTTGCTGCGTGCACTCGGAACCAGCCGCGCACGCCGGAGAGCGAGCCGGCGCCCCGGACGGGGATCCCGGTGGTGTGGGTGAGGCTGGCGGTCATCGGGCACCCCCGGTGGTCGAGCCGGCGAGCTCACGCTCGGACGACGAAGAGGACGAGGACGAGGACGAGGACGAGGACGAGGACGAGCCGGTCAGCTCGGACGCGAAGCCGACGACCTCGGACTGCCCGCCGCCGGTGCGGTGCTGCCCGGTGTGCTCGGTCTTCTCCCACCCGTTCTGCCCCTTCGCGTGGCGGACGACGGCGCGGACGGCCGCGGCGGCGAGAAACACCTGGTACGGCACGAGGCCGAGGACGAGCTTCACGTAGTCGCGGATGCGGACCTTCTCCTTGTAGATGCGGCCGAACTCGTTGAGTCCGACGACCTCGACGGCGAGCAGCATGAGCGTCGGCGCCACGGGGATGAACGAGACGAGGGCGATCGCGGTCGGCACCTTGACGAACAGGATCATCAGGACGCTGAGCGGGATGAGCAGACCGGTCGCCGCCTGGATGAACGGCATGGTGAGCATGTAGCGGGCGAAGAAGCGCTGGCGGAAGGACGGCAGCTTCTTCCACTCCCCCTTGCCGAGGACCTGCAGGAAGCCCTGGTTCCACCGGGTCCGCTGCTTGAGCAGGGACGCGAAGGTGGGCGGCGTCTCCTCGCGTGTGACCGCCTCGGGGCTGTAGGCGACGACGACCTTCGCCCCGTCGGCGGAGAGCCGGACGCCGAGTTCGCAGTCCTCGGCCAGGCAGTGCGCGTCCCATCCGTCCGACCACTCGAGCCGCTCGCGGGTCACGAAGACGGTGTTGCCGCCGAGCGGGATGAACTTGGAGCCGGCGTGGAAGTGCAGGCGCGAGCGGAACCAGAAGTAGTACTCGAGCACGTTTCGGAGCGACCACCAGCTCGACCGGAAGTTCATGAGCTGCACGCCGCCCTGCACGACGTCGGCGCCGGTCTCCTGGAAGCGCGAGTCGACGAGCGACAGGAGCTTCGGGTAGACCTCGTCCTCGGCGTCGAACACCCCGACGACGTCGCCGGTGGCGTACCGCAGCGCGAGGTTCATCGCCTTCGGCTTGTTCTTCGGCGCGGTGTCGTCGACGACGACCTTGATCAGCTCCGGATGCCGGGCGGCGGCGGCACGGACGACCGCGTCGGTCTCCGGGTCGTCCTCGCCGACGATCGCGATGATCTCGAAGTCAGGGTGGTCCTGCTTGGCGAGCATGTCGAGCGTCTCGCCCATCACGTCCTGCTCGTGCCGACCGGGCACCAGCAGGGTGAAGCGGTGCGCCGCCGGCAGCGGGGTCTGGCTGAAGCTCGTCGACTTCAGCGCATCCCGCGACCGCCAGGCGTGCAGCATCCACCACAGCGTGGTGAGCGCGATCACCGTGAGCAGCACGGAGACCGCGATGAGCGCGGAGTACCCGATCCACTCGCCCAGCGACCAGGCGACCTGCGGGGCCTGCCCCGAGCCTCCCGTCGGGACGTCGGTGGTCCCGCGGTTCGGGACGTTCCCTGCCGGGCCGGTCCCCTCGTTCGGCTGCAGCAGCGGCCCGGCGGCCGTCAGCAGCGTGGCGGTGATGGTCATGCGGAGTGCTCCTTCGCGTGAGCGTCGGTGGAACGGAAGACGAGGGCCTTGTACGCCACGAACCGGAAGACGGTGCCGAGGACGAGACCCACCCCGTTGCCGGCGACGTTGTCGGCGAGGGTCGAGGTGAAGCCGAGGACGTAGTGCGAGACGAACAGGCAGGCTGCGGCGATGCCGAGGCCGATGACGTTCGTGACGGCGAAGAGGAGCCCTTCGCGGAGGGTCTCCTTCCGGCCGACCTGCCGCTGCGAGCGGAACGTGACGGAGCGGTTCGCGAGCCACGCGACCACGGTGGCGACGACCGCGGAGACGATCTTCGCGGCGATGGGCCCGTCGGGCAGGACGGTCGCGCGCAGCAGGTTGTAGACACCGAGGTCGATGACGAAGCAGACCGCTCCGATGGCGCCGAAGGACGCGAGTTGTGTCGCCGTCGCGCGGAGGCGCTGGACGCGGGCGGGCCGAGCGACGGTGGCCGTGGGGCTGCCGGTTGCCGCTGGGTGGGCGGCCACGGCGGAGGGAGTCGGCACCGGCCCGGTGCTCGGTGGCACCAGAACGGGGGTGACGGTTCGGGTCATGCCCCCTCTTCGGGGGCACGTTCACGAGTGGTTTGGTCGGGGTACAACACCTGCCAGGGCCCTGCCAGTTCCGCGACACCTGCTGTTCATCAGTGAACATCTGTCAGCGTTTGTGCTGATCAGCGCCGGGTAGGCAATCCGTCCGGACGGTTGCGTTCGTCGTGAGGTGCTGCACGACGGACGGGAGGCACGGTGCCAGCTGGCCCCGTGCCTCCCGTCCGTCGGTCGGTCGCGTGCGTTACGCGGGTCGCTTCTCCGGGCTGGCCGTCTTGCTGGCGTCGCGCTCCGGGATGTCGCCGAGGGCGTCGTCGATCGCGGCGAGCGCGTCGGCGTCGAGGGTGACGCCCGCTGCCTTGACGTTGTCCGTGACCTGCTCGGGGCGGGACGCACCGACGATCGCCGAGGCGACGTTCGGGTTCTGCAGCGTCCACGCGATCGCGAGCTGGGCGAGCGTGAGGCCGGCCTGGTCGGCGACGGGCTGCAGACGCTGCACGGCCTCGAGGACCTCGTCGCGCATGAACCGCTTGATCATGTCCGCGCCACCCTTCTCGTCCGTGGCGCGGGAGCCCTCGGGAGCCGGCTGGCCCGGCTTGTACTTGCCCGTCAGCACGCCCTGGGCGATCGGCGACCAGACGATCTGGCTGAGGCCGAGCTGCTTGGAGGCGGGCACGACCTCGCCCTCGATGACGCGCCACAGCATCGAGTACTGGGGCTGGTTCGAGATGAGCTGGAAGCCGAGCTCCTTGGCCAGGGCGGCACCGGCGCGGATCTGCTCCGCGTTCCACTCGCTGACGCCGATGTACAGCGCCTTGCCCTGTCGGACGACGTCGGCGAAGGCCTGCATCGTCTCCTCGAGCGGGGTCTCGTGGTCGTACCGGTGCGCCTGGTAGAGGTCGACGTAGTCGGTCTGGAGGCGCTCGAGCGAACCGTCGATCGACTCCATGATGTGCTTGCGGGAGAGGCCGACGTCGTTGTGCCCCTTCGGCCCGGTCGGCCAGTAGACCTTCGTGAAGATCTCGAGCGACTGGCGACGCTCGGCCTTGAGCGCCTCGCCGAGGACCGTCTCCGCCGCGGTGTTGGCGTACGTGTCGGCGGTGTCGAACGTGGTGATGCCGGCATCGAGCGCTGCCCGCACGCACTGGGTGGCGACGTCGTTCTCGACCTGCGAGCCGTGCGTCAGCCAGTTGCCGTAGGTGATCTCGGAGATCTTGAGTCCGGAGTTGCCCAGGTACCTGAATTCCATGCTCTCGACGCTAGTGGAGTGAGCGCTCTCGTGAGGGGGTGTGGGAGTACCTGTGGACAGGTGTGGGGTGACACGGGGATGGGGAGGGGTGTGCGCGGGACGTGCGGGAGAGAGGCGCGAGCGTTGCCTTGTGGGGCGCCGGCGAAGCCTCGCTCACCGCCAGCGCGAGCGCGAGCGTGAGCGTGAGCGCGAGCGCGAGCGCGAGCGTGAGCGTGAGCGCGAGCGCGAGCGCGAGCGCGAGCGGGCGGATCTCGCAGGACGCGCGTCCTGGCCGTCGCCGCTTCCGCCCGACCGTCCCGAGCCGCACCAAGCCGCACCGCCATCATGAGCGGACGTCAGCGCGTTCCCGCTCGGTCAGCGTGAGCGTGAGCGGGTGGAATGGTCGCCGCGCGCCTCCCGACCCTTCCGATTCGGCCCGCTCACCCGAACGGGCGGAATCCTCGCCGCGCGCCTCCCGACCCATCCGTTTCCGCCCGCTCACCCGAACGGGCGGAATCCTCGCCGCGCGCCTCCCGACCCCTCCGTTTCGGCCCGCTCACCCGAACGGGCGGAATCCTCGCCGCGCGCCTCCCGACCCATCCGTTTCCGCCCGCTCGCGGCCACGCTCGACGCACCTTCGCTGCCGGGCCCCGGCGGAGAGCAGCGGTGAAACTCCTGCACATCGCGCTCGACCGCGCTCTCATCCACAGTCCGACACTGCCCGCCCCGCCGAACCCGAGCGTCCTGCCACGCTCCCTGCATGTCCATCGCCGACCGCTTCCCACCAGCGCTCCGCGGACGCCCGTTCCGCGTCCGGGAGGCCCTGCGCCGCGGCGTCCCGCCGAGCCGCCTCCGCTCGAGACGGCTCTGCCGACCCTTCCACGGCACCCGCTGCTGGACCCCACCGAGCTCCCACGCGGACCGAGCGCGAGCCGTCGCACCTCGACTCCGGCGCGATCAGGCGTTCAGCCACACGACGGCCGCACAGCTCCTCGGCATCCCGCTCCCCCGCCGACTCGAAGCCGACCAGCGAGTCCACGTGACCACGATCGGGAAGGACCAGGCGCTCCGCGTGCGCGGGACCGTCGGGCACCGCACTCGGGCGCATCTCGCGAGGGTGGTCCACTCGGGCACCGCCCCGATCGTGGACCCGGCCACCACCTTCGTCATGCTCGCCGCACTCCTCACGGTCGACGAACTGATCGTCGCCGGCGACGGGCTCGTCGGATGGCTGAACTGGTGCACGGTGGACGAACTCGAGGCCGCGGTCGGTCGGCACCGCGGCGCACGGCACATCCGCAAGGCGCGCGCTGCCCTCGCCGAGGTACGACCGGGCTCACAGAGCCCCGGCGAGACACGCCTCCGGCTCACCCTGCTCCGGCGCGGTCTCCCCGAGCCGAAGCTGAACCACGACGTGGTCGTCGCGGGCGAGTGGATCGCCCGCGTCGACCTCGCCTACCCGGCCGCAAGGGTGGCGATCGAGTACGAGAGCGACCTGCACCGGTCCGATCCCCGGGCCTTCCGCAAGGACCTGACCCGGGGTGAGCACCTGAAGGACGTCGACTGGTGGCTGGTCCGTGCGACCGCGGAGGACGTCGGCGCACTCGCCGACGACTTCGTCCAGCGCATCCGGCGACTGCTCACCACGGGGACGGTCGGGAGGCACGACACGCGTTCTCGACACCCGCTTGCGACGATCTCGTGAATATTGGTTGACGCTTCAACCAAACAGGTGCAGAATGGGCTACAGTTCGATTCGATGCAGGCGCATGAACATGCTTCGCCTGGTCGGGAACCGCAGACCAACGCTCTCGTAAGGAGTCACCATGACGCTCACCGCCTCCGCCATCCCGGGCTACCAGACCGGCACCTGGAAGATCGACCCGACCCACTCCGAGGTCACCTTCTCGGTCCGCCACCTCGCGATCAGCAAGGTCAAGGGCTCGTTCGAGCGCTTCGACGCGACGCTCGTCACCGCCGAGAACCCGCTCGACACGACCCTCGAGGCCTCGATCGACGTCGCGAGCATCAACACGAACCAGGCGCAGCGCGACCAGCACCTCGCCACCGGTGACTTCTTCCTCACGGAGGAGCACCCGCAGATGGTCTTCAAGTCGACCGGCATCCGCGAGGACGGCGACGACATGCTCATCGACGGCACGCTGACCCTGCGTGGCGTCACCAAGGACGTCACCCTGAAGACCGAGTTCGGTGGCGTGACCACCGACGGCTACGGCCAGGTCAAGCTGGGCGCCGAGGCGACCACGAAGATCGACCGCACCGAGTTCGGTGTGAACTGGAACGCGGCGCTCGAGGCCGGCGGCTTCACGCTCGGCAACGACGTCACCATCAACCTCGACGTGCAGTTCGTCCTCCAGGCGGCCTGACCTCCGAGTCATCGAACCACTGCCGATGCCCCGCAGCGCGCGGGGTCGACGGCCGCGGACACCGAACGAAGTTCCTGCAGTACCCGGCGAACGGCCCGGCTCCTCCCCCACGGAGCCGGGCCGTTCCGCGTCCGCACGTGCCCCCTCCAGCTGCACCGCCGCGTCCTGCGCTGATCGAGCAGGAGGCCACTTCCCCATACGCGACCGCGAACGGGCGGTTCCCGCGGCTCGATCACCGGTCCCGAGCCGATTCCACCCACCCGACCACGAACGGGCGGTTCCCGCGGCTCGATCACCGGTCCCGAGCCGATTCCACCCACCCGACCACGAACGGGCGGTTCCCGCAGCTCGACCGCTCGTCCCGAGCCGATTCCACCCACCCGACCACGAACGGGCCATCTTAAAGCCTCATCCCCCGGCGCTCGTGCCGATCCAGCCCACTCGGGACGGCTCTTGCACGTTCCTCTGTCCGACCAAGACGCAGCGCTGCGCCACACGAGCGCCGACGACTCCCGGGCGGGCGTAACTTGTCCCCTGTCCCGGCACGGGAATCGCCCGATCGCCGATCCCGTTGCACCCCGCACCCGTCCCGACCGAAGAGGAGCACCACCATGGCCACCGACTGGATCGCGTTGCAGTCCCTCGCGGCAGCCGAGTTCGGCCGCCGCGTTGCCGCCGTGACCGACTGGGAAGCGTCCACACCGGACTCGGAATGGACGACACGCGACCTGGTGACCCACGTCATCGACGAGCAGCGCTGGATCCCGAAGCTCCTGACGGGTTGCGACTACGCCCAAGCAGAGGCGGACCTCGAGCCGATCGGCCAGGATCTCGCGAGCGAGTGGACGAAGTTCGCTTCGGCAGCATCGGGCGCCTGGCAGAACGCGCCCGCTGACACTCCGGTCCACCTCAGCACCGACGTCGTCCGAGCAGACGAGTACCTCACCGAGCAGACCAGCGACATCACCATCCACACGTGGGATCTCGCCCGGGCCACAGGGACCGACGAGTCACTGCCCGACGAACTCGTCCGGGCCGTCTGGGAGTACTTCGAGCCCCAGATCCACGACCTCGCCGCGACCGGGCTCTACGCCGCACCGGTCCAGGTCGACGACGACGCTCCGTTGCAGGTCCGCCTGCTCGCGGTCACAGGTCGTGATGCCAGGGTGAACGCCTGACGCTCGATCCAGCCCAGCGCGAGTGGGCGGAATCGCCGATCGAGCGCAGACGTCTCGGAAGCTTCCGCCCGCTGGGCGCCCACGCGAGCACTGGACAGGGCGGCGCGCCTCCGACGGGCGGAATCGACCACGGACACCACACCGCACGACAGGAACCACCCGCCCGACACCCGGCGGGCGGAAACGACGAAGGAGTCATCACGGACGCAACAGACAACGCCCGCTCGACCAGCGCGGACGCGACAGACAACGCCCGCACGAGCGCCACCCCGACCCCGGCCTCGGCCTCGGTGGGCACCACGCGTCTCGGGCGCACGGGCCTCGAGATCAGCCGCATCGTCCTCGGGATGATGTCCTACGGCAAGCCGGACCAGGGCGCCCACCCGTGGAGCGTCGACATCGATGCCGCTCGCCCCTTCATCCGCCGCGCCTACGAGGCCGGCATCACCTCGTTCGACACCGCCAACGTCTACTCCGCCGGCTCGAGCGAGGAGATCACCGGGCAGCTCCTCAAGGAGATCGCCCCGCGCGAGCAGGTCCAGGTCTTCACCAAGGTCTTCAACCGCATGCGCCCGGGCCCCAACGGCGCCGGACTCTCCCGCGCCGCGATCATGCACGAGATCGACGCGTCGCTGACCCGGCTCGGCACCGACCACGTCGACCTCTACCAGATCCACCGTTTCGACCCGCACACGCCGATCGAGGAGACGATGGAGGCCCTGCACGACGTCGTCAAGGCCGGCAAGGCGCGGTACATCGGCGCGAGCAGCATGTGGGCGTGGCAGTTCGCGCAGATGCAGCACACCGCCGAGCTGCACGGGTGGACGAGGTTCGTCAGCATGCAGGACCAGTACAACCTCCTCGAACGCGAGGAGGAGCGCGAGATGCACCCGTTCGCGCAGGCGACGGGCGTCGGCGTCATCCCGTGGAGCCCGCTGGCGCGCGGCAAGGTCACCCGCCCGTGGGACGCGCAGGGTTCGGGCAGCCGCTCGGACACCGACGAGTTCGGCAAGACGCTCTACCGCCAGGACGAGGACGCCAACCGAGCCATCGTCGACGCGGTGCAGCAGGTCGCCCACGCCCGCGGCGCGAGCATGGCCCAGGTCGCGCTGGCGTGGGTGGCCGGCAAGCCCGCGGTCACCGCGCCGATCATCGGCGCGACGAAGGAGCACCACATCGACGACGCGGTCGCCGCGGCTGCTATGGAGCTCACGGACGACGAGGTGTCGCGACTCGAGGCCGCCTACACCCCCCGCGTGCCGTCCGGTTTCTGACGGGACCCGATGACGGACGGGAGGCGCGGTGCCGGCTGGCACCGCGCCTCCCGTCCGTCGGGGCGCGCGTCCCGATCGACGGCCGGCCCCCGGAGACGGACCGACGACCGGATCCCCGGAGACGGACCGACGGCCGGACCCCCGGAGACGGACCGACGACCGGATCCCCGGAGACGAACGGGCCCGCCGGTCAGGCGGTGGCGTCCTGCCGCGCCTCCTGCTCCAACCGCGCGATCCGCACGAGCGCCGCACGCTCCGTGCCCGGGGTCGTGCCGAGCACCGCACCGATCCCGTCGAGCACGACACCCGCGACCTGTCGGACCGGCAGCTGCACCGGCCCGACACCGGGCGTCCGCAGCGCGAGCATCGACCGGTGCCGCGGGTCGAGCGATGCGACCGCCCCGTCGAAGAGCGCCCGGTAGCCCGGGCGGAGCAGCCTGGCGAGCGGCGGGTCCTTGATGAACCGGACCACGTCGTGCGTGCGGGCGTCGGCCTTGAGCTCCCCTCGGTCGAGGTAGCCGTTCATCTGCGCACGGAGTTCGGCGTCCGACTCCGGAGCATCCTCGACACCCATGAGACGTCCCGCGATCGCCCACTCCCGCACGTAGGCGTCGGCGCCGCCCGGGATGGGCTTGCCCCAGACCTGTGCGCTCCGCAGGAACGCGTCGGTGAACGCGAGGTGCACCCACCGTGCCAGGTCCGGGTCGTTCGCGGCGTACGGCTTCGTCACGCCGTGGCCGTCGACGTACTCGCCGACCACCCGCTCGTGCAGCTTCCGCACCCACTGGCTGGCGTGCGTGGCCTGCTGCGTGTCGCCGTGCGACACCGTGTAGATCCACCGGATCGTGCCCGCGAGGCGGCCGAACGGGTCCTCGCGGTAGCGCGAGTGGTCGGCGACGCCGGCGAGTGCCCCGGGGTGGAGCGCCTGCACGAGCAGCGCGCGGACGCCGGCGAGCACGGTGTGGTTGCCGCCGTGCACGGCCCAGGTCGCGGAGCCCGGGCCGAAGAAGCCCGCGTCGGAGCCCTGTTCGAGGTCGTCGATCCAGGCCGGACGCTCGGTCGCGCCGTTGGTGAAGGTGTCGTTGAGGCGGGAGCGGAACGCGTCGGACACGGAAGCCATGCCCCCATGGTCCGACGTGCCCCTGACAGTGGGCCCTGACAACGAGCACGGCTCCGCCGGTAGGTTGGCCGGGTGAGCATCGACACGCCTCGTCCCTGGCTTGCCTCGTACGCCCCGGGGGTCCCGCACGACATCGACGAGCCCACGGGCTCGCTCTCCGACATCGTGGAGCAGTCGGCAGACCGCTTCCCGGGGAAGGTGGCGCTCGAGTTCTTCGGCAGGACGACGACCTACGCCGACCTGCAGGAGCAGATCCTCCGCGCTGCGAACGGCCTGCGGAAGCTCGGCGTCGGCGCCGGGGACCGCGTGGCGATCGTGCTGCCGAACTGCCCGCAGCACGTGGTCGCCTTCTACGCGGTGCTCCGGCTCGGGGCGATCGTCGTCGAGCACAACCCGCTGTACACGGCGCGCGAGCTCCGCCACCAGTTCGAGGACCACGGCGCGAAGGTCGCGATCGCGTGGGACAAGTCCGTCGCCACGCTCCAGGACTTCCCCGCGGACGTGCGCCTGGACGCGATCGTCTCCGTCGACCTGACACGCGCGATGCCCCGTGCGACCCGTCTCGCCCTGGCACTGCCGGTGGCGAAGGCCCGGGAGTCCCGCGCGAAGCTGACCACGAGCGTGCGCGGCACGACGAAGTGGGACGACCTCGTCTCCACCCGGAAGCTGTCGAAGCGCCACCCGCGTCCGACGACGACCGACGTCGCGCTGATCCAGTACACGTCGGGCACCACCGGGGTGCCGAAGGGTGCGGTGCTCAGCCACCGGAACCTGCTCGCCAACGCCGCGCAGGCCCGCGCCTGGGTGCCGGCCATCCGGCGGGGCGACAACACGGTCTACGCGGTGCTCCCGATGTTCCACGCCTACGGCCTGACGCTGTGCCTGACCTTCGCGATGAGCATGGCCTCGCGACTCGTGCTCTTCCCGGCGTTCGACCCCGCACTCGTGCTCAAGGCGATGAAGAAGCACCCGCCGACGTTCCTGCCGGCCGTGCCGCCGATCTACACCCGGCTGCAGCACGCGGCGGACTCGGCGAAGGTGTCGCTGCAGGGCATCGAGATCGGCATCTCGGGTGCCATGCCGCTGTCGCAGGACGTCGTCGAGCCCTGGGAGGCCCGCACGGGTGGCTACCTCGTCGAGGGCTACGGCCTGTCCGAGTGCTCCCCCGTCCTCATGGCGAACCCGGTCTCCCCCGAGCGACGCCTCGGTGCGATCGGTCTGCCGCTGTCGTCCACCCAGGCCCGCGTCGTCGACCCGGACGACCAGTCGAAGGTGCTCGGCACGGGCGAGGCCGGCGAGCTCCAGGTCCGGGGACCGCAGGTGTTCCGCGGGTACTGGGGCAAGGCCGAGGCGACCGACGAGGTCTTCACGCCCGACGGCTGGTTCCGCACCGGTGACGTCGTGTCGATCGACCCGGACGGCTTCGTGAGCATCGTCGACCGGCTCAAGGAGCTCATCATCACCGGCGGCTTCAACGTGTCGCCGTCCGAGGTCGAGGACGCCCTGCTCAAGCACCCCAGCGTGCGCGAGGTCGCCGTCGTCGGCATCACGCAGGGCGGCAACGAGCAGGTCGTCGCGGCCGTCGTGCCCAAGGACCCGAAGGCGTTCGACGCCGAGGCGCTCCGTGCGTGGTCGCGCGAGCAGCTCGCGGCCTACAAGGTGCCGCGGCGCATCGTCGTGGTCGAGGACCTGCCGCGCTCGATGATCGGCAAGGTGCTCCGCCGCAAGGTGCGCGACCAGATCACCGCGAAGTAGGCACGCCCGTCCGTCGAGGGAGCGCGAGCACCGCGAGCCCGGCGACGACCAGCCCGACACCCGCCCACCCGGTACCGCCGAGGTGTTCGCCGACCACGAGCACGGCGAGCACCGCGGCGACCACGGGCTCGAACAGCGACAGCAGGGTCGCGACCGAGGCGCTCACCCGCCGCAGCCCGACGGCGTACAGCGAGTGCCCGAGCACCGTCGGCACGAGCGCGAGGTAGACGAACACGGGCCAGTTCGCCCCGACCGACAGGGCGTCGTGCCCGGCGACCAGCGCGAGCACGACGAGCGGGACGGCAGCCAGCCCGAACACGGCCCCGACCACACCGCGTCCGGCTGCTCCGGGCGTGGTGCCGGCCCCGGTGCCCGGCAGCGACGACGCCGGGCGGGCCCCGGACGCCGCGTGCAGGCCCCGCGCGACCGCCCACGAGTAGGTCGCGTAGGTCAGCCCGGCGAGGAGCGCACTGCCCAGCCCGAGCGGCAGCGACCCGCTGCCGGGCTCCTCGGACCGCGCGAGGGTGACGACGACCATGCCGACCACGCTCACCAGCGTGGCGACGACCCAGCGACCGGTCACGCGCCTGGCGTCCGCCACCCACTCGACCAGTCCGGCGAAGAGCGGCGACGACCCGATGGCCACCGTGGTGCCGAGCGCGACCCCCGCGTCGGCGAGCGCCGCGTAGAACGCGACCGCGTACACGACGAGCGAGACCGCACCGAGCAGCACCCACCGCCGGGAACCGGGACCGGCGACGGCACGCACCGCGGAACGACCCGTCGTCGCGGCGAGCACGAGCCCGCCGAGGCCGAACGTCACCGCACCGAACACGACCGCCGGCACGCCGGGCGCGAAGTGGGTCGCGGTCCCCGTCGTCCCCCAGACGGCGGCGGCGACGAGGACCGCCACCGGGCCGGCCACCGGACGGGAGGCTCGCCCCACCGCCGTCGGGTGGGTCACGACACGTGGACGGTCGGCCGCCGGTGCACGTCCGGCTCCGCCTCGCGCAGCACCTCGCGCGTCACCGGGGCGACGTCACCGACCCCGGTGAAGACGAACCGCAGGGCGTTCTGGATCGGGCTGCCCTCGTTCCACTCGAAGTAGATGCTCGGCACGACGCCCGCGATGTCCCGCACGGCGAGCAGCGTCGACGCGATGGTGTTCGGCACGTTGCCCGACCGGACGCGCAGCACCCGGTGCCCCTGCACCACGTGCCCCTCGACGACCAGGTCCTCCTCGAAGTCGGACGAGTCGGCGGGCAGCACCTCGAGGAACATCGTCGGCACGCGTGCCGGGATCCCGGAGTCGCGGCGTTCCTCGCGCCCCTTCGACCGGTACGCCTCGGCGGTCCCGGCGCCCGGCTCGTTGGCGATGATGCAGATCGAGCTGAACTGGTCGGCGTCGGCCTCGATGAACTGCCGGGCGGTCGCGTCCAGCTCGATCGACGACGCCCGGAGTTCGAACGAGCGCCGCACGCGCGACACCAGCGACACGACGACGATGGCGATGATGAACACCGCGGCGATGCGGACGCCGTCCGGACGTTCGATGACGTTCGCGACCGTCGTGTAGACGAACACGACCGCGATGATCCCGAACCCGATCGTGCGCTTCTTCTGCTGCTTCCGTCGCGCCGACAGCGTCACCGCGACCGCCGCACTCGTGATGAGCACGAGGACACCCGTGGCGTACGCGCCGCCCTGCGCGTCGACGTTCGCCTCGAAGATGATCGTGATGGCGAACGCGATGAGCGTGAAGATGATCACGAGCGGACGCGTCGCCCGTGCCCACTGCGGCGCCATGCCGTAGCGGGGCAGGAAGCGCGGCACGAGGTTGAGCAGACCGGCCATCGCGCTCGCACCCGCGAACCACAGGATCGCCACGGTCGAGACGTCGTACACGGACCCGAAGACGTTGCCGAGGTACTCGTGCGCCAGGAACGCCAGCGCGCGGCCGTTCGCCCCGCCGCCCGGCTGGAACTCCTGCTGCGGGATGAGGAAGGTCGTGGCGATCGAGGACGTGATGAGGAACGTGCTCATGATGATCGCGGCGGTCGTCAGCAGGCGCTTCGTGCCGCGGATCCGCCCCTCCGGACGGCCGTTCGGGTCGTCGCCGGCGTCACCCCGCACCTGCGGCATCACCGCGACGCCCGTCTCGAACCCGGACAGTCCGAGCGCGAGCTTCGGGAACACGACCAGCGCGATCCCGATCATGACGAGCGGGTTGCTGTGCTGTGCCGTGAGGTTCGACCACCAGTCGCTCGCGACGACCGGGCGCTCGAACACGTGCCACAGCGCCACCACGACGACGACCGCGTTGAGCAGGAGGAACACCGCGACGAGCCCGACCGCGATGCCGATCGCCTCCTTGAAGCCGCGGAGGAACACGATGCCGAGCAGGAGCAGCAGCACGAGCGTGATCGGCACCGGGATCTCGGTGAACCAGTGCGGCGTGAACGGGTTCTCGGCGATGTGCGCGGTGGCGTCGGCCGCCGAGAGCGTCATCGTGATCATGAAGTCGGTCACGGCGAACCCGAGCAGCACGAGCACGAAGAGCTTGCCGGCCCACCAGGGCAGCAGCTTCTCGAGCATCATGATCGAGCCCGCGCCCCTGAAGCTGTCCGACGCCACCCGCCGGTACACGGGCAGGGCGCCGAACAGGGTCACGAGCACGAGCACGATCGTCGCGATCGGCGACAGCAACCCCGCGGCGAGCGCCGCGATGGCGGGCTGGTAGCCGAGCGTCGAGAAGTAGTCGACACCGGTCAGGCACATCACCCGCCACCACGAGTGGGTCTTCTCGACCTCGACCTGGTGGGGGCCCTGGTGCGAGGCGCCCTGGTCGGCTCCGTGCAGCATCCAGCGGCGCAGTCGCACGCTGCGGTCGGAGGGTCGCCCGGTGGCGCCGCCCTGGGCGGCACGCTCGGCTTCGGTCGCGGTCACGAGAGTCGATCGTAAGCGGTCCCGGTGACCCTCGGGGACCCCTCGTGCGGGACCGTGGAGCGGACTCAGCCCGCGCTGATCCTGGTGTACTTCCGGACGGCCAGCGGCACGAACACCACGAGCATCACCGCGATCCCGACCAGGACGGTCGCGACGGGGTGCTGCATCGTCCAGACGTCGGGCACCGGCGCGGTCCCGGCGTTGCCGAACAGCTCCCGTGCGGCCTGCACGAGCGAGGACACCGGGTTCCACTCGGCGAACACCCGCAGCACCAGCGGCATCGTCTCGCTGGGCACGAACGCGTTCGAGATGAAGGTCAGCGGGAACAGCACCATGAAGGACGCGTTGTTGATGACCTCCGGCGTCCGGACGCTCATCCCGAGCAGCGCCATCACCCAGCTGAACGCGTAGCTGAACAGCAGGAGCAGCCCGACCCCGGCGAGGAACTCGTGCGGCGCCGACCCGACCCGCCAGCCGACCGCGAGCCCGGTCAGCATCATGATCACCATCGAGATCGCGTTGAGCACCAGGTCCGAGTTCGTCCGACCCACCAGCACCGCCGACGCCGACATCGGCAGCGTCCGGAACCGGTCGATCAGCCCCTCCTTGAGGTCCTGCGCCATCGCCGACCCCGAGAAGGTCGCCCCGAACACGACCGTCTGCGCGAAGATGCCCGCCATGAGGAACTGCGTGTAGTCCGTTCCCCGCACCTGGATGGCTCCGCCGTACACCTGGCTGAAGAGCAGCACGAACATGATCGGCTGCAGCACCGCGAACACGAGCATGTCCGGCGAGCGCTTGATCTTCGTCAGGTTCCGCCACGTGACGGTCCAGCCGTCCTCGAACCAGATCGCGACGGGCGACGTCACGACCACCGGCAGCTGCTGCCGCGGTGCGCCGACGGCGGTCACCGGACACGCTCCGGCGCGCTGTCGGTCGCGTCGCCGGCGGCCGGCACCGTGTCACGTCGACCCGCCCGGGAGGCACGGCCCGCGCCCGCCCCGCCGCCACCGTCCGGCGCGTCCCCGTCCTCCGCCGTGGCGGCGTGTCCCGTGAGGCGCAGGAAGACGTCGTCGAGCGTCGGCCGGCGCATGCCGGCGTCGTGCAGCCGGATGCCCGCCTCGCCGAGATCGGCGAGCACCCGCTGGAGCGCCTGCGGTCCGGCCTCCACCGCGATGCCGGAGGTCCGCCCGTCGGCCGAGGTCTCCACGTCACCGACGCCGTGGCGACGCAGGGCGGTGACCACGGCCTCCCGGTCGTCCCCGTCGACCAGGGTGACGACCACCCGGTGGCCGCCCACCTGGGCCTTGAGCTGGTCGGCGGTGCCCTCGGCGATCACCCGTCCGTCGTCGATCACGGCGATGTCGTCCGCGAGCTGGTCGGCCTCCTCCAGGTACTGCGTCGTGAGGAGCACGGTGGCGCCGTCGCCGACCAGGCCCTCGATGATCCCCCAGAGCGCGAGCCGGCTCCGGGGGTCGAGGCCGGTCGTCGGCTCGTCGAGGAACAGCACCCGCGGGTTCGTCACGAGTGCGCCGGCGAGGTCGATGCGTCGGCGCATCCCGCCGGAGAAGCCCTTCACCGGGCGGTCACCGGCCTCGGACAGGTCGAACACCTCGATGAGCTCGCGGGCCCGCTGCCGCGCCGCCCGTCGTCCGAGGTGGTACAACCGGCCGATCATCTCGAGGTTCTCGGCCCCGGTCAGGTTCTCGTCGACCGCGGCGTACTGCCCCGAGACACCGATGGACCGCCGGGTCGCCTGCGGGTCGGCGACCACGTCGATGCCGTCGATCGTCGCCCGACCGGAGTCCGGGGTGACGAGCGTCGTGAGGACCTTGACGGTCGTGGTCTTGCCCGCGCCGTTCGGCCCGAGGAGCGCCGTGACGGTGCCCTCGGGGACGGCGAGGTCGAGCCCGGCCAGTGCGTGCACCGGCCCCGAGCGCGATCGGTAGGTCTTGGTCAGCCCGGAGGCCTCGATGATGGCCATGTCGCTCCCTCGTCGGCCACGTCGGTGTGGTGTGGGGTCGGCGGGAGCGACGCCGTCAGTCAGACGTCGAAGTCACCGCCGAAGTCGCCGAAGCCGCCACCGCCGAAGTCACCGCCGCCGTCGTCCCAGCCCGCGTTCTCGTACCCGCCGCCGTCGGACGCGCCCGCATCGGACGCCCCGCCGTCGCCGGAGTCGGCACCAGTGTCCTCCGAACCACCGTCGCCCGCAGCATCGGTACCGCCGTCGAACGATCCGGCGTCGGGCAGGAAGGCGCTCATGATCGCCGAACCGATGACGTACCCGGCCACCGTGCCGAGGATCGACGCACCGATCATCCGGCCGAACGAGGGACCACCGCGCTGCCCCATCGCACCGGCACCACCGTTCATCCCGCCGAGCGAGCGCTCCATGAAGCCGGGCTGCCGGATCTCCGACCGGGTCGCCGCCTGGGCCAGGGACCGGGGGTCGTCGCCGCGGGGTGCCTCGCCGGCGGGAGCGCTGCGGGTGAACTCGTCGTAGACCATCCGGCGCTGCTCGGGGGTCAGGGTCGCGAACGCCTCGGCGTGGACCTCCTCGATGCGCTCGGGCGGAGCCGTGCGGAGCAGGTAGCGGTAGCGCTCGACGGCACGCTGGTCCTCTGCGGACGAGGCGTCCTGCTGGCCGCCGGGCTGCTGTGCACCCGGTCCGCCCGGCTGCTGTCCGCCCCACTGCGGCGTGCCGTACTGGCCCTGCGGAGTGCCGTACTGCTGGCCCTGCTGGACGGGCGGCACCTGGTACGACTGCTGGCCGTACCGGTAGCCCTGCTGGGTCGGCTGCTGCGGCTGCTGTTGCTGCGGCTGGCCCCACCCGCCCTGCTGGTCGCGGTCGCGATCAGGACGGCCGAGCAGTCGGTCGAGGAATCCCATGTCGTTGCTCCTTCGGTGCGGTCCGTCCCGGTCGGGAGCGTCCGTCGACACCAACCTAGGCAGCGCCGACGACCACTGGCTGTACGGCTGCACAGAAGCAGCCGAGAGCGGTGTCAGCGCGCGCCGAGAGCCGTCGACCAGATCGCGAAGAGCTCGTCGGCCGTACCCGGGTGCGCGACGAGGAAGGGCTCTCCCGCCCGCGGGAAGCCGACCGCGGGGCCGTCGAGGGTGAGGACCACTCCCCCGGCCTCGTGCACGAGCAGCACCGCCGCGCCGTGGTCCACCGGATCGAACGACGGGACGCAGCCGCCGACCCCGCGACCGGCGGCGACCTGCGCGACCGTCAACGTGCTGGAACCCATCACGCGCACCGCGCAGGCGCGGTCCGCCAGCGCGGCCACGAGCCTCCCGGCCCCGTCCCGCGCCCCCTGTCCACCGAACTCGACGCCCACGACGGACCCGGCAAGCACCCGAGGCGTGTCGTCGAGGTGCAGCGGTGTGTCGCGGAGCACCGCACCCCGGCCGCGCCGGGCCTCGAGGACCTCGCCGCGCCACGGGTCGGCCACGACCCCGACGAGGGGCTGCCCGCCGCGGGTCAGGCACAGCGACATCGCCGTCCAGGGCACCCCGTTGACCAGGTTCGTCGTGCCGTCGACCGGGTCGAGGTACCAGTGGTGCCGGTCGCCCGGTGCCGTGCCGTACTCCTCGCCCGTGAACCCGTGCGTGGGGAAGGCCGCACGGACGCGGGCACGGACGAGTCGCTCGACCGCACGGTCGACGTCGGTGACCGGACCGCCGACGCCGCGCTTCGTCCCGACCTGGCCGACCGGGTGCTCGCGGGTGAAGGCGATCACCTCGTGCGCGATGCGGTGGGCGAGCGCCTGGGCACGCGTGCCGACCTCCTCCTCGGTGGGTTCGCGCTCGGGCAGAGCCCAGCCGTCGCGCTCGCCGCCGGCCAGCACGGCCCGGGCGGACGCGACGTCGTCGGTGGCCACGAGGTCCGCTCCGGTGCGCGCCGCCCAGCGGACGGGCTCCGGCTCGTCGACGGTCCGCACGGCGACCGCGACGCCGAGGTCGTGCGCGGCGGCGACCGTGTCCGGCGTGAGGAACACGTCGTCGAGCACCAGGGTCGACGGTCGGAGCTCCGCCGTGTCCTCGGCGGTCGGGACGTCGAGCGACTCCCACGGGAGCCACGTGTCGGCGCTCGGCAGTGCTGCACGGACCGCGGCGAGCGCCGGGGGCGTCCCCGTCCACGCGACCTTGGTGTCCCAGGTGGACGCGGCGACCGTCCTCGTCGCGACCAGGGCGTCGGCGGGGTCGACGACGTGGAGCAGGAGGGCCGCCCGGCAGCCGTCGAGCCGTTCCAGCACGGCGTCCAGGCGCGGGATGCGGTCGAGCCCGTTCCCGAGCCGGGCGACCTCGCACCACGAGACGTCGGCGACGCGGCGCGGGTCGCCCCAGAGCCGACCGAGGGTCTCGTCGAGCAGCAGGACCGCGACGCCGTCGGCCGTCCGGCGCACGTCGACCTCGACCACGTCGGCGCCGAGGGCCTCGGCGACGGCGATGGACGGCAGGGTGTCCTCGCGTCGGACCCGGGGCGCGCCACGACGCGCGACGAGACGCGGGAGGGTCCGCGCTGCGCGGCCGTCGTGGTCCGGGCCGACGGTGGCGTGGTCGAGCGTCGTCATCCCGGCATGCTCCCGGCCGCGGGTGGCGGGTGGGTGACCGGCGGGTGAACGGACGCGGCGGTGGAGCGGAGTCTGGTCGGGTGCTCAGGCGCGGCCGGCGTCCTGGCGTCCGGTCGGGTCCTGTCCGGTCTGTCGCTCAGGCGCGGCATGCGGCCCCGGCGCCCGGTCGGGTCCGTCCGCCGCTCAGGCGCGGCCGCGGCCCCGGCGTCCGGCACGGAGGACGAGTCCGACGACCAGACGCCACCCCAGCAGGAAGACCGCCAGGACGATCGTCGCCACGATCACGAACGACAGCGGCAACGGATCGCCCGCGACGTCGCCCTGCCCGGTCAGCACCCGGAACAGCATGCCGATCGCGACCGTCGCCACCCAGACGACCACACCGGTCGGCCACAACCGGAGCGGGTGCCGCCAGCCGCGCACGACCAGGTAGCCGACCAGCCAGCCGGCCAGGAACGGGTATGCCGTGGTCCAGGTCCCGGCGAACGTCGTCGCCTCGGCGTGCGAGGACCGCCCGATGAGCGCGAACACGACGATGAGGACGATGTCGACGACGGCTGCGAGCCAGCCCCAGGTGCGAGTCACCCGCTCATTGTCCCGCTGTCGGACCACCGCGAGCGACACGTGGACGGTCGCTGGTCTGCCGTCGCTGCGTCGGAGCGTCCAGCCGTCCCCGCGTCGCGGCGTCGCGGCGTCGCGGCGTCGCGGCGTCGCCCCGCCGCGGAGTCCCGGCGTCGTGCCCCGCGGTCAGAAGAGCCCGGGACGCCCAGTGCCCTCCGGTCCGTCGAACCCGCGGAACATGTCGGTGACCAGCGCTGCGATCTGCGGTTCCACCAGGCGCTCGACGGCCTCGGCGATGCGTGGACGGTGCTCGACGAGGGCCAGGCACACGGCCGTCCCCGTCGCGCGCGCGCACTCGTCCGACAGGGCGATCTCGTGCCGGAGTGCTGCCTTCGCCTCGTCGGACAGCGGCTCGCGCGGCGTCTGCTCCCCCGCCCCCGTGCCCGTCATCTCGTCGAGGGTGAAGAGGAACGGTTCCCCCGGCGAGGGCTCCGGGTCCACGTCGAGCCCCTGGAACTCCGGCGAGAGGCCCTCGGTCGGCTGGTACCCCGCGTGCCGTTTCCTCGCGGCTGCCCGTTCGAGCTCGCGCTGCAGCAGCGGGAGGTTCTTCGCGGTGTACTCGTCGACGGCGTCCTCGACGATGGTCGAGATCCGACCGATCAACGCGTGCTGGACGGCGTGCGGGACGTCCGGCCCGAAGCCCGCCGCCGAGGCGATCGGCGATCCGGTGCACTTCCGGCAGATGCGCGTCCGGGGCCGTGCGGTCCCGATCTGCCACCGCGGCAGCCAGCGCAACCACACGTCGACCGCGCTCCGCACGCGACCGTCGATGCCGTCCATCCCTCAACAGTAGGCCGCGCGGCGCGGTTGCCCCCGGAGCACACCCGAGCGGGCGGAAACGCACCGTGCGCGCCGAAGGGCCCGCGGGTCCCGCCCGCTCGCGGAAACGCGCGCGGCATCGTCCCGGCACAGCGCGCGAACGGGCGGAAACGGGAACGGTAACGCCGCGGGGATGCGGATTCCGCCCGCCCGGCACCCCAGCGCCCGACATCCCCCCCACCCAGGAACGCGAACGGGCGAAAACGGGAACAGGAACGCCCACGGAGGCTCGGATTCCGCCCGCCCGGCACCCCGCGCCCGACATCCCCCACCCAGGAACGCGAACGGGCGAAAACGGGAACAGGAACGCCCGCGGAGGCTCGGATTCCGCCCGCCCGGCAACCCAGCGCCCGACATCGAGCAGGCACAGCGCGCGAACGGGCGGAAACGGGAACGGGACCGCCCACGGAGGCGCGGATTTCGCCCGTTCGGGGACGGGACGGGACGGGACGGGGCCGGGGACGGGAACGCGGACGCCGACGGCCGGGAGGCACGGGGCGCCTCCGCCGCGGAGGGTCCGTCGGCGAGTGGCCGGCCGGGTCAGGCCCTCGGCTCGGTCACGAAGTCGATGAGCTCCTCGACACGTCCGAGCAGCTGCGGCTCCAGGTCGGCGAAGGTCCGGACCTGCCCGAGGATCCGCTGCCACGCACGGGCGATGTCGGCCTGCTCCTCGGCGGGCCACCCGAGGTGCTGGCAGATGCCCTTCTTCCACTCGACGGACCGCGGGATCGTCGGCCACGCCTCGAGCCCGAGCCGCGACGGCTTCACCGACTGCCAGACGTCGACGAACGGGTGCCCGACGACGAGGACGTGCGCGCCCCACTTCCCGCGCATCACGGCGTCGGCGAAGCGGGACTCCTTCGACCCCGGCACGAGGTGGTCGACCAGGACACCGACGCGGCGCTCGCGGGTCGGGCGGAACTCCTCGAGGACGTCCGCCAGGTTGTCGACGCCGGAGAGCTCCTCGACGACGACGCCCTCGACGCGCAGGTCGGTTCCCCAGACCTTCTCCACGAGCTCGGCGTCGTGCTTGCCCTCGACCATGATCCGGGAGGGCAGCGCCACGCGTGCCCGCTGCTGCTCGACGGCGAACGAACCGGACGCGGTGCGGAGCCGGCCACCGTCGGCGGCGTGCCGGACCGCCGGGGCCGCTGCGGGCCTCCCGGCCGTCCCGACGGAGCGTGCGGGCGGCGCGGCCGCCGCGGACCGGCCCACCGGAGCCTGCGGACGGCCGAGGGTGACGAGCTCGCCCTCGAGCAGGAACTGTCCGGTGAAGGGGAAGGCGCGCGTGCGACCCTTCCAGTCCTCCAGGGAGACGTTGCCCGCCTCGAGCCCGACGACGGCGCCCGCCCACCCGGAGTCCGGGTCCTCGAGCACCATGTCGCGTTCGAGCGGCACCTGCCGCACCTTCTTGACGCCCTTCGAGCGCCAGTCGCCCGAGAGCACGTCACTGCCGTAGCGGTCGTCGTCCACCCGGGAAGCGTAGTGTCGACGGGTCCCGCAACGGCGCCGGCACCCTGGCGCGTCACGGTACGCGCCGCGTCCACCCCCACGATCGGAAGGCCACCCCGTGCGCGCAACCGTCATCCACGCCCCCCGCGACATCCGCGTCGAGGAGCGCGACACCCCCACCCTCATCGAGCCCAGCGACGCCGTCGTCAAGGTGACCGCGTCCTGCGTCTGCGGCTCCGACCTCTGGCCCTACCGCGGCGTCCGCGGGACCGAGCAGGCCCACACGATCGGACACGAGTTCGTCGGCGTCGTCGAGTCCGTCGGTGCCGACGTCACCGACCTCGCTGCGGGCGACTTCGTCATCGCGCCGTTCACGACGAACGACGGCACCTGCCAGGCGTGCACGCACGGCATGACGAGCGGCTGCGAGCACAGCTCGATCTTCGGCGGTACGACCGACGCCTACGGCCACCCCATCGGCGGCGCCCAGTCCGAGTACGTGCGCGTGCCCGACGCGGCGGCGACGCTCGTGAAGGTCCCCGGCCCGGTGGACGACGACCTCGTGCCGTCGCTCCTCACGCTGTCCGACGTGTTCTCGACCGGGCACCACGCTGCGGTGTCGGCCGAGGTCGGCCCCGGCAAGACCGTCGTGGTCGTCGGCGACGGCGCGGTCGGTCTGTCCGCGGTGCTCGCGGCGTCGCGGCTGGGTGCCGAGCGCATCATCGCGATGAGCCGGCACGCCGACCGCCAGGCGCTGGCGCGGGAGTTCGGCGCGACGGACATCGTCGAGACCCGCGGTGCCGAGGGCATCGCCGCCGTGCGCGAGCTGCTCGGCGGGGAGCTCGCCGACTGCGCCCTCGAGGCCGTCGGCACCGCGGAGAGCATGGACCAGGCGCTGCGGGTCGTCCGTCCCGGCGGCAACGTCGGCTACGTCGGTGTCCCCGCCGGCGACCCGGAGCTGCCGATGCCCTTCCTGTTCGCGAAGAACATCACCGTCGGCGGCGGCATGGCGCCGGCACGCGCGTACATCGAGGAGCTGCTGCCGGACGTGCTGTCGCGGACGATCGAGCCGGGCAAGGTGTTCGACCTCGAGCTGCCTCTCGACCAGGCTGCCGAGGCGTACGCGGCGATGGACGAGCGACGCGCGATCAAGGTGCTGCTGCGCCCGTAGCGACGAGAGGCTCCGGGTCCGGGTCGGCGGCACACGCTGCCCACCCCGGACCCGGCGAACCCCGTCAGGCGTCCCGCACCGCGAGCACCCGGTGCGGTGCCGCCCGCTCGGCGGTCCACCCCGCCGGCAGCGCCTCCTGCAGCTCGGGGACCGTGAACGACCGGCGGATGGAGCGGAGTCCGTCCACCCGGACGAACGTTCCGGCGGACACGAGCGGCGACGCCAGCGCGTACGCCCGGTAGGCCTGCCGCGACCGTCGGATGTCGGAGTGCAGGTTCCGTCCGGTCGCCAGCTGCTCGGAGTCGGACAGGAAGCCGGCACGGGCGTCGTCGTCGAGGTGGTGCAGCACGTGGTTCGACACGACGACGTCGAACCGCTCGCCCGCCGCGACGAGGTCCGCGCTCGACGCCTGCCGGAACGTCACGCCGCGCGCCGCGGACCGCCGTGCCGCGGTGATCGCCCGTTCGTCGGGGTCGACCCCGACGACCTCGAGCGAGAAGCCGTCACTGCCGGCCCACCGCACGAGCGAACGCGCGAGGTCTCCGCCGCCGCACCCGAGGTCCAGCACGCGGGCGCGACCGCTCGGCGGCAGCGCCGGGACGACGTGCGTGCGCCAGACGGCACGCCAACCGCTCACCAGGGCGTTCACCACGGCGAACCGTCGGAAGGTCCGGTCGAGCACCCGCGGGTCGCAGCCCGGGTCGTCCATCAGCTCCTGGAGGTCCGTGTCCCGTTGCCGGAGGTCCACTGCACGGGATCCGGGCTCGCGCCCGTCGTCCGCGCCACGCGCGGACCAGGCCCGGTCGTTCACGCCTCGACCGCCGTCAGCCTCGCGCTCTCCACCGTCAGTCCGGGTCCGAACGCGACCGCCGCGACGGGAGACCCCGGTGCGATCCCTTGCTCGACGGCGTCCCGGAGCACGAACAGCACGGTCGCGCTCGACATGTTGCCGTGGTCCCGGAGGACGGCTCGACTCGACGCGACAGCGGTGTCGGGCAGCTCGAGGGCGTCCTGCGCCCGGTCGAGGATCGCACGCCCGCCCGGGTGCACCGCCCACACGGGCACGTCGGCGAAGGTCTCCCCCTCGCCGAGGAGCGCGGTGACGGCAGCCGGCACGTGCACGCCGACGAGCTTCGGGACCGCGGTCGAGAGCACCATCTCGAAGCCCTCGTCGCCGATGTTCCAGGCCATCTCCGACGCCCCCTCGGGCACCGTCGCCGTCGCGAAGCGCTCGATGCGCAGACCCGGCCCGCCCGCGGTCACGACCACCGCTGCGGCGCCGTCACCGAACACGCTGTTGGCGACGATCTGGTCCGGGTCGTCCGACGCGCGGACGTGCAGGGTGCAGAGCTCCGCGCAGACGACGAGCACGACCGCGTCGGGGTCCGCTTCGGCGAAGGCCGCCGCGATCCGGAGCGCCGGGAACGCCGCGCAGCACCCCATGAAGCCGATGTGGTGGCGGAAGACCCCGGCGGGCAGCCCGAGCTGGTCGACGACGTCGATGTCCGGTCCGGGCTGCGTGAACCCCGTGCACGAGACGGTCACCAGGTGCGTGACGCGGTCCGGAGACACCCCGGCACGCTCGACCGCGTCCCGCGCGGCCGCGACGAAGAGCGCGGGGGCGAGGTCCCGGTAGCGGTCGTTGCGGGTGCCGGTGGACGGCGACACGAGCTCGCCGGAGTCCTGTCGGAACAGGCCTCCCGGGCGCGAGGCGTCGAGCTCCTCGATGACGGTGTGCCGGTGCTCGACGGCGGATGCGCCGAAGGCCGCGGGGACGATCCGCGCTCCGAGCCGACCGAGGCCCGGCTGACGGGCGAACAGGTCACGCACCGAACCCTGGTCGAGGGTGGTGTCGGGGACGGCGGTCCCGATGGCGCGGATCGTTGCGGTCACTCCTCATCCTGTCACCGGGTCGCTGACGTGTCCCCAGGTTGGCTCGGCCCTGGTCGCCGCCGGCGGACGGACGGGAGGCACGGTGCCAACCGGCACCGTGCCTCCTGTCCGTCGCGTGCGGGCGCTACGCCTGCTGCGCGCGCTCCAGCACCAGCTCGCGGACGCGCGCCGCGTCGGCCTGGCCCTGCATGGCCTTCATGACGGCGCCGATGATGGCGCCGGCGGCCTGGACCTTGCCGTCCCGGATCTTGGCGAGGACGTCCGGCTGGGCGGCGAGTGCCTGGTCGACGGCGGCGGTCAGCGCGGAGTCGTCCGAGACGACCTTCAGTCCGCGGGCCTCGACGACCTGCGCCGGCGAGCCCTCGCCCGCGATGACGCCCTCGAGCACTTGGCGTGCCAGACGGTCGGTCAGGTCGCCGGACTCGACGAGCGCGATGGTCTCGGCGACGTGCTGCGGCGAGACGAGGTCGCCGGGGGTGGCGTCCTGCGCGTTCGCGACACGGCTGATCTCACCCGTCCACCACTTGCGCGCGGCCTGCGGCGACGCGCCGGCGGCGACGGTGGCCTCGACCTCGTCGAGCAGTCCGCCGTTGACGACGTCCTGGAACTCGAGGTCGCTGAAGCCCCAGTCGCCCTTCAGACGGCGACGGCGGGCGACGGGCGCCTCGGGCAGGGACGCCCGGAGCTCCTCGACCACGGCGGGGTCCGGCACGACCGGCAGCAGGTCGGGCTCCGGGAAGTAGCGGTAGTCGTCGGCGTCGGACTTCGGACGCCCGGCCGAGGTGCGACCGGTGTCCTCGTGCCAGTGCCGCGTCTCCTGCGTGATCGTCCCGCCCGCGGCGAGGATCGCGGCCTGGCGCTGGATCTCGTAGCGGATGGCACGCTCGACCGCGCGGAACGAGTTGACGTTCTTCGTCTCCGTCCGGGTACCGAGCTTCTCCTGGCCCCACGGACGTAGCGAGATGTTCGCGTCGCAGCGCAGGTTGCCGCGCTCCATGCGGGCCTCGGACACGCCGAGCGCACGGACGAGGTCACGGATGACCTGGACGTACGCGGCGCCGAGCTCGGGAGCGCGGTCCTTCGCGCCGAAGATCGGCTTCGTGACGATCTCGACGAGCGGGACGCCGGCGCGGTTGTAGTCGACGAGCGAGTACTCGGCGCCCTGGATGCGGCCGGTGGCGCCGCCGACGTGCGTCAGCTTGCCGGCGTCCTCCTCCATGTGGGCGCGCTCGATCGGCACCTGGAAGATCGTGTCGTCAGCGAGCTCGACCTCGACCTCGCCCTCGAACGCGATCGGCTCGTCGTACTGCGAGATCTGGTAGTTCTTCGGGTTGTCCGGGTAGTAGTAGTTCTTCCGGGCGAACCGCGAGGACTCGGCGATCGAGCAGCCGAGCGCGAGCCCGAGCTGGATCGAGTAGCGCACGGCCTGCTCGTTGACGACCGGCAGCGACCCGGGAAGCCCGAGGTCGACCGGGGTCACGTTCGTGTTCGGCTCGCCACCGAAGAAGTTCGGGGCGTCCGAGAACATCTTGGTCTTCGTCGCGAGCTCGACGTGGACCTCGAAGCCGAGCACCGGCTCGAAGCGCTCGAGCGCCTCGTCGAAGTCCATCAGCGCGTCCTTCTGCGCCATCAGATCACACCTTCCTGCGCAGCGGACTGCTGAGACTGGTCGAGGTCCGGGATGCTGTCGATGAGCGGGCGACCCCACTGCTGCTCGAGCAGGCGCTCGAGGGCGGCACCGTAGCGGTAGAGGCGGGCGTCCTCGCGCTGCGGGGCCATGAGCTGCACGCCGGTCGGCAGGGAGTCCTCGGGCGCCAGGCCGTTCGGGATGCTCATGCCGGGGACACCGGCGAGGTTCGCCGGGATCGTCGTGAGGTCGTTGAGGTACATCGACAGCGGGTCGTCGAGGCGCTCCCCGAGCGGGAAGGCGGTCGTCGGCGCCGACGGGCTGATGAGCAGGTCGACCTGGTCGAACGCCGCCGCGAAGTCACGCTGCACCAGGGTGCGGACCTTCTGCGCCGAGCCGTAGTACGCGTCGTAGTACCCGGCGCTGAGCGCGTAGGTGCCGAGGATGATGCGGCGCTTCACCTCGGGGCCGAAACCGGCCTCGCGCGTGGCGGCCATGACGTCCTCGACCGTGGCACCGTTCTCGGGCGTCACGCGCAGGCCGAAGCGGACCGAGTCGAACTTCGCGAGGTTCGACGACGCCTCGGCCGGGAGGATCAGGTAGTACGCGCTGATGGCGTACGCGAACGACGGCGCATCGATCTCGACGACCTCGGCACCCGCCTGCTCGAGGATCGCGACCGTCTCGCGGAAGCGCTGCGTGACGCCGGCCTGGAAGCCCTCGCCCCCGGCGAGCTCCTTGACGATGCCGACCTTGAGCCCGCGCAGCGTGTCGGCCTGCAGGCCCTCGCGCGCGGCTGCGGCCATCGACGGCCAGGCGTCCGGGATCGACGTGGAGTCCTTCGGGTCGTGCCCGCCGATGACGTCGTGCAGCAGCGCGGCATCGAGGACCGTGCGGGACACCGGGCCGATCTGGTCGAGCGACGACGCCAGTGCGATCGCGCCGTACCGGCTGACCCCGCCGTACGTCGGCTTCACGCCGACCGTGCCCGTGACGGCACCGGGCTGACGGATCGAGCCACCGGTGTCGGAGCCGAGGGCGAAGGGTGCCTCGTGCGCGGCGACGGCTGCTGCCGAACCACCGCCGGACCCGCCGGGGATCCGGTCGAGGTCCCACGGGTTGCGCGTCGGTCCGTACGCCGAGAACTCGGTCGTCGAACCCATCGCGAACTCGTCCATGTTGGTCTTGCCGAGCGGCACGAGGCCGGCGGCGCGGAGCTTCGCGACCGGGGTGGCGTCGTAGGGCGGCCGCCAGCCCTCGAGGATCTTCGACCCCGAGGTGGTCGGCATGTCCTGCGTGCACAGGACGTCCTTGATCGCGATCGGCACACCGGCGAGTGCCCCGAGGTCGTCGCCCGCGGCGCGGCGCGAGTCGATCGACCGCGCCGCCGCGAGGGCGTTCTCGTTGACGTGCAGGAACGCGTGCACGTCGCCGTCGACCGCTGCGATCCGGTCGAGGTGGGCCTGGGTGGCCTCGACGCTCGAGACGTCGCGCGCCACGAGGGCGTCGGCGAGGGCGGCCGCGCTGAGGCGGGTGAGGTCGTCGGTCACTGTTCTTCTCCCAGGATGGCCGTCACGCGGAACCGTTCGCCGTCGGAGTCGGGCGCACCGGAGAGCGCCTGCTCCTGGGTCAGCGTCTGCCCCACCACGTCGGGTCGGGTGACGTTGCCGAGCGGCACCGGGTGGCTCGTCGCCGGGACGTCGTCGGTCGCGACCTCGGCGACCTTGGCGACGCTCTCGACGATGTGCGACAGCTCCCCGGTCAGCTTCTCGATCTCGTCGGGCGTGAGTGCGATACGTGCGAGGTTCGCCAGGTGGGCGACCTGCTCGCTCGTGATGTCAGGCATGGTGCTCCGTCGATCGGTTCGTGGAATGCGCACCAGTCTATTGGCCGCGTCCGGCGGCGGCACCACGGCGACCGGGGCTGTGGAGAACCGCCCTGGAGGCCCGATGCCGGTCCGACGGACCGGCACCGGGCCTCCAGGCCGTCGCGTCCTCGCCGCTGTCGCCTACCCGTGCGACGGCGGCTGCTGGGCCGCCCCGCCCGTTCCGGTTCCCGGTGCGCCGCCGGACGTGCCCGTCCCGGTCGACGTCGCGCCGGCAGCCGCGCCCGGCTGCGAGCCGGCCCCGGCGGCCCCGCCCTGTGCGGGCGCGCCCGTCGTCGTGCCGCCGGTCGTGCCCGCGGCGGACGATCCCGGCGCGGAGGGCGCCTGGGCGCTCGCCCCCGGCGCCGCCTGGTCCCCGCCGGTCGCCGCGTCCGACGCCGACCCGTCAGCGGACTGCGCGGACCGCGACGTCGACCCGATCATCGCCGGATCGGGCTCGGGCAGCGCTCCCCCGCCGTACCGCTGGTCGAGCCACGACATCATCGAGCGGCCCACGCCGAACTTCGCGCTGTACCCGGTCGTGCCGTGCGGGAACGGCGTGTTCGCGAGGCCGACGAGCCCCCTGACGTTGCCGACCCACGTGGCGTTCGTGTACTTCGTGCTCGACGTGACGAGCCAGTTCTGCGTGTCGGCGTCGGTCGTGCCGGTCTTGGCGAACTTCGGGGTGCTGTCGCCGGGGTTCGCGGCGGCCGCCGTGCCGTCGCCGGTCAGGACGCCCTGCAGCGCGTAGTCCACCGTCCCGGCGACCTCGGCGGAGACGCCCCGGGTGCAGGTGGACGGCGTCGGGGTGATCGTCGTGCCGTCGGCTTCGCGCACCGAGTCGATCACGGTCGGCGAGCACACGACGCCGCCGTTCGCGAAACCGGCGTAGGCCTCGGCCAGGTCGATCGGCGAGAGCGGGTTGGTGCCGAGCACGGACGCCGGGTTGGACGCCGGGGCCGAGCCGTCCGCCTGGTGGATGCCCATGGCCTGCGCGAGGTCCTTGATCTTGCAGAGGTCGAGCTGCTTCGCCATCGCGCCGAACGCGGTGTTGATCGACTCCGAGGTCGCCGCCTGGACGCTCATGCTCGCCGGGACGGCCTCGGCGTTCGAGACCGGCCAGGGGGATCCGCCGAGCGCCTCGCAGGAGTTGGTGAACTCCGACTGCTGGAACAGGTGCTCGCCCGTCGGCACCGACTCGGACAGCGTGTGCCCGGACGCCAGCCACTCCGCCAGGGTGAACACCTTGTAGGTGGAGCCGGTCTGGAACCCCCCGGAGTTGCCGTAGGCGGTGTCGGCGTTGTAGTCGATCGCGGTCGCGCCGGGCCCGGCGTTGTCGCTCTGCGTGTACGTGGTGTTCTGCACCATCGAGAGCACCCGGCCCGTCCCCGGCTCGACGGTGACGTTCGTGCCGCCCAGGTCCACACCGTCCATCGTCGACGGCACGTAGGACGAGAGTGCCGACTGGGCCTGGGCCTGCAGGTCGAGGTCGAGCGACGTGTGGATCTCGAGGCCCTTCGTGTCGAGGGTCTCGATGCGCTGCGCGGCGGTCTTGCCGAACGCCGGGTCCTGCAGCACCTGGTCGCGGACGTAGTCGCAGAAGTACCCCGCGTCGTACGCGCTCGCCGCCGCCGAGCAGCCGTTCGCGGTGTCCGTGATCTGCGGCGTGACCGGGGTGGCCTTCGCCTGGTCGAGCTGCGCCTTCGAGATGTCGTGGTGCACGTACATCCGCTGCAGGACGTAGTCGCGCCGGGTCTTCGTCGCGGCGTAGCCGTTGGCCGCACCGTTGTCCTTGTCGTCCGGCTCGTCGATGCGCAGGTTCGCCGGGTTGTTGAGGATCGCGACGAGGGTCGCCGACTGCGGGAGCGACAGGTCCTTCGCGTGCACGCCGAAGTAGTACTCGGCGCCCGCCTCGGCACCGTAGACGCGCCCGCCGAGCCCGACGAGGTTCAGGTAGCCGGTGAGGATCTGGTCCTTCGAGTACTTCTTGTCGACCGCGATGGCGTAGCGCATCTCCTGCAGCTTGCGCTGCGGCGTCACCCCGGCGGCGTCCTGGTAGCACGCCGCGACCTTCGCCTGCGTCGCGGCCGCCGTCGCGCCCGTGAGCTCCTCGCACTGCTGCACGAGGACGTTCTTCACGTACTGCTGCGTGATGCTCGAGCCGCCCTGCACGTCGCCGCCGACGACCGTCGCCGCGACGCCGCGGACGGTCCCGAGGACGTCGATGCCGCCCTCGTCCTCGAAGCGCGGGTCCTCGGTGTCGATCGCGGCACGCTTCAGCGACTCGGCCATGGCGTTCGAGGCGACGTCGGTCCGGTTCTCGGCGTAGAACGACGCGATCTTGACCTGTTGCCCGTCCTTCGTGGCGTAGACCGACGACACCTGCTGCGGCGTCTGGATGTCGAGGTAGCTCGGCAGGTCCTCGAAGAACGACACCGCGCCGGAGGTCCCCTCCCCCGCGACCGCCACCGCCGGGGTCACCGCGACCGCCACCAGCAGGCCGGCGAGCCCGGACATGGCGACGAAGGTCGTGAGGGCACCGGTCCACCGCAACGCACGCATGGCGGCACGGTACGGGTGCGGACTGGGGTCGTTCTGCCGTGGGACGGCCGGGGGCTGCGGCGGCGCACAGGATCGCCCACAGGGACGGGTCAGTCGCGGGGCTGGAGGTCCTGGGGACGCAGGAGGTACATGTCGGGCAGGGGCTGCGCGGTGCCGTCACCGCCCTGGCCGCGCCGGGCCTGGTGCCGGACGAGGTCCCCCCGCCCGACGCCGATCAGGGCGACGTCGTGCAGCGAGGCAGTCCCGGGCTTGAGGTAGTCGTTGTGGCCGACCGGACGCCGGAACGGGCCCGTGTCGACGCCCGCGGTGTCGGCCGAGAGGTCGAGGACCGTCGAACCGAACCCCGCCGAGCCCGGGTCGGTCCCGAAGTACCCCGAACCGGCGATCGGGTCGCTGTGCGCGTCCCCGACGTAGACCTGCCCGGTGCGGACCGCGAGCTCTGCGGCGGACTGCACCTCGCTGCCCGGCGAGCCGAGCACCGTGAGCGAGTCAGCCCGCATGTGCCCGGACGACAGCGCCATCAGCGCCGTCGTCGATCCGTAGGAGTGCGCGACGACGTTCAACCGGGGTCGGTCGGTGCCGCGGACGGCGTCGAGGCCGTCGACGACGCGTTCCAGCCGGTCCGCGCCGGTCCGCGCGAGCCCGAGCGACAGGATGTTGGACATGTCGGGGGTGCGGTAGCCCATCCAGGCGAGCACCGCCGTACCGCCCGTCGTGACGCCGGTGCTGCCGTCGCCGTCGCCGTCGCCGCTGGCCGGCGCGCCTCGGCCGGTGCGGGCCTCGGCGAGCGCCGACACCGCCGTCTGCTCGTCGTACAGGTCGCTCGCGGTGTCGGTGAAGTCGTGCATCTGCCCGGTCACGGTGAAGAACATCCCCGGGACGACCACCGAGACGTCCCGGGCGCTCGCCAGGTCTCCGATGGCGACGGCCGCGCGCCCGGTACCCCGGGTGTCGAGGACGACCAGGCGTCGGGGCCCCTCCCCGGGCTCCTGGTGCAGGGCGTCCCGGACCTGCTCGAGCATCGCGGTGCGGGCGGTGGTCGGACCGGACTCGGCGCCCGCGGTCGCGGTCGCATCGTCGGTCAGCCCGGCGTGGAGGGTCGTCCGGTTGGCACGGTCACGGACGTCGTACGGCACCCCGTCCAGGTTGCCCACGACCGCGGGCGCCGACGCGATCAGGCGCTCCCGCGTGGCAGCGCTCAGCGCACCCCACCACCGAGCCACCGAGATCGCCGTCGGCGGCCGGTCCTGCGCGGTCGCGAGCACGCGCTCGTCCGAGTCGGCGCGCGCCAGGTCACCCGAATCGGCCGCGCCGAGCGCGTCGAGGAACGCATCACCCTGCGCCACCGCCAGTCGGTCCAGGTCGGCGTGACCACGGTCCGCGTCGGTCGCGGTGACGTGCAGGACGCCGTGCGCCGCCGCGTCCAGGACCCGGGACTCCGGACCGGGCACAGCGGGGGCCTCGACCACTCCCGAGGAGTGCATCGAGGCGGTGAGTAACAGAGCCGCAGCGATGAGCAGCAATCAGGTCTCCCCGGGAAGGCCGTGTCGTCGACCCCCTCAGGCGACGATTGATGCCCTGTCGAGTGTAAGGAGAATGTGCTCGCGAGGGGATGCGTCCTGCAACTTGTCCCTCGAACTGGGTACGGATCGCGATCGCTCGTCCACGGTCGGCGGCGCGTCGCTCACGGCGAGCCGCGCAGCGCCGTGCTGCGCTGCACCGTCCTGTCCTGTGCCGTCCTGCTAGTCGGCCGTGTCTCCGTCGCCGGTCCCCTGGCCCGCGGCCGCGTCGGAGGACTCCGATGCGTCCGTCTGGTCCGTCCCCAGGGCACAGGGCCCCTCGGTCACGAGCAGGCGGAACTGCTCGGCGTCGATGATCCGCAGCCCGAGCTGCTCGGCCTTCGTGAGCTTCGACCCGGCTCCGGGTCCTGCGGCGACGAAGTCCGTCTTCTTGCTGACGCTCGACGCGGCCTTGCCGCCGGCGGCGATGATCGCCTCCTGTGCCCCTTCGCGGGTGTAGCCCTCGAGCGAACCGGTCGCGACGACCGTGACCCCGCTGAGGACGCCGCCCTCGACCGCGGCGCCGGGACCCGGGTGGTCCGGCGTCGTGAACTGCACGCCGGCCGCGGTCCAGCGGTCGATGATCTCGCGGTGCCAGTCGACGGCGAACCAGTCGAGCAGTGCGTCGGCGATGATCCCGCCGACCCCGTCGACCGCCGCGAGCTCCTCGCGCGACGCGTGCCGGATCCGGTCGAGCGACCCGAAGTGGTTCGCGAGCGCCCGGGCGGCGACCGGACCGACGTGCCGGATGCTCAGCCCGACCATGATCCGCCAGAGCGGCTTCGTCTTCGCGGCCTCGATGTTCGCGAGCATCTCGAAGGCGTTCTTGGACGGGTAGCGGCTCGGCTCCCCGGTGTACTCGGCACCGCGGGCATCGGCGTCGAACGGCGGGTCGGTCTTCTTGCGGGCACGGCTGAACGGCGTCACGCGCTTCGGGGTGCCGTCGTCGTCGGACTTCTCCATGCCGGTCTCGGCGTCACGGACGATGACCTCGATGGGGACGATGTCCTCCATCGTCAGGTCGAACAGTCCGGCCTCGGTGACGAGCGGCGGCTGCTCCGGGTGCAGCGGCTGTGTGAGTGCGGCCGCGGCGACCTCGCCCAGGCCCTCGATGTCGAGCGATCCACGCGACGCGATGTGCTCGACGCGACCCCGGACCTGCGCGGGGCAGCTCCGGGCGTTCGGGCAGCGGAGATCCTTGTCACCCTCCTTCGCCGGGGCGAGGGGTGTGCCGCACTCCGGGCACTCCGAGGGCATCACGAACTCGCGTTCGGTGCCGTCGCGCAGTTCGACGACCGGACCGAGGACCTCGGGGATGACGTCGCCGGCCTTCCGGAGCACGACCGTGTCGCCGATCAGGACGCCCTTCGCCTTCACCACGTCCTGGTTGTGCAGGGTCGCCTGACGCACGACGGACCCGGCGACCTCGGCCGGCTGCATCACGGCGAACGGCGTGGCACGGCCGGTCCGTCCGACGCTGACGACGACGTCGAGGAGCTTCGTGTGGACCTCCTCCGGCGGGTACTTGTACGCGATAGCCCAGCGCGGCGCGCGGGATGTCGACCCGAACTCCTCGTGCAGGGCCAGGTCGTCGACCTTCACCACGACGCCGTCGATCTGGTGCTCGACCGAGGCCCGACGCTCCCCCGTGGTCCGGACGAAGCCGAGGACGTCGTCCACGGTGTCGAACACCCGGTAGTGCGAGCTCGTCGGCAGGCCCCAGGTCTGCAGCAGCTCGTACACCTCGGACTGGGAGTGCACCTCGGTGTCGCGCTCGAGCTCGCGCACCGGCCACGCGCCGATGCCGTGCACGAGCATGCGGAGACGTCGAAGGCGGTCGACCATGAGCGCGCGCTTCGCCTCGGACTTGCCCTCTTCCTTCTGGCGCAGCGAGCCGGCGGCGGCGTTCCGTGGGT
The DNA here is from genome assembly GCF_044745105.1 of Curtobacterium sp. NPDC087080. Lineage (NCBI taxonomy): Bacteria > Bacillati > Actinomycetota > Actinomycetes > Micrococcales > Microbacteriaceae > Curtobacterium > Curtobacterium sp. NPDC087080. The sequence goes on along the minus strand of NZ_JBIUZP010000002.1, from coordinate 637,856 downwards.
TGGCGAACACCCGTTCCCCGGCCTCCCGCTGCCGGGCGTTGAGCTCGTCGAACTGGGCGACGGGGAAGAAGATCTCACCGCGGACCTCGACGATCGCGGGGTGCCCCTCGCCGGAGAGACGGTCCGGGATGGTCCCCATGGTGCGCACGTTGCCGGTGACGTCCTCGCCCACGACGCCGTCACCGCGCGTCGCCGCCGAGACGAGGCGACCGTGCTCGTACCGCAGGTTGATCGCGAGTCCGTCGATCTTCAGCTCGGTCAGGAAGCGGACCCGCTCGGACCCGGCGTCGCGCTGCACCTTGTCGGCCCACTCGGTGAGCTCCTCGGGGCTGAAGACGTTGTCGAGGCTCAGCATCCGCTCGGCGTGCTCGACCGGAGCGAACTGCACGGTCTGAGCCTGTCCGCCGACGGTCTGCGTCGGGCTGTCGGGGGTGAGCAGGTCGGGGAAGCGCTGTTCGATCGCGTCGAGGCGGTGGACCATCGCGTCGTACTCGCCGTCCGCCACCGTCGAGCCGTTGCCTTCGTAGTACTCGTCGCGCAGCTCGTTGATGCGCACCCGCAGGCGGTCGACCTCCCGCTGGGCCTGCGCGGCGTCGAGGTCGGCCGGGGCCAGCGTCTCGAACGTCGAGTCGGCCGAGTCGGGGGTCGTGTCGCTCATGCCTCAGTTCTACCGTGCACCGCCGACCCCGCGCGCAGCGGGCGGCGACACCGCTCTACCGTGCACCGCCGACCCCGCGCGCAGCGGGCGGCGACACCGCTCTACCGTGCACCGCCGACCCCGCGCGCAGCGGGCGGCGACACCGCAGCGGAGCCGACGGCGGCACCCCGGCGGACCGGGCTCAGACGGCCGCGGGAACCGCCGAGACCGTGCGGTCGATCGTGCACTGCCCGAGCACCCGGGTCCCGACGTACACGACCGCGGTCTGTCCGGGGGCGACGCCCGACAGCGGCTCTTCGACGTCGATCACGAGCTCGCCGTCCGCCACCCGCGCCGTCGCCGGCACCGGGTCCGCGTGCGCCCGGATCTGCACGTCGCACGCGAAGGGCTCGGACGGGTCGACGGGCGACGTGCCCGCCCAGGTGTACCGGGACCCGGCCATCGACCGGACGTCGAGGGCCTCCTTCGGTCCGACGACGACGGTGTTGTCCTTCGGTCGGATCTCCAGCACGAAGCGCGGCTTGCCGTCCGGCGCCGGGCGGCCGAGGTGCAGGCCGCGGCGCTGCCCGACCGTGTAGCCCGTCGCGCCCTCGTGCTCGCCGACGACGGTGCCGTCGCGCTCGACGACCGACCCCGGCTCGGCGCCGACGCGGTCGGCCAGCCACCCTCGGGTGTCCCCGTCCGGGATGAAGCAGATGTCGTAGGAGTCGGGCTTCTGCGCGACCGTGAGCCCGCGCGCCGCGGCCTCGGCCCGGACCTCATCCTTCGACGGCGTCGCACCGAGCGGGAACATCGCGTGCTCGAGCTGCTCGGCCGTGAGCACGCCGAGCACGTACGACTGGTCCTTCGCCCATGCCGCCGAGCGGTGCAGCTCGCGTGCACCGTCCGTCCCCGTCACGATCGAGGCGTAGTGGCCGGTGCAGACGGCGTCGAACCCGAGGGCGAGCGCCTTCTCGAGCAGTGCCGCGAACTTGATGCGCTCGTTGCACCGCATGCAGGGGTTCGGGGTGCGGCCGGCCTGGTACTCCGCGACGAAGTCGTCGACGACGTCCTCCTTGAAGCGCGCCGAGAAGTCCCACACGTAGTACGGGATCCCGAGCGCCGAGGCGGCTCGCTGCGCGTCCATCGAGTCCTCGATGGTGCAGCAGCCGCGGCTCCCGGTGCGGAGCGTGCCCGGCATCCGGCTCAGCGCCAGGTGCACGCCGACCACGTCGTGCCCGGCGTCGACGGCCCGCGCCGCGGCCACCGCCGAGTCGACCCCACCGCTCATCGCCGCAAGTACACGCATGCATCCAGGGTAAGCGCATCCCCCGACGAGTCCAGGCGTACCGTTGCCCGACGATGACCAGCACGACGAACGACGCCTTCGACCGCCGCGGCGTCCTGCTCTCCGGCTTCCTGCCCGCGGCGCTCTTCGCGATCGGCGAGGGGGCGATCATCCCGATCATCCCGATCGCCGCCGACTCCCTCGGCGCGAGCCTGGCGTTCGCGGGCTTCGTCGCCGCGCTGATCCTGGTGGGCGAGCTCATCGGCGACGTGCCCTCCGGCGTCGTGGTGGGGCGGATCGGGGAACGGAACGCGATGATCGGCGCCGCGGTGGTGTCCGTCGTCGGTCTGCTCGTCTGCGTCGTCGCGCCGAACGCCTGGGTGCTCGCCGTCGGGGTGTTCCTGGTCGGTGTCTCGACCGCAGTCTTCGCCCTCGCCCGGCACGCCTACATGACGACCGCGATCCCCCTCCGGATCCGGGCCCGCGCCTTGTCGAGCCTCGGCGGCGTGTTCCGCTTCGGCTACTTCGTCGGCCCCTTCCTCTCGGCCGGCGTGGTCCACCTGACCGGCACGACGCAGAGCGCCTTCTGGATCCACGTGGTCTGCTGCCTCGCCGCGGCGGTCGTGCTCCTCGTCCTGCGCGACCCCGCGACGGGCGAACGCGGTCTGCGGTTGCCGAGCCGAGCCTCCAGACCGGACGCGACGAACGCGACCGGCCCGGCGAACGCGACCGGCCCGACGAACGCAACGGGCCCGACGAACGCAACCGGCACGACCAGCGCAACCGACGCGTCCGACGCGGCCCGACGCTCCGCACCCGCACCGCACCCCGACGAGCCGCCCACGGACACCGGCGCGCAGTTCGTCGAACGCGAGGCGCACGGCCTCTTCCGCACGATCCGCGAGAACCGGGCCGTCCTCGCCAGGCTCGGCAGCGGTGCGGCCCTGATCGGCGCGCTCCGCGCCGGACGCCAGGTGATCCTGCCGCTGTGGGCGGTCAGCGTCGGCCTCGACGACGCCTCGGCCGCGCTCGTCATCGGCATCGCCGGAGCCGTCGACTTCGCCCTCTTCTACACCAGTGGGCAGATCATGGACCGCTGGGGTCGACTCGCGAGCGCCCTGCCGTGCATGCTCGGGCTCGCCGTGAGCTACTTCCTGCTCGCATGGAGCGGGCACCTCGACGCGAGGGTCGGCTGGTTCGTCGCCATCGCGATCGGCATGTCGCTCGCCAACGGGGTCGGCAGCGGCATCCTGATGACGCTCGGGGCGGACCTCGCACCGCGGGGGAACCCGGCACCGTTCCTCGGTGCGTGGCGCTTCACCGGGGACTTCGGGTCCGCGGCGGCGCCGCTGCTGATCTCCGGTGTCACCGCGGTCGCGTCGCTCGCGTTGGCGAGCGGGGTGATGGGGGTGCTCGGTCTGGTCGGTGCGGGGGTGCTGCTGCGCTACGTGCCGCGGTACCTGCCACGTCGGCTGCGCTGACGCTGTCGGTCCCGCTGGGACGGCCGGGAGGCGCGACTGCTGCCCGCCCCGCACCTCCCGCTCGGTAGACTGCCGCTGCTCGCGGGAGTGGTGGAATCGGTAGACACGCAGGATTTAGGTTCCTGTGCCCCAGGCGTGAGGGTTCGAGTCCCTCCTTCCGCACCGTGCTCGGCTCAGCTCGCTCGGCTCGCTCGGCTCGGCTCGGCTCGGCGAAGTCAGCCCACCGGCGGATGGGTCGGACAGCGCCGGGCGGTACCCTCGTCAGGCGGGAGCCTCCCCGTGCCCCGCCCCGACACGACCGGAAGAACCATGCACTCCGTCGCACTCGCCCTGATCCCGTGGCTCGACCCGCAGTACATCCTCGACCACTTCGGGGCCATCGCCGTGCTCGTGGTCTGCGCCATCGTCTTCGCCGAGACCGGCCTGCTCATCGGCTTCGTCTTCCCCGGTGACAGCCTGCTCGTCATCACGGGCCTCTTCGCCTTCGACCGCGGGGGCCAGATCGGCGGCATCCCGATCTGGGTGGCCGCGCTGATGATCGGCGCCGCGGCGTTCCTGGGCGGTGAACTCGGGTACTACATCGGCAAGAAGGCCGGGCCCCCGATCTTCGAGCGCAAGGAGAGCGGACTGTTCTCGAAGGAGAACGTCGACCGCACGAACGCGTTCTTCCACCGCTTCGGCCCGCTCGCGGTCATCCTCGCCCGCTTCGTCCCGGTGGTCCGCACCTTCCTCCCGATCGCGGCCGGGGTCGGGCGCATGAACTACAAGAAGTACTCGCTGTACAACGCCATCGGCGCCGTCGTGTGGGGCGTCGGCGTGACCTTCCTCGGGTACTTCCTCGGCTACATCCCGCCGATCGCCTACGTCGTGCGGAACTACATCGACGTGATCCTCATCCTCGCGGTGCTCGTCACGGTCGTCCCCGCCGGGCTGCACTACTGGCGGACCGCGCGGAAGGCCAAGCACGCCGCCGAGGCCGAGGAGGCCGCGCAGCACGGTGGCGTCGAGCGCGGGTCCGCGGACGGCGCGGGGCGTCCGGCCGGGCAGTAGTCGGCGCGCGGCGCCGCTGTCGGCGCCCGGGTCGGTCGGCGCGCGGGTCGGTCGGCGCGCGGTGTCTCGTGCCGCAGCACAACCGAAGGCACCTCGCGCCACGGAGTTCCGTGGCGCGAGGTGCCGTTCGTTGTGCCGGGTCCCGCGCGCCTCGCCGCGTCAGACCCCGAAGTACTCCCGCACGATCGGCGCGATCCCCCGGAACGCCTTCGACCGGTGGGACAGCGCGTTCTTCTCGTCGCGCGAGAGCTGCGCTGCCGAGCGGTCGGCGTCGTCGGGCTGGAACACCGGGTCGTACCCGTGCCCGCCGTCCCCGACCGGCTCAGTCAGGACCGCACCGTTCCAGACGGCCTCGAACAGGTGCTCGGTGCCGTCCGGCGTGACGAAGGCCGCCGCGCAGACGAAGGCGGCGGTGCGTTCCACCACGCCCTCGAGCTCCTGGAGCAGGAGCGCGATGTTGTCCGCGTCCACCCGCGTCCCGGCGTACCGGGCGGAGTGGATGCCGGGCGCCCCGCCGAGTGCGTCGACCGCGATCCCGGAGTCGTCGGCGAGCGCCGGCAGCCCTGTGTGCGCCACAGCCGCACGTGCCTTGATGAGCGCGTTCGCCGCGTAGGTGTCGCCGTCCTCGACGGGCTCCGGACCGTCGTACCCGACGAGCTCGACGCCCTCGCCGAGCGCCTCGCCGAGGATCCCGCGCAGCTCGACGACCTTGCCCTGGTTGTGCGTCGCCAGGACGACGGTGCGCCCGGTCACGCGAAGCCCAGTACGTCGCGCTGGATCGCCGCGAGCGACCGGTTGCCCGCGAGGCCGAGGTCGAGCAGCGTGTTCAGCTCGTCGCGGTCGAACGGTGCGTGCTCGGCCGTCCCCTGGACCTCGATGAACTTTCCGGAGCCGGTCGTGACGATGTTCATGTCGGTGTCGGCGGCCGAGTCCTCGGTGTACGCCAGGTCGAGCATCGGCTCCCCCTTGACGATGCCGACCGAGATGGCCTGCACGCTGTCGGTCAGCGGCGTGGCCTTCTTCGCGATGAAGCCCTTGTCGCGGCCCCACTCGATGGCGTCGGCCATCGCGACGTAGGCGCCGGTGATGGACGCGGTCCGCGTCCCGCCGTCGGCCTGCAGCACGTCGCAGTCGAGCACCAGGGTGTTCTCCCCCAGGCCCTTCATGTCGACCACGGCCCGCAGCGACCGTCCGATCAGTCGCGAGATCTCGTGCGTGCGCCCGCCGACCTTGCCCTTGATCGACTCGCGCTGCATGCGCTCGTTCGTCGACCGCGGCAGCATCGAGTACTCGGCGGTGACCCAGCCCGAACCCTTGCCCGCCATCCAGCGCGGGACGCCGTTCGTGAAGGACGCCGTACACAGCACCTTCGTGTTGCCGAACGAGATGAGCGCGCTGCCCTCGGCCTGCGCGCTCCACCCCCGCTCGATGCTGACCGGACGGTGGTCGGAGGCGCTGCGGCCGTCGATGCGGGTGCTCATGGGGTCCTTTCGGTTCGGGGCAGCGTGATCGCCCCGGTCTGGAGGTGTCCGACGCTCGAGACCTCGGGACCGAGGAAGCGCCGGGCGAGCCGGATGAAGCCGTTCTTGTCGTCGCCGGTGGCCTCGAACGCGTACGTCGGCGGCTCCGGGGTGGTGCGTTCGAGCCCGTGCTCCACGAGCCGTCGGTAGACGTCGTTCGCGGTCTCCTCGGCACTCGACACCAGTGTGACGTCCGGGCCCATCACGTACTGGATCGCCGCGGACATCAGCGGGTAGTGGGTGCAGCCGAGCACGAGCGTGTCGACGTCCGCCTCGCGGATCGGGGCGAGGTACTGCGCCGCGATCTCGCGCAGCGCCGGCGACGAGGTGTCCCCCGCCTCGACGAACTCGACGAAGCGGGGGCACGCGGCGAGGGACAGGGTGACGTCGGCGGCGACGGCGAAGGCGTCCTCGTAGGCCCGCGAGGCGATGGTCCCCACCGTGCCGATCACCCCGATGCGCCCGGTGCGGGTCTGCTTCACGGCCGCGCGGGCAGCCGGCTGGATCACCTCGACGACGGGGATGCCGTACGCCTGCTCGTAGCGTTCCCGGGCATCGCGGAGCACGGCGGAGGACGCGGTGTTGCACGCGATCACGAGCGCCTTCACGCCCTGGTCGACGAGGTCGTCCATCACCTCGAGCGCGTACCGCCGGACGTCGGCGATCGGCTTCGGGCCGTAGGGCGAGTGCACGGTGTCCCCGACGTACCGGATGCTCTCGCGCGGCAGCTGGTCGATGATCGCCCGCGCGACCGTCAGCCCACCGACGCCGCTGTCGAAGACTCCGATCGGTGCATCCGTCACCCCACCAGCGTACCGAGCCGCACCCGCCCGGCCCCGCGCCTGCCCCTGTGCCTGCCCCGCTCCTCTCGCCCTCCCGTCCCCGAGCGGGCGGAATCCGCGACCGGCTTCCGCGCCCACCGCCGCTTCCGCCCGCTCACCGAGGTGCCCGAGCGCGCCCCCTTCCTCCTCCCACGAACGGGCGGAACACGCCACCCACATCCGCACCCCCTGCCGCTTCCGCCCGCTCGCCGCCGTCCACCCGTCGGGCTCCACCGCGAGCGGGCGGAACGAGTCGGTCCACGCGCGGGCGCGTGCAGGTTCCGCCCGCTCACGCTCCGCACACGGCACACGGCACACGGCACACGGCAGACGCCGGAAATCCGTGGACCGCACCGGCCGGGAGGCACCGCTCACCCCCGGCACGCACGGCCACCCGGGCGCGCGGTCCCCTCCCCTCGTTGCCGAGCGGGCGGAACCGGTCCGGACCGACACCGTTTCGCGCCGCTTCCGCCCGCTCGCCGACCGGACGCGGCAGGTTCCGCCCGCTCGCGAGCCGCCACGCCCGCTCGAGCGCCTCCATGCCCCACCGACGACGCGAGCCCCCACGGGCCCGCTCCGCACACCCGCCCCGGCACACCCGCTCTGCGCCTCCGCACCACGACGTCACTAGTGTCGGAGGCGTGACCAGCGCGCTCCTCACGGACCAGTACGAACTCACCATGGTGGACGCCGCCCTCAAGGACGGCACCGCCGATCGACGCTGCGTGTTCGAGGTGTTCGCCCGCCGCCTGCCCGACGGCCGCCGCTACGGGGTCGCCGCGGGCCTCGGACGCTTCCTCACGGCGCTGACCGAGTTCCGGTTCGGCGACGAGGAGATCGGCTTCCTCCGCGACCGCAACGTCATCGACGAGGGCACCGCCCGCTGGCTGGCGGACTACCGCTTCACGGGCGACATCCGCGCCTACCGCGAGGGCGAGGTCTTCTTCCCCAACTCCCCCGTGCTCCAGGTCGAGGGCACCTTCGCCGAGTCGGTGGTCCTCGAGACCCTCGCGCTGAGCATCTTCAACGCCGATTCGGCCATCGCCGGCGCCGCCGCCCGCATGGTGTCCGCCGCCGACGGCCGACCGCTCGCCGAGATGGGCTCGCGCCGCACCGGTGAGTGGAACGCCGTCGCCGCCGCCCGCGCCGCGTACATCGCGGGCTTCGGCACGACGAGCAACCTCGAGGCCGGCCGCACCTGGGGCATCCCGACGATGGGCACCGCCGCGCACGCGTTCACGCTCCTGCACGACTCCGAGGAGGCCGCGTTCCGCTCCCAGCTCGACGCCCTCGGCGACGGCACCACGCTGCTCGTCGACACGTACGACATCGAGGCGGCGGTGGAGACCGCCGTCCGGCTGACGAACGGCCGACTCGGCGCGGTCCGCATCGACAGCGGCGACCTCCCGAGCGTCGTCGCCGCGGTCCGGGCACAGCTCGACCGGCTCGGAGCACCAGCCACGAAGATCACCGTGACGAACGACCTCGACGAGTACACGATCGCCGCCCTCCGCGCCGCACCGGTCGACTCCTACGGCGTCGGCACGAGCGTCGTCTCCGGCTCGGGCCACCCGGCGGCGGGCATGGTGTTCAAGCTCGTCGCGCACCGGACCCCGGCGGGTGACGAGTGGGTCCCCGTCGCCAAGAAGTCCGCGGACAAGGTGTCGACGGGCGGGCGCAAGGAGGCCGGTCGTCGCCTCCGCAACGGCATCGCGACCGCCGAGGTGGTCCTGACGTCCGGTCGCGTCGGCCCCGACGAGCGTCCCCTGCTCGTCCCCGTGGTCGAGCACGGCGAGGTCGACCCGGCGTTCCTCGGGGTCGCCGGCGTCGAGGCGGCTCGCGCGCACCACAAGCGCGCCAAGGCGGAGCTCCCGGTGGACGCGTCCCGCATCGGGCGTGGCGATCCGGCGATCCCGACCCTGGTGATCTAGCGGTCTACTCGGCCTTCATCTTCTCGTAGATGGCCTTGCAGTCGGGGCACACCGGGAACTTCTCGGGGTCGCGCCCGGGCACCCACTTCTTGCCGCACAGTGCCTTGACCGGCTTGCCGGACAGCGCGGACTGCAGGATCTTGTCCTTCTTCACGTAGTGCGAGAACCGCTCGTGGTCGCCGGGCTCGATCGCCTCTTCCTCGAGGAGCTTCTCGAGCTCGCGGTCCATCACGTCGAGGCCGCCGCCGGGTTCCGTCATGCTCATGCGTCCAGGGTACGACGATGCGGCCGGGGCCGCGACGGAAGGGAGGCGCGGGGCGGTCCCGCCACGCGGTTCACCTGCACAGCACACGGACGGGAGGCGCGGGGCGATCCCGCCACGCGCCTCCCGTCCGTCGGTCGTTCAGTTGCGCTGCGCCGCAGCGAGCAGGTCGGGACCGCGCCGGTCGAAGAGCCGACCGCCGACCGCCACGCCGATCACGAGGACGACGACGCCCACGGCGATGCCCACGAGGAGCGTCGCGGTCGCCCAGGGGTCCGGACCCTCCACGGCGGTGAGCACCGCGAGCCAGACGGCGGGGACGAGCGATGCCAGGATGCCGATGATCATCGTCGTCTGGGCGACCGCAGCGGTCGTGCCGGCGGCCTGCGGCTGCTGGAACGGGTGGTCGCCCGGACGGACCGTCGGGTAGGGCAGCAGGACGGAGACGACGCTCGACAGGCCGAGGCCGGCCAGCAGCGCGCCGACCGCGATCCCCGTGAGCACCGGGAAGGCGGTGGGGTCACCGGAGAGCGCGGCGGACGCGGCGGCACCGGCCACCACGAGCGGCAGACCGACGACCAGCAGGGGCACGAGGCGTCCGAGCCGGTCGCTCCACCCGGGAGCGCCCGACGCGACGTGCAGCCAGACCGCGGTGTTGTCGTAGGAGACGTCGTTGTGCGGCAGGAACCCGGCGATGAGCGCCATCAGCGGGAGCGGGACGAGCGCGGTCAGGTGCCACGGCACGCCCGCCACCCCGAGCGGGAGCACGACGAGCGGGACGAACAGGATGACGAGGTAGGACATCCGGTAGCGCGGGTCGCGACCCCAGTACGTGAGCGCGCGGGCGGCGACCGCGCCGACCGGCGTGGAGCCGAGCGCGGCGAACCAGCCGAGCCCGCGGTAGCGACGAGTGCTCGCGCGACCGTCCGCGGCCTCGAGCGCCCGACCGACGAGCGCCCACCATGCGAGCGCGAGCAGGGCGATGGTGACGAGCGCGACCAGGAGCTTCAGGACGCCCTCGCCGACGCGGCCGCTCGCGACGTCGGCCGGCACGGCCCAGGCGGCACCCCACGGCGTCCACCCGGCGACGTCCGCGACCCGCTGCAGCTCGGCGCTGGCGGGGTCGAGCCAGTCGCCGCGCAGCAGCAGCGACGCCACCGGCAACCCGAGGACCACGACGACCAGGGCGGCGAGCCAGCCGGCGTCCCGCGAACGGTGCGGACCGACGAAGGTCGCACCCACGGCACTGCCGACCCGGAGCAGCAGGGCGCACGTCAACGTGCCGAGCAGCGCGGCGACGACGGCGAGCACCGCGGTGCCCCCGCTCCGCGACCAGGCGCCGACCTGGCCGACCGCGACGACCGCGACGGCGAGCATCGGGACGCCGACGAGGCCGGCGACACCGAGTCCGACGGCGAGCCGGCGGCGGTCGATGCCGTACACCGCGAACCGCCGCGGGTCGAACTGGTCGGTGCGGCCCACGACGAGCGGCACCAGGGTGAGCGCGAGGGACACGAACGTGCCGACGGGCACGGCGACGGAGCGAGCGACCTCGACGGGTGCCGAGCGCAGCGCGAGGAGCTCCCCCGCGACCACGACGGCGGCGACCAGGCCGAGCAGGGACCCGAGCACGACGAGGACCGACCGCCGGGCTCCCCCGCGGACCTCGCCCGCGAGCAGGTCGACCCTCAGTCGGAGAAGCTGTGCAACCATTCCATGCTCTCTGCCACGACGCGGCCGCCCGCGAGTTCGACGAACTTGTCCTCGAGGCTCTTGCGCCCGCGGACCTGGGCCATCGTGCCGGAGGCGAGGACCTTGCCGCCGACGATGATCGCGACCGAGTCGCAGGTGCGCTGGACGAGCTCCATGGAGTGGCTGGAGAGCACCACGGTCCCGCCACCGCGGGTGTAGCGCCGCAGGATGTCCGTGATGGTCGCCGCGCTCACGGGGTCGACCGACTCGAACGGCTCGTCGAGCACGAGCACGCGCGGCGAGTGGATCAGGGTCGCGGCGAGCGCGATCTTCTTCGCCATGCCGACGGAGTAGTCGGCGACCTGGCGTCCGAGCGCCTCGCCCAGGCCGAACGCCTCGGCCAGGTCGGCGCTGCGCTTCCGGGCCGTCGCGCCGTCGAGGCCGCGGAGGGTCGCCGAGTAGTGCAGCAGCTGCGCGCCGGTGAGCCGGTCGAACAGGCGGAGGCGGTCGGGCAGTACACCCAGTGCACGCTTCGCCGCCGTCGGGTCCGACCAGACGTCGTGGTCGAGGACGGTGACGGTGCCCGCGTCGGGACGGAGGAGACCGGTGACCATCGACAGCGTCGTGGTCTTGCCGGCACCGTTCGGGCCGACGACACCGAAGATCGATCCCTGTCGGATCTCGAGGTCGACCTCGTCGGCGGCGAGGGTCTGGCCGTACCGCTTCACGAGGCCGCTCGCGCGGAGCACGACGGGCTGCTGCGCCTGCGCGGTCTGCGTCGCGGCGGCGGTGGCGGTCGGCTGGCGCTCGGGAGCCCGCTTCTTCTTCGTCGTGGTCTTCTGGGTCGTCGCGGTCTTCTGGGTCGTCGCGGTCGACGTCGACCCAGCGGCCGGCGTCGAACCGGTGCCCGCCCCGCCGTCCGTGGCCGTGTCACCGTCGGTGACGCCCGGGCCGTCGGTCGTCGGCGCCGTCGACGCAGCGGACGCGCCCGGGCCGGAGGGGCGCGAGGCGCGGCCCTTGCCCTTCGTCCGGCCCTTGCCCTGGCGCGGCGTGCGGTCCGCCGTCGCGGACGCCGGCGCGGCCGTCGTGGCCGTCGCGGTCGCGTCGTCGGTCATCTCGTCATCATCGGAGGCGTCGTCGCGCGCATCCCCGTCCCCCGTGTCGTCGTCGGCCGCGTCGCCGTGCGGTTCGTCCGCCTCGGCCAGCCAGGCGGCGTCGGACGTCGTGTACACGTCGTCGTCATCAGCTGCAGCCACCGCCCCACCGTACCAACGCGCCGGACGCCGGAGACCCCGACCGGCGGCGCGTCCGTGCGGGCCCCGGTACCGGATCGGTCACAGGGTCACGAATTGAGTACGAAGCGCGCACGGGTGTACCCCGGAGCGCGCCCGTTCCGTATCATTCACCAGGGCACGACGGAGTGTTCACCACATGGAAACCTGCTCGGACGGGCGCCGGTGGCCGCTCGTCTCCCCGCACGAAGGTGCAGAAGGCGCACGCTCACGGCGAACTCAGACCTGGTGCGAGCACACTCGGCGAGGCCCGCCCGTGCCCCACGCGGCGCGCGGGCGGACACCAGAAGGGACCAGCATGACCACGCAGATCGTCATCCTCGCAGCGGGGATGGGCAGCCGGCTCGGCCGCAGCCTGCCGAAGCCGCTGACCGAACTCAGCGACGGCCGCACCATCATGCAGCAGCAGTTCGACAACATCCGCGCCGCGTTCGGCTCGAGCGCCCGCGTCACGATCGTCGTCGGCTACAAGTCCGAGTACATCGTCGAGGCGTTCCCCGAGGCGAACTTCGTCTACAACGAGTCGTACGACTCCACCAACACCTCGAAGAGCCTGCTGCGCGCGCTGAAGGCCACCGGCAAGAGCGGCGTCCTCTGGATGAACGGCGACGTCGTCTTCGACCCGCGCGCCCTCGTCCGCGCCGCCGACATGATGGACCAGGACCGCTCGTTCGTCAGCGTCAACACCGAGAAGGTCTCCGACGAGGAGGTCAAGTACACCGTCGACGCCCAGGGCTGCATCAAGGAGCTCTCGAAGCGGGTCGTGGGTGGCCTGGGCGAAGCCGTCGGCATCAACTACGTCTCCTCGCGTGACAAGCAGGCGCTCATCCGCCAGCTCGGACGCGTCGACGACCAGGAGTACTTCGAGGGCGGCATCGAGGCTGCCATCGCCGAGGACGGGCTACGCTGGTCGCCGATCGACATCTCCGACCTGTACGCGGTCGAGATCGACTTCGCCGAGGACCTCGAGCGCGCGAACGACCTGTTCGCCTGAACCACCGTCAGGACCCCCTCGGCGGATCCGCCCGGAGGGAAACCGTGACCACAGCGAGTGCGCCGACCGTGCCCGCGACGACCGCATCGGCGGCGACGCGGAGTGCCGGTCGGCGCTACCGTCAGGCACTCTGGCTGCTCACCGTCCGCGACCTCCGGGTGCGCTACTCGACGTCCGCCCTCGGGTACCTGTGGTCGATCCTCGACCCCCTGGTGATGTCGGCGATCTACTGGTTCGTCTTCACCCAGGTGTTCCACCGCGGTTCGGTGGGCGAGGAACCGTACATCGTCTTCCTGCTGTCGGCGTTGCTGCCGTGGATGTGGTTCACCGGAGCGGTGTCGGACTCCACGCGCGCCTTCACGAAGGAGGCGAAGCTGATCCGGTCGACGACGATCCCGCGGAGCATCTGGGTCGCCCGGGTGAACGCGTCGAAGGGGATCGAGTTCCTGCTCAGCCTGCCGGTGCTCGCGATCTTCGCGATCGCCACCGGCGCTCACCTGCACTGGGAACTGGCGCTGTACCCTCTGGCCATCGTGCTGCAGGGGGCGTTGGTCTACGGCCTCGGTCTCATCGTCGCGCCGCTGGTGGTCTTCTTCCGTGACCTCGAACGGGCCGTGAAGCTCGTGCTGCGCTTCCTCTTCTACGCGTCCCCGATCATCTACGGGACCCAGGCGCTCCCCGAGCGGCTGCACGACATCGCCGCGCTGAACCCGCTCAGCGGCATCTTCGGCCTCTACCGTTCCGCGTTCTTCCCCGGTCAGCTCGACTGGGTCGAGGTCGGCGTGTCGGTGCTCGTCACGGCGGTCGTGCTCGGCGTCGGCCTGGTCGTGTTCCGCCGGAGCGAGCACCGTGTCCTGAAGGAGCTGTGATGACCGCCACCGACTCCACTGCTCCGTCCACGACCGTGGCGCCCGTCATCTCCGTGCGCGACGCGGGCATCCGGTTCAAGCGCAACCGCCGGGCGAGCCGGAGCTTCAAGGACCTGTTCGCCGGGAGCAACCGGCGCAAGCGCGCGGACGAGTTCTGGGCGCTCCGGAACGTGTCCTTCGACGTGCGCCCTGGCGAAGCGATCGGCGTCGTCGGTCGCAACGGGCAGGGCAAGTCCACGCTGCTGAAGCTCGTCGCCCAGGTCATGCTGCCGGACGAGGGCCGCGTCCGCGTGAACGCCGGCGTCGCCCCGCTCATCGAGATCACCGGCGGCTTCGTCGGTGACCTGACGGTCCGGGACAACGTCTACCTGACGGCCGGGCTGCACGGGATGTCGCGGACCGAGATCCGCGACGCGTTCGACGAGATCATCGACTTCGCCGAGATCGGCGACTTCGTCGACACGCCCTACAAGCACCTGTCGAGCGGCATGAAGGTGCGCATCGCGTTCGCCGTGATCTCGCGGTTGGACGAACCGGTGATCCTGGTCGACGAGGTGTTGGCCGTGGGCGACAAGGGCTTCCGCGAGAAGTGCTACAAGCGCATCGAGGAGCTGCTCGCCGGCGGTCGGACGCTCTTCTTCGTCTCGCACAGCGACAAGGACCTGCGCCGGTTCTGCGACCGCGGGCTCTACCTCGACAAGGGTCGGCTGCAGCTCGACGACACGATCGAGGCAGCGCTGGATCGGTACGCGGCGGACCACGGGGCCTGAGCCCCCTCCTCCACACCGAGGGCCCGCTTCCCCCTCCTCCACAGGCAGGCGCCCCGGAGGCGTCCCCCGGGGCCCCGACGTCGGCCCCTCCCCCTACCGTGACCGGCATGCACCACCCACCCACGGCCTACGCAGTCCCGTTCACCGTCGACCGATCCGGAGCACCTCGTCGCTACGACCTGGTGAACACCGGGCCCGAGCCACTGCACGCGATCTCCTTCACCCACCTCGGCAGCGGCTTCTGTCCGCCGCTGGCGGTGAACCGTCTCGACCCGGGTCGGTCCCTGTCGATCGCGGTGTTCGGCGCGGATCCGGAGCAGACCGGCATCGTCGTCGTCCGGTGGCGTCGCCCCGACCGGTCGGAGTACCTCTGGCGGATGTCCCTGGTCGGCGACCGCCTGGTCGGGCTCGCGTCGTGACGACGGCCGCCGGGTCAGACCTCGCCGCGCTCCTCGGCGACCTCGTGCCAGCGCGCCACGAGTCGGTCCACCGCCGCGTGCAGTCGACGCGTCGCGACGCCCGGCGTCGTGTCGCCGAAGTACCGCTCGACCCAGTGCCGGAGCTTCGCGAGCTCATCGGCGTCGTTCGCCGCGGCGTCCACCCTCGCGACCACGTCGGCGGCGTCCTCGGCCGACAGCCAGTTCGCATCGCCGAGGTACCCGCGCTCGTCCACGTCGGCGTCGGGAGCTGCCGGGCGGGTCACGATGAGGGGCTTGCCGACGGCCAGCCGGTCGTAGATCATCGCGCTGATGTCGGTCACGGCGACGTCGGCGTCCGCCAGCTGCCACCCGAGCTGCGGGCCATCGTCGTACACGTGGTGCGCGGACGGATCGGCGGCGTTCGCGCTGGCGATCGCCGCGACGATGCGCTCGTGGGCGGCCCGGTAGTCCGGGTCGACGACACCGCTGCGGGGGTGCGGCCGGTACACCAGCCGGTGCCGACCCGAGGCGAGCAGGCGCTCGGTGAGCTCCACCCCGTGCGACGCGATCGAGCCGTAGGCAGCGGCCGCGCGGTCCCCCTCCCACGTGGGCGCGTACAGCACGACGGTGCGGTCGTCGTTCGGGTACGGCACGGCGCCGGCGAAGTGGTCGGCCTGCGGACGGCCGATCGCGATCGTGCTCCGGTCGACGTCGTAGTCCCACAGCGCGGAACGCAGTCGGTCCCGTGCGGCGTCCCCCGCGATCAGGGCGTAGTCGTACGCCTTGAACTGGTTCGTGGTCATGTACATCTTGTCGCTCTCGCCGTGGTTGACGAAGACGTGCCACATGCGCCCGTACCGCATCATCTGGAAGTTGCGGGCGTTCTGGTTGACGTACAGGACGATCTTCGGCGCCTGATCCTCGACGAACTGCTCGAGGTCGACGACCTGTCGTGCGTACACCGCAGGGACGGGCGACTCGTCGAGCAGCGTCGTCATGGTCCCGGGGCTGCGCGAGATGATCGCGACGGGGTGCTCGCGAGCGAGTTCCGCCAGCGGCGCGTACCACTGGCGGATCTGGTACATGTTCACCGGGCCGTCGGCGAAGTAGACCGCGACCTCGATCGACCGCGGCGGCAACTGCGGAGCACCGGGCAGACGACGATCGAGTTCCCGTCGGTTCCGACGCGAACGCAGCAGGCGGCGGGCGAGACGGATCGCGGTCCGGACGTCCTTGGTGATCGGCATGGTGGTCCTCAGGCTACGGGCGGTTGCTGTGCGGGGTGCTCGACGGCGCGGTCAGCGGAGGGGACGACCCCGACCGCTGCGACGCTGACGGGGCTCCGGAGCCCCTGGTCGGACGTGGTGGCGGGGTCAGACGACCGGCGGGCGGCCGGCGAGCGTCATCCGGGCGATCGTCAGCCACCCCATCGGCCGCGACGGACCGCAGTCCGCCGTCCAGCCCTCGCGGATGCCGGCGAACCAGGTCCGCAGTCGCAGCGGGTGCCGCCACCAGCGGGCGACCTGGATCGCGGCCCACGACCCGACGTAGAGCGGTCGCAGCGCCAGTGGCAGGTTGCGTCGGGCCAGGAACACGCGGTTCCGTGCGTTCAGGCGGATGTACTCGGCGTGCCGGGCGGGGTCGATCGCCGGGTGGTGTGCGACCAGGTCGCCGGCGTACCACGCGCGTCGACCGGCGTCCCAGACGCGCCACGCGAGCTCGATGCCCTCGTGCGCGTAGAAGTACGGCGCTCCCCAACCACCGACGGCACGGTAGACGTCCATCGGCAGGAGAACGGCGCCCTCCCACACCGAGAACACCGGCGACGAGTCCGTCGCCGAACCCTTGCGGATCCGCGGCACCCAGCGTCGGGGGTTGGCGGACCCCGTCGGGTCGACCACCCGCGGTTGCACGAGTCCGAGCGAGGGGTCGCGGTCGAGCAGCGCCACGACGTCGCGCAGGAAGGTCGGCGACGGGATCGACGCGTCGTCGTCGAGGAAGAACACGTAGTCGCCGTCGACCACCTCGGCACCGGCGTTGCGGCCGGCCGGGATCCCGACGTTCTCCGGCAGGGCGAGCGCACGGACACCGTCGGGCAGGTCAGCCGGCTCCCATCCGTTGCCGACGCACACGACGTCGAGCTCGACGTCCTGCTGCGCGAGCACGCTCTCCAGCCCCCGGCGGAGGTCGCCCGGCCGGGTGCCCTGGGACAGGCTCACCACGGCGATGCGCGGGCGCTGCCGGTGCGGCGGCGCGTTCCGTCGCGCAGTGCCCGGTGTCACGGCCGGCTGCTGGCCCGGCGTCGGGTCCGGTGTCGACCCGGTCATGCACGGACCCGCTTCGACGCCATGATGGCGACGAAGTGACCGGCGGTCGCCAGGACCGCGAGCGGCAACAGCGCACCGACCAGGATCCGGTCCGCCAGCGGATGACCGACCACGAGCCCGAGCAGCGCGAACACGAACGCCAGGATCGAGAGCTCGACGGAGTGGTACAGACGGTGGAAGGGCAGGAAGCGCGCCGCGCGGCGGAGCGTCGCCAGCCGTCGACCCGAGGGCGCGGTGCCGGCGTCGCGACGGTCGACGAGCTTCTCGAGGCCCGCGTTCGCCCGGGCGACGTGGACCATGTCGTTGAGCGCCTTGTTGAGCACGATCACCAGGCCGAGCGCGCACCCGATCGTCGTCCACATCCAGTCCGCGCCGTGGATCGGCCAGGTCGCGGCCCGGACGCCGAGGGCGATCGGGATGAGCCCCTCGGTCGTGTAGTGCCCGACCTTGTCGAGGAACACCCCGGCCGGCGACCGGGTACCGCGCCAGCGAGCAACCTCGCCGTCGCAACAGTCCACGAGCATCTGCAGCTG
Source organism: Curtobacterium sp. NPDC087080 (assembly GCF_044745105.1). Taxonomy (NCBI): domain Bacteria; kingdom Bacillati; phylum Actinomycetota; class Actinomycetes; order Micrococcales; family Microbacteriaceae; genus Curtobacterium; species Curtobacterium sp. NPDC087080. The sequence goes on along the minus strand of NZ_JBIUZP010000002.1, from coordinate 619,970 downwards.
ACCGAGCACGAGGGCGAGCAGCGCACCCCAGATGCCGGGGATCAGCAGTGCCGCCGCGACGCTCCACCCGACCAGGATCATCAGACCGGTCACCTGGTTCGCCGACACCCGGGTCTTCAGCAGCAGCCAGGTCAGGTACGGCGAGACGTCGCGCAGGTAGAGCGACGCGGTCCAGTGCTCGGCGTTCGCGCGCGAGCGGACCTCGTCGGGTTGGGCGACCGCGCGCAGTTCGGCGATGGAGCCCGGTCGGGCCGCGCCGCGGCCGGAGGTGTCGTGGGTCAAGGGGTCAGGTCACCGTCCCGTGTGCGTGGTCAGCTCGGAGGTCCTGGTCAGGAACCCGATGATGAAGCCGATGCCCCAGCCGACGTGGATGCACGGCAGCACGACGATCAGCCACAGCGTGGTGGCCGGCCCGGAGCGCCGTGCCACGGCGACGGCACCGACCACGACGAAGAGCAGGTAGACCGCGGGCACGACGAAGCCGAGCGCCGCCCAGGCGACCGGCGACCCGAGGGCGGCGCCGACGATGCCGACGATGCCCGCGACGATCCCGAGCGCCATCGCGGCGACCATGGCCGGCGGGACGAAGTACCGCAGGCCGTTGTTCGCGGGGAACCGGCGAGCGAGTTCACCGCGCCACAGTCCGGTCGCGACGAACTGCCGGACGAGGCGTCGCAGGCTCGGCCGCGGGCGGTAGGTGACGACGAGTTCCGGGGTGAACCACACCGTGCCACCGGTCTGCCGCAGCCGGCGGTTGAGCTCCCAGTCCTGGCCGCGCTTGATGCCCTCGTCGAAGAGCCCGACCTCGAAGAGCCGGTCGCGTCGGAACACCCCGAGGTACGCGGTCTCGGCCGGTCCGGCCCTGCCGCCGACGTGGTGCGGGGTCCCGCCGAGGCCGACCCGGCTGCCGTACGCGTGCGCGACGGCACGCTCGAACGGCGTGCGACCCTCGGCGCGCATGATGCCACCGACGTTGTCCGCTCCCGACTCGAGCAGCACCCGCACGGCGATCCGCGTGTAGTCGGCGGGCAGCACCGAGTGGGCGTCCACCCGGATCACGATCGGGTGCACCGACGCACGGATCGCGACGTTCAGCCCGGCGGGTGTGGACCCGACGGGGTTCTCGATGGCCCGGACACGAGGATCGGCAGCGCTCATCTCGGCGACGAGTTCGTTCGTCCCGTCGATCGACGGTCCGAGCGCGAGGATCACCTCGAACGGACCCTCGTAGTCCTGCTCCAGCAGGCTCCCGACCGCGGCACGGACCTCGGTGACCTCGTTGAGCACCGGCATCACGTACGAGACCCCCGGCAGGGGCTGTCCGTCTGTCTGCATGCGGTCCTCGGGGTCGTGGCTGACGCGCGGAGCGCACCGAGAGCCGGCACCGCCCCGGAGAGCAGCCATGAGCCTATCAAGCGGCCGGAGCGCCCACCTGCGTCCCGAGCGGACCGCGGCACACCGGTGGTCGGCGGGCGACCACCACACTACGGACGGGAGGCGCGGTGCCAGCCGGCACCGCGCCTCCCGTCCGTCGCTCGTCGCGTCAGCTCTTGTAGGTCCCGAGCGTGACGTCGGCTTCGCGCGTCTGGCCGTCGCGGACGTACGTGATCGTCGTCTTCGCACCGCCGGCGAAGAAGCGGACCTGCGCGGTCAGGTCGGTGGCGTCCGCCACCGAGGCCGAGCCGATCTTCGTGACGACGTCGCCCTTCTGCAGACCGGCGTCGGCCGCCGCTCCGCCGGACGACACCGACTTGATCAACGCACCCATCTGGGTGGCGTTCGCGTCCTCGGACGCGTCGCCGACCGTGGCGCCGAGCAGGCCGTGCGTCGCGGAGCCGTTCTCACGGATCTCGTTCGCGACACGCTCGACCAGGTTCGACGGGATGGCGAAGCCGACACCGATGCTGCCGGACTGCGCATCCGACGACTGCGAGCTGCCCGCACTCGCGATGGCGACGTTGATGCCGATCAGCTTGCCCTTGGAGTCGAGCAGGGCGCCGCCCGAGTTGCCGGGGTTGATCGACGCGTCGGTCTGGATGACCGGCAGCGAGACCGTCGTCTTGGTGGAGGACCCACCGTTGCCCGGGAACTCGAAGGGGCTGTCGCTGTTGCCGCCCTCGTTCGAGTCGCCGCCCTGGCTGGGAGCGCTCGAGGCGACCTGGATGCTGCGGTTGAGCGTCGAGACGATGCCGTCGGTGACGGTGTTCGACAGCCCGAGCGGCGCACCGATCGCGACCGCGGTGTCACCGACGTTGAGGTCGGACGAGTTCGCGAACGAGATCGGCTTGGTGCCGGTCGCGTCGATCTTGATGACCGCGAGGTCCACCGTCGGGTCCGTGCCGACGAGCTTCGCCGGGTAGATCCTGCCGTCGGACGTCGTCACCGTTATGGTGCCGTTCGCGCTGTCGCCGTCGAGGGTCACCACGTGGGTGTTCGTGACGATGTAGCCGTCCTTCGTGAAGAAGACGCCGGAGCCGGTGCCGCCCGCGGAGCCCGACGACACGTTGATGGTCACGACCGAGGGCGTGGCCTGGGCAGCGACGGCGGTGACGACGGTGGCGTTGTTGTAGTCGTTGACCGTGAGGTTGCCGCCGCTCTGCGACGAGCCCGAGCCGATGACGGTCGTGCCCGACTGGGAGGCTCCCGCGGCCCAGCCCGCACCACCGCCGACCAGGCCGGCGAGCACCAACCCGGCAACGATCGGCAGGACCAGCTTGTTGCGGCCGTTCTTCCCGTTCGTGCTCGTGGCGGTCCCGGTCGCTGCACCTGCGGCAGCGCCGCCGAAGTAGTGGCCGTTGCGCTGGTTCGAGCCGTCGACGTCGCCGAAGGCGCTGGCGGACGAGGGCGCCTGGGCGGAGCCGGGGTACGAGGCGCTCTGGGGGGTGCCGTACTGCGAGGCGTACGGCGACGTGCCCTGTGCGTACTCGCCGTAGCGCGGGCGGTCGTACTGCCCCTGGCCGGAGCGGTCCTGGTCGGTGCCGTACTGCGCCTGACCGTAGGGGGCCTGGCCGTACTGGCTCTGGCTCTGGCTCTGGCCGTACTGGGTCTGCCCGTACTGGCCCTGGTCCTGGCCGTACTGGCCCTGGTCCTGGCCGTACTGGCCCTGGTCCTGGCCGTACTGGCCCTGGTCCTGGCCGTACTGACCCTGGTTCTGGCCGTACTGGGTCCGCCCGTACTGGCCCTGGCTCTGGCCGTACTGGCTCTGCCCGTACTGGCCCTGGTCCTGGCCGTACTGGCCTTGGCCGTTCTGGCCCTGGCCGTACTGTCCCCGGCCGTACGCGCCGGTCGCGGTCTGGTCGTGGTGCGCGTTGTCGGAGCCGTAGGGGCTGGACTGCTGCGCGGCCCCGCTGCCGTCGCGCCCGACGGTCGGGTACGGCGCGGTGTAGCGGTCCGTCGCGTTGTCGCCGCCCCCCGTCGGGATGACGTCGGTCTCACCAGCACGGGCGTGGTCGAACACGTCGGTGTGGTCGTGGTCCGCGTGGCGGTCGGCGGGGAGTCCGGAGACGTCCTGCGTCGACGCGCCCTCGCCGGAGGTCTCGCGCGTGGCGTCCTCGGCAGCGGCCCGGTGGTCGGTGTCCTCGGGGCGGTTGTCGTCGCCCTGGCCGTGTGGCGTGGTGTCGGTCATGCTGGACGTGCTCCTTTCAAGCTCCTGCAGTCTTCCGCGTCCACCTGAGCGGTGCTCCTGCTGGGGCTGCAAGCGACCTATGGCGATCTTATGCGTGGGCTGTGGGCGTCCTCCCGGTCTCGCGACGAGACACGACGTACCGGGGCGAGGCCACTGATCCGTCCTACTAGGTTGGGGTGCTCCAGGGCGTCGATCCGCGCCCGGCGCACCGGAGGGACCCACCATGCACCGCACCGGACCCTGGCTCCGAGCCGCAGAAGGGGCGATGCTGCTCGGCCCCGACGGCGTGCCCGCACCGACCGTGTTCGCCGAGATGAGCGCACTCGCCGCTGCCACCGGAGCGATCAACCTCGGCCAGGGCTTCCCCGACCAGGACGGCCCGGTCGAGGTGCTCGACGCCGCCGTCGACGCGATCCGCCGAGGGGTCAACCAGTACCCGCCCGGACGCGGGGCGCCGGAGCTCCGCGAGGCGATCGCCGAGCACCAGGCGCACTGGTACGGCCTGCGAGTCGACGCGGATCACGAGGTCCTCGTCACGGCAGGCGCGACCGAGGCCCTCGCCGCCACGCTGCTCGCGTTCGTCGAACCCGGCGACGAGGTGATCACCTTCGAGCCCTTCTACGACGCCTACGGGGCGCTGATCCGCCTCGCCGGGGGCACGCACGTGACGGTGCCCCTGACTGCTCCGGACTTCCTGCCGGACGAGGACACCCTGCGCGCCGCGTTCTCCGACCGCACGCGGATCGTGCTCGTGAACACCCCGCACAACCCCACCGGGCGGGTGCTCCCCCGCGAGGTCCTGGCAACGGTGCTCGAGCTCGCAGAGCGCCACGACGCCCTCGTCGTCACGGACGAGGTCTACGAGCACCTCACCTTCGGCACCCCGCACGTCCCCGTCGCGACCCTGCCCGGCGCGGCGGACCGAACGATCACGATCTCCAGCGCTGGCAAGACCTTCAGCACCACCGGCTGGAAGGTCGGCTGGCTCACGGCCGCTCCCGCGCTCGTCGAGGCCGTCGTCTCGGTCAAGCAGTACCTGACGTTCGTGAACGCCGCTCCGTTCCAGCCCGCGGTCGCGACCGGACTCCGTCTGCCGGACGCGGTCTTCCACGGCATCGCGAGCGAGCTCTCCGAGAAGCACGACCTGCTCGCGGCCGGACTCCGTTCCGCCGGCTTCGAGGTCATGCGACCGGACGGCGGCTACTTCGTCCTCGCGGACACCGCACCGCTGGGGTACGACGACGCCCGCGAGTTCTGCCTCCGCCTGCCGGAACTCGCCGGCGTGGTGGGTGTCCCGGTCTCGGCGTTCGTCCGGCCGGAGCGGGCCGCGGGCTACCGGTCGCTCGTGCGGTTCGCCTTCTGCAAGCGGCGTGACGTGCTGTCCGAGGCCGCCACGCGACTCGCCGCTCTCGCCCCGCTGCGCTGACCCCGGTCCCTGCCCACGCACTCTTGCCCCCTGCTCGGCGCGCACTGCCCCGCCCCGCCGTCACGCCGAGCGGACCTTCCCTGCACGCTGCCGAGCCGAGCGCCGACGCTTCCGCCCGCTCGCCTGAGACCTGAGCCCGGAGCCCGCGCCCCGAGACCGGGTGCCCCGCGCCGCCGTCACGCCGAGCGGGCCTTCCCTGCACTCCTCGGAGCTGAGCGCCGCCGCTTCCGCCCGCTCGGCCTGACCCGCGCCCCGAGCCCGGGTGCCCCGCGCCGCCGTCGCCGAGCGGGCCTTTCCTGCACACTTCGGAGCTGAGCCGCGCCGCTTCCGCCCGCTCGACACGTGCATGCGTCGACCCCCGCGCAGCCCACGCCGGGGCTCGGGCTGGTCGTCGCCGAGCAACCAGCCGCAGCCGCTGCCGCGAGCGGGCGGAACCGGCGATGCCTCCCGCACAGGGGCGGTCCTGTTCCGCCCGCTCGTGGACACTGACAAGCGCCCGAGGCACGTCGACGCCGAAGCCGACGTGCGAGGAACGGGCGCCGTTCGGACGCGCGAGGCGCCTCAGCGTGGGTGCACGTCGAAGCGACGGAGCGCGAGCGACGGGTTGACCGCTCGGACCTCCTCGGTGACGGCGGTGTCGATCGTCGCGACGATGGTCCCCACCCTCGCTCCGGCAGCGGCGACCGCGACCCCCGACGGGTCGATTACCACGGAGTCACCGATGCCGATCGGCCCGGTCTGACCGACGCCGACGACCCAGATCGTGTTCTCGATCGCACGGGCGGTCAGCAGGGTGCGCCAGTGGTGCTCCTTCCCCGGCCCGCGCACCCACTCGGCCGGCAGGACCACCACGTCCGCTGCGCCGACCTCCGGTGCTGCCAGTCGTCTGGTGACCTCCGGGAAGCGCAGGTCGTAGCAGGTCTCGAGCCCGACACGAAGGCCGCCGAGTTCGAAGACGGGCAGCTGGTCGGCGTCGCCGGACTCGATGCGGTCGGACTCCTTCGAGCCGAACGCGTCGTACAGGTGCACCTTCCGGTACGTCGCCGCGATCGACCCGTCGGGCAGCACGGCGACGAGGGTGTTCCGGAACCGCCCGCTCGTGTCTGCGGTCTCGGCGATGCCGACCACCAGCGCGAGCGAGTGCTGTCGCGCGATCTCCTGCAGTCCGCTGACGAAGGGCCCGTCGAGCGGCTCGGCTGCGGCGACGAAGCGCTCGTCGAGCTCGGCGCTGAAGTACGAGGTGTACTCGGGCGTCACGAGCAGGTCGGCACCGCGCTGCGCAGCCTCTTCAGCGGCGGTCCGGACGGTCCGGAGGTTCGCGACGGAGTCGTCGGTGGGAGCGAACTGCGCGGCAGCGACGGTCAGGGTAGCCATGGGGCGAGCGTAGCCGCGTGCGATGCCCGCACACGACGAAGGCCCCGGTCCGATCGGACCGGGGCCTTCTTGTGACGCTTGGTTGCGGGGGCAGGATTTGAACCTACGACCTCTGGGTTATGAGCCCAGCGAGCTACCGAACTGCTCCACCCCGCGGCACATCCAATAGCCTACACAGCCCCGTGGCGAGGCACAAATCGAGTGCCTCGCCACGGCGTGTCAGTTGCCGTTCTCGGCCGCGGTCGCGGCCTCGATGGCGTCCTGCAGGCGCTTGTCCGCCTCGGCCGCAGCAACCAGGTCGTTGTCGGCGTAGGCCCGCTGGCGGTCCTGGAGCGCGCTGCGCGCCTCGGCCAGCGCCTGCTCGAGCGCTTGGTTCCCCGAGCCGCTCGACGAGCCACCGGAACCACCGGACGTCGAGCCGGAGTCACCGGTCGAGCCGGACGATCCCGACCCCGAGTCCGACGAACCCGAACCCGACGAGCCCGACCCCGAGTCCGTCGAACCGGAGCCCGACGAACCGGACCCGGATGCGTCCGCAGCACCCTGGTCACCGGCGGCGGCACCGGAGTTGCCGTCGAACAGCTCGTTGAGCGCCTGGTCGAGCGTGTCCTCGAACGCGATCTTGTCGCCGAAGGCCACGAGCACCTTCTGCAGCAGCGGGTACGAGCCACTGGACGTCGACTGGACGTATACCGGCTGCACGTAGAGGAACCCGCCACCAACCGGGAGCGTCAGCAGGTTGCCCTGCTTCACGGTCGAGTTGCCGCGCTTCAGGATGTTCAGCTCCTGCGAGACGGTGGTGTCACCGTTGAAGAGGCTCTGCACCTGCGCCGGGCCCGGGATGTTGTCGGTCTTCGGCATCGTCAGCAGCGTGAGCTTGCCGTAGTTCGACGCCTTCTCCCCCTTGCCGGCGCCTCCCGCGTCGGAGTCGACCGCCAGGTACCCGGTCAGCACGTTGCGGTTGTTCGCTCCGGCCGACTGCTGCGGGATGTAGGTCGTGTAGAGCGAGTACGCGGTGTCCTGGCCCGGGACCTTCATCGTCAGGTAGTACGGGTCCTGCAGGTTGCCCTGCGACGGCGTGGTCCTGGTACCCAGCGCGTTCGTCGTCGTCTGCGAGACGGTGTCGGAGTTCGCCTCGGAGTCGTTCGTGCCCGTCGTGGTCTCCTGCGGCGTGTTCCACGCGTCGTCACCCGAGTAGAACGAGTTCGCGTTGGTCACGTGGTACGTGCCGAGGATGGCGCGCTGCACCTTGAACAGGTCGGTCGGGTAGCGCACGTGGTCGAGCAGTTCGGCGCTCATCTGCGACACCGACTGCGTGGTGCTGGGGAAGATCTTCTGCCACGTCTTGAGCACCGGGTCCTCGGTGTCCCACGCGTAGAGCGTCACCTTGCCCGTGTACGCGTCGACGGTCGCCTTGACCGAGTTCCGCATGTAGTTCACCTGGTCGGTGCTGAACGCCGACGAGTCGGTGCCCGCGACCGTGTCCGACAGGCTCTGGCTCTGCGAGTACGGGTACGCGTCGCTCGTCGTGTATCCGTCCACGATCCACTGGATGCGGTGGTCGACGATCGCCGGGTACGCGTCGCTGTCGAGCTTCAGGTACGGGGCGACCTTCTGCACGCGCTGGATCGGGTCGCGGTCGTACAGGATCTGCGAGTCACGGTTCACGGCGTTCGACAGCAGGATCTGCTCGGACTGGAACTTCGCCGCGTAGACGAGCCGGTTGAAGAACCCGCCGAGGCTCGGTCCGCCGTCGCCCTGGTACGTCGTCGTGGCGTTGCCGCCGTCGCTGTCGTCCGAGCCGGCCGGGTAGTCGAGCTCGATGTTCTTCGAACCCTCGGGCCCGCCCACGATCGAGTAGGGCGGCGAGGTCTCACCGAAGTAGACGCGCTCCTGGTAGTTGCCGAGCTTGCCGTTCGACGGGATGCCGGACTCGAGGAACACCGGCTTGCCGTCGCTCGCGCGCTGGTTGCCGTAGGCCGCGGTCACACCGAAGCCGTGCGTGTAGACGAACGTCCGGTTGTACTGGGTGTTCGCCTGCGAGCTGAGGCCGGCGAGGTCGATGTCGCGGACCGCGATCACGGTGTCCTCGGTCTGGCCGTCGATGTCGTAGCGGTCGACGTCGAGCTGGTCCGGGAACTGGTAGTACTGCCGGTACTGCTGCAGCTGGCTGAAGGTGTCCGAGACGATCTTCGGGTCGATCAGGCGGATGTTCGCCGTGGTCTGGGCGTCCTGCGCGAGCGCGCCGGAGCTCGCCTCGGTCGTCGCGTCGTAGTTCTGCTCCTCGACCCCGCTCACGCCGTAGGCGTCACGCGTGGCCTTGATGTTCCGCTCGATGTACGCGGACTCGTACGTGCGCTCCGACGGCTTCACCTGGATGCGCTGGATGATCCACGGGTAGACGCCGCCGATGACGATGGCCGCGACGAGCAGCAGCCCGGTGCCGACGATCGAGATGCGCCAGCGGCCGATGACGGCGGTGACGATGAACAGGACCGCGACGATCGCCGCGATGCCCGCCATGATCTCGCGACCCGGGATGACGGCGTTGACGTCGGTGTACTGCGCGCCCGTGATGAGCGGGTTGTCCTTCGTCAGCGCGGCGTACTGGTCGAGCCACAGGCTGACGGCCTGCAGGGCCACGTAGATCGCAGCGGTCACGGCGAGCTGGATGCGTGCCGCCTTGGAGATGCGGACCTCGCGCCCGCCGAAGCGCAGGGCGCCGTACAGGTAGGTCGCGGCCAGCGCGGCGATGCCGGCGATGAGCACGACTGCCGACGAGTACGCCACGATGGAGCGCCAGAACGGCAGCTCGAACACGTAGAACCCGATGTCGAGCCCGAACTGCGGGTCCGTCTTGCCGAAGGGCGTCCGGTTGAAGTACTCGAGCACCGTGCTCCAGCGGCCGGCCGTGGCCAGACCGGCGAACAGGCCGAGGACGACCGGGATGCCGATCATCACCGCGCGACGCAGCGGCTCGATGACCTGCTGGTAGCGGTCGAGCTGCGAGTTGAGCTTGGCGTACACCGGTCGGAACCGGAAGGCGAGCGCGATGCTCACGTAGACCGGGACGGCCATGCCCAGGAAGCCGGCCACGAACATGAGCGTGCCCGCGATCCAGCGGGTGGTGAGGACCTGCTGGAAGCCGAGCTGCGCGAACCACGCGTAGTCGGTGTACAGGCTCGCGAAGATGAAGAAGCCGATCACCAGTGCGGCCAGCACGATGATCGTGACCACGATCGGGACCCGCGGCGAACGCCGCCCTGCAGTGCCCGAGGTGGACGAGGTTGTCGTCACTTGATGTGCTCCAGACGTGTCGGACCGGCGGGCCCGGCACGGCGGGCCGTCAGTGCACCGATCCTATTGGTCCGCACCGACAGCGAAACTGTACGGGGACTCAGGAAGCCGAGCAGGGCCTCCAGGCCGGTCGGGAGGCACGGATCGCGTCGTGCCCGCACGACGCGGCACGCGCGTGGCCGGGTCAGGAACCGCAGCGCGCGAGTCCGGCGGTGCTCTTCCCCGATGCGATCGTCTGCAGGTCGGTGACGGCCTGGTCGAGCGTGGCGACCTTGTAGACGTCGAGACCGTCCGGGACGTGACCGACGACCTCGTCGCAGTTGCCGGCCGGCGCCAGGAACACGGTCGCGCCGGCGTCCTTCGCGCCGTAGAGCTTCTGCCGGATGCCACCGATCGGACCGACCTCACCGTCGGCGGTGATCGTGCCGGTGCCGGCGACGTGCTCGCCGCCGTTGAGCTCCCCCGGCGTCAGCTCGTCGATGATCCCGAGCGCGAACATCATGCCGGCGGACGGACCGCCGACGTCCTGCAGGGCGATCTTCACCTCGAAGGGGAAGTCGTACCGCTCGGTGACCCCGACGCCGAGGAGCGGGGTGCCCTGCTCCTCGCGCGGGGTGACCTCGACCTGCTCGCGCTGGCCGTCGCGCAGCAGCGTGACCGTCGCCGGCGACGAGGTGCCGTGCTCCGCGACCGCCTCGCGCAGCGAGCCGGCGTCGACGTTCTCGGTCAGCTGCTTCCCGTCGAAGGCCGTGATGACGTCGCCCTCGCGGATCGTCCCGTCGGCGGCGGAGCCGTCCTGCACCGTCCCGACCCGGAGCTCGGTCGGCAGGTCGTAGCCCTGGTGGAGGAGCGCCGCGGCGACGGCGGACTGCTGCGACGAGCGCATGTCGGCCTCGTCCTGCTGGTTCACCTGCTCGGTGGTGGTGCCCTCCGGGTAGACGGCGCTGGCGGGGATGACCGCCTCGGAGCGCGAGAACAGCGCGCGGATCACGCTCGTCCACGACGGACGGGTCGTGGCGTCGCCCTGGATGCCCACGGTGAGCATGTCGAGCGCGCCCGCCGTGGGGTAGGTCTGCGCGCCGTCGATCTGGATCAGTTCGACGTCCTTCGCGGCCTTGCCCTGGCCCTGCCGCTGGGTGCCGATCGTGTTGTAGACCGGGCCGGGCACCTCGATCAGGTACGGGCTCGGCAGGAAGCTCGCGAGGAGTCCGAGCACCACGGCACCGATGACGAACGCCCACCCGACGGTGCGAGCGCGGGACCGGCGGCGGGGCGCGGGAGCGAAGAGGGTCACGGACGTCCTTTGCGAGGTGTGGGCCGGCGGACGCGGCCCGGGTGTTCGCCCTCGGCGCAGCCGGATGGGCACTCCCGCGGGGCCGTCCCAGGTGCGGCTCCACGAGCGGGGATTAGCGTAGTGCGCATGCCTGATCAACCGCAGCCGGGGCCGGACGACGACTTCCAGGAGATGCTGCGCAAGCTGCTCTCCGGAGAGGGGCAGATCGACCCGTCGCAGCTCGCGGGCGCGGCCGGACTGCCGAACGACCCCGCCTTCGTGGCGAACCTGATGAGCCAGCTGCAGCGCGCGGCGCAGTCGGGCGGGGACGGCATCGACTTCTCGGTGGCGTCCGAGCGGGCGACCGCGATCGCGCGGGACGGCGGGCACCCGGTGGACCCGGCGACCGCCCAGGCGTCGGACCAGGCCTTCCAGGTCGCTGCGCTCTGGCTCGACGAGGCCACGACCGTGCCCGAGCTCACGGCCACGCCGAGCCTGTACACGCGCGAGCAGTGGGCGAAGGCGACGACGCCGGTGTGGGCACAGATCGCCGAACCGGTGGCGCTGAGCATCTCGAACGCCCTCACCGAGGCGATCGAGCAGCGCGCGCCGGAGCAGCTCAAGGCGATGCTCGGCGACGTCTCGAAGGCGATGCGCGGCGTCGGCGGTGCCCTGTTCGCCATCCAGCTCGGCCAGGTCGTCGGACAGCTGTCGAAGGAGGTCGTCTCCGGCGGTGACGTCGGTGTGCCGCTCCTCGACGAGCAGGTCGCGGCGCTGGTGCCGCAGAACGTCGCCGAGTTCGCCGAGGGCCTCGACGTCCCCGAGGACGAGGTCCGGATCTACCTGGCCGTCCGCGAGCTCGCGCACGCCCGGCTCTTCCGGTCGGCCCGTTGGCTCCGGCTGCACATCATCTCGTCGATCACCGACTACGCCCGCGGGATCCACATCCCGTTCGACCGGGTCGAGGAACTCGCGTCGGAGATCGACCCGACCGACCAGGAGCAGCTCCGCGACGCACTCGCGTCCGGTGCGCTCATCCCGCCGCGGACGCCCGAACAGGAGGCAGCGCTCGGTCGGCTCGAGACGATGCTCGCGCTCGTCGAGGGCTGGGTCGACACCGTCACCGCAGCGGCGACCACGCGACTGCCGAAGTCCGACGCGATCGCCGAGATGGTGCGCCGTCGCCGTGCCGCAGGGGGTCCGGCGGAGTCCGCCTTCGCCACGCTCGTCGGTCTCGAGCTGCGTCCCCGTCGACTGCGCGAGGCCGCCGCGCTCTGGCAGCGGGTCACCGAGGAGCTCGGCGCCGAGCAGCGCGACGCCCTCTGGTCGCACTTCGACGCCGTGCCGACGTCGGAGGACGTGGACGACCCGGACGCCTTCGTGCTGCGGCTCCGGAACCCCGGCCGCTCGGCCGAGGACGACGCGTTCGACAAGGCACTCGAGGACCTCCTCAACGACGCCTCGGGGGACCGCCCGCGCGAGGACGAGAGCGGTGGCATCGAGGACGAGGGCGACGGCACCCCGGACGGCGGGGCTGCGGGCGACGACTCCCCCGGTTCCGGACCCCGCTAGTTCTCCACAGATCGTGACGGCCGGCCCCCGCGGGGCCGGCCGTTCCGCCAGCGTGGGGGCATGGGCATCCGCATCGACCCCGCGCTCGAGTTCGTCTGGCGTGACCCGGGCACCGTCCAGCTCGGCGTCGACCCACCGCGCGCCGTCGTCCCCGTACCGACCGTCGCCGAGGAGCGCTTCCTCTGCGCGCTCCGACGCGAGACCAGCCGCGACGCCCTGACCGCCCTCGCCGCCACGACCGGGTGCCGGCCCGAGGTGGCGGCCCGCGTGCTCGGGGATGCCTCCCCCGCCGTCCTCGACGTCCTGCCCGAGCCGCTCGCCCGGGTCGAGGTCCACGGGGCCGGGGTCCTCGCGGACACCGTCGCCGACATGCTCTCGGGCGAGGGCGTGACCGTCGCCCGGACGGTCGCACCCCGTGGTGGCCCGGTCGTGCTGCCGGATCCGCCGCCGGTGCTCGCGGTGGTCGTCGCCGACCACGTCGTCGACCCGGCGCTGCGGTCGGCGTGGGCGCGCCGTGGGACCCCCCACCTGCCGCTCGTGGTCGGCGACGGGCGGGTCCGGCTCGGGCCGGTGGTCGTCCCGGGCGACGGACCCTGCCTGCAGTGCGTCGAGTACGCCCGTGTGGACGAGGACCCGGCGTGGCCGACGCTGGCCGCGCAGGTGTGGGGCCGACCGGCGGCCCCGCTGTCGCCCTGGAGGCTCGCCGCGGTCGCGTCGGCGACCGTGCGGATGCTCGTGCAGCGCCTGCCCCTGAGGACCCAGCAACCGGGGACCGACCAGGTCGTGTTCGACCGGGACGACCTGACGGTCAGCCTGCTGCCGGTGGCACCGCACCCTCGGTGTGCCTGTCGAGCGCTGCCAGGAACCGACTCGGCGCCCGGGCGCCCCCACGCGTGGAGCCCTGCCGTGACCACGTGACCGTGATCGAGCGGCGCGCACGGGTCAGCCCGACGTAGAACAGCCGGCGTTCCTCGTCGACCTCGACGTCGGTCGTGGCGTGCGAGATGGGCAGCAGCCCCTCGGCAGCGCCGACGACCACGACGTGCGGCCACTCGAGGCCCTTCGACGAGTGCAGCGTGGCGAGGGTGACGGCGTCGAGCTCCGGCTCGTGGTGGGTCGCCGCACGGTCGACCAGGTCCTTCGTGAACTCCTGCATGGTCGTGCCGGCGGGCGCAGCCTCGGCCAGGCCCATGATCGCCTGCAGTGCCTCCCACTGGTCGCGGACCGCGCCGGTGCCGTCCGGCGGCGTCGGTGTCCAGCCGCTCAGCTGCAGCACGAGTCCGACCCGGCGGGTCAGCTCGTCGTCGGTCTGCCGCACGGCCTCGCCGCGCATGTGGTGCACCGCGAGCTTCACCTCGGGCCGGTCGAAGAACCGCGTGCCGCCCTGCACCCGGTACGGGATGCCGGCACGGCCGAGGGCGGACTCGAGCGCGGCGGACTGCGCCCCGACGCGGTACAGCACGGCGCAGTCGCCGAACGCCGCTCCCGCCGCCGCGAGCTCGCCGATGCGACGAGCGACGGTCTGTGCTTCGTCGCCGTCGTGCACGCAGGGCAGCACCTCGGGTTCCGGGCCTCGTTCGGCGGACTGCGCCACGAGGTCGAGGGCGCCGGGTCGGCCGCGCATCAGGGTGTTCGCCGCGTGCACGACCTCCGGCGTCGACCGGTAGTTCCGTTCGAGCCGCAGGACGGACCCGCGCGGGAACTCCGACCCGAAGCCGAGCAGGTACCGGCTCGACGCGCCCGCGAACGAGTAGATCGTCTGGCTGGCGTCGCCGACCACGCACACGTCGTCACGGCCGCCGAGCCACGCCCGGAGCAGGTCGTGCTGCACGGGCGAGACGTCCTGGTACTCGTCCACGACGAAGAACCGGTACTGCTGCCGGACGTACGAGGCCACCCGTGGCTCCGACTCGACCATGCCGAGCGTCGCGAGCAGCACGTCCTCGAAGTCGAGCTGCCGGCGGTCGTCCTTGAGCTGCTCGTACGCCTTCATGAGGTCGACCACGCGCCGGGCCGGGGTGTCGCGCGGCATCACCCGGTCGGCCGCCGCGGCCTCGTACTCGTCGTAGGTGAGCATCTGCACCTTGCGCCACTCGACCTCGGCGGCGAGGTCCCGGAGCACCGGGGTGTCGACGTGGATCCCGACGGTGTCCGCCGCGTGGGCGATCACCCGTCCCTTCGACTCGACGATCCGCGGAGCGTGTCCGCCGACGGTGTCCGGCCAGAAGTAGCTGAGCTGCGCCATGGCCGCGGCGTGGAAGGTGCGTGCCTGGACCGTCCCGGCGCCGAGCGCACGCAGCCGTGACCGGAGCTCCCCGGCCGCACGCGTGGTGAAGGTCAGCGCGAGGACGTGGTTCGGCGAGTACGTGCCGGTCGCCACCCCGTAGGCGATGCGGTGGGTGATGGCCCGGGTCTTGCCGGTCCCCGCACCGGCGAGCACGGCGACGGGCCCGAGCAGCGTCCGGGCGACGGTCTGCTGCTCGGCGTCGAGCGCCGCGAGCAGTTCGTCCGGCGACGGTGGGCGCACCGGTGGGGCACCGGTCGTCGCGTGCGGGTCGGTCACGGCACGTCCAGCGGCCCGCCGTACCACTCCTCGATGATCGCGCGGGCGATCGACGTGCGGCCGGGCAGCAGCAGGGTGTCGCCGGCACGCTCGCGGACCTCGTCGCGCGAGAACCACCGGACGTCGAGGATCTCCACGCCGTCGGGGCGCGCGGTCGAGGGGTCGCCGTCCACGGCCCGGGCGCGGAAGCCGAGCATCAGCGAGGCGGGGAACGGCCAGGGCTGCGAGCCGAGGTACTCGGGCTCCTCGACGCGGACGCCGGACTCCTCCCAGACCTCGCGGCGGACGGCGTCCTCCAGCGACTCGCCCGGCTCGACGAAGCCGGCGAGCAGCGAGTAGCGGTCGGCGTCCCACGCGGCGTTCGACCCGAGCAGGATGCGGTCGTCGGCGTCGGTGACCCCGACGATGATCGCTGCGTCGGTGCGCGGGAAGAGCTCGTGGCCCTCGGGATCGCGGCGGACCCACCCACCGCTGACGACCTCGGACCGGGAGCCGGTGCGCGGCGAGAACCCGTGCACGGCGTGCCAGTTCGCCATCGCGACGGCCTCGACGGCGAGGCCCTGGTCGCGGGCGGAGAGCTCGGTGCCGAACATGCGGAGGCTCGCCCAGGCCTCGTCGTCCGGCTCGATCGCCGCGGCGGCGGACGCGTCGAGCAGGGCTGCGACGAAGCGGGTGCCCGCAGGAGCGTCCGGAGCGTCGCTGACCGCTCGGCCGAGGTAGAGCGTCACCGCGTCCTCGGGGACCGCGTCGGCGCCGACGAACCGGAGCGCCCCGGCGGCGTCACGGAGCAGGTCGGCACCGCGGACGGGCAACCACCGCGTCTCCGGGTCGGCGCGCAGGACGCGGTCGAGGTCCGGGGTCGTCCGGAACTCCGCGTCGCGGTCGAGTTCGTTGCGGGAGAGCGGGAGTCTGGCGGCGAACTCGACGGTCACGGCGGGGTGCTCCTCGTTCGGGACGGGCTTCTCGGCAGGACCCTGTGGACGGTGCCCGGGCTTGCACAGGCCAGCGTGGCGTGCGCTCCGGCACCGGACGCGGACCTACCCTGAGGGGCATGGCGGGATCCCAGTTCACTCTAGCCGCGTTGGCGACCACGGCCGTTCCCGGTCTGGTCCTGACCGGCACGCAGACCCTCGGCTCGGCCGCCTCCGGAGACTACGAGTCGGCGGTCCTGCGCGGTGCGGACGGCACGCTCAGCGCGATCCGTCGACCGCGCAACCAGCGGGCCGAGGCCCGGCAGTCCGCCGACCTCGTCGCGATCCGCGCCCTCAGCGCCGGCATCCGTTCGCGACTGCCGTTCGCCGTCGCCGAGTACCGCGGTCAGGCGCCGATCGGCTCGACACGGGCCATCGTGACGACCTACGTCCCCGGCACCCACCCGACGCTGCGCGACCTCAGCGAACGTCCCGAGCTCGCGACCGCCGTCGGCCGCGCGGTCGCCGCCGTGCACCAGCTCCCGACGAGCTTCGTGACCGACGCGGGCCTGCCGTCGCTCACCCCGTTCGAGGTCCTGCGCTCGGCCGTCTCCGTGATGGACCGCGCGGTCGCCACGAAGCTGGTGCCCGCCGCCCTGGTCGAGCGGTGGGAGGGCGCCGCGCGCGACCAGCAGCTCTGGCAGTTCACGCCCACCGTCGTGCACGGTGCGCTCGGCACCGGGGTCGTCCTGGTGGACGGCGACGCGGTCACCGGTGTCCTCGACTGGGGTGAGCTCCGGCTCGGCGACCCCGCGAAGGACCTCGCCTGGGTGCTGGCCGGTCGTCGTGAGGCCTTCGACACCGTCCTCAGCGCGTACGAGGCGAACGGCGGCGGCCGCGACCGTCAGCTCGCCCAGCGTGCCCGGGTGTACCACGAGCTCGAGACCGCGCAGTGGCTGCTGCACGGCGTCCAGGCGAAGAGCACCGAGGTGGTCGACGACGCGGTCGCGATGATGCACCGTCTCGTCGACGCGGTGCAGACGCCGAGCGCGGCGCCGCTGCAGTCGGTCTCCCCCGAGACGATGGAGATCGGCGAGGTCGAGCAGTTCCTGTCGTCGACCGAGCGTCGACACGGCTGACCTGACCGGTCTCCGGTCCGAGGCGACCACACGCCGGACGGGAGGCTCGGCGCGACCCCGCCCCGCGCCTCCCGTCCGACTCGGTGTCCGTGCCGACGTCGTCGCGTCAGCCGAGCGCGTCCTGCCAGGCGCGCTCGAGGCCCGGGCGGTCCAGCAGTGCCGTGGGCCGGACCTCGAGGTCGTCCGCGACGAAGTAGAAGACCGCGTCGACCTCGTCGACCGGTCGCCCGGTGAACTCGGCGTACGCCACGCGGTACAGCGCGAGCTGCAGCTGCCGTGCAGCCAGGTCGTCCGCTCCGGTGGGCGCCTTGCCGGTCTTCCAGTCGACCACCTCGGCACGCCCGTCGATCTCGTACACGGCATCGAGCTTGCAGACGACGCTGTGCCCGAGGAAGGGGATGTGGATCTCGCGTTCGACCTCGACCGGGGTCAGGTCCGCCCAGCGTGACCGGGCGAACGTCGCCTGGAACGCCGACAGTCGACGCGCGTCGTCGTCGGTGACCGCAGCGTCCGTCGAGGCGTCGACGGCCTCGTCGGCGTCGAGGTCGCGTTCGTCGTCCCACAGGTCGAGGGTCTCGAGCGAGCCACCACTGCGCGCACGCTGCTCGACCCACTGGTGGAAGAGCGTGCCGAGCCTGGTCGCGCGGTACGGCCGTTCCGGCATCGGCCGACGCAGGCGCTCGGCGACCGCGTCCGGCTTCCCGACGTAGTCCTTGAAGCCGGACGCCGGTACTCGGTGCGGGATCGCGACACGGTGCCGTGCCGACCGCGCAGCCTGCCGCTCGGCGAGCAGCAGGTCGATGTCCGCCGCGAAGCGTCCGGCGGCGCCCGGGTTCGCGTTCCGCACCCGGTCGGCGGCGGCGAGCACCCGGGCGCCCCGCTGCCCGAACGGCACGTGCGGCCACGTCTGGGTCGCGCCGTCCCCGCCGAGCGGGTTCTCCTCGTGCGCGGTGCCCTCGGGGACGGCCTCCGCGGCGACGACCCCGGCCTCGACCAGGTCGTGGAGGTACCGGCTCGGGGCGGTCGGCTTGACCCCGCCGGCCCACGACGACCCGGACACGAGCAGGTCGTGCCGAGCCCGCGTCAGCGCCACGTAGGTCAGCCGACGCTCCTCGTCCTCGTTGCGGGCCTTCACCTGCTCCTTGTAGGCCTCGATCGCGTCGACGACGCCCTTCTGGTCCTCGTGGCCCCGCCAGTCGAGCCGAGGGAGCTCCTCGGCGTCCCCGCGGAACTCGTACGGCAGCCGGCCGAAGCCGAGCCATCCGGAGGAGCCCTCCTGCGGCCGGGCGGGCAGCGCGCCCTCGACGAGCCGCGGCACGGCGACCGCGTCCCACTCCAGCCCCTTCGACCCGTGGATCGTCAGGATCTGCACGGTGCCGGCCTCGGGCTCCTCGGACCGCGGGCCCATGTCGTCGCGGCGGGCGGCTGCGTCGATCCAGCCGAGGAACGCCCCGAGGTCGGCGCGGTCGTCGGTCGTCACGAAGCCGGCGAGCTCGTCGACGAACGCGTCGAGGAACGCAGCACTGCCCTGTTCGTGCGCGGCGACCTCGACGTCGAGCCGCATCTCCTGCACCACCAGCGTGACGAAGTCGACGAGGTCCCCGGCGGCGCGGGACCGGAGCGCTGCGAGCTGCTGCCCGAGGTCGCGCATCCGCTGCCGGCCGGCGGGACTGATCCCCGCGAGGGCACCGTGGTCGTCCGGGGCACTCGCGACGAAGTCGAGGGCGTCGACGATCGACCCGTGCTCCCCGGCTGCGACCGATGCTCGGAAGGCCGCCGTCAGCTCGTCGTCGAGGCGCTGCTGGGTGTGGTCGCGACGGAACAGCCAGCGGGCGAGCTCGTGCAGTGCAGCGATGTCCGCGGCACCGACGCGCCACCGTGCACCGGCGAGCAGTCGGATGAGGTCGTTGCCCGCCGCCGGGTCGTGCAGCACCCGGAGACACGCCACCAGGTCGACGATCTCGGGGCGTTGCAGGAGGCCGCCGGTGCCCAGCACGTGGAACGGCACCCGGTGGGCGCCGAGCGCGGCGGTGAAGGCCGCCAGGTCCTTCCGCGAGCGCAGCAGCAGGGCCATCGAGCCCTCCGGCGATGCGCTCCGGCGCTCCGCGAACCAGCGGGCGACGGCGTCCGCCTCCTCCGGCAGGGTCTCCGGGAAGACGGCGGTCACGGTGCCGCGGTCAGCGCCCGGCCGCGGCGCGAGTCGTTCCACCGCCACCTCGGACGCAGCCGAGAGCGGGTCGACGACCGCGTTCGCGCCGGCGAGCACGTCGACGGGGTTGCGCCAGCTGGTGGACAGCGCGAAGGTGACCGGTGCCTCGGCCGGACCCGGGCCTCCCGACCGGTCGCCGAAGTCGCGCGGGAAGCGCGCCAGGTTCGCCGCACTCGCACCGCGGAAGCCGTAGATCGACTGGTGCGGGTCACCCACCGCCATCACCGGGTGCCCCCGGAAGAGCCGGGCGAGGAACCGCGTCTGCACGACCGAGGTGTCCTGGTACTCGTCGAGGAGCACCACGCGGAACCGGCTCCGCAGGTCCTCGACCACGCGCGGGGCCGACTCGGCGGCGGCGAGCGCGAGGGCGATCTGGTCGGAGAACTCGACGAAGCCGCGGTCGACCTTCTGTCGACGGAACTCCTCGACCAGGTCGACCAGCGGCTCCAGCGCCCCGATCGCCGACACCGCGTCGGTCACCGCCTTGTAGGGGTTGCCCCTGGTGTTGCCCGGCAGCTCGAGCAGGGCGCCGAAGTCGATCGCGAACCGCCGCAGGTCGGTCGGGTCGACGAGGTGCTCGGACACCGCTCCGGCCAGCGACACGACGGCGGCGGTCACGGTGTCGACGTCGCGGTCGAGGCCGGCGAGCCGGTCGTCCCGCGCGCCGACGACCACGCGCCGGGCGAGCTGCCACGCGGACGGCTCGGTCAGCACCTGCGACTCGCCGTCGCGACCGACCAGCAGGGCGTTCTCGCGGAACACGGCGTTGGCGAAGGCGTTGTAGGTCGACACGGTCGGTGCCTCGAAGGCGTCACCGGCAGTGAGGAGCCCGACGTCCTCGAGCGCACGGATCCGGTCGTTGATGCGCACGGAGAGCTCGCCGGCGGCCTTGCGGGTGAACGTCAGGCCGAGCACCTCGGCCGGGCGCACGAACCCGTTCGCGAGCAACCACACCACACGCGAGGCCATCGTCTCGGTCTTGCCGCTGCCGGCCCCGGCGACGACGAGGGCGGGTGCGAGCGGCGACTCGATGACCGCGCGCTGCTGGTCGGTCGGACGAGGACGGCCGAGGGCGTCGGCGATCGCGTCGGCGTCGTGGGCAGCGGTGGACACGTCCGCGACGACGCGGGCCTCGGGGTCGGTGTGCGCCCTGGTCTCGGTCTGGGTGTCGGTCTCGGTCGTCACCAGGTCACCTCTCCCACCACGTGGATGCGGCACTCGACGCCGGTGCGGGCACGGTCGCAGTGGTCGTCGACGTTCGCCAGGAACGTCCGTCCGGCCATCCCCCTCGCGACCCCGTGCAGTCGCGCACGGTAGGCCTCGCGGGCCTCGTCGTCGAACGCGTGCTGCGTGCGTTCCGAGAAGGCCCGTCCGGAACGGGGGTTCTGCACGAAGACGAGTCGGGCGTCGGCCATCGGGGCACCGGCCGGGACACCCTCGACCGCGCCGTCCTCGACCGCGAGCTGGTACGCGCCGAGCTGCGGGTGCTCGGGCATGTCGTTCTTCTCGCTCGGCATCGACCGCCCGGTCTTCAGGTCGACGACGCTGACCCGGCCGTCCGGGTCGACCTCGATCCGGTCGATGCTGCCGCGCATGCGCGCCGGCCCGGTGACGAGCGCGAACGAGGTCTCCGCGCCGAGCAGCCGTCGTCCGGCGCTCGCGAACGTCCGCAGGTAGTCGCTGAGCCCCTCGATCATGCGGCGGGTCCGCGCCCGTTCGCGGTCCGCGACCCACGGCGACTCGAAGGTCAGTTCGTCCCACCGCCCCTCGACGTGGTCCCACAGCGACTCGACGTCGACCGCGGTAGCCTGCTCCATCGCCTCGTGCACGATCGTCCCGATGCCCATCGCCGGGCTCGGCGCGCTGCCACCGAAGGTCTGCACGAACCAGTGCACCGGGCACTCCTCGAAGGTGCCGATGCGCGAGGGCGACACCGCCACCGTCGGGGCGACCGGCTCGCCGTCCTCGTGCTCGGGCGTCGGCGGGGCGTCCAGGTCGACCAGCGGGTCCTCGGTCGTCGGCTCGGCGGTCCCGTACCACTCGTCCGGCGACGCACCGGCGACCCCGGCCTCGGCGAGCCGCGCGAGGGCCGAGGCCGCCTCGTGGTCGCCCGAGGTCACCACACGGCGGCGCAGTGACCCGGCCATGCCCCGGAGCGACAGCGGGTGCACGGTCGGTTGCCAACCCGGCGGCACCGGGACGAGCCGGACGAAGGGCGACGGTGCCTCGTCGTCGTTGGCGACCGTGCCGATGACGACCTGGGTCGTGGCTCGGGAGACGGCGCGGGCGAACAACCGGAGCTCGTCCGCGATCACCGCCGCCCGGTCGTCGACGGACCGGTCGTCGATGCCGGCAGCAGCACGGACCAGCCCGTCCGGGTCGAGCAGGCTCCCGCGCACCCGGGTGTTCGGCCAGACGCCGTCCTGCAGCCCGAGCACGACGACCACGTCGCACTCGAGCCCGATGGTGGCCGACGGGGTGAGCACCCGCACGCGGCCCGCTGTCCGGTCGGGGCCGATGGAGTCCTCGGGCAGGTCGGCGCCGAGCAGGTCGTCGACGAACACCCGCGCGGGCGCGTCCGGCGTGCGCTCGACGAAGCGCTTCGCCGCGGTGAAGAGCCCGACGACGGCGTCGAGGTGCCGGTCGGCTTCGGCAGCGCCGACCCCGCCTGCCGCCGACTGTCCGCCCCACGTCGTCGCCAGACCGCTGCGTTCCCACAGGCCCCAGAGGATCTCCTCGATGCTCGCGTCGGCGGTGGCGTCCGCCCGTGCCTGGACGAGGCTGCGCGCGAGCCGGGTCGCGCGACGGGCGAACCCGGCGTCGACGGTCGCGAGCCGTTCGGGTGCGCCGAGGGCGTCCACGAGCAGCTCGTCGGCGGCGCGGGTGCCGCCGCCCGCGAGCTCCTCGCGGCGCAGGGCGAGCCGGAGCCGTCGCATCGCCAGGGTGTCGAGCCCTCCGAGGGGTCCGGTCGCGAAGGACGTGGCGAGGTCGGCGTCGAGCGGGACCACCCCGAGCGCGACCGCGGCGGCGTCGAGCAGCGCCCGGGCGGCGCTGTCGTCCCGCGGACGGACGGGAGCGGCGCCCGCCGTCGCGGGGACCTCGGCGACGGACAGCGCCCGGACGAGCTCGGGGATCGCCGCTCCGCTGCGGGTGACGACGGCCATCCGGTGCCACGGCACGCCGTCCAGCAGCCGGTGCTCGCGGAGCCGTCGGGCGACCGCGACGACGAGCGCCGACCGGCTGCCCGCCTCGAGGTGCAGCACGGCGTCGCTGCGGGCGTCGGTCGTCGACGCCACGGCGGTCCGCTGCCGTCCGGCCGCGGCGGCGCCGATCCGTGCGGTCACCGCTCCGACGAGCGCCCGGACCGGTGCTGCGTGCCGGTGCACCGTGCCGAGCACGACCTCGTCGACGCGGTCGACCCCGAGCCGGACGGCCAGGCGTCCGAGCACGTCAGGCTCGGCACCACGGAACGCCGAGGCCGCGATGTCCGGGTCACCGAACGCCACGACCTGCACGCCGGAACGCGCGAGTGCGCCGAGCAGGGCGATCTCGCCCTCGACGAGTTCCTGGGTGTCGTCCACGACGACCAGCCGGAGCGCCGCGACGCTCGCCGGGACCTCCTGTCGCAGGACCGCGGCCGTCGCGAAGGCCACCAGCTCCGCCGAGTCGAGGCTGCTGCCGCGGAAGGCCGTCACCGACGCGCGGTACTCGTCCACGAAGTCGCCGACCGCGCGCCACTCGGGGCGTCCGCGCTCGTCGGCGAGCTCGCGCATGTCGTCGGGCTCCACACCGGCGGCCACGGCCCGCATCATCACGTCGCGGAGCGCGGTGCGGAACCCTGCACGCTCCCGGACGACGGCGGTGATCGGGGCCGGCCACGCGGGACCGCCGCTGTCGATCTCGTGCCCGTCGAGCAGGTCGGCGATGATGCGGTCCTGCTCACCACCGGTCAGCAGCGTCGGCGCTTCCTGCCCCTGCAGCGCAGCTGCGTGTGCGACGACCTGGAAGGCGAGGGAGTTGACGGTCCGGGCGAGCGCCCCCGGGACGACCCGGTCGACAGCGGCCGCCAGACGGTCGCGGAGCGCGGTCGCCGCCGTCCGGGCGGAGGTCAGCGCGAGCACCGTCGCGTGGCCGTCGGGCGAGATCCCGTCCGGACGGGCGAGCCGCTCGGCGACGAGCCGCGTGAGCGTGGTGGTCTTGCCGGTGCCCGGTGCGCCGATCACGGCGGCGTGCCGGGCGTCGGGCAGCGTCAGGACGGCGTCCTGCGCGGGGTCGGCGACGAGCGCACGGGCGACCCCGACGTCCTCGGGGAGGGTCGTCAGCGTGGTCCTGGGCACGCGGACACGGTACCGACCACGGCCGACAGCAGCGGCCGACCCACCGCGACCGGAGCCGCGTGTGCCCCGGCGCGGTGCACGGAACACACCGCCGCCACCGCTGCGGTGCGCCCCGGGCGAACGCCCGGTGTCGGCGGGGGCCGCTCGGATACGCTGTGCTCGTGGACATCAAGATCGGCATCATCAACAGCCCGCGCGAGATCGCCTTCGAGACCGCCCAGAGCGCCGAGGAGATCGAGCAGGCCGTGGCAGCAGCCCTCGAGTCGCAGTCGACCCACCTCTCCCTCAAGGACGAGAAGGGCCGCCGGTTCATCGTGCCGGTCGCCTCGCTCGCCTACGTCGAGGTCGGCGCAGAGGAGTCGCGCCGCATCGGCTTCGTCGCCTGACGTGGAGCTGCTCTTCGCCGTGCTCGGCGGCCTCATCGCCGGGGCCGTCGCGCACGTCGTCGTGCCGTGGCGCTCGACGCGCGGTGCACTGCTCGGCCCGGCGGTCGGCGGCGTCGTCGCCGCCGTCGTGTGGGAGGCCCTGACCTGGGCCGGGTGGCCGTACGACGGCGGCTGGATCTGGGTGCTCGCCCTGGTCGG
Source organism: Curtobacterium sp. NPDC087080 (assembly GCF_044745105.1). Taxonomy (NCBI): domain Bacteria; kingdom Bacillati; phylum Actinomycetota; class Actinomycetes; order Micrococcales; family Microbacteriaceae; genus Curtobacterium; species Curtobacterium sp. NPDC087080. Next base: position 595,660 of record NZ_JBIUZP010000002.1, on the reverse strand, counting down.
CGCCGGCGTCGTCGCCGTCGTCACCGAATGGGTCCTGGGTCGTCGCCGCACCGCTGCGGACGAGGACTTCTTCGAGCGGGCCCGCGCCTGACCGCACCGGTCCTGCACGGACGAGCCTGACCGCACCCCGGGGGCCGGCCCGACCGGACCGCCGCCCCTCAGGCGGTCAGCCCGAGCGCGTCCATCCGCCGTGTGTGTGCCGCGATGAGCTCCGTCCACACCGGCTCGAGCTTCTCCTGGTCCTCGCGCGCGTGGACCGCCAGCGCGGACCGTGCCACGAGCAAGGTGTCCCCGACGAGTCGGCGGCCCCACATGGCCAGCCGTGACCCGACGCGCGGGTCCTGCTCGATGTGCACGGACAGCTCCTGCACGACCGCGGGCTCCTCGCGCGCGTCGAAGACCGTGCGCAGTCGCTGTCGGACGTCGAGCGGCAGCGAACGGAGCAGGCTGCCGAACAGGTCGTTGAGGATGCCCGCCGTCACGTACCCGGTGAGCATCGACTCGTACCAGTCGGCGCCACTGGTGCGCAGCAGGAAGCGGTCGATCGCCTCGCGGTGCGGCTCCATGAGCTCCGCCGGCGCCCACCCGCCCCGTTCGATCTCGGCGACGATCGTCCGGTGCCGCTCGAGCGCGGTCGTCGCGAGCACACCCGTCACGAGACGTCCGGACATCGTCGGTGCCGCGACCCCGGCACGCCCCATCGTCTCGTAGAGCGAGAGCTGCAGGTAGGCGGCCTGCCCCAGGTACACGTCGAGCTCGGGGCTCACGTCGTCCAGCTGCAGGCGCTCCACGGGCGAGGCGTTCCGCGGGTTGCGCGACGCCAACCACGCGGCGGCGAGCTGCGCAGCGCGCTTCCGGTTCCACCACGACACCATGCCCCGAGCATACGGGGAACGGGCGCCGCTCCCGCCCGGCGGGCGCTGCCGTCGCCGGCCGTCGGTAGACTGGCCGGGACTCCCACCAGGACCAAGGTGATCCATTGACTTTCGCAGACCTCTCCATCGAGCAGGACATCGTCGACGCGCTCGCGACGAAGGGCATCAGCGAGCCCTTCCCGATCCAGCAGCAGACGATCCCGCTCGCCCTCACCGGCCAGGACATCATCGGCCAGGCCAAGACCGGTACCGGCAAGACCTTCGGCTTCGGCCTCCCGCTGATCCAGCGCCTCGGCGCAGACCCCGAACACGGCGTCAAGGCGCTCGTCGTCGTCCCCACGCGTGAACTCGCCGTGCAGGTGACCGAGGACCTCGAGGTCGCCACGTCGAACCGCTCGACCACGATCGTCTCCATCTACGGCGGCAAGGCGTACGAGGGCCAGATCGAGCAGCTCAAGGCCGGCGCGCAGATCGTCGTCGGGACCCCCGGTCGCCTCATCGACCTGCAGCGCCAGCGCCTCCTCGACCTGTCGAAGGTGCAGGAGGTGGTGCTCGACGAGGCCGACCGCATGCTCGACCTCGGCTTCCTGTCGGACATCGAGCGCATCTTCCAGGCGGTCCCCGCGGTGCGGCACACGATGCTGTTCTCGGCGACGATGCCCGCGCCGATCGTCGCGCTGGCACGGCGCTTCATGACCCGTCCGGTGCACATCCGCGCGACGGACCCCGACGAGGGCCTGACGCAGGCGAACATCAAGCACGTCATCTACCGTGCGCACTCGCTCGACAAGGACGAGGTCATCGCCCGCATCCTCCAGGCCGAGGGTCGCGGCAAGACCGTCATCTTCACCCGCACGAAGCGCGCGGCGGCGAAGCTGGTCGAGGAGCTGAAGGACCGCGGCTTCAACGCCGCAGCCGTCCACGGCGACCTCAACCAGGAGCAGCGCGAGCGCGCGATGGCGGCGTTCAAGGCGGGCAAGCGCGACGTGCTCATCGCGACCGACGTCGCCGCCCGCGGCATCGACGTGGACGACGTCACGCACGTTATCAACCACACGATCCCGGACGACCCCGACACGTACCTGCACCGCGCCGGCCGCACCGGTCGCGCCGGCAAGACGGGCATCGCGGTCACGTTCGTCGACTGGGACGACCTGCACAAGTGGACGCTCATCGACAAGGCCCTCGAGTTCGGCATCCCCGAGCCAGTCGAGACCTACTCGTCGTCGCCGCACCTGTTCGCCGACCTCGACATCCCCGCGGGGACGAAGGGCCGCCTGCCCGGAGCGTCCGCGCACGCGGCCGAGGCCGGCTCCGCCCCGCAGCGCACCGAGCGCGGCGCGCGCAGCGGTGACCGGCAGGGCGGCGAGCGCAGCGGCTCGCGTTCGCGGTCCCGCACCCGGACCCGTCCTGGAGGCTCGCAGCAGTCCGACGCGTCGGCCCCCGCCGAGCAGACAACCGGCACCGACACGGAGCCGTCGACCGACGCGCAGCCCGCAACCGAGGGCACCTCGACCGACGGCGCCGCCAAGCGCCGCCGTCGTCGTCGCCGTCGCAGCGGCGGCAGCGGCTCCGCCGAGGCGACCGCCTCGGCTCCGCAGGGGTCGTCGGACGGCGAGTAGCGCCTCCAGACCAGAGGGCCCGTCGCTGACGCGACGGGCCCTCCGGCGTCCGCGCGCACGCGCCGGCATGCCGCGCCCGAGTCTCGGGCCCAGCGACGTTGCTCGCGCCCCGGAACGCGAGGAACGTCGCTCGGACTGAGGCTCGGCCAGGTCGGACCGAGCGGGACGGGCCTCAGGCCAGGCGGGAACCCGCGCCGTGGACCGGGGCGCTGCCGGTGGCCTGGTCGACGATGGTGTCGAAGGAGCGCCGCGCAGTGCGGTGCTCGCCGAAGCGGTTCGGCTTGCCGGTGCCGTGGTAGTCGCTCGAGCCGGTGACGAACAGGTCGTAGCGGCCCGCCCAGTCGAGCAGCGTGCGCTTGCCGTGGGCGAGGTTCTCGCGGTGGTCGACCTCGAGGCCGCCGAGGCCGGCGTCGACCAGCTCGCGGAGCATCGGCTCGTCGATCACGATCCCGCGCGAGGACGCAGCCGGGTGCGCGATCACGGGGACGCCGCCGGCACCGCGGATGAGTTCGACCCCGCGGAGGGGCGTCGGTGCCTCGTGCGGCTCGTAGTAGCCGGACGCGGGGTGCAGGATCCCGCGGAAGGCTGCGCTGCGGTCCGGCTCGAGCCCGCGGGCGACCAGGGCGTCGGCGATGTGCGGACGGCCGATCGTGGCGCCGTCGCGCGCCTGGGCGAGGACGTCCTCCCACGTGATCGGGTGGTCGCGGCCGATGCGCTCGACCATGCGCCGTGCCCGCGAGTACCGGCCGTCGCGGATCCGGCTGGTCTCCGCGACCAGGGCGTCGTCGGTCGGGTCGACCAGGTAGCCGAGCACGTGCACGCTGCGGTGGCCGACGCGCGTGCTCAGTTCGAGTCCGGGGAGGAGCGACATCGGGCGGTCGCGGACGGCGGCGATCGCTTCGTCCCACCCCGCCGTGGTGTCGTGGTCCGTCAGGGCGACGCCGTCGAGGCCGGCAGCGGCGGCTGCGGCGACGAGGTCTGCCGGCCGCTCGGTGCCGTCGGACACGCTCGAGTGGGCGTGCAGGTCGATGAACGGATCGGGCACGTCCACCATGCTACCGACAGGTGAACAGCCGCTCAGGCCGGAGGGTCAGCTCGGTGCGATGATGGGTGACATGGCCGACACCACTCCCCGCGCGACGAGCAACCGTTCCACCACCCCCGGGTCCTCGACCTTCAAGGACCACATCGCGTCGCAGTGGGCGGACCGTGCGCGGCCGGTCCCCGAGCCCCGCGAGCAGTCGGCCTTCGCGGCCGAGCGCCGCGCCCGCATCTCGGAGCTGCACCCCGGGCGCACGATCGTGGTGCCCGCCGGGCAGGCGAAGGTGCGCTCGAACGACTGCGACTACCCCTTCCGCCCGCACTCGACCTTCGCGCACCTGACCGGCTGGGGCACCGACACGGTTGTCGGCTCCGTGCTCGTGATGACGCCGAACGGGTCCGGGCACGACGCCACGCTGTACTTCCGTGCCACGGCCGGCCGCGACTCCGAGGAGTTCTACGCGAACCCCGAGATCGGCGAGTTCTGGGTCGGCCCCCGCCCCTCGCTCGACGAGGTCGCGGCCGACCTCGGGCTCGCGACGGCCGACCTCGGCGCCTTCGCCGAGGTCGCGGACGGCCTCGACGCGTCGGTCCTGCTCGTCCGCGACGCCGACACCGAGCTCACGCGCGCGATCGACACCCGCCTCGGCACCACGGTCGGTGGAGCGGACGCGGTGGACGAGACCCCCGCGACCGAGGACGTGCTCTCCCGCGACCTGTCCGAGCTCCGGCTCGTGAAGGACGCCTACGAGGTCAACGAGCTCCGGAAGGCCGTCGAGGCCACGAAGTCCGGTTTCGACGACGTCATCGCCGACTTCGACGCCGTCCTGGCACACCCCCGTGGCGAGCGCATCGTCGAGGGCACCTTCAACCGCCGTGCACGAGCGGACGGCAACACGGTCGGCTACGACACCATCGCCGCGTCCGGGCACCACGCCTGCATCCTGCACTGGACCCGCAACGACGGCGCCGTGCAGCCGGGCGACCTCATCCTGATCGACGCCGGGGTCGAGGTCGACTCGTTCTACACCGCCGACATCACCCGGACGCTCCCCGTGTCGGGCACCTTCACCGACGTGCAGCGCATGGTCTACGAGGCCGTGCTCGAGGCAGCCGACGCCGCATTCGCGATCGTGAAGCCGGGCATCACCTTCCGCGAGGTGCACGCCACCGCGATGGAGGTCATCGCGAAGAAGACCGCCGAGTGGGGCTTCCTGCCGGGCACCGCCGAGGAGTCGCTCCAGCCGGACAACCAGTTCCACCGCCGCTACATGGTGCACGGGACGAGCCACCACCTCGGGCTCGACGTGCACGACTGCGCCAAGGCCCGTCGCGAGATGTACATCGACGGCATCGTGCAGCCCGGCATGGTGTTCACGATCGAGCCCGGCCTGTACTTCCAGCAGGACGACCTGACCGTGCCCGAGGAGTTCCGCGGCATCGGCGTCCGCATCGAGGACGACGTCCTGGTCACCGAGGACGGCGCCGAGAACCTGTCCGTCGGCATCCCGCGGACCCCCTCGGAAGTGGAGGGGTGGATCGCCCGCACCGGCCGCTAGCCTGAGGACGTGACGACGACGCCCGAGGCCTCCCCCAGCACGACCACAACCCAGCCGGACAGCCGGACGGGCGCCGACGTGCCGCGCGGACTCGTGATCGACGTCGAGCACTTCGACTCCCCCGACGCGCAGCGGCTCCGTGCCGCGCAGCGACTGGAGATCGACCGGGCCTACGGCGGGGACACCGAACCGGGCGAGAAGCCTACGGCGGACTCGATCGCCGTGTTCTTCCTCGCCCGTGACGAGGACGGCACGCCCCTCGGCTGCGGCGGCCTGCGCCTGGTGCAGGACGGCATCGCCGAGGTGAAGCGGATGTACGTGCGACCGGAGTCCCGCGGGGCCGGGGTGTCGAGCGCGATCCTCCGTCGCCTCGAGGAGGCCGCGATCGACCTGGGTTCCCCGGCGCTCGTGCTCGAGACCGGCGACGAGCAGAAGCGGGCCATCGGGTTCTACGAGCGCGAGGGCTTCCGTCGGATCGCCCAGTTCGGGCCGTACGTCGGCGCGGCGCGATCGATCTGCTACTCGAAGGTGCTCTGAACGATCCACCCTTACACAGGAAGCCCGCGTCGACGATCGTCGACGCGGGCTTCCTGTGTGATCGGGGGTTCGTCAGCCGCGCTCGCCGTCGCGACGGTCCTCGGGCGCCGAGCCGGGGCGCTGGTCGGCACCGTCGGGACGCTGGTCGGTGCCGCCGACGCGCTCCCCGTACTGCGGGGGCTGGTCCGGCCGTGACTGCGGGACGCGGGGGTCCGCCGGCGGCGCGGGCTGCTGCGCCGTCTGCGGGGTCTCGCCGTAGCGCGGGCCGTCGTTCGTGCCGTAGCGCGGGCCGTCGTTCGTGCTGGGCCGCGGAGCGTCGTGCGAACCGTTCCGCGGGCCGTCGTTCCGCTGACCGTCGTCCGCGCCGTAGCGCGGACCGTCGTTCGTCCCGTAGCGCGGACCGTCGTTCGTCCCGTACCGCGGACCGTCCCCGGGGTGGGACGCGCCCGCCTGCGGACCGCCGGCCGACGGGCCCGACTGCTGCGGGCCTCCCGGCCGGGGCTGCTGGTGCGGTGTCGCGTGGCCGCCGTAGGGCGATCCCTGCTGCGGGCCCGGACGCCACGGCTCCTGCCCCTGGAAGGGGCGGGCCTGCGAACCGGGCGCTCCCGGCTGCGGTGCGTCGTTCCAGTGAGTGGACGGCGTCGCACCGTGCTGCCCGAGGATCCGCTGCGCCTGGCCCGTGAGCTGCGGGTCGACGACGATCTGGTAGTTCGTGGCGAGCACCTGGTGCACGCTCGTGAAGTCGCGCTGCCGCTTCGTGATCGCGAAGGACACGATGCCGTAGAGCATGCCGAACGCGGCACCGATGATCGCGGCCGCGATGATCAGGCCGCCGGCGGTCGGCGAGAACAGCGTCAGCACGATGCCGAAGAAGATGCCGAGCCACAGGCCGGAGAGCGCGCCCGCGATCGCCGCACGGCCGTACGTCATCTTGCCGGTGACCCGCTCGACGGTCTTGAGGTCGTTGCCGACGATCGCGATCTTCGCGACGGGGAAGTCCGCCTCGGCGAGCTTCGCGACGACGCGCTGGGCGTCGGGGTAGCTGTCGTAGGTGCCGAGGACGTCCCCGCGCGGCAGCGTCGGGAAGGCCTGGGCGGTGCGTCCGGCGAACGGGCTCTGGTTGCTCACCCAGCCATCATCCACCGGGCACCTTGCGATCGCACGTGCGCCTCCCGGGAACCTCCGGGGCGATGTCGACAGCAGCGACAGCGACGTCGACGACGACAACAGCGACAGCGACAGCGACAGCGACGACAGCTGCGGGTCGACCCCGTGTGTCGTCTCAGCGTCCACGGGGTCCGCTCGTGCCCGGCCCGAGCGGCAGCGACTACGCTGGACGAGTGAGCGCCACGAAGGTCTTCGTCGCCCGCCTCGCCGGGTGCTCCGTCTTCGACCCCGCGGGCGACCGCGTCGGTCGCGTCCGGGACGTCCTGGTCGTGTACCGCCGCGTCGACGCCCCGCACGTCGTCGGGCTCATCGTCGAGGTGCCGGGCAAGCGCCGCATCTTCCTGAGCATCGGCCGCGTCACGTCGATCGGTGCCGGTCAGGTCATCACCACCGGCATCGTCAACATGCGCCGCTTCGAGCAGCGCGGTGGCGAGGTCCGCGTCATCGCGGAGATGCTCGGTCGCAAGGTCCTCATCAAGAAGGAGCGCACGCGCGCCACGGTCGAGGACGTCGCGATCGAGGACCGCGGGCAGGGCGACTGGGAGGTGTCGCAGCTCTTCCTCCGGAAGCCGAAGACGACCCCGTCGCCGTTCGGCAAGGGCCCGACGACGTTCGCCACCTGGAACGAGGTCACCGAGGACGAGCTCCCCGGCGAGGCCCAGTCCGCCGAGCACGTCATCGCCGCGTACTCCGACCTGCTGCCGGCCGACCTGGCCTCGACGCTGCTCGACCTGCCCGAGGAACGCCGGTTCGAGGTCGCCGAGGAGCTCCCCGACGACCGCCTCGCCGACGTGCTCGAGGAGATGCCCGACCAGGAGCGCATCGAGATCCTCACCCGCCTCGAGGACGCCCGCGCCGCCGACGTGCTCGACCAGATGCAGCCCGACGACGCCGCCGACGTGCTCGCGCAGTTCCCCGACGACCGGAGCGAGGCCCTGCTGCAGCTCATGGAGCCGGAGGAGGCGCAGGACGTCCGCATGCTCCTGGAGTACGAGCCGGACACCGCCGGTGGTCTCATGACGACGGAGCCCGTCATCGTCTCGGCGGACGCGACCGTGGCCGAGGGACTGGCCCTCATCCGCCGGCACGAGCTCGCTCCGGCGCTCGGCGCGAGCGTCTGCGTGGTACTGCCGCCCTACGAGCCGCCGACCGGTCGGTTCCTCGGGCTCGTGCACTTCCAGCGCATGCTCCGCTACCCGCCGAACGAACGCCTCGGCACGCTCATCGACCAGCAGACCGAACCGGTCCGCGTGGACGCCAGTGCTGCGGAGGTCACCCGCGTGATGGCGACCTACAACCTCGTGTCCGTCCCCGTGGTCGACGACGCCCACCGTCTGGTCGGGGTGGTGACGATCGACGATGTCCTCGACCACGTCCTGCCGGACGACTGGCGAAGTCGGGGCGAGGGGGATGCCCCCTCGCGACTCCGCCAACGCCAGCGCAAGACGCCCGTGACGACGGGAAGGAGGACCACCCGTGGCCCGAACGGATGACGCCCGACAGGAGCGACTCGACTCCCCCAAGGGCATGCGCACGCGCGTGCTCCCGACCCGACGCCGTGGTCGCGGCGACACCTTCGGTCGCGCGACCGAGGGCATCGCACGTGCGATGGGCACGCCCTGGTTCCTGGTCGGCCTGACGCTCTTCTGTGCCCTGTGGATGGGCTACAACACCCTCGCACCGAAGCCGTGGCAGTTCGACTCGGCTGCGATCGGCTTCACCGCGCTCACCCTGGTGCTCTCGCTGCAGGCCTCGTACGCAGCCCCGCTCATCCTGCTCGCGCAGAACCGGCAGGACGACCGCGACCGCGTGCAGTTCGAGCAGGACCGCCAGCGTGCCGAGCGGAACCTCGCCGACACCGAGTACCTGGCGCGCGAGGTCGTCGCCCTGCGCCTGGCGATGCGGGACATGGCGTCGAAGGACTTCATCCGCGCCGAGATCCGCTCACTGCTCGAGGAGCTGGACCGCCGCGACCAGGAAGAGGCCGCACTGCGCGCCGACGCCGTCGACGACAGCGAGGGAGCGACGAGCGCGCGTGGCTGACGACTCCCCCGCGGCGACCGACGAACAGCTCGGCGCCGCGGTCCTCGCTGCGCTCGGTCGCGTGATCGACCCCGAGATCCGTCGCCCCGTCACGGAGCTCGACATGATCCGCGGGGTGGACGTGCAGCCGGGAGGCTCGGTGCGCGTCGACCTGCAGCTCACCATCGTCGGGTGCCCGGCCGCCGACACCATCGAGCGCGACGTGCGGTCGGCCGCCGGTTCCGTGGACGGCGTGCAGCACGTCGACGTCGACGTCTCCGTGATGAGCCCGGCGACCCGCACCGCGCTCACCGAGCGACTCCGCGCCGGTCGACCGCGCGGCGTGCAGTTCACCCCGGACTCGCTCACCCGGGTCATCGCCGTGACGAGCGGCAAGGGCGGGGTCGGCAAGTCGACGGTCACGGTGAATCTGGCGGTCGCCCTGGCAGCGGCCGGGCAGCGGGTCGGGATCGTCGACGTGGACGTACACGGCTTCAGCGTCCCCGGTCTGATGGGACTGACCGACGAACACGGTGTGGCACCCCGCCCGACCCGCGTCGACAGCATGATCCTGCCGCCGGTCGCCCACGAGGTGAAGGTCGTCTCGATCGGCATGTTCGTCGACGACGTGTCCACGGCGGTGTCCTGGCGTGGTCCGATGCTGCACCGCACGGTCGCGCAGTTCCTGACCGACGTGTGGTTCGGCGACCTCGACGTGCTCCTGCTCGACCTGCCGCCCGGCACCGGCGACGTGGCCATCTCGGTCGGGCAGCTGCTCCCCCACGCCGAGGTGCTCGTCGTCACGACACCCCAGGCCGCGGCGGCCGACGTCGCCGAGCGCAGCGGGGTCGTGGCGAGACAGACCGGCCAGCGGGTCATCGGCGTCGTGGAGAACATGGCGGGGCTCGTGCAGCCCGACGGCAGCGTCCTGCACCTGTTCGGCGAGGGCGGCGGCGACGAGACCGCTGCACGGCTCTCCCGCGGGCAGGACGTCCCCGTGCCGGTGCTCGGACGCGTGCCGCTCTCGGTGCCGCTCCGCGAGGGCGGGGACACCGGGGTGCCCGTCGTGCTCGGCGCACCGGAGGACCTCGCTGCGGTCGCCCTGCGGGCCGTGGCCGAGTCGATCACCACGATGGGGCGGGGTCTGGCCGGACGGAAGCTCGGGCTCAGCCTGTCCTGACCGATCACCTCGCGGGTCGACGCTCCCGCTAGCGTGACTGCATGGACAGCACCGACCACGTCACCGTCGACTGGGACGCCGCCCGCGACACGAACCGCGCGAACTGGGACGACCGGGTCCCCATCCACGAGGGCGCGTACGACGTCGCCGCGCTCGACGACCCGGCGCACCGCTCGGACGTCGTCCGCGACGACCTGCCCGCACTGACGCCGTGGCTGCCCGGCGGGACGCTCGCGGGGCTCGACGTCTGCCATCTGCAGTGCCACATCGGCACCGACACGGTCTCCCTCGCCCGTGAGGGTGCCCGGCTCACCGGGGTCGACTTCTCCGCGCCGGCGCTCGCGTCCGCAGCGGCCCTGGCCGACCGGCTCGGCCTCGACGTCTCCTGGGTGGAGACCGACGTCCTCGACGCCCGCGCCGCCGTCACCGGGGACTTCGACGTCGTCTACACGAGCATCGGCACGATCTGCTGGCTGGACGACCTCGACCGCTGGGCTGCACAGGTCGCGGGTCTCCTCCGACCGGGCGGGGTGTTCTTCATCCGCGACGGCCACCCGGCGCTGTACGCCCTGGACGAGGACGCCGCGGAGCTCGTGACGCGGCACCGGTACTTCCCCGACGGCACGGCGCAGCAGTGGGAGGACGCTGGCACCTACGTCGGCGAGGGCACCGTCGCCAACACCCGCACCTACGAGTGGCCGCACCCGCTGTCCGAGGTCGTCAACGCCCTGCTCGGCGCCGGCCTGCGCCTGCGCCGACTCGACGAGGGGCGCACGCTGCCGTGGCGCTTCAGCCCCCGCATGGAGGAGGACGGGCACGGCTCGTGGGTCTGGCCCGCCGCCGACCGCGACCGGATGCCCACGACGTTCACGATCGTCGCGACACGGGACTGACGACGGACGGGAGGCCGTTCCGCGCAAGGGTGGCCGTTCCGCGCGAAGGTGACTGCTCCGCGCAAGGGTGACCGTTCCTTTCGGCATCCGACGCGCGGATCGTCATCTCAGGTCGGGTGCGATGGGCTCGGACGCTCACGATGGGCGCACCTGGACGACGGACGGGAGGCCCGGTGCCAGCTGGCACCGGGCCTCCCGTCCGTCGTGTCGTGGCGGAGGTCGCGTCAGGTCGCCTCGGTGTCGTAGGGGGCAGGCTCGCCCTCGGCGAGCGGCACCACCGGTGCCGTCGCCCGTACCTTCGACGCGGTCACCTGCGCGGTCTCCACCGCCGCCATGCTGCCGGCGGTCGCGCCCCCGGAGTCGAGCAGGGCGTCGCGGATGATGCGACGGGGGTCGTACTGCCGGGGGTCGAGCTTCTGCCAGTCGACGTCGTCGAACTCGGGGCCCATCTCCTCGCGCATGCGGTCCTTCGCGGTGTCGGCGAAGCGGCGGACCGCCTTGACGAACTCGGCGAGCTTCTGCGCGTACATCGGCAGGCGCTGCGGTCCGAGCAGCAGCACCGCGATGATCCCGATGATCAGGATCTTGTTGAAGTCGATGGACACGGCAACGAGCGTAACCCGTCCCACTGCGCCGCACCCGTAGAGTTGACCTCCGAACGGAGTGTGCGTGTCAGAGAAAGAGTCGAACTGGAAGTTCGCCGAGGACATCGTCTCGGAACCCGAGGTGATCGCCCGAGCGCGAGAGCACTCCCTGGAACTCGGGGTCGAAGCGATCTCCCCCGCGATCGGCGCGCAGACCGCCGTCGTCGCGGCGGCCTCGCGCGCGACGAGCATGATCGAGATCGGCACCGGACTCGGGGTGTCGGGGCTGTACCTGCTGCGCGGTGCGCCGGACGCCACCCTCACGACGATCGACGTCGAGGTCGACCACCAGCAGTACGCCCGCGACGCCTACGTCGCCGCCGGCACCGCTCCGTCGCGCGTCCGGCTGATCCCGGGTCGGGCGAACCAGGTCCTGCCGCGGATGAACGAGGCGTCGTACGACGTCGTGCTCGTCGACGCCGACCCGGAGCACGTCATCGAGTACGTGGAGCACGGACTCCGGCTCGCGCGCGTCGGGGGCACGGTGCTCGTCCCGCACGCGCTCTGGCGGGGTCGGGTCGCGGACCCGGTGCGCCGGGACCGCGCGACCACGGACTTCCGACTGCTGCTCACCGAGGTGTCGACGTCGGGTGCGGTCCGGAGCGCGCTCTCCCCCGCCGGGGACGGGCTGCTCCAGATGACGAAGGTCTCCGCCTGACCTGACCCTCCGGTCGGTCCGACCTGACCCGTACGGCCGCTCCGACCGGCTGCGGCACGCACAGGAGGCCCGGAGCGTACGCGCTCCGGGCCTCCTGTCGTGGTGCGTCGACGGACTAGGCGGAGACGACCTCTGCCAGTGCGTCGTGGAGTTCCTTGGCCTCGGCGTCGTTGACCGAGACCACCAGGCGGCCTCCACCTTCGAGCGGAACCCGCACGATGATGAGTCGACCCTCCTTGACAGCCTCCATCGGCCCGTCACCGGTCCTCGGCTTCATCGCTGCCATCAGATGTCCCCTTTCGTGCAGAAGATGCTCGCCCATTATCCCGTACCGAGGGGGCAACTGCGAAACCGCCCAGGTTGGGGGTGTCGGAATGCGACGTTCTCGCGGCTCGGAGTGGTCACCTTGGCGTATGCCGAACATCCGCTCCATGCTGCGTCCACAGGCCGAACCGGTCGCCGAGGCGGTGCCGACGGGCATGCGCATCGCCGGTGCGTTCTCGTGGCGCTTCCTCGTGACGGTGGCCGCCCTGGCCGTCCTCGTGGCCCTTGTGGTGCTGCTGCAGGACATCGTGGTGCCGTTCCTGGTCGGGCTGCTCGTCTGTGCGCTGCTCGCCCCGTTCTCGGCGTTCCTGCAACGGCACCGGTGGCCGAAGTGGCTCGCAGTGCTCACGGCCTGCATCTCGGTCGTGGTGGTGCTCGGGATCCTGGCGCTCGTCGTCACCGCGCAGATCCGCTACGACCTGCCGACCCTCGAGCGTCGACTCACGAGCAACGTGCAGACCTTCCAGACCCTCCTCGCGACCGAGCCGTTCGGCATCACCTCGGCGCAGGTCACGAAGTACCTGGCGGAGGCGACGAAGTTCCTGCAGACCCACGTCGCGTCGATCCTGTCCGGGGCAGCCGAGGCCGGCAGCGGCCTGGTTCACGCCCTCGAGGGGCTCTTCATCGTGGTCTTCACGACGATCTTCGTGCTGATCGACGGTCACCGGATCTGGTCGTGGGTGGTCCGGATCTTCCCGCGTCGCTCCCGAGGGCGCATCGACGCGGCCGGTCAGGCGGGGTGGAAGACCCTCACCAGCTTCATCCGCGTCCAGCTCGTCGTCGCGGTGACCGACGCGCTCGGCATCGTCATCGGAGCACTCGCCCTCGGGCTGCCGCTCGCCGTGCCGATCGGCGTGATCGTGTTCTTCGGCGCGTTCGTCCCGGTGGTCGGGGCGATCGTCGCCGGCATCGTCGCCGTGCTCATCGCGCTGGTCTTCAACGGGCTCGTGCCGGCGCTGATCATGCTCGGCGTCGTCGTGGTCGTGCAGCAGCTCGAGAGCCACGTGCTGCACCCGTTCCTGACCGGCTCGGCCGTCCGCGTGCACCCGCTCGGCGTCGTGCTCGGCGTCACCGCGGGCACGACGATCGCGGGCGTCGTCGGTGCGTTCTTCGCGGTGCCGTTCATCGCGACCGTGAACGCGATGGTGCACGCCGCGGCCGACTGGCGTCCCGGCGAGGACCCGTCGGACACGCCTGCCGCGGAGGACTCAGACGACCGCGAGGTCGACCGCGGCGAGAGCGATCCCGGCGGGGCCGGTCACGGCGCCGCCGATCCCGGCGGGGGCGATCACGGCGGGGTCCAGTCGTAGCCGTCGACCCACCAGCACGTGTACAGCCAGACGAACTGCAGGCCGATGCACACGGCGACCAGCAGCACCCGGTACACCCGCGACCTCGGCAGGGCGACGATGCCCAGCAGCGGCGCGATCGGCAGCAGGATGCGCCAGGTGCTCGACTGCGGGAAGAACACCGCCAGCAGGTAGACGACGTACGCCACACCCCACAGGCGGAGCTCCAGGCCGATGCGCCGCGCGACGGGGTGGAACACGAAGACCGCGAACCCGACCACCGCCACGGCGAGCAGGACCCCGCCCGCCGGCTGCCCGAACCACCACCCGGCGCCCTGGATCCACGGCGCGAAGGGGACGAGCTCCTTCCACCCGATGTACGACGACCGCCAGGCGAGCTCCGTGTCCGTGTAGGCCTTCGGCACCCCCGTCACCGCCCATGCGATCGCGGGCCACGCGAGCCCGACGAGCCCGGAGACCGCGGCGACGGTCAGCGGTGGTACGGCCGTGCGCAGGGTCGGCCGCGCCGCCTCGCGCACCCACGACGGTCGGATCGTCCAGGCGGCCAGGAACAGCGCCACGAGGAACGCGAACGCCAGTCCGGTCGGTCGGGTCATGCCGAGCAGCAGCACGACGGGCAGCATCGTCCACCAGCGCCGATCGACCATCAGCAGCAGGGCGACCAGCAACAGGAAGAGCCCCATCGCCTCGGCGTAGGCGACCTGGAACACGGCGGACACCGGCGCGACGCAGAACAGCACCGTGGCGAAGGTCGCCCGGCCGTCGTCGAGGAAGCGACCCATCAGCCGCCGGAACACCAGCGCGGCACCCCACCCCGCGACCAGCGACACCACGACGGCGACGGCCTCGAACGAGGCACCCGTGAGCACCATCAGGCCGCGCACGAGGAACGGGTAGGCGGGCATGAACGCCCACGCGTTCTCCGTCACGTGGCCCGCGGCGTCCACCGGCAGGGTGGAGGGGTACCCGTTCGACGCGATCACGCGGTACCAGGCGCCGTCCCAGATGGCGGCGAAGGACAGGTACGACGGACGTGCTGCGGTGAACGAGTTCGCGGTCTGCACACCGGCGAAGGCCAGGAGCATCGCCCCCGTCACGAGCCGTGCGACCACGTAGACGACGGTCACCCGCAGCCACCACGGCACGAGTCGGTAGCGCGCCCGCAAGCGCTCGGAGGTCGAGTGCCCCGCGACGGTGCGCGCGGGGCCGGTGGTCACGCCGTCAGCCACCGACGCAGGCCGTCCTCGACCGCGGTGATCTGGTCGACGGGCACCTGCTCGTCGTCGTGGTGCGCGAAGACCGGCTCACCCGGACCGTAGTTGACCGCGGGGACGCCGAGCGCCGAGAAGCGGGCGACGTCGGTCCAGCCGTACTTCGGACGCGGAGCGGGGCCGCCGACCGCGGCCACGAACTGCTGCGCGAGCGGGGCGTCGAGCCCGGGCCGAGCACCGGCGGCGAGGTCGACGATCTGCACGTCGTACCCGTCGAACAGCTCGCGGATGTGCGCGACCGCCTCGTCGGCACTGCGCGACGGCGCGAAGCGGTAGTTCACGTGCACCATCGCCTCGTCCGGGATGACGTTGCCCGCGATGCCACCGGTGATGCCGACGGCGTTCAGGCCCTCGCGGTACTCGAGACCGTCGACCGTGACGGTCCGCGGCTCGTAGGCGGCGAGCGTCGCCAGGATCGGTGCCGTCTTGTGGATCGCGTTGTCGCCGATCCAGCTGCGCGCACTGTGGGAGCGCTTGCCGAAGGTCCGGACCTCGGCTCGGAGGTTGCCGTTGCACCCGCCCTCGATCTGCGCGCCCGACGGCTCACCGAGGATCGCGAAGTCGCCGGCGAGCAGCTCGGGACGGGTCCGCGCGAGCCGCCCGAGGCCGTTGAGGGAGTCGCTGACCTCTTCGTGGTCGTAGAACACCCACGTGACGTCGACGTTCGGCTCGGCGAGGTCGTGCGCGAGCTTGAGCTGCACCGCACAGCCGGCCTTCATGTCGACCGTCCCGCGGCCCCAGAGGATCTCGGTGCCGTCGTCCGTGGTGCGGAACTCGGTCGGCAGGTTGCCGTTGAGCGGCACCGTGTCGATGTGCCCGGCGATCACGACCCGGCGATCGCGGCCGAGCTGCGTCCGCGCGACGATCGCGTCGCCGTCGCGGACCACCTCGAGGTGGGGCAGCGCCGACAGCGCTGCCTCGATCGCGTCGGCGAGGGGTCCTTCGTTCCCGGACACCGACTCGATGTCGCAGATGGCACGCGTGATGTCGATGGACGAGGCGGTGAGGTCGAGCTGCTCCGGCATGCGGTCAGCGTACCGGCCGTGTCCCTCAGCGATCGGTGAGGCGACCACCTGTGGACGGAGGCCGTCCGTCCACAGCACCCGCGCCTCCAGAATGGGCGGACCGGGGACGCGACCGTTCTCCACAGACCGTCTCCCTGGACGGGTCGTCGCCCGGCGCGCTCGCTACCCTGGTGGCGTGACCGACGCGACCGCTGCCACCGACCGACCCACGCACGCCTGGGGCCACGGCCTCGCGACGATCGCCGCCGACGGCACCACCCTCGACACGTGGTACCCGGAGACGCACCTCGGCGCGCGACCGGCCGACGCGGTGCTCCCGCCCGAGCTCGAGGCGCACGTCGGCGACGACCCGCGGCGCGAGGTCCGGATCGAAGCGGTGACGACCGAGATCGTCATCGACGACGCACCGGCCAGCACGCCCGACGCCTACCTGCGGCTGCACCTGCTCAGCCACCTGCACGTGCGACCGAACGAGGTCTCGCTCGACGGCGTCTTCGGCCACCTGCCGATCGTCGCGTGGACCAACGCCGGCCCCGTCCACCCCGATGCCCTGACGCGCTTGCGTCCCGCGCTGCAGCGCGCGGGCATCGCCGTGCACGCGGTCGACAAGTTCCCCCGCCTGCTCGACTACGTGGTGCCGGACCGCGTGCGCATCGGCGACGCGAACCGCGTGCGGCTCGGCGCGCACCTCGCACCCGGTACGACGGTCATGCACGAGGGCTTCGTGAACTTCAACGCCGGCACGCTCGGTGACGCCATGATCGAGGGCCGGGTGTCCCAGGGCGTGGTCGTGGGCAACGGCACCGACATCGGCGGTGGCGCGTCCATCATGGGCACGCTGTCCGGCGGCGGGACGCACCGGGTGTCGCTCGGGGAACGGGCGCTCCTCGGGGCGAACGCCGGCCTCGGCATCTCGCTCGGTGACGACTCCGTGGTCGAGGCCGGGCTCTACGTGACGGCGGGCACGAAGGTCGTCCTGGTCGGCGCGGCGCCGAGCCCCGACGGCACACCCCGCACCGTGAAGGCGGCGGAACTGTCGGGGGTGCCGAACGTGCTGTTCCGGCGCAACTCGCTCTCCGGCGCGGTCGAGGCCCTGCAGCGCCAGGGACAGGGCATCCAGCTCAACACGGCGCTGCACGCGTAGCGCGGCGCGGCTCCGCGCCTCCGCCCCTCCGCGGCTCCGCGAGACGGGCGCGCCACGACGAGACACCGCCGGTTCCGGCGGTGTCTCGTCGCGTCCGCGCCGTCTCGACGCGGCGACGGCTGCTCGGGTCGGCGAGGGCGACGGCGGGCCCTGCGTCAGCCTCGATGCTGCGCGAGTGGGCGGGGCGGACCGGGCGGAACCCGGCGTACCCGGCGGAACCCGGCGTACCCGGCGGAACCGGGCGTACCCAGCGGAACCGGGCGTACCCAGCGGAACCGGGCGTACCAGGTCCGCTGGAACGACCAGGTACGCCTGATTCCGCCTGCCATGTCGAGCGTGATGGGAAGGAACGGGCGGGGCGCGCCGGACGGGAGGCGCGGTGCCAGCCCGCACCGTGCCTCCCGTCCGACGCTGCTCGCGGTCGCTCCCGGGTCACCGAGCGGGCAGGACACGCCGCGCGCACGTCGCCCAGCGGGCACGAACCGTCAGCACGCGGCGCCCAGCGTGACGGAAAAGGCCCGCTCGCGGAACGCGAGCGGGCCTTCCGGCAGCAGGGAGCCCGGCGTCAGCGCGCGGGCAGGTCCCGCTCCGGGTGCCCCACGTAGAGCTGCTGCGGGCGACCGATCTTGTTCAGCGGGTCGTTGTTCAGCTCACGCCACTGCGCGATCCACCCCGGCAGACGTCCGATGGCGAACAGCACCGTGAACATCCGCGGCGGGAAGCCCATCGCCCGGTAGATGATGCCCGTGTAGAAGTCGACGTTCGGGTAGAGCTTGCGGCTGACGAAGTACTCGTCCTCGAGCGCGATCTGCTCGAGCTCCATCGCGATGTCGAGCAGGTCGTCCTGCACCCCGAGCGACTGCAGGACCTCGTGCGCGGACTCCTTGACGAGCTTCGCGCGCGGGTCGTAGTTCTTGTAGACGCGGTGCCCGAAGCCCATGAGCTTCACCCCGCGCTCCTTGTTCTTCACCCGCTCGACGAAGCGCGACACCGGCTCGCCGGAGTCCTTGATCTGCTGGAGCATCTCGAGCACGGCCTCGTTCGCACCACCGTGCAGCGGCCCGTAGAGCGCGTTGATGCCGGCGGAGATCGACGCGAACATGTTCGCCTTCGTCGAGCCCACCAGGCGGACGGTCGACGTCGAGGCGTTCTGCTCGTGGTCCTCGTGCAGGATGAGGAGCCGCTCGAGCGCCTTCGACAGCACCGGGTTCGGCTCGTAGGGCTCGGCCATGGTGCCGAAGTTCAGCCGCAGGAAGTTGTCGACGAACGACAGCTTGTTGTCCGGGTAGAGGAACGCCTGGCCGATGGCCTTCTTGTGCGCGTAGGCGGCGATGACCGGGAGCTTGGCGAGGAGCCGGACGGTCTGCAGTTCGACCTTCTCCGGATCGTCGACGTCCATGTCGTCCTCGTAGTACGTGGACAGGGCGCTCACGGCACTCGACAGCACCGACATCGGGTGGGCCGAGTGCGGCAGTGCGTCGAACAGGCGACGGAGGTCCTCGTGCAGCAGCGTGTGCCGACGGATGCGGGCGTCGAAGCCCTCGAGCTCCTCGGCGGTGGGGAGCTCGCCGTAGATGAGCAGCCAGGCGACCTCGAGGTACGTGCACCCCGACGCGACCTGGTCGATGGGGTACCCGCGGTAGCGCAGGATGCCCTGGTCGCCGTCGATGTAGGTGATGGCGCTCTTCGTCGCGCCGGTGTTGACGAAGCCGTAGTCGAGCGTGTTCAGCCCGGTCTGCTTCTTCAGCGACGAGATGTCGATGGCGGATGCGCCGTCGACGCTCGGCAGGATCGGGAACTCCGCCGTGCCACCCGGGAAGGTCAGCGTCGCGGTCTCCGTCGACTCCGCGGCGGCGGGGCTCACGGGGACGGGCGTGGTGGGCGGTGTGGCCGTCTTCTGAGCGTCGTTGGCAGTGTCAGTCACGACGACAGCCTAACTGCGCCGACTGTCGGTCGTGCACCACCGGAAGGCGGAGATCTGGTGGATTCCACGGATTGTGCAGGGAGCGCACGGCGGTGTCGTCCCTCGTCACGGGCGGGAGGCGCGACCCACCTCGGTCAGGAGGCCGCGAGTCGCCTCGTGCTCGCCAGGCGCTGCGCCGCGGCCGCGATCCGGTCGTCGGTCGCGGTGAGCGCCACCCGCACGTGCTCCGCACCCGCGGGCCCGTAGAAGGTCCCTGGGGCGACGAGGATGCCCCGCTCCGCCAGCCAGCCGACGGTGTCGAGCGCCGGCTCACCCCGGGTGGCCCAGAGGTAGAGGCCGGCCTGGCTGTGGTCGATCCGGAAGCCCGCTCCTTCGAGTGCCCGTCGGAGCATGTTCCGGCGGGCGCGGTAGCGGGCCTTCTGCTGCTGCACGTGCGTGTCGTCGGCGAGGGCGACGATCATCGCGTCCTGCACGGGCAGCGGCGGCATCATGCCGGTGTGCTTCCGCACCGCGAGCACCTCCGCCAGGATCGCTGCGTCCCCGGCGACGAAGGCGGCGCGGTAGCCGGCCAGGTTCGACTGCTTCGACAGCGAGTACACGCTGAGCACGCCATCGACACGGTCCCCCACGACACGGGGGTCGAGGATCGACGGGGTCGGCGCCGCGTCGTACGGCGGCTCCCACCCGAGTTCGGCGTAGCACTCGTCGCCGACGACGACCGCGCCGAGCTCCCGTGCCCGTGCGACCGCGCCGCGCAGCTGCTCGACGGAGAGCACGCGGCCGTCCGGGTTGCCCGGCGAGTTCAGCCACACGAGCTTCGTGGTCTCCGGCCAGGCGGCGGGGTCGTCCGAGGCCAGCGCCTCGGCGCGCACGAGTGCGGCGCCGAGCTCGTACGTCGGGTACGCGGCCTCCGGGAACACGACGGTGTCGCCGGGGCCGATGCCGAGCCAGAGCGCGAGCCCGGCGATGAACTCCTTCGAGCCGATCGTCGGGAGCACCTGCTCCGGGGCGAGCGTGACGCCCTGCCGCCGCCCGTACCAGGCGGCGATCGCCTCGCGCAGCGCGGGCGTGCCGGCGACCTGCGGGTAGGCGTGCGCATCGGTCGCACGGGCCAGGGCCTGGCGGACGACCTCGGGGGTCGGGTCGACGGGCGAGCCGACGCTCAGGTCGACGAGGCCGCCCTCGTACGCCGCTGCGCGCTGCTTGAACGGGACGAGCTGGTCCCAGGGGAAGTCGGGGAGGTCGAGCGCCACGGATCGGTCCGGGGTCAGCCGCGCGGCGGCTCGGCCGTGACGACCGGGTGGTCCTTGTGGATCACACCGACCTTCGCGGCACCGCCGGGCGAGCCGACCTCCTCGAAGAACTCGACGTTGGCCTTGTAGTAGTCGGCCCACTCGTCCGGGAGGTCGTCCTCGTAGTAGATCGCCTCGACCGGGCAGACCGGCTCGCACGCACCGCAGTCGACGCACTCGTCGGGGTGGATGTACAGCGACCGGTCACCCTCGTAGATGCAGTCGACCGGGCATTCGTCGATGCAGGCGCGGTCCTTGACGTCGACACAGGGCTGGGCGATCACGTAGGTCACGGTGCGGGTGCTCCCTTCGGACTGAGCGTGGTCGAGTCTACTCGCGACGCCCGGGAGCCCCGGACCGCTCGGGCTCCGGGGACGACGCAGCAGCCGAGCCCATCGCCTCGGTGCCGGCTCCGGCCGACGCCGCTGCGGCGCGGGCACGGAGTCCGGACAGGTCGGGCCACGCCAGGGTGAACGCCGCGATCGCCGCCGGTGCGAAGGTCCAGACGTACCCGGCGAGGTTGGCGAGCACGAGCGGTGACGACTGACCACCGACGCTCACCAGGACCTGCGTCGCGACGATGATCGCGATGCCGGCGGCTGCGACCATCACCCGCGAGCGGTACAGGAGCCGCAGGCCGACCACCAGCCCGAGCACGATGAGCGTGGTCAGGACCATCCCGACCGGGAAGCCCCCGATGCGCTGCTGGTGCGTGACGGTCCCGAGCGCACCGACGAGGAGGCCGGCGACCGCGGCGACGACGACCGCCGTCACCCTGCCCTGGCGGGTGAGCTCGGCGAAGGTCTCGGGTGCGCGGGGCACCGGGTCAGCGTCGTGTCGGAACGCCTCGACCGCGGGGGCCTCCTGCCGGACCCCGTGCGGCATCACCCAGGTCAGGCGCTGCGGGTCGGTCGGGTCCACGGGGTCGACGGTGACCTGCGACCGGTACTGCTCGACGGCGGCACGGACCTTCGCCCGGACGGGGACGACGTCGACGGTCAGGTCGACCTCGGCGGAGTCCGCGGGGACGATCATCGAGAACGGCACTTCCTCTGCACGGGCGGCGTACCGGGCGGCGTGGTGCACCCGCACGTGGTCCGGGTGCCCGTACCCGCCGTCGTCGGCGTAGCTGACCACCGCGTCGGCCCCCGTGGAGCGGATCGCCGCGCGCACGTCGTCGACGACCTCGCCGAGGTCGGCCGCGGTGAGCGAGTCGACCGGCGCGTCGTCGGCGGCCGTGGCGCGTCCGTCCGGTCCCCACTGCATGCCGGAGTCGCTGTACCGCCGCTCGGGCAGGTCGGTGGGGCGCGCTCCCCTGCCGCCGAGCCACAGGTGCACCGGGCCTCCGAGGGCGGCCAGTGCGGCGGCGATCTCGGTCTCGCGGTGAGCGGCGACACGGGGTCCGTCGCCGAAGAGCGGTGCGAGGGCCTCGGTGAGCATCTCGCCGCGCTCGCCCCGGGTCGCGGTGAGGACGGTCACCTCGGCACCGAGCTCCAGCAGAGTGGCGATGGTGCCGCCGGACGACAGGGTCTCGTCGTCGGGGTGGGCGTGCACGAACAGGACGCGCTCGGGACGCGGTGCGGGAGCCTTGGACATCGCGTCCCAGGGTACTTCGCTAGCGGGGCGTGACGATGTACGTCGCGGTCACGCCGTCCGTGGACTCGGACATCGTCAGCACCACGCGGTGCGTGTCACTGCGGAACAGCCCGAACGCGCTCGACGCGTCGGCGCGCTTCGCGGACTCGGTGTACCCGGCGGCCGCGAGCTGCTCGGCGGCCGCCTGGAAGTCGTCGACCGACGTCACGCGGACCTGCACCACCCACCCGGAGCCGTTCGGTCCGGCCCCACCACCGAGCACGGTGCCGTCGACGAGCGGGACGTCCGCGGTCGGGAACCCGTCCGGCACCTTGCCGTCGCTCGTGACCCCGGTGCCCGACAGCGCCGCGTCGAGCGCACCGTCGATGCCGCCCGCCACCGACGCCATGCCGTCCTGGATCGCCTTGCCGTCGATCCCCTGCACCGTCTCACTGATGTTCGAGGCCACCGACGACCCGAGGTCGGTGGCCTGCCGCACCGAGTCAGCGGAGCAGCCGGTCAGGCCCGCCAGGGCGATGCCCGCGGTGACGGCGGCGATGAGGGTCCGGGTCGTGCGCATGCGGACACCCTAGGTCGACTGCCGGGAGGCGCGGCGTGCGTTCCCTGGGAAACCTCCCGCCCGCCGCGCCGCCGGTCAGGAGAGGTAGGTGCGAGCGGCGGCCGTCAGGGCGTCGACCCCGACCGGGATCGCCGTCTCGGCCTGCGGCGCGTAGAACGGCGAGTGGTTGCTCGGGATGTCCTCGCCGCGGCGGAACAGCTCCGGGTCGGTGATGCCGGTGAACCAGTACACGAGGGGCACCCCCGCCGCGGTGGCGAGCTGCCCGACGTCCTCCGACGCCATCGCGAGCCCGACCTCGAGGTCGCGGGCGTCCGGCACGACACCGCGGAGCGCCTCGAGTACCCGCTTCGCCGCATCCGCGTCGTTCACGGTGACCTCGGCGCCGGGGGCGCGTTCGATCGTCGGGTCGGACAGCCCGCCGGCGTCGCTCTCGGCCCGCACGATGCGCTCGATCGAGGCGATGATGCGCTCGCGGGTCTCCTCGTTGCGGGCACGCGTCGAGATCTCGATCACGGCCTGGTCCGGGATGATGTTCGGTCGGGTCCCGGCGTGGAAGCTGCCGACGGTGACGACACCGGCGTCGGAGGGCGAGACCTCGCGCGAGACCACGGTCTGCAGTCGCACGACGGCGCTCGCGGCGGTGACGATCGGGTCGAGCGAGGCCTGCGGCGCCGACCCGTGCGCGCCGCGGCCGTTGAACGTGACCGTCAGGCGGTCGCTGGACGCCATCACGGGACCGCTGCCGACCGCCACGATGCCGACCGGTGCGGGCGCCGAGTGCTGCCCGAGCACCACGTCCGGCTTCGGGAAGCGCTCGACCAGGCCGTCCTCGATCATCGCGCGGGCACCCGAGATGACCTCTTCCGCCGGCTGGAACACGGCGACGACCGTGCCGTGCCACGCGTCGCGGGTGTCGACGAGGCGCTCGAGGGTGCCGAGCAGCCACGTGACGTGGATGTCGTGCCCGCAGGCGTGCATGGTCGGCACCTCGACGCCCTCGTCGTCACGGCCGGTGTGCGCGCTCGCGTAGGGCAGGCCGGTGCGCTCCTGCACGGGCAGGCCGTCCATGTCGGCGCGGAGCCACACGACCGGGCCGTCGCCGTTCGACAGGACGCCCACGACGCCCGTGCCGCCGACGCCCGACGTCACCTCGATCCCACCGATCTCGGCCAGCCGGTCGGCGACGACACCGGCGGTGCGGTGCTCCTGGAAGCCGAGCTCCGGGTGGGCGTGCAGGTCCTGGTACAGGGAGAGGAGGTCGAGGGTCACCCGTCCACCGTAACCCCGGAGTCGGCGAGCGCAGACGCCGACGGCCCGGCCACCTCGACGAGGTGACCGGGCCGTCGGACGGAGGCAGTGCCTCCAGACCGCTCCTGACTACGCGTCCTGGCGCTTCAGGCGGGCGTACGCACGCTGGCGTGCCTGCGCGTCGAGCTCGACCTTGCGGATGCGCACGTGGTCGGGGGTGACCTCGACGCACTCGTCCTCGCGCGCGAACTCCAGGCACTCCTCGAGGGAGAGCTGGCGCGACGGCGTCATCGACTCGAAGGAGTCGGCGTTCGCCGAACGCATGTTCGTGAGCTTCTTCTCCTTCGTGATGTTGACGTCCATGTCGTCGGCGCGCGAGTTCTCGCCGATGACCATGCCCTCGTAGACCTCCTCCGTCGGGTTGACGAAGAACGTCATGCGCTCCTGCAGGTTCGTGATGGCGAACGGCGTGACGACACCGGCGCGGTCGGAGACGATCGAGCCGTTGATGCGGGTCTGGATCGGCCCGGCCCACTCGTCGTAACCGTGCGAGATCGCGTTCGCGATGCCGGTGCCGCGGGTCTCGGTGAGGAACGACGTGCGGAAGCCGATCAGGCCGCGCGACGGCACGATGAACTCCATGCGGATCCAGCCGGTGCCGTGGTTCGTCATGTTCTCCATGCGACCCTTGCGCGCGGCCATGAGCTGCGTGATCGCGCCGAGGTGCTCCTCCGGCGTGTCGATCGTCATGTGCTCGTAGGGCTCGAGGAGCTTGCCGTTCTCGTCGCGCTTGGTGACGACCTGCGGCTTGCCGACCGTGAGCTCGAAGCCCTCGCGACGCATCTGCTCGACCAGGATGGCGAGCGCCAGCTCACCGCGGCCCTGGACCTCCCAGGTGTCCGGGCGGCCGATGTCCTGCACCTTGAGCGAGACGTTGCCGATGAGCTCGCGGTCCAGGCGGTCCTTGACCATGCGGGCCGTGAGCTTGTGGCCCTTCACCTTGCCGACGAGCGGCGAGGTGTTGGTGCCGATCGTCATCGAGATCGCCGGGTCGTCGACCGTGATGGTCGGCAGCGGACGGACGTCCTCGGGGTCGGACAGCGTCTCGCCGATGGTGATCGTGTCGAAGCCGGCGACGGCGACGATGTCACCGGGGCCCGCCGACTCGGCCGGGAAGCGGTCGAGTGCCTTCGTGATGAGCAGCTCGGTGATGCGGGCGTTCGCGACGGTGCCGTCGTGCTTGACCCACGCGACCGTCTGCCCCTTCTTCATCGTGCCGTGGAAGATGCGGAGCAGCGCGAGGCGGCCGAGGAACGGCGAGGCGTCGAGGTTGGTGACGTGCGCCTGCAGCGGGTGCTCGTCGTCGTACGTCGGGGCCGGGACGTGCTGCAGGATCGCCTCGAACAGCGGCTCGAGGTCGTCGTTGTCGGGCAGCGAGCCGTCCTCGGGCTTGTTGCGCGACGCGGCACCGGCACGACCGGACGCGTAGACGACGGGCACGTCGAGGATCGCGTCGAGGTCGAGGTCGTCGACCTCGTCCGACAGGTCGGAGGCCAGGCCGAGCAGCAGGTCCTGCGACTCGGAGACGACCTCGTCGATGCGGGAGTCCGGGCGGTCCGTCTTGTTGACGAGCAGGATCACCGGGAGCTTCGCGGCGAGCGCCTTGCGGAGCACGAAGCGGGTCTGGGGCAGCGGGCCCTCGGACGCGTCGACGAGCAGCACGACACCGTCGACCATGGAGAGGCCGCGCTCGACCTCACCACCGAAGTCGGCGTGGCCGGGGGTGTCGATCACGTTGATCGTGATGCGACCGCCCGGGTTGAACTCCTCGGCGTGCTTCCCGTTGTAGAGCACCGAGGTGTTCTTCGCGAGGATGGTGATGCCCTTCTCGCGCTCGAGGTCGTTCGAGTCCATCATCCGGTCTTCGCCCTCGAAGTGGGCGTCGAACGAGTTGGTCTGCGTGAGCATCGCGTCGACGAGGGTGGTCTTGCCGTGGTCGACGTGTGCCACGATGGCGACGTTGCGCAGGTCGGACCGGGTGGCGAGCGCCATACAGGACATCCTTCGGTGTTCAGGAGAAGATCGGGCGGCCGGTCGTCTTGGACACATGGCACCCGCGGGCAGAACGCCCGACACGCCAGTCTACCGGTAGTTCGCAACCCTGAGGAGTACAGCCCGTGAGCAGACGACGAACGTGGATCGAGATCACGATCGTCCTCATGCTCTCGCTGGGCGGCAGCGCGCTGTACTCGGTGCTGCAGATCATCGACGACCTGTCGCAGACGACCCCGCTCGGGCAGCAGTCCACCGCGCTCAACACGTCGACCACGACCGTGCAGTACGTCGACCTCGCGCGGCAGCTCGTCGGCATCGCGGTCGACCTCGCCCCGGTGGCGCTGGTCTGCTACCTGCTCTGGAGTGCCCGCCGCCCGCACCTGCACCGCCTCGGGATCGACCGGTTCCGCGTCCGGCCGGACGTCGGGGCCGCCGCGCTCATCGCGCTCGGCATCGGCATCCCCGGGCTCGCGCTGTACTTCACGGGGCGGGCGCTCGGCTTCACGGTGGACGTCGACCCCGCGGCGCTGAACACCTACTGGTGGACCGTCCCCGTCCTGCTGCTCTCGGCGATCCGGTCCGGGCTGCAGGAGGAGGTGATCGTCATCGGGTACCTGTACGAGCGGCTCGGCGGCATCGGCTGGGGGCGGTGGCAGGTCATCCTGTCGACCGCGGTGCTGCGCGGGAGCTACCACCTGTACCAGGGGTTCGGGGCCTTCGTGGGGAACGCGGTGATGGGCATCGTGTTCGGCTGGATCTACACGAAGTGGGGGCGGCTCCTGCCCCTCGTCATCACGCACTGCCTGCTCGACGCCGTCGTCTTCGTGGGCTACCCGTTCGTGGTGCAGGCGTTCCCGCAGCTGTTCCGGTAGCGGTCCCGTCGCCGAGGCGACCGGGCGACGGACGGGAGGCGCGGTGCCAGCCGGCACCGCGCCTCCCGTCCGTCGTCTGGTCACGCGACCAGCTGCGGCACCTTCTCCGGGTAGTGGCAGGCCGCACGGTGGTCGCGCTCCGCGCCGCGGCGCGCGGCCTTCTCCGGCACCTCGTCGCGGCAGCGCTGCTGCTCGGACTCGGGCAGCATCGCGTACAGCGGGCACCGCGAGCGGAAGCGGCAACCCGTCGGGCGTTCGGTCGGGCTGGGCGGGTCCCCCGGCAGCAGGATCGTCCTCCGCGACCGCTCGACGACGGGGTCCGGCACCGGCACGGCCGACATGAGCGCCGCCGTGTACGGGTGCATCGGGCGTTCGAAGACCTCGTCGACCGCGCCCTCCTCCACGGTGCGGCCGAGGTACATCACGCTCACCCGGTCCGCGACGTGCCGGATGACCGACAGGTCGTGCGACACGAACAGGTAGGACAGCCCGAGACGCGCCTTGAGGTCGGCGAGCAGGTTGAGCACCCCGGCCTGGATCGACACGTCGAGCGCGGACACCGGCTCGTCGAGCACGATGAGCTCCGGCTCGGTGGCGAGCGCCCGGGCGATCGAGATGCGCTGCCGCTGGCCGCCCGAGAACTCGTGCGGGTAGCGGTCGGCCTCGGCGGCCCGGAGCCCCACGAGCCCGAGGAGCTCCGGCACCCGCTCGGCGATGCGGTCGGACGAGGCACCGATCGCGCGGAGCGGCTCGGCGACGACGTCGTAGACCGACATGCGCGGGTCGAGGCTCGCCGCGGGGTCCTGGAACACCATCGAGATGCGCTGCCGCAGCTGCTTCGTGGCGACGACGGGCCGACCGAAGAGCTCGACCGTGCCGTGCTCGGGTCGCTCGAGGTCCATCAACTGGTGCAGCGTCGTCGACTTGCCGGAGCCCGACTCTCCCACGAGGCCCAGGGTCTCACCCTTCCGGATGTCGAGGTCGACACCGTCGACGGCGAAGACCTGCCCGACCTTCCGCTTGAAGAGCGCACCGCGCAGGAGCGGGAAGGTCTTCGTCAGGCCCTCGACCCGGACGACAGCGTCCCGTCCGGCGCGGTCGGTCGGCGCGTTCACCGCGGTCGCGGCCGCGGGGATCTCCGGCAGGCGGAAGATCGCGCCGGCGTCGGCGTGTGCCGCGGCGACCTCCTCGTAGCGGTGGCAGGCGACGGCGTGCGGAACCGCGGTGTCGACCGGTTCCTCGCCCGCCACGCCGGCGGCGACGTCGACGGTGGCGAGCGGCGGCTCCGACCCGCGGCACACGGCGGCGGCGAGCGGGCACCGGTCGGCGAACGGGCACGCGTCGGCGAGTCCGATGAGCGACGGTGGCGAGCCCGGGATCGGCACGAGCGGACCGCCGCTCGACTCGTCGAGCCGCGGCAGCGCGCCGATCAAGCCGATCGTGTACGGCATCCGTGGCCGAGCGAAGAGTTCCTCGGCGCTCGCGGTCTCGACGATCCGCCCGGCGTACATCACAGCGATCCGGTCGGCGATGCCGGCGATGACCCCGAGGTCGTGGCTGACGAACACCAGGGCGGCCCCGGTCTCCTGCTGCGCGGTCCGCAGGACGTCGATGATCTGCGCCTGGATCGTCACGTCAAGCGCCGTCGTCGGCTCGTCCGCCAGGATCACGTCCGGGTCGTTCGCCATCGCCATCGCGATCATCGCGCGCTGTCGCATGCCGCCCGAGAACTCGTGCGGGAAGGCGTCGACGCGCTGCTCGGCTTGCGGGATGCCCACGAGCTTGAGCAGCTCCACCGCCCGGGCGCGGGCCTGCTGCTTGGTACCACCGCGGTGCACGAGGACGGTCTCGGCGATCTGGTCGCCGATCGTGTACACGGGTGTGAAGGCCGACAGCGGGTCCTGGAAGACCATCGCGACCTTCGCACCGCGGAGCTTGCTCATCTGCTTGTCGCTGCGGCCGATGAGCTCCTGCCCCTCGAGCTCGATCGACCCCGTGACCTTCGTGGTCTCCGGCAGCAGGCCGAGGATCGCCATGCTCGTCACGGACTTGCCCGAGCCGGACTCCCCCACGATGCCGAGGACCTCGCCGCGGCGCAGTTCCAGGTCGACGCCGCGGACGGCGTGCACCTCACCGCGTGGGGTCGGGAAGCGGACGTCCAGCTCGCGCACGCGCAGGACGGTCTCGGTGGTGGTCGTGGTGGTGCTCATGCGCCGGCCCCTGCCTGCGTGGTGATGGTCGCGGCATCGACCGCGGCCTGGTGCTGATCGCGCTTCCGGCCGCTCCGCTTCTGCCGCTTACCGGTCGCCGACGTCGGGTCGAGCGCGTCCCGCAGACCGTCGCCGAGCAGGTTCGCCGCGAGCGCGAACACCACGAGGGCGCCGGCCGCGAAGTAGAACAGCCACGGGTAGGTGAGCGCGGCGTCCTGGTTCTGCGCGATGAGGGTGCCGAGCGAGACGTCCGGCGCCTGCACGCCGAAGCCGAAGTAGCTCAGGCTCGTCTCGGAGAGCACCGCCGCGCCCACCTGGATCGTGCCGTCGATGATCAGGAACGACGCCACGTTCGGCAGGATGTGCCGCACGATGATCCGGAACGGGCCGATGCCCATGTACCGGGCCGCGCGGACGAACTCGCGCTCCTTGACCGACAGCGTCATCGAGCGGACGACCCGGGCGGTGACCATCCAGCCGAACGCCGCGATGAGGACGACCAGGACGATCCAGCCGGAGTCCTGGATGCGCGGGCTGATGATCGCGATGATCAGGAACGACGGCAGCACGAGCAGCACGTCGACGAAGAACATCACGATGCGGTCGGTCCAGCCGCCGAAGTACCCGGCGGCGGCCCCGGCCAGGGCGGCGAGCGCGGTGGAGAACACCGCGACGAGCAGCCCGATCAGCAGGCTCTTCTGCATCGCTCGGGCGGTCTGGGTGAAGACGTCCTGCCCGATGCCGTTGGTGCCGAACCAGTGCGTCCCACTCGGCGGCTGCGTGAACGCGGTGTAGTCGATCTGTGAGTACCCCCACGGGCTGACGAGCGGGCCGACGAAGGCGAACGCGAACAGCACGAGGATGGTCACGAGGCCGACCCCGGCACCGCGGTTCATGAAGACCCGGACGACGGTCTGGACGAAGCGGTTGCGCTGCTTCCGGCCGGGTGCCGGCGTCCCGGGGAGCGGGGTGTCCGCGCGCGCGACGGTCGATCCGTCGACGGGCTCGATGCGGGTGTCGGTCATGTCAGGCCCTCCGGACGCGCGGGTCGAGCACGGCGGTCATGGTGTCGGCGAGGAAGCCCGCGAGCAGCACCACGACGGCCGCGAACAGGGTGTACGCGGTGACGGAGTTGACGTCGTTGTTCTGGACCGCGTCGATGAACCAGGCGCCGAGGCCGTTCCACCCGAAGATCTTCTCGGTGAAGGTCGCACCCGTCAGGATGCCGAGGAACCCGTAGGCGAACAGCGTCGTCATCGGGATGAGGGCCGTCCGCAGACCGTGCTTGAACGTCGCGCGGCCCTTCGTCAGACCCTTCGCCCTCGCCGTCCGCAGGAAGTCGGAGCCGAGCACGTCGAGCATCGTCGCCCGCTGGTACCGGCTGTAGATCGCGATCAGGCCGAGTGCGATCGAGATCGTCGGCAGGAGCAGGTGCACGCCCCGGTCCGCGAACAGCTCCCACCAGCTGCCGGAGAGCCCGGGCGTCGCCTCGCCGGTGAAGTTGATGAGCTGCGTGCCGCTGTCCTGGTTGAGCTTCGTCGCTCCGATCTTCAGGAACACCGCGGTCAGGAACACGGGCGTCGAGATGAGGAAGATCGAGATGATCGCGCTCACCCGGTCGGACAACCGGTACTGCCGGATCGCGTTCCAGACACCGAGCAGCACCCCGAGCACGATGCCGATGACCGACCCGACGAGCAGGAGCCGCAGGCTGACGCCCAGTCGCGGCCAGAACGCGTCGTTGACGCTCTTGTCCTGGATCGTCTGACCGAGGTTGCCCTGCACCGCGTCGCCGAGCCAGTGCCCGTACCGGACGACGACCGGCGTCTTGTCGTTCACCCCGATGTGGTCGAGCTTGGCGTCGACCACGGCGGTCGGCGGCGCCGGGTTGCGTTCCGCGTAGACGGATCGGGGGCTGAACGTTGCCGACGCGAGGAAGTACGTCAGCGACGTGGCGAGGAACACGAGCACGACGTAGTACACGAGTCGACGCGCCAGGTAGCGGATCATGCGCATCACCTTACGACTCGATTTGTTTCCGGCAGATGACACGCTCGGTCGCCGCGCGTAACGAATTGGCGTTTGCAACAGAAGCCCTCGTCTGCCCCCGCCCAGGGGACGTAGGGTGATCCCAATCTTCACGGGAGGAAGAACATGAAGCACAGGAAAGCCCTGGCGTTGACGGCGGCACTCGCCGGCTTCGCCCTCGTCGCCACCGGATGCTCCAGCGGTGGCTCCGGCGGGTCCGGCGGCTCCGGTGACTCGGGCAAGGAGGCCCTGCCCTCCAGCGCCCAGATCAACGAGAAGCCCGTCTCCGACCTGCAGCAGGGCGGCACGCTCCGACTGCCGATCTCGCAGTGGATCTCGCAGTGGAACTACTTCGAGCTCGACGGCACCCTGCAGGACGCCGCCGACGTCGAGGCGGCGACGATGCCGCAGACGTTCGTGATCGACTCCGACGGCAAGCCGCAGCTCGACAAGGACACGCTCGAATCGGCCGAGGTGACCAGCGAGGATCCGCTGACGATCACGTACACCGTGAACCCGAAGGCCATGTGGAACGACGGCACGCCGATCACGTGGAAGGACTTCGAGGCGCTCTGGAAGGCGAACAACGGGACCGACCCGAGCTACCAGATCGGTGACAGCACCGGGTGGAAGGACATCGAGTCGGTGACCCAGGGCTCCGACGAGCGCCAGGCGATCGTGAAGTACTCGACGCCGTTCTCGGACTGGAAGTCGCTCTTCAGCCCGCTGTACCCGGCGAGCGTCATCGGGACGCCCGACGGCTTCAACAACGGCTACAAGGACAAGGTCCCGGTCTCGGCCGGTCCGTACAAGGTGTCGAAGCTCGACGAGACCGCGGGCACCGTCACGCTCGTCCCCGACGAGAAGTGGTGGGGCGACAAGCCGAAGCTCGACCAGGTCATCTTCCGGAACCTCGACGGCAACGCCGACGTCGACGCCTACCTGAACAAGGAGCTCGACTCCGTGTCGGTCGGTACCTCGGACCGGTACGCCCGGGTCAAGGACGCGAAGGACACGAAGATCTACGCGTCCCAGTCGGCCTCGTACACCCACGTCGACTTCTCCTCGCAGGGCACCCTGAAGGACGAGAAGCTCCGACTCGCGTTGCAGCACGCGATCAACCGTGAATCGCTCGCGTCGGTCATCGGCGGCACCCTGCCGTACAAGCTGCCGGTGCTGAACAACCACGTGTTCCTCGCCACGGACAGCGGGTACAAGGACAACTCGAGCCCGAACGGCACATTCGACGTCGAGAAGGCCAAGAAGCTCCTCGACGACGACGGGTGGAAGACCGACGGCACCTACCGGAAGAAGGACGGCAAGACGCTCGCGATCTCCATCACGATCCCGTCCGGTGCCACGAGCTCGCAGAAGATCGCCGAGGTCATCCAGGCCCAGCTCAAGGACGTCGGCGTGAAGCTGTCCATCAAGTCGGTGTCGAGCGACGACTTCTTCCCGCAGTACGTCACGCCGGGCAACTACGACATGACGCTGTTCCTCTGGGGCGGCACCGGCTACCACGCCAGCGGCGCGAGCATCTTCATCAGCGGCGACACCGGCCAGAACTACGGTCGCGTCGGCAACGAGAAGATCGACAAGCTCGTGAACCAGGCGATCGCGGAGACCGACACCACCAAGGCGAACGCCCTGTGGAACCAGGTCGACGAGAACGTGTGGGCGATCGGACACTCCCTGCCGATCGTGCAGTCGCCCCGTGTCATCGCGCAGAACCCGAAGCTCGCGAACTACGGCGCCCGTGCCGGCGCCATGGTCTACGACTGGACCAAGGTCGGGTTCACCAAGTAGCAGCACGACACCAGGACGGGCCCGGTCGCACCACGCGACCGGGCCCGTTCCCTGTCCTACTGTGAGGGCATGAGCATCCCCGAGCCGGGCGACACCGCGCCCGACTTCTCCCTGCCCGGACTCGTCGTCCGGAACGGCACCCGCACGGACGACGAGTACGCCCTGTCCGCGGTCATCGGCCGTCCGCTCGTCCTCGCCTTCTACCCCGGCGACGCCACGCCCGTCTGCACGGCCCAGCTCTGCAGCTACCAGGAGGAGCTCGACGACTTCACCGACCTCGGCGCCGTCGTCTGGGGCGTCAGCCCGCAGGCCCTCGACTCCCACGAGGAGTTCGCCCGCGGCGCGTCCCTGTCGTTCCCGCTGCTGAGCGACACCGGCGGCGACGTCGCGCGCGCCTACGGTGTGCGAGCGCCGGGCATCGGCCTCCGCCGCTCGGTCTTCGTGATCGACGCCGACGGCATCGTCCGGTGGCGCCACGTCGGGCTCGTCGGCCTGCGCTTCCCGACGGCGGAGACCATCCGCGAGCAGGTCGAACAGCTCGTCTGACCGCGCCGGACGGACCGGCGTTCCTGAAGATCGGGCGTCGGCTGTTGACACCCGGACGGGGCGTGCCGACCATGGACGCACGAGGTCCGCAACGGACCCGCCTCCCCGGGGAACCGGGTCGCCCGGCGGTACGCGCAGGTGTGTCACACCCGCTCCCGGGCGTTCCCGGGGAGGCGCTCTCGATCCCGCCCGCTCCCCTACGATGGCCTGGATGAGCACCGTCGTCGCGCCCCGGATGCGCCTGTTCGCCGTCGTCCTGTGGGCCGTCGCGGTCGCGCTGGTCCCGCTCGCGCTGCTGACCGGCGGCAACCCGTGGCTCGCCCCCGTCCCGAGCGTCTTCACCGCGTTCATCGCCTGGGCCGTGCTCTGGCGCCCGCGCTTCGAGCTCACCGACGACACGCTCACGATCGTCGACGTGCGCCGCACGAGCACCTACCCCTGGCGTCGCGTGCAGGAGGTCCGGACGAAGTACGGCATCGAGGTGGTCACGTCCGAGGGCGTCCGCCGCACCTGGCTCGCGACGCGACCGACCGCCGCGCTCGGGCTGCGTGGCCCCGGGGGCGGCTCGACGACGGCCGCCGACGTGCGGGCGGTCGCGGACGTCCTCCGCGGACACGTCCCTGCCCCTGTCGCGCAGGACGGGCCGCCGCCGGCGACCGTCGAGGCCGCGACCATCACCCACCGTGTCCACGGCTGGACCGTCACGGCGATGATCGTGCTCGGCGTCGCCGCGTCGATGGCCGGAGCGCAGCTCTAGGGCAGGACCGGTCCGGCCTGGAGGCGCGTGGCGGGCCCGCACCGAGCCTCCACGCCGTCTGCGGTCGCGTCAGGAGGCGCGTGGCGGGGCCGTACCGACCCTCCCGGCCGGCCCGTGGTGCGTCAGGCTGCGAACGCGACCGCGGAGACCACCAGCAGGACCACGACCGCGGCCCCGGTGCCGACGGCGGGACGGTCCCACGTGCGGTGCACCGCGCGGTCCCCGGGTCGCGCCGTCCGCCGTGCGCGCCAGCGCGAACGGATCGCCCGCAGCTCCTCCGGCTCGTGCGGCACCGACAGTTCCCCGCGACGGGCCGGACGCGAGCCGCGGATCGACGGCCCGCCCCGGCAGGTGACCGATCGGCCGTCGGCGGTCTGCACCACGATCTGCCAGCGGAGCCGGACGTCGGCGACGGCCGCCCACGGGACGCGTGTGGTGCGCAGCGGGTTCACGACGGTGAGCGCGTCATCGTCGAGCCGGACGGCCGGGCGGACGGTGAGCAGCCAGAGCGCCCACACGAGCGCGGTGACCGGGCCGACCGCCGACCAGAAGACGTCCCAGCTGCCCCGCGCCGCAGCGTCGACGAGCAGGAAGAGCCCCAGGACGGCGACGAGGCCGGACGCCACCGCCCATCCGCGACCTGCGCGGAGGGCGACGGGACGTCCGGCCTCGGGGTGGTGCAGCGGGATCAGCGCCCGAACTCGAACCCGGCACCCGGGATCGCGGCGAGCAGGTCCTTCGTGTACTGCTCCTTCGGGTCGGCGAAGACCTCGTCGGTCGTCGCCTTCTCGACGATCTGCCCCTTGCGCATGACGCACACGTTGTCCGCGACGAGGCGGACGACGGCGAGGTCGTGCGTGATGAAGAGGTACGTCAGGTCCAGCTCGCTCTGCAGCTCGGTGAGCAGGTCGAGGATCTGGCCCTGGACGAGCACGTCGAGGGCGGAGACCGCCTCGTCGAGCACGATGACCTCGGGCTTGAGCGCCAGCGCACGCGCGACGGCGATGCGCTGCCGCTGGCCACCGGACAGCTCGTTCGGGTAGCGGTTCACCATCGACTTCGGCAGGGCGACCTGGTCGAGCAGCTCGAGCACACGGGCCCGGCGGCTGGCCTTGTCTCCCACCTTGTGCGTGGCGAGGGGCTCGGCGATCGTGTTCCCGACGTTGTACATCGGGTCCAGCGAGCCGTACGGGTCCTGGAAGACCGGCTGCACGCGGCGGCGGAAGTCGAACAGGTCCTTGCCCTTGAGGGCGCCGATGTCGATGCCGTCGAACGTGACCGAACCGCCGGTGATCGACTCGAGCTGCAGCACGAGCTTCGCCACGGTCGACTTGCCCGAACCCGACTCACCGACGAGCGCCGTGGTGGTGCCCTTCGGGATCGAGAACGACACGTCGTCGACGGCCTTCAGCTCGCGCGACTGCAGGTTCTTGCCGCGGAGCTTGTAGACCTTCTGCAGGTTCTTCACGACGATGAGGTCCTGCGCCGGACGGTGCTCGCGCTCCTGGGCGCGGGCGATGAGCTCGTCGTCCTCGCTGCCGGCGTCCGCGATGTCGACCCGCGCGTGCTGCACCTTCGACTGGATGCGGCGGCTCGCGAGCGAGGGCGCCGCGGCGACGAGGCGCTGCGTGTACGGGTGCTGCGGGTTCGCCAGGATCTCCTTCGACGGACCCGACTCGACGACCTGGCCCTTGTACATCACGACGAGCTTCTCGGCGCGCTCGGCGGCGAGGCCGAGGTCGTGCGTGATGAAGAGGACCGAGGTCCCGAAGTCGCGGGTCAGCGTCTCGAGGTGGTCGAGGATGATCCGCTGGACGGTGACGTCGAGCGCCGAGGTCGGCTCGTCGGCGATGAGCAGCTGCGGGCGGCTCGACAGACCGATGCCGATGAGCACGCGCTGGCGCATGCCGCCGGAGAACTCGTGCGGGAACTGCTTGAGTCGGGTCGCGGCGTCGCCGAGGCCGGCCTCCTGCAGTACCTCGACCGCGCGGGCGCGGATCGCGTGCTTGCCGGTCGCCATGCCGTTCGCCTTGATGGCCTCTTCCACCTGGAAGCCGATCGACCACAGCGGGTTGAGGTTCGACATCGGGTCCTGCGGGACGTAGCCGATCTCCTTCCCGCGGATGCCGGCCATCTCCTTGTCGGACAGTCCGACGAGCTCACGCCCGTTGAACTTGATCGACCCGCCGGTGACCTCGCCGGTGCCGGCGAGGAGCTTGATGATCGCCTGGGCGCTGGTCGACTTGCCCGAACCGGACTCGCCGACGATCGCCAGGCGCTCGCCCTGCTCGAGGGTGAAGTCGACGCCGCGGACGGCCTGGACCATGCCGCTCTGGGTGCGGAACCCGACCTGCAGCCCGGAGACCTCGAGCAGCGGGGCGCCGGAACCGGCCGGACGACGGGTGGTGGGATCGGTGAGCGTCTCGGTCATCGACGGGCCCTCGCCTTCGGGTCGAGCGCGTCGCGGACCACGTCGCCGAGGAGCAGGAACGCGAGCACGGTGATGGACAGGGCGGCGGACGGCCAGAAGATCGTCGACGGGTTGGTGCGGATCGACGTCTGCGCCGTCCCGATGTCGAGACCCCAGCTGAGCGCCGACGGGGGCAGCCCGATGCCGAGGAACGACAGGGTGGCCTCGGCGACGATGAACGAACCGAGCGACACCGTGGCGATCACGATGACGGGCGCGATCGCGTTCGGGATCACGTGGCGGACGAGCGTGGTGAAGCGGCTGACACCGAGGGCCGCCGAGGCGGTGACGTAGTCGGACTGCTTCGCGCTGAGCACCGCACCGCGCATGATGCGGGCGATCTGCGGCCACGCGAACGCGGCGAGCACGAGCGCCACCGTGATGGCGTTCCGGGCCGGGATGACCGACATGATCACGATCGCGCCGAGGATGGTCGGGATCGAGAAGAAGATGTCACCGATGCGGGAGACGATCGTGTCGAGCCAGCCGCCGTAGAACCCGGCGAGGGCGCCGATGATGATGCCGACGAGCGACACCAGGATCGTCGCGACCAGGCCGACGATGACCGAGCTGCGGGCACCCCAGATGACGCGGGCGTACACGTCGTAGCCCTGACGGTTGTAGCCGAGGGGGTGGCCCGGACGAGCGCCCTCGTCGCTGAAGTCGAGGTTCGCCGCGCGGGGGTCGACGTGCGTGAACAGGCCGGGGAAGATCGCGACGACCAGCACGAGCAGGATCAGGATGGACGAGATCCAGAAGGTCGGGCGGACGCGCATGGAGTCCCATGCGTCGGTCCAGGTCGAGCGCGTCTTCTCCGTCTCGTCGACCTGGTCGACGGCCTGGAGCGGCGTCTCCTCGATCGGCGCCACGTAGTGCGTCGCGGAGCGGGGTTCGGCGTTACTTGGCATAGCGGATCCTCGGGTCCAGGACGGCGTAGAGCAGGTCGACCAGGAGGTTGGCGAGCATGAAGATGATGACCATCACGGCGACGAAGGAGACGACCGTGGGGCCCTCGCCGAGCTTGACGGCGCGGAACACCGTGCCGCCGACACCGTTGATGTTGAAGATGCCCTCGGTCACGACCGCACCGACCATCAGGTTGCCGATGTCGACCCCGAGGTAGGTCACCACGGGGATGAGCGAGTTGCGGAAGATGTGCACCCCGACCACGCGACGACGGGGCAGGCCCTTCGCGGTGGCGGTCCGCACGAAGTCGGCGCTCATGTTCTCGGCGACGCTGGCGCGCGTGAGCCGCACGATGTAGGCGAACGACACGGTCGCGAGCACGATCGCCGGGAGCACGAGCTCCGACCACGGCGCCTGACCCGACACCGTGACGCGGAACAGCCCCAGCTGGATGCCGAAGACGTACTGCAGCAGGAAGCCGACGACGAAGGTCGGCACCGAGATGAGCAGGAGCGAGACGACGAGCGCGGTGGTGTCGAACCACTTGCCCTTCTTGAGGCCCGCGATGACACCGACGACGATGCCGGCGACGGCCTCGAACAGCAGCGAGAGGAGCGCGAGGCGCGCGGTGATCGGGAACGCCGACGCGAGCTGCTGCGACACCGGCAGGCCCGAGTAGGTGAGCCCGAGGTCGCCACGGAAGACGCCACCGATCCACAGGAAGTACTGGACCAGGAACGGCTTGTCCAGGTTGTACTGCTGCCGGAGCTGCTCGATCACCTGCGGCGACGGCTGGCGGTCGCCGAACAGCGCGGCGATCGGGTCGCCGGGCAGCGAGAAGACCATGAAGTAGATGAGGAACGTGGCCCCGAAGAACACGGGGATGAGTTGCAGGAGGCGCTTGCCGAGGTACCAGAGCATCAGATCGCTCGGTCCTGCGCAGCGGCGCGCGTGTCGTTCTGGTTCATGTCGTGAGGGGTGGACGGCTCGCGGGTCGGCACGGGTGTCCGGTGCGGGCGGCGGCGCCCGCGGTGGTGGGGGTTGTGTTGCCGCCGAGGTACGGGGGCCCGGAGACCGTGTGGTCTCCGGACCCCCGTCCGGTGGCCGCGGAGCAGGATACCTGCTCGCGGTGTGTCTCCGCGGTGCGCGACCGCAGGAGACCGGTGTTACTTGGTGACCTCGATGTCGTAGTACAGCGGAACGGAGTCCCAACCGAACTTGACGTTCTTGACGTTGTCAGCCGACCAGACGCCGGTCACGTTGGCGTACCACAGCGGGATCTCCGGCAGGTCCTTGAACAGGAGTTCCTGGGCCTGGTCGAAGTACTTGTCGCCCTCTTCGACGGTCGCAGCCGAACGGCCCTTGGCGAGCAGCTCGTTGTACTCGGCCGAGTCGTAGCGCGCGTAGTTGCTGGACGAGCCCTCACCCATGGTCGGGCCGAGGAAGTTGTACAGCGACGGGTAGTCGGCCTGCCAACCGGTGCGGCTACCGCCAGTGAGCTTGTCGTTCGTCTGGGCGTCGAGCGCCTCCTGGAACGTCGGGATCGCCTTGCCCTCGGCCTTGATGTCGAGCGTGTTGGCGATCGAGTTGGTGACCGCGGTCACCCAGGCCTCGTGACCACCGTCAGCGTTGTAGGCGATGGTGAGGGTCTCGTCGTACGGCGAGATCTCGTTGGCCTGCGCCCAGAGCTTCTTGGCCTCGTCCGGGTTGTAGTCCAGGACGTCCGAACCCTCGAGGTCGCCGTTCCAGCCGGAGATCACCGGGGAGGTGAAGTCCTTGGCCGGGGTGCGGGTGCCGTCGAAGATCTTGTCGGTGATCTGCTTGCGGTTGATCGCCATCGACAGGGCCTCGCGACGGAGCTTGCCCTCGTCGCCGCTCCAGTGCTTCAGGTAGTAGGGCAGGTAGAAGCCCTGGAAGATCGCCGCGGCCTGGTTGACGTTCGAGTCGGGGAAGTCCGACTTGTAGGTCTGGAAGGCGCTGTCCGGGATCGCGTCGAGCACGTCGAGGTTGCCACCCTGCACGTCCGCGTAGGCGGTGTCCTGCGAGGTGTAGAACGTGATCGTCAGACCACCGTTCTTCGGCTTGCGCTTGCCGGCGTAGTCCTCGTTGGTGACGAGCTTGATCGACTGGTTGTGCGTCCACGCACCCTTGCCGTCGAGCTTGTACGGGCCGTTGCCGATCGGGTTCTCACCGAACGCCTTGGTGTCCTTGTAGAAGTCCGAGGGCAGCGGCATGAAGGCCGAGTAGCCGAGCGACAGCGGGAAGTCCGACTGGGCCGACTTCAGCGTGACCGTGAACTCGTCGTCGCTCTTGACCGTGAGGCCGGTGAGCTCGGAGTCCGCGTCGGCGTTGTAGCCCTCGATGTTCTCGAAGAAGTAGCTCGCGCCCTGGGCGTTCGACTTCTGGGCAGCCCAGTTCCACGCCTTCGTGAACGACTCGGCCGTGACCTTCTCACCGTTGGTGAAGGTGTAGCCGGTGTTGAGCTTGATGTCGTAGGTCTTGGAGTCATCGGTGTCGATGCTCTTCGCGACCTCGTTGACCGGCTTGCCGTCGGCGTCGTACGAGACGAGGCCCTCGAAGATCGACGTGATGATCTTGCCGCCACCGGTCTCGGTGGAGTTCGAGGGGATGAGCGGGTTCTGGGGCTCGGAGCCGTTCGTGGTGACGATCCCGGACGCGTTCGTCGAGCCCGAGTCACCGCCGTTGCCGCTTCCGTTGCTGGAGCAGCCGGTCAGGGCGATTGCTGTGGCCCCGAGCACGGCGAGGGCAGAGAGCCCAGCGCGCTTCTTGATCAAGGTTCCTCCTGGTGCATGGGACACGCCAGGCACAGAGGTGCTGCCAGGCGTGTTTGTCCTTGCACTGTAGGCAGTGCTCCGACCGCCGACCAAACCCTGCGGCCATCGGTTACAAACCGGAAACCAAGTTGCAGGATCATTGCGGGAGGATGCAAGATTCGGGCGCTGTGGCGGGGTGCGAGCGGGTTTGTTGCTTCTGCAACGAACTTGTTGCACGAGCGCACAACGATGGGCTAGCCGAGCAGCGCTCGTGAGGACGTGGAGCGCTCCGACGTCCCGCTGCCCACCCGGCCCGCGTGGCCCCTGACACACGTGTGCCCTGCCCGGAGCTCCCGGGCAGGGCACACGCTACGCGCTCAGCGGTCGGACCGCCGCCGTGTGACACGGCTGACGGGTCGGATCAGGCGAACGCCTCGATGGGCGGGCAGGCGCAGACGAGGTTGCGGTCGCCGTACGCCTGGTCGATCCGGCGCACCGGCGGCCAGTACTTCCGCGCGCTGATGCCGGGCACCGGGTAGACGGCCTGCTCCCGCGTGTACGGGTGCGTCCACTCGCCCGAGATCGCGGACGCCGCGGTGTGCGGGGCGTGCACGAGCGGGTTGTCGTCCGCCGGCCACTCCCCCCGCTCGACCGCCGCGGCCTCGGCCCGGATGGCGAGCATCGCGTCGACGAAGCGGTCGAGCTCGGCGAGGTCCTCGCTCTCGGTCGGTTCGACCATGAGCGTCCCGGCGACCGGGAACGACATCGTCGGTGCGTGGAAGCCGTAGTCGACCAGGCGCTTCGCGACGTCGTCCACGGTGATGCCCGACGACTCGCGCAGCGGGCGCAGGTCGAGGATGCACTCGTGGGCGACCAGCCCCGACTCCCCCGTGTAGAGGACCGGGAACGCGTCACGCAGGCGTGCGGCGACGTAGTTCGCCCCGAGCACCGCCGCCTCGGTCGCCCGCGTCAGCCCCTCGAGCCCCATCATCCGGACGTAGGTCCACGTGATCGGCAGGATGCTCGGGCTGCCGTACGGCGCAGCACTGACCGGGCCGCCCGCGTGCGCGAGCCGTCCGGCGGCGCCGTCGTCGGCAGCCGACGACCCGGGGCGCCGGTCGGCCTGCTGCGCCATCGGGTGCGCGGGCAGGAAGGGCGCGAGGTGCGCCTTCGCCGCGACCGGCCCGACGCCGGGGCCACCGCCGCCGTGCGGGATGCAGAAGGTCTTGTGCAGGTTGAGGTGCGAGACGTCGCCACCGAAGTCGCCGAAGCGGGCGTGCCCGAGCAGCGCGTTGAGGTTCGCGCCGTCGACGTACACCTGGCCGCCGGCCTCGTGCACGGCGTCGCAGACCTCGCGGACGTCGTGCTCGTACACGCCGTGCGTCGACGGGTACGTGATCATCAGCGCGGCGAGCGTGTCCGCGTGCTGGCCCGTCTTCGCGCGGAGGTCCGCGAGGTCGACGTTGCCGTCCTCGTCGCAGGCCACGACGACCACCTTCATGCCGGCGAGCACCGCCGACGCGGCGTTCGTCCCGTGCGCGCTCGACGGGATGAGGCACACGGTGCGGTCGAGGTCCCCGCGGGAGCGGTGGTACCCGCGGATCGCGAGCAGTCCCGCGAGCTCACCCTGGCTGCCGGCGTTCGGCTGCAGCGAGACGGTGTCGTACCCGGTGACCTCGGCCAGCCAGGACTCCAGGTCGCCGATCATGTCGAGGTACCCCTCGACGTCCTCGCGCGGCGCGAACGGGTGCACGTTCGCGAACTCCGGCCAGGTCACCGCCGCCATCTCGGTCGCCGCGTTGAGCTTCATGGTGCAGCTGCCGAGCGGGATCATGCCGCGGTCGAGCGCGTAGTCCTTGTCCGCCAGGTGCTTGAGGTACCGCATCATGCGGGTCTCGCTGCGGTGCGCGCTGAACACGGGGTGCGTCAGGTACTCGCTGCTGCGCAGCAGGTCGGACGGGAGGCCCGGGGTCGCGTCGCGCACGGCGCCCTCGGTCGCCGGCACGGTCACGTCCACCGCCCCGAACACTCCGGCGAGCGCCGTCACGTCCTCCGGCGTGGTCGTCTCGTCGACCGACAGCTGCAGGGTGTCGGCGTCCACCAGGTGGAGCAGGCGGTCCGCGTCGCGCGCGGCGTCGACGATCGCTGCCGCACGGCCGGGTGCCCGGAGCGTGAGGGTGTCGAACCAGTGCTCGTGCACGACCTCGAGCCCGGCCGCGCGCGCGACGTCGGCGAGCGCCGAGGTCGTCCGGGCCACCCGGTCCGCGATGAAGCGCAGCCCCTCGGGGCCGTGGTAGACGGCGTACATCGACGCCATCACGGCGAGCAGGACCTGCGCGGTGCAGATGTTGCTCGTCGCCTTCTCGCGACGGATGTGCTGCTCGCGGGTCTGCAGGCTGAGCCGGTAGGCCATCTGCCCGTCGGCGTCGAAGGAGACCCCGACGAGCCGGCCGGGCAGCTGCCGCTCGAGGCCGGCGCGGACCGCGAGGTACCCGGCGTGCGGGCCGCCGAAGCCGAGCGGGACGCCGAAGCGCTGGCTCGTGCCCACGGCGACGTCGGCGCCGAGGTCGCCCGGGCTCGCCAGGAGCGTCATCGCGAGGAGATCGGCCGCGACCACGGCGATGCCACCGCCGGCGTGCACCCGCTCGATCGTCGCCGAGGGGTCGACCACGCGCCCGGAGGCTCCGGGGTACTGCACGATGACGCCGAAGGCGCCGTCCAGGTCGCCGTCGCTGGGGCCGGTGGCAGCGTCGAATGCCCGGAGCGTGATGCCCACGGCGTCGGCGCGATGGTCGAGCAGGGCACGGGTCTGCGGCAGCAGGTCGGCGTCGACGAGGAACGCATCGCCCGTGACCTTGGACGCACGACGGGCGAGGAGCATGCCCTCGACCACGGCCGTGCCCTCGTCGAGCATCGACGCGCCGGCGGTGGCCATGCCGGTCAGGTCGGACACCATCGTCTGGAAGTTGATGAGCGCCTCGAGTCGGCCCTGCGAGATCTCGGGCTGGTAGGGCGTGTACGCCGTGTACCAGCTCGGGTTCTCGAGCACGTTCCGCTGGATCACCGCGGGCGTGTGGGTGCCGTGGTAGCCGAGGCCGATCATGGCGCGGCGGACCGTGTTGCGCCCGGCCTTGACCCGGAGCTCGGCGAGGGCCTCGGTCTCCCCGACCGCTGCCGGGATCACCGAGTCGGTGACCGGCGCGGCGTGGATCGACTCCGGGATGGCCGCACGGACGAGCGTGTCGAGGGACGGCTGTCCGACGGCGTCGAGCATGACCTGCTGGTCGGCGCTCGTCGTCCCGATGTGGCGGTCGGCGAAGGACGTCTGGAGGTTCTGCTGCGTGCCGGTCATGCGAGGGACGCCCGGTAGGTGTCGTGGTCCATGAGGTCCTCGGGGAACGAGGTGCCCTCGACCTTGAGCTTGACGAGCCAGCCGGCGCCGAACGG
Source organism: Curtobacterium sp. NPDC087080 (assembly GCF_044745105.1). Classification (NCBI taxonomy): domain Bacteria; kingdom Bacillati; phylum Actinomycetota; class Actinomycetes; order Micrococcales; family Microbacteriaceae; genus Curtobacterium; species Curtobacterium sp. NPDC087080. The sequence continues at coordinate 551,898 of NZ_JBIUZP010000002.1, read as the reverse complement.
GTCCTGGTTGACGGTGTCGGGGGCGTCGACCACGGCGTCGTTGATCGCGACGACCTCGCCCTCGATCGGGGCGAAGAGCTCGCCGACGCTCTTGGTCGACTCGATCTCGCCCATCTGCTCGCCGGCGGTCGTGGTGGTGCCGACGGCGGGGAGCTCGACGTAGACGACGTCCCCGAGCTGCTCGGCGGCGTGGTCGGTGATGCCGACGGTGACGGTGTCACCCTCGACGAGGATCCACTCGTGGTCGGCGGTGTACTGCAGTGCGGTCTGGTCGGTCACGGGGTCAGCCTCTCGGGGTGCGACGGTAGAAGGGGAACGGGGTGACGATGCTGGGGATCGCGGTCCCCCGGACGTCGATGTGCAGGAGTTGTCCCTCGCCGGCCACGGCCGGGTCGACGAAGGCCATGGCGACGGGGTGTCCGAGCGTCGGGGACAACGCCCCGGACGTGACGGTGCCCACCACGGTCCCGTCGTGCACGACGTCGTAGCCGGCCCGGGGAGCGCGGCGCCCCTCGGTCACGAGCCCGACGAGCACGCGGGCGTCCGGGTCCGGCTGCACGCCGGCGTCCCCGACGAAGGAGCCCGAGGTCGCGACGACACGACCGAGCCCCGCCTGCGCGGGTCGGACGTCGACGGACAGCTCGTGCCCGTAGAGCGGCATGCCGGCCTCGAGCCGCAGGGTGTCGCGCGCGGCGAGCCCGGCGGGGACGACACCGCGGTCGGCTCCGGTCTCGAGCAGCGCGACCCAGATCGACGACGCGACGTCGGTGCCGCTGTAGATCTCGAAGCCGTCCTCGCCGGTGTAGCCGGTGCGGGCGACGAGGACCTCGGCGCCGTCGAACAGCGCGTGCAGCACGCGGTAGTACCGGAGCTCGTCGAGCGGGGTCTCCGGCTGCAGGCGGTCGGCCACGACCAGGGCGTCGAGCGTCCCCGCGGCGGCCGGACCCTGGATCGCCACGAGTGCCGTGGTGTCCGAGTCGTCGGTGACCTCGACGTCGTACCCGTCGGAGCGTGCGACGAGCGCGTCGACCGCGACGGAGCGGTTCGCCGCGTTCGCCACGACGAGGAAGACGTCCTCGCCCGTGCGGTACACGACGAGGTCGTCGAGGATCCCGCCGTCCTCGGCGAGGAGCAGCGAGTACTTGGCGCGGCCGACGGGCATCGCGCCGAACGACCCGGCGAGCGCGTGGTCGAGGAACGGCACCGCATCCGGGCCGACGACACCGACCTCGGCCATGTGCGACAGGTCGAAGACACCCGCGGCCCGGCGGACCGCGTGGTGCTCGGCGAGGTCGGACGAGTACCGCACGGGCATCCGGTACCCGGCGAAGTCGGTGAAGGTGGCGCCCGCAGCCTCGTGCGCGGGTTCGAGTGGGGAGGAACGCATGACGGAGTTCTCCTGGCATCGGCAGGACCCGACGGCCGTCGTCGGGTGGGAACTCCCCCTCTGTCATGGGCCTGAGAGTTTCACCGCGGCCCGTGAGGTCCGGCGGCTTTCACCGTGGGCGAGACACCGCGCGGGCCCGGCGGGGACGCGTGTCTGCTTTTCAGAGTGGCCTGTCCGCTGCGGTGTGGGACCTGAGAGATTGACGGGGAGGTTGCTCCTTCGGTGCCGTGCGCGTGCGCTCGGCTCTCCCGCGGCGGGTGTGCGGCCGGTGTTGAGTTGTGCAGGCCCGAGCATACCGACCCCGCGTTTCGGGCATGTGTCGCGGCACCGTCTTCGACGTCTCGTAGAATGCGGGGATGGCAGGTCAGCGATCGCGCCCCCGTGGGCAGCTCGAGCAGGCGGTCCTCGAGACCCTGCATGCCGCGGCCGACCGCGGGATCGTGGACGGGTGCACGGCCCGCCAGGTCCTGGACGCCTTCCCCGAGCCCCGGCCAGCACTGACGACGGTCCTGACCGTGCTCGACCGGCTCGGACGCAAGGGCCAGGTCGAGCGGCAGGAGCACGACGACGCCCCGCTGACCTTCCGCGCCGTCCACAGCCGCGAGCAGCAGACCGCGTCGCTGATGTCGAACGCGCTCGCCGCCGCGTCCGACCGCGAGGCCGCACTGCTCCAGTTCACCGGATCGCTCGCCTCCGACGACCTCGACGTCCTGCGCCGCGCCCTCGACGCCCGAGCACAGTCCTGAGGGAAGCCGCCGCGTGGTCGTCGCCGGAGTCGCCCTCATCGCACTCGCCCTCGTCGTCGTGGTGGCCGCCCCGCGCGTGCTGACCCGGTCCGCCTGGACGATCGACCACCCGCGCACCGCCCTCGTGTCCTGGTCGGTGGCGGTCGTGCTCGGCGTGGTCGGCTTCGTCGTCGGCACCACCCTGGTCGTCGTCGCGAACCGACCGATCACGGACCCCTTCGGGCTCGGGGAGTCGCCGACGCACCGGTTCAACCTCGCGGTCGCGCTGCTCGCCGTGCTCGCCTTCGTGGTCGCCGTGCGGGTCCGCCCGGGCCCCGAGCACGACGCCGTGCGCGAGGCGATGCGGTCGGGTTCCGCACCGCACCGGCAGATCGACGGCACCACCGTCGCGCTGGTCGAGGCGGACCACGCGCTCGCCTGCGCGGTCCCCGGCCGGTCCGGCGGGGTGCTCGTCAGCACCGGGCTGGCGGACCTGCTGCGGACCGACGAACTGGAGGCCGTGGTCGCCCACGAGCGCGCCCACCTGACCCAGCGCCACGCGGTGGCCGTCGCGGTCGCCGAGTCGATCGAGCGTGCGGTCCCCTGGGTGCCGGGCGCGCGCGCGATGGCGCGCTCGACGCGCGTCCTCGTCGAGTTCGCGGCCGACGACGCGGCGGCCCGACGCGTCGGACGCGACGCCCTGCGCCGAGCAGTGCTCGTGGCGGACGGGACGAGCGCGCTCGGGGCGGTGCGCGCCTCCCGGCTGCGCTGAACCCGCAGGACGCGCCTGTCGGGGGCGAGGCATAGGGTTGCAGGCACCGTGAAGCCACTGACCGAAGCAGACATCCGTTCGTCGTTCGTGAACGCCACCCCGGACGAGCTCGAGCAGCTCCCGATCCCGGGGTTGCACGAGATGCTGTGGGACGAGCGCGAGTTCCTGGGCTGGCGCGATCCCCAGGCCGCCCGTCGCGGCTACATCGTGTCGTGGATCGACGACCGCCCGGTGGGCATCGTCGTCCGTTCCGCCGGTGGCTCCCTGCGACCCGGCATCGCCGCGATGTGCTCGTTCTGCCACTCGCCGCAGCCGGCGACGCAGGTGCGGCTGTTCTCGGCCGCGCGCGCCGGCGAGTCCGGACGCAACGGCAACACCATCGGCTCGTACATCTGCGAGGACCTCGGCTGCTCGATGCTCATCCGCACCGCGCCGCCGCACCTCAACCCGCCGGCGACGATCGCCATGCGCGGCGAGGCACTGCTGCAGCGCGTGCGGAACTTCACCGAGGACGTGGCGAAGACCGCGTGAGCCGCTTCGACACCGCCCGGTGGGCCGTCGTCGAGGAGTCCGGCGACGGACGGTGGCGGCTCAGCATCCGCGACGACGCCGACGATGAGCTCGGCGCGCTCGGCCTCGGTGTCGAGGGGGTGTGGGATCCCGACGTCGAGCCGCACGTGGCGTTCGTGCTCGTCCAGCTCGGCCTGACCCTGCGCGGAGCCCGACCCTGGCACGAGGACGAGCTCGGCGACCAGCGGGCCCCGGTGCTGCCGCTCGGCTGACCGACGGGCGGTCCGGACGTGCGGCGGCTCGGATCTGCTGCCACTCAGCGCTCGGTGGCCGCGATGAAGTTCCGGAGGATCTCGCGGTCGTCGTCGGCCCGGACCGCCCAGACGAGTTCACTCCGGGCGGGGTCGTCCTGCAGGGGCAGCAGCACCACCGTGTCGGGGGCCGCGAGGGTCGCGCTCTCCGGAGCGACCGTCACGCCGAGCCCCGCTCCGACGAGGTGCAGCACGGTGGCCCACGTGGTGGCCTCCTGGACGACCTCGGGCCGACGCCCGTCGGCAACCACGGGCGCGAGGTTCCGCTCGGTCGCGACCGCCCCGGCGACCGCGGGGAAGAACACGAACGGGTCGTCGACCAGTTCGGTGCCGCGGATCGACGCCCGCTCCGCGAGCCGGTGCCCGTGCGGGACCGCCGCGACGAACCGCTCCCGTCGGAACGGCAGGAAGCGGACGGCGGGGTCCGGGTCAGGGTCGCGCAGGACCGCCAGGTCGAGCTCGCCCCGGACGATGCGGGCGAGGAGCGACGAGGAGTAGCCCTCCGTCAGCTCGACACGGACGAGCGGGTACCGCTGGCGGAAGGCCTGGACGCGCTCGATCGGACCGAGCGGCAGTGCCGAGACGACGAACCCGACGTCCAGCCGTCCGGCCTCACCCCGTCCGACCCGCACGACCTCGTCGACGTCACGCGCTGCCTGGTCGAGCAGCGAGCGCGCCCGGCCCTGCAGCACCCGACCGGCAGCGGTCAGCGCGACGCTGCGCGAGGTCCGGACGAACAGGTCGACCCCGAGGTCGCGCTCGGTCCGTCGGATCTGCTGCGAGAGCGCGGGCTGGGCGATGCGCAGTCGCTCGGCGGCCCGCCCGAAGTGCAGCTCGTCGGCGACGGCGAGGAACGCCCGGAGCTGCCGTAGGTCCACATCCATGCACGCAGCCTATCGATCAGCGTGAACGAGTATTGGACACGATCAGATCGCCGTCCGAGGATGGGTCCATGCCCGAGACGACCCCCACGCTGACCATCGCCGAACTCGAGTCCGCCGCCGACGCCGCTGCCTTCCGCACCCTCAACGAGGCGTGGATCGAGCAGTACTTCACCCTCGAGGACGAGGACCGCGCGATCCTCGGCGACCCGATCGGTCGCATCCTCGAGCCGGGTGGTGCGGTGTTCGTCGCGCGGCTCGACGACGAGGTCATCGGCTGCATCGGGATCATGCCGGTCGGGGAGCGCGTGTTCGAGCTCGTCAAGATGGCGGTCTCGCCGGCGCACCAGGGGCACGGCACCGGCCGGAAGCTCATCGCCGCCGCACTCGACCGCGCCCGTGCCCTCGGTGCGCAGCGGATCGCACTCGAGAGCAACAGCCGCCTGGCGAGCGCGGTGTACCTGTACGAGGCGTTCGGATTCCGCCACCTCGAGCACGACGAGATCGCCCCGAGCCCCTACGTCCGCGCCGACGTCCACATGGTGCTCGACCTGGCCTGACCACCACCCGGTACCGTCGGGATCGTGCACATCCGACCGCGCCGCGACGAGGACCTGGAGCACCTGGTCCACGTGCTCCGACGCACGCACGACGAGGACGGCTACCCCGCGCACTGGCCGGACGATCCGGTCGCGTGGCTGACCCCGCCCGGGCACCGCTCGGCATGGGCAGCGTGGTCGTCGGGCAGCGTGGTCGGTCACGTCGGACTGGCCGCTCCCATCGCGGACGCTGCACCACTGGTCACCCGACTCGTCGTCCACCCGGACCACCGTGGGCAGGGCGTCGCCGACGCCCTGCTGGCGGTTGCCGAAGGTTCCGCAGGGTCACCGGTCCTGCGGCTCGACGTGACCGAGGAGACGCCCGGCGCGTGGCGACTCTACGAACGCCGTGGCTGGCGGTTGACCCACCGGTCCCCCGCGGACTGGGCGAAGCCGGACGGGATCGTCCCGACCATGCGGTGGTACGAGAAGCGCCTGCAGTGAGCCGGTACGCTCGCGGCATGGCGACGTACGAGGTGCAGGCCGTCCGCGAGCGCGGCGTGTGGCAGGTGTTCATCGAGGGGACCCCGATCACCGAGGTCCTGCGCTGGTCGTCGGTCGGGCCGGTCGCGCGGGAGTTCCTCGCCATGGACCGCGACGACGACCTGCGCATCCGCGTCGTCGGGCGCAACCAGTACGTCGACGCCCCGTCCGACTGACGCGCGCGCGCTCCGCAGCGAGACTCGCGCTGAGCGACGTTCCTCGCGTGCCCGGACCCGAGACGGGTCGCTGAGCGCGAGACTCGTGCGAGTGCGAGTGCGAGTGCGAGTGCGAGCCCCCGTCGCTCACGCGACGTGCCAAACCAGCCCCTCCTGCGCGCTCGACGGGTAGGCCGCCGCGATGCGGTGGACCGCCTCGCGCAGGGTCTCGGGCGAGCACGCCAGGTTGAGCCGCGCGAACCCCCGCCCCTGCGCGCCGAAGCCCAGCCCGGAGTTCAGCGCGACGTAGGCGTGCTCCCGGAGCGGCACCGCCGGGTCGTCCCCGAGGCCGATCCCCCGGAAGTCGAGCCACGCCAGGTACCCCGCGCGCGGACGGGTGTAGACGACCCCGGGCAGGTGCTCGGCGAGCAGGGACCCGAGCAGCCGCTCGTTCGCGACGATGCGGGCGACGACGTCGTCGAGCCAGTCCGTCGCCAGGGTGAACGCGGCGAGGTTCGCGTGCAGCCCGAGGATGCTCGTGCGGCAGGCGACCTCCTCCCACAGCGTGTCGAGCAGCGCAGCGGTGCGGTCGTCCCCGGCGACCATCACGGAGCACTTCACCCCGGCGAGGTTCCACCCCTTGCTCGCACTCGTCACGCAGACGCTGCGGGCGCCGTGCTGCTCGGCGACCATCGCGAACGGGGTGAAGCGGACACCGGGGTGCGTCAGCGGGGCATGGATCTCGTCGCTGATGACGAGCACGTCGTACCGTGCCGCCAACTCGGCGAGGGCCTCGAGGTCGGCACGGTCGTGCACGAGCCCCATCGGGTTGTGCGGGTTGCAGAGCAGGAACACCCGGACCCCGTCGGCGAAGGCGCGCTCGAGCCCGGCCAGGTCGAGCCGGTAGACGCCCCACTGCTCGGCGAGCGGGACCTCCTCGACCTGACATCGTGCCTCCTCGACGAGCTCGAAGAACGGCGGGTACACCGGCGGGGTGATCGCGACGCGTCCGCCGTCGGGCAGCGCGAGCCGCAGCGACTCGACGATCCCCACGCTGACGTCGGTCGCCAGGTGCACACGCTCCGGGTCGACCGCCCAGCCCCACCGGTCGCGCGCGAACTGCGCGAACGCCGGAGCGAGCGGCCCGGGGCCGTCCAGGTACCCGAGGTCGGACTGCTGCACCCGCTCGACCAGCGCCTGGCGGATCGCCGGCGCGACGTCGTGGTCCATCTCGGCGACGAACAGGGGCAGCACGTCGGGCGCGTACCGCGTCCACTTGATGCTCGTGCGGACCCCGCGGAGCGTGCCGACCGGGTCCTGTTCGTCGTCAGCCATGCGTCCCAGCATGCATCGACCGGGAGGCCCGGTGCGAGTCCGGCCGTCATCCTGCGTCGTCGTCGGGTCACCTCCCGGACACGGCGCACCCCGGCCGCATAGGTTCGGCACCATGAGCACGAGCACCGCCGACAAGGCGTCCACCCTCAGGCAGCTGCACGAAGCCCCCGAGATCCTGCGCGTCGTCAACGTGTGGGACGCGATCAGCGCGAAGGTCGTCAGCGACCTGCCGGAGACGAAGGCCATCGCGACGGCCGGGCACTCGATCGCCGCGAGCCACGGCTACGACGACGGAGGGATGCCGCTCGACGTCGCCCTCGCCGGCGCCGCGACCGTCGCTGCCGCGACGGACCTGCCCGTCACGGCGGACCTGGACGACGGGTACGCGGACCCGGCCGAGACGATCCGTCGTGCGATCGCCGCCGGGATCGTCGGCGCGAACGTCGAGGACCGTCTCCGCCCCTTCGACGAGGCCGTCGCACGCGTCGCCGAGATCACCGCCGCCGCCGAGGCCGAGGGCGTCGCCTTCCAGCTCAACGCGCGCACCGACGCGATCGCCCGGGGTGGCGACCGCCCGATCGACGAGAGCATCGAGGACGCCATCGCCCGCGGGAAGGCGTTCCTCGACAACGGCGCCGCACTCGTCTTCGTGCCGGGTGCGATCCAGCGCGACGTGGTCGAGCGCCTCGTCGACGGGCTCGGCCGCGGCAAGCTCTCGGTGATCGGACTGCCCGGTGCCCTGCCCGCGGCGGAGTACGAGGCGCTCGGCGTCGCGCGCATCTCCTACGGCCCGCTCACGCAGCGCGTCGCGCTGCGTGCGCTCCGTGACCTGGCGACCGACCTGTACGGCGACGGCGTCGTGCCGGAGGACACCCCCGCCCTCAACTGACGGCCCACCGGACGGGCGCGCCCCGCTCAGCGGTGACGCGAAGCGTCGCGCGGGGCGCGCCGACCGAGCCTGCGAGGGAGGGGTGCACGCTCGCACCGCGCCTCCCGTCCGTCTTCCTGGACGTTCCGGACGAAGCGACGTATAGTGTCTTCCTGGTGCACTGCAGCGAACCCATCTGACTCGCGCACACCAGCACGTCTCGTACCGACCCGCCGGGTCGCATTCCACCGAGACCACCGCTCAGTCCGAACGGACGAGCAGCACGTCGAGACACGACGTGCGCACCCGCAGCCGATGCGTCGTGCCGGACCACGGAGTCCGCCGACCAGAGCACGGCCGGGTGCCGAACGACCAGGAAGTACCGCACCACCATGACCAGCAACGACCGCATCACCATCTCCGGGACCGCACTCGCGGCCCCCACCGTCTCCCCCGACCGCATCGCCGAGTTCCCGGTGCGCGACGACCGCTCGCAGCGCGAGTACCTCGTCCGCATCCCGGCCGACGAGCTCCGCCTGTTCGTCACGCGTGACGCACGCGTGGACGTCGACGGCGAGGCCGGCTGGACCGTGCCCGGCCGCTCCTGGCGGGGCGAGTCGAGCCGGACCATCCTGCTCGCGCGCCGCGTCGGCAAGGCCGAGCTCGCCCTGGCCGCCTAGGTCGGACCCAGCGGAACCGCTCACACGGTTCCCGGTCCCCACACGACGAACGCCGCCGGCCCAGCGCCGGCGGCGTTCGTCGTCCGTGTCGTGGGGGCGTCAGGCCGGACCGTGCGACGACGGCTGCTCGGCACCGCGGAACCGCATCCCGCCGTCCGCGTTCACCGGGAGCGCCGGACCCGCACGCCGTGCCGCGTCACGCAGACGACGGATGAACGCCGGGTCCTCGGGCTCGAGCTCGTCGTCCGGGGCGACCGTCACGCAGAGCTCGCTCGCCGGGCCGACCAACAGGATCGACGTCGACACCGCGCCGTCGTCGCCCACGCTCGGCACCGTGATCGTGTCGGTGCGCGAGTTCGCTCCGAGGACGGCCGCGTAGTCGGCGACCGCGTCCGCGATCAGGTCCCCCGTGAGGATCAGGCTCGCGTCGTAGTGGATGTACTTCACGTCTCCTCCTCAACTCTCCCTCGACGGTAGGTACCGCGTGTGCGAGCAGGTTCGGGGTGTGCGTTCCGTGGCCAGAGCGCTCCCGGCACGGGCGGCGATCAGACCTGCGGCGGTTCCGTGCGCAGGCGCTTCGCCTCGGGCTCGTCGGAGTGCGACGACGCAGCGTCCGTGAAACGCCCGCCACCCACGACCGCGATGCGGCGCCCGAGCTCGTTGACCAGGTCCTCGTCCTCCGGCTCGAGCTCGTCGTCGGGAGCCACCTCGACCATGATCTGGGAAGCCGGGCCGAGCAGCACCTGCGCCGTGGTGCCGTAGCCCTCGGCGTCCGCGGTCGGGATCTCGACGATGTCCGTCGTCCCGTTCTCGCCGAGCGCAGCAGCGTAGGCGAGCACCGCCTCGGCGATCGCGTCGCCGGTCATCACTCGGTTCTCTCCGTAGACCACGTACTTCATGGGTCCAGTCAACGCCACACCCTTGGTGCACACTCAGGTCAAAGGGGTCCCGGGGGACGCGCTGCTGCTCCGCCACGCCGGGCCTGCACGGCTGCGGAGATCGGCTCTTCCCAGTTCTGGGGACTGGTCAGGACAGCACCCACCCGCTGGACTGGTCCCATGCGATCGTTCCAGCCCCTCGACACGTCAGCACTGCTCCGGGTCGAGATCGTCGACGCGATGATCCGCGTGCTCCGCGCGAACGCCCTGCACGAGGTGTCGTACGAGCACGTGGCGACCGAGGCGTCGCAGTCGCTCGACGTCGTCACCGAGGTGTTCCCGACCTGGGACGGACTCCTGCTCGCCACCATCGACCAGTGGAACGACCAGCGGACCACCGCGCTGCTGCCCATCGCCGACCGCAGTGGCACGATCGTGTTCCTCCGTGCCATCGTCCGCGCGAACGTCGCCGACCCGTCGCTCATGCGCTTCCTGACCTCGACGCTCAACATCGCCGCGACGCCGCACCACCCGCTCGCACCGATGCTCCACCTCCGGTGGCGGCGCTTCCACGCGTTCGTGCTCGCGGCCCTGCAGCGCGACGTCGAGCTCGGCCGCGAGCCGCGCACGATGGAGCCGGCTCGTGGCGCCGAACAGCTCCTCGCGACGTACGAGGGGCTGCAGCTGCAGTCGATGGTGCGGCCGGAGATGGACCTGCTCGAGTCGTTCGACCGGGCGGTCACCCGGCTCCGCGAGGGCTGGTCGCGGGAGTACGTGCCGCCGGTGTGGGACCTCGAGGCCGCCGGCGGCGTCTGAGGCCGGCCATTGCCGTGGGCACAGTGGCGCCGACGGGTCAGCGGGGCGAGGGCCCACCGCTGAACCGCTTGCGCTCCATCGTCCTGAGGTACCCCCTGCGCAACGAGCGCTCGGCCCCGTACTTGTCCGTGGAGAAGAAGTCACGCTCCGAGGACGACAGGCCGCCGGCGCCGATCTTCGTCTCCAGCAGCGAGAGAGTGCAGCACAGGTCTGCAGCTTGGAAGAGGCTGTAGTCGGCCGGAGACACCTTGCGGACCTCGGCAGACGTCAGGAGCGCGTTGAACACGCTGTTCACCACGTTCGTGATCTCCTTCTGCCCGTTGTCGTAGTAGACGACGATCCGGTCCCACCCAGCGAAGAAGGCATGGTTGTCGCGGACGAAGGCACCCAATGCCCGCGACATCGCAGTCACCAGGGCGTCGGAGTCCCGATGGTCTCGCTTCGAGAACACGAACGACCGATGGGTGATCGTGCAGTGTCGAACGAACTCGACCAGCACGCGGAAGAGCGACCGTCGGTCAGCCATCCCCATCCAGGTGTAGTCCTTCTCGCGGCGGATGAGCGGTCCGGTGTGGATCGCGTGATCCGCTGCGAGACCGCGATCCAACAGAGCGTCGTGGATCCGGTCGAGATGTCCGCCGATGTCCTCGCTTTGGTCGTGGAACACCAGGCTCAGGACGTAGTAGGGCGCGTGCGGCTCGTACGGGCCGAAGTCACCCGACTCGTCGATGAAGATGCTCAGTTCACGCAAGGAGATGCCTCAGATACAGCAACAGGCGAGCTCTCGCTCGCCTGTTGCCTGGCGAGGGTGTGTCCCCGCCGAAAGGGTGGACCAGGGCCTTGCGGCCAGCCCAGTTGGACGAGCGTAGCACTCCGACCGCTTCCTCCCATCAGGGGGCTCGCGGCCGGAGCGTGCCTCGTGACGGAAGGTGGTCCCCGCAGGGCGCCACGAGGCACACCAGGGACGTGAACGCCTGCAGCGAGGGAGCCGAGGCGTCTCGCCGAACTGGAACTACTTGTTCAGGAGGAGTTGATCTGCGACCAGATCGACGATCTCGAACGGGTCGTTGGTGCAGCCCTGACCGCCGTGCTCGCGGACCTCCGCGATGTGCTTGGGCTCTCGCGAAGTGGAGTAGACCAACAGCGGCGTCGCGTCACCCCGTCGCCTCATGGCATCCAGGAGGTCGTAGCCGGCGCGGTCACTTTCGGGACGGCCCATGTCCGTGACCACGACGCCGAAGGTGTTCCCCGAGAGCAGGTCGAGCGCCTGGTCGGTGGTCGGTACCCACACGGTCCGGGTCCCGGTCTTACGAAGGAACGCGCGCTCCCGTTCAATCTGTGCGGGATCATCGTCGACCCAGAGAACCAGTTGCGTTCCGGCGGCATGGAGCCGCTCGCTGATTCTCGATGCCAACTCGTCCGAATCGGCAGGCACCGGACGCCCCCGTTGTTCGGCCGCACGGTTCAGATCCTCGGACAAGTTACGGACACCAGAATCAGCACTCTCAGCGTGCTTCGCAGCACGGTTGGCTGCGCCACGGATCTCATTGAAGAGGTTCTCGTAACGCCCCTCCTGCTGCAAGCTCTCCTGCTTCTGGGTGACGTAGATCGCGGCAGCCAGTACGACACCGAAGATCGTCACGCCGAGTCCCAGCACCCCGAATGGCGTCACGCCGTCGGTCGCCCAGACGGTGACCCAGAAGGACAGCAGGAAGGCGAGTACCATCATGCCGCCCACCGCCCAGAGCAGCGCTGCCACGGATCGCGAGTTCGATCGGGCCGACGTTCTCGACTGACCGTCCTTCGTCATCAGCTCCCCCTCGCTGTCGTCTTCCGCTAGTTGTTGAAGCGGAACTCCACTACGTTTCGTAGCGGATAACCATCTCGGGTGTACGGTGGGCGCATGCCTGAGACTCCCGCGCGCGCTGCGATCTACCTTCGCATCTCTATGGATCGAGAGATGGACGGCCTGGCCATCGACCGGCAGCGCGCCGATTGCCTGGCCATCGCCGAGACCCGCGGGTGGGAGGTAGTCCGCGAGTACGTCGACCAGTCACGGAGCGCGACGGACAAGACGAAGCGACGCCCCGGATATGACGACCTGGTGAGCGGATTCGAGGCGGGAGAGTTCGACGCGATCATCTGCTGGGATCTCGACCGACTCACCCGCCAGCCTCGACAGCTGGAGGACTGGATCGACGCCGCCGAGGCGCGTGGACTGCGTCTTGTGACCGCCAACGGTGAAGCTGATCTGACCACCGATGGCGGACGCCTGTTCGCCCGCGTGAAGGCCGCAGTTGCCCGCTCTGAGGTCGAGCGAAAGACCGCTCGGCAGGCGGCCGCTCAAGCCCAACGAGCAGCGCAAGGCCGGGCCCCGAAGGGCATGCGTCCGGTCGGCTACACCGTCGCAGGAGACATCATCCCGAGCGAGGCGGAGGCGGTGCGGGCGATCTTCGCGTCGTTCAACAGCGGAAGCTCGCTCAGAGCCATCGCGGCAGCTCTGTCCGGCGAGACCGGCGAGCGCATCCCGCCGAAGGTACCGGCGCTCCCCCGGCACACGCAGACGATCACCCTGGAGCGCAACGCTCGGCGCGAGGAGGAGAACAAGACCCTTCCGACACAGAAGCAGCGGAAGCTGCGGCCCGTGCCTGATGACGCCCCGTGGCCACCGAGCACGGTGCTCGGCATACTTCGAAACCCGCGATACGCCGGGTACTCGACATACACACCGAAGGATGGGCAGCCAGACGGCGGAAAGCGGCGAGCGTGGCGTGCGTCGATCCTTCGAGACGAGACGGGCGAGCCCGTGCGCGGGCAGTGGGAGCCCATCGTCGACGAGGGCTCTTGGTCGGCGGTACAGGATCGGCTCGATAGCACCGAGCGGGTCACGAACCGCGTCGGCACCGACCGCCGCCACCTCGGCAGCGGCTTGTACCGCTGCGGCGTGTGCGAGCAGCGCGTGCGTGCCCACACGGGCCGATACCGTTGTGCCGGGCACGTCACCCGAAGCCGGGAGCAGATCGACGCGTACGTGACCGCCGCCATCCGTGCACGCCTGGCACGCCCCGACTTGGCCGACCTATTGCCGAACCGCAACGAGCCGCGACTGCACGAGATCAAGGCCGCGATCGGCGCACATCGCGCGAAGATCGCGAGGGCTCAGCGCGACTACGACGCCGAGGAGATCGAAGGCCGCGACCTCAAGCGAGTGCGCGACTACGAGGAAGCAGCGATCACAGTCCTGGAGGCCGAGCGCGTGCGTCTGGCAGCCAGCGCCACCGCAGGCGCGGTGCTCGGCGCGCAGGACCCCGTGGCAGCGTTCGGTGCGGCCGACCTCGGCGCGCAGCGCGGCGTCATCGAGGCGCTCTGCGAGATTCGCCTGCACGGGCACCCGCGCGGCGTGAAGGCATTCAACCCCGACACGGTGGCCATTGACTGGCTCAAGTAGCGCGAGCGCAGACGAGCGCCCCGAACCGTAAAGGTCGGGGCGCTCGTGGGCTGCCGCGGGCGCGCGGGGCACGCCCTTGCCATCGGCGGGGGGATCAGGTGCGCAGCTACAAGGACCAGCCGTCGTCGCCCTTGTCGCTCTTAGGTCCGGGCTTGTCGCCGTCGCTGTTGTCGTGGTTGGGCGTGGCGTCGCGGTCGAATCGCAGATCGCGGATCTCGGCCTTACTGATGCGGCGCCGGATCTCGCGCTCGCGCGCCTGCTTAGCCTGATGCTCAGCCCAACGCTGCTGACGACGCTCACGCTCGGCGGCCCGCTCACGCTCCCCCCTGGCGAGCTGTCGTGCCGCCTCACGGGCAGGGGCGACCTGTGCGTGCAGGTGTGCAGCCCTCCGGAAGTCGAACCGCAGCACCTCGTCGGGGTCGTCCAGATCGATGTCGTCGGCGGTAGCCGGGCCGAAATCATCCAGTTCGACGCCGAGGGCACTCGCGTCATCGAGCAGCGAGTCGATGCTGTCGCTGCCGCTGCTCGACCACAGGAGCGCGAGGATCAGCTCCCACACCTCGGCGAACTCGTCGGCGGCATCGGCGGCTGAGACCTCCAGCTCGGCCCGGGAGCGCCCGACGCCGAGATCCCCATCCGTGATGAGGGGACCGACCGGGCGCACACCGTCAAGGAGACGGTATCCGCCGTTCACCGGGGCGAAGCCGGAGGCGTGAGCGACCTCGGTAAGCATCACGTCGAAGTCGGCCGGGCGCACCGGGAGCACCTCGAAGATCGCGAGCGACTCGGCCACGTGCTCGACCGTCGCCGCCCGCAGACGCTCGGCGTCGAGCAGGCGGCGCATGGCGCCCACACGCAGGGCTCCGGCCCTGGTCAGGCGACGCTCCCACTCCTCCTCCTCGGCCTCGATGACCTCGGCGAGCGTGCGGCCGAGATACGTGGTGAGATGCGTCGTCACCGCGTGGAGCTGGACGAGATCGACGCCCGGGAGCGCGGTCCTGGGAGCGCGGAGCACAGCCCGCTCAGGGCCGAACTGATCCGTGAGCGTGTGGCAGCTCGCGCGCGTGACGCGTGCACGTGTCTCCGCGAACGGGACGGGCAGCGCGGCGAGCAGCGCGAGATGACGGCGGGCGGCCGTGGCGGAGAGCTCGTGCGCGCGGAGCGCGAGAGGATGTGCGGCTGTCGTCATGAGGTGTCGGGCCTTTCTTGTTGGGGTCTTGCTGGTCAGTCGCCGAGAGCGCGGGCGCCGCGTTCGCGGTAGAGGCGCTGCGCCTCGGCGTGCCGCTGGGCGGCGGGAGGAAGGTCTGGGAGCGCCGCGCGGCGACGGCGGCGAGGGCTCGCAGCCTCGGCCTCGATCTCCTCGATCTGCTGGCGGATGATCTCGGCCTCGGCGAGCTGGGCGCGCACGTGATCCTCGGACAGCTCGACGGGCAGCTCGGTCTCGTGCCAACGGGCCTGCGGGGAGTCGGCCCAGGCATACGAGAAGCCCGTCCGCTGGTGAGCGCGAGCCACCGTCACGCCGACCTTCAGCGCGGCGCGCGCGTAGCCGGGCAGGCCCGGCACCGCGAACAGCCCGGAGGCCAGCACGCCGGTCAGGACGCCGACGAGATCCCCTCGGGTGCGGCCGGGAACAACAGCGACGTGCTGCGCGGCCTGCGGGATCGTCAGCTCAGCGACACGGCCTGCGAGGCGCTGCACGATCGCAGCGTGCGTGAACTCGGCGCCGAGCGATGACGCCTTGCGGCGGCGGATGCGAGGCTTGCCTTCGCCCGTCGTGTCGAGCATCTTGAAGGTCAGGCCCGTGACGATCTCGCCCGTCGCGCGGTTCGGCACCAACTTCGGCTCGACCGTGACGCCATGCTCTTCGAGCGCGAACCGGAGCGCGGCCCAGCTCGTGATGGTCTCGTCGCCGAGCACGTCGGCCACGGTGTCGCCGAGCAGCCGATCGAAGCTCGGCACCTCGTCGCGCCGGGCGGCCCATTCCGGCGGGGCGATCTTCGGCTGCGGATCATCGATCACGGAGAGCCCGTGCTCGCGGGTCACCTCGTCGACGATCTTCGACAGCGCCCAGTGCGTGCGGTTCTCGCGAATGGCGCGGCCCGCGAGATCGTTCACGACGAGAGCGTGCGCGTGGGCGGCGCCCCCATCCCCGTGGGGGATCACGGCGATGAGCGCACCCGGGTAGGCGCGGCGGAGCGCCTCGACGGTGATCGCCGCGATGAGGCGCTGATCGTCCTCGTTGGTCGCGTCAAGCTCCGAAGTCGGTGCCGAGATGACGATGCCCTGCGCCTTCACGCGGCGCCCCGCGGTGAGCCGCTCAGCCTCGGCCACGAACGCCGACAGCGACGGAGCGTCGATCAGCGTCCCCGCGCCGAGCCGGTCGGTTCCCGCCTCTTCGTGGCCGCGTCGCTTCTCTGAGCCCGGAGCGCCGAGCGCGAGGTAGAGGGCGCGAGCGTCGAGATCGTAGACCGGCGCCACTGTGCAGATCACCGCGTGCTCCCGCCGAGCAGGGCGACGAGCTGACGGCAGGTGGCGGCGAGGTCGCGGACGGCCACGCCCAGGGATGCGTCCCGGATCTCCCCGCGGTGCGCGAGGCGCACGAGCGAGTTGGCGAGGCCGCCCGTCCGGCCGATAGCGGCCCGGAGGTCGGCGAGGCGCGCACGGTCGGCGGCGTCGAGCACCGGCATGGGTGGAGGCGGGGGCAAGTGCCGCTGCGCGGCCTGCCGCAGCCTTCCATCGGGCGCTGCGGCATCGAGAACCGCGGCGCGAACGAAGGTGGCGACGGGGAGACCGTGAAGCGCGGCGGCCTGCTCGATGGCGCGAGCTTCGTCGGAGGTCACGCGGGCCTTGACGCTGGAGGAGCGCGCGGGCGGACGGTGCTGCTGATCAGCGCGAGTCACGAGATGTCCTCTGCTGTCGGGGCGAAGCAGCGGGGAATGGTCGGGAGTCTGTACGCAAGCAGGCAGCGCGACCCCCGGCGCTGGCGCGCCGGTTCTCGCGGTGCACTTGCGAGGGGGCACCCCCTCGACCCCCTCGTGCTCGCGTGCGCGAGCACGTCGAGCGCCGCTGTTGCTGCGACGCCGAAGCACACCGCGGGGCTCCCGTGCTGTCGCACGGGAGCACCCACGGTGTGCGCGATGCTGCGCTGCGCGAGCATCACGAGTCAGCCCGCCGCTGTCGGGCATCGCGAGCGCGGCGCGAGCGCTCGGCAGCCTCGGCGTCGAGCTGCGCCCGCGCCTCGGCCTCGACCGCGGCGAGATCAGCCGGGCGGAGCTTGCCGCGGAGGATCGTGAGGACACGGGCATCGACCCGGGCGCGGTCACGGCGCTGCTTCTCGCGCAGGCGGGCGAGGCGCTTGCGGGCCGCGACTTGCGCGGCGACAATCTCGGCGTCGAGGGCGCTCATGCGGCCACCGCCTCGGCCGCGCGCTGGAGACCGTCGATGCGGATCGCCTGGTGCTCGACGCCGAGCGCCTGTGCCTCGTCGGCCGGGATCCCGGCCCAGACGTCGGGCGAGCACTCGCTGAGTAGGGAGATCGCGAGGAAGCGGGCGGCAGGTTCGACGCCTCGGAGCATTGCGATCAGCTGCGGCCTGCGGGTCGTCGAGGCCTCGCCCAGGAGCAACCCGTCGCGGGCGTAGACGCGCTGCCGCTGTTCCGGCACCACGACCATCCGATGGATCGAGACGACCATCTCGGCCCGCAGCAGTGCCAGGAAGTCCGGCTTCGCGATGCGACCCTCCTGCTCTAGCACCCACTCGGGTGTGCGGATCTCGACGTGCCACCCGATCCGCCGCAGAAGCTCGTCGATCACGACCGAGCCGCGCTCGAAGCGCGCGTTCTGCGCAAGGTCGCCGGACGGCTTCCTCGTGAACACGGTCATCGCGAACTCTTCGAGCGTGTTCGAAGTCGTGAGCAGGATCGCCCGCGGCGCGGGCGCCGGGGTGTTGGTGTTGCGCGTCGCCGCCGCCGTCGTGCGGTTGGGGTCGAGCCACCGAAGGAACTCGTCGTGCGTGGGCAGGAGCCAGAAGCGCGCATCGTCGTGGACGACGATCTCGGCACCCTTGACGTCCTCAACTGCATTGCGCCCGGCGGGCATCGCGATCGACCACGGGCGACCGCCACCGAGCAGCGCCAGCGTGACGATCTGCGCCGCGGTCTCATCGGCGAGCACACCCTTTCCATGCCCCGACGCCGCGCAGATCATCACGACACCCTTGGTGAAGACCGAGCCGATCGGGGGCCTGTGCGCCGGGTCTGCGAGGTAGTCATCGCGCATCGCGCGCAGGCGCGGAAGGTCATCGGCCCAGGCGTCGAAATCGAGCTCTCGCGCCTCGTCCAGAGTCACCCCGTCCAGACGGACAAGACGGCGAAGCTTGCGCTTACGCTCCGCGAGCCCGCCGCCCCCGCCGCCTCCGCTGCGCGTGCGCGCGGCGAAGTGCTCTTCGAGCGCCGCGCGCAGGTCGAAGTTGGCGCGCACCTCCGAGTCGTCATAGCGGACCCGGACCTCGCCGTCATCGAACTTCGGCGTCCGCTTGGCCTCAGACACTGTGATCCCCCGCGACAAGCTCGTGGGTGAGGTACGCGCAGAGGTCGAGGAACGCGCGGCGCGCCGCGCCGCGGCCCTTCGGCGCGTCATCGCCGAGCGCTTCGCGCGGCAGGCGAATGCGGGCCGAAGGGATCTCGAAGGCGTCCGAGACCTGTCGGATCGTCAGATCGCACCCCCGCTTGAGCAGGATCGCGCAGTGCCAGTGCAACGGCACCCGGTCGCCCGGGTTGACGGTGCCCCAACCCTTGGCGGTGCGCTCGGCCGCGCCCTTGCTGTTGTAGGTGTCGCGGGACTGCCAGACGTCGGCGTACAGGTCGAGGACATCGAGATCCCGCAGCCGCTCCAGGCCGGTATCGATGGTCTCCTGGGTGAGCATGACCTGCCCCGTGCGAGCGTTCTGGCGGTACTGCATGAGGCCGAAGACTGAGCCGTGCTGCCGGTTCGCGCGCTGGCGCTGTCCCGTCGTCTCGGCTGCCTTCGCGTCCGCGAAGAACGCCGCCGCGGCGGCGATCTCGTCGGGCGTCGAGACCACCTCGAGATAGCCGCTCACCGAGTTCTGCACCACCGCGTTTCGATTCTCGGTGACCGAACTCGGTGACGTGGGGGCGGGGGACCCAAGGAGTCCCCCGCCCTCGCATGCGTTGATTTCATGCGGGTTTTCGGCGGTCAGAGGGCGCTCGGCGACGTCCTCTGAGAGGCGATCACCGACTTTCCGCGTTTTTTCGTGGCTTTCCTGGAGGCCGCCCTGCGGGCGGTCATCGACCGGCTCGAGGCGGGCTACGGCGGTCACAGAACACCGCCGAGCAGGTCACGGAGACGCTCACGCGCCGCTTCAGTCAGTGGGGGCGCCTCGGCGGCGACACGCTCAGCGGCACGCTCAAGCTCGGCGAGAAGCGCGTCGCTCTTGCGCGCCGCCACCACCGGGCGCGGCGCGAACACGCGGTCGAGGTCCGCGACCTCAACTTCGTATCGCTTGCCGACAAGTACGGCAGGGAGGACGCCCGCGCGGATGCGACGCTGGACGGTGATGGGCGCGACCTGCTGGCGAGCAGCCGCAGCCGGGATCGAGAGACGGGCGGGCGTGATGACGCCTGGGGAGCAACGAGACACTACGAGTGACCCTTCGAAATCGAAGTTTCACTCTGTGGCGTTGCTCAGAGCTGCTCCCATCCTCAGGAGCCAGGGTGTCATAGGACCCAGGGCCTCACGCCAGCCTCATCCCGGTTCGCCGGTGAGGGCGGGGCTTATTGACTGACGAAGAGGCTAGCACAACCGCGCGCAATCGATTGCGACCGTGTACTTCACCCTGCGGGCAACCCGGCGCTGCCGTGACGGAAGTCCAGGGCGCGCCCGCGGCGCGTCAGCCGGCAATGACTTGCTGGATCAACGATGCGATGTCGTCGCGATGCACCTGGTCCCGGAACGTCACCTCGATGCCGTCCTTGCTCATCGACTCGAAGAAGCGCCGCGCGGCCGTCATCCTGAGCTTCTCGCTCTCGCGGAGGTCGGAGCGATTCTTGACGTCCTTTGTCTCGATGATGAAGTTGAGGGACAGCTTCCCGTCCGGGCGCTTCAGCACGTACATGAAGTCCGGGCTCGTGGTGCCGCCGAAGTAGAGCGGGACCTTGATCGAGCGGCGCGGGATCTTGCCGAAGACGGCGACCTCGCCGAGCGTGGAGTCGCGGATCGTCTCGCGTTCTTTAGGCGAGTCGTACACGAACGCGTCGTACAGGAACTTGTCCGGCACGATGGCGTGTTCGTCTCGGAACACGCCGACGTTTCCCTGCGTGATGCTCTCCAGCGGAGCGCCATCGGCATCGGTGAGTTCGGTGCCGAGCACGACACCGTCGATCTTCGAGTACGAGAAGCGCTCGAGGTAGTTTCGCTCCATCCACTGCGAGAACTCGGCGACGAACTCGTGCAGCGTCGCCTTGTTGAAGAAGTCCTTCAGCACTCGCTCCTTCGAGTGGAGACGGACGAGCCCTGCGTGAACGCGATCGATGGGCAGGGCCGTCTGCTCGTGGACCCGCCTCAGCCAGAGGCCATACGGCACCGTCTCGGTCGCGTCGAAGCGGTCCTTCGTCCCCGACCGCACTTCAAGCGACGTCCCATCGTCCATACGCACGAGGATGTCCTGAGCGAATCGGCCGAACTCCTGCCGGTAGATCCCCGTGCCGAGCACGTCGTCGATGCACTTGTCGATCTCCTCGGGGGCGAGATCGTCGAGGCGAAGGTAGTACTTAGCGTTGAGCGCCTCCCACAGGTCCTTGAGCTCAGAGTACCGCTCGGCACGGATGCCGACCTTCACCTTCCGGTCGCCCGTCAGGATCTTGTCCGGCTTCAGACCGTTGGGGTTGAAGCCCGGGTACGCGGCGAACAGATCCTGCTCGCGCCCCGGCACGACGTTCATCTCCAGGTCGAGGAGCCCTTGCTGCACGAGCTCGAAGAAGAACTCGGTCTCCGTCTTGCCGAGGCTGTCTGCAACCTTGGCGAGCAGATCCTTCACCTTCACCGAGCTCGTCGCGGCGTCGGACGTGATCTCCTTGACCAGCGATTTGGCGAACGCCTCCTCGGTGTAGTCGATGAGGTACGTGAGGTAGAACTGCTCCCCCGCGAGACGAGTTCCCTTCGCATCCACGGGCAGGCGGAGACCGCGGCCGACCTCCTGCAGCTTCGAGATCTCAGATCCCGACGAGCGGAGCTTGACGATCTGGAACACGTTCGGGTTGTCCCAACCCTCGCGCAGCGTCCACTTCGAGAAGAGGAATCGACGCGTGTTGGGCGCGCCGTTCGGGTTCTGAAACGAGAGCATCAACTCCTTGTTCCGGAGGATGTCGTCGACTTCACGCTGGATGTCTTCGTCCGCCGTCGAGTTGTCTGCTGCGAAGTAGCCGGCGTTCGTCGCCTCGACGTCGGCGAGCGATGCCTGTAGGAACGCCACGTACTCCTTCGCTACCGGCGACGAGTCGCCCTGGCGCTTCTCGATCTCGGCCGTAAGACGTGCTTCGAGGAGTTCTTCAAAGCGCTGCCGGAGATGCCCCTTCGAGCCGTCACTCCCCCGATATGACTCGATCGAGTCGATGAAGAACAGCGTGAGCGTCTTGACCTTCGACGAGCGCCGGAAGTTGTCCCACTCGGTCTCGAAGTGGTTGTCGAGCGCCTGCTTCATCATCACGCCCTGGTACGTGTCGGAGTAGACCCGAGCCGAGATAATGTCACCCTTTGCCAACGCTTGGCCGTTGGACAGCGTGACGCCAGATGTGATCCTCGGATTGTCGGTCTTGCCGATGCCGTCGACCGTGATGCCGGCGAACGCGCCGTCGGCGATGCCGAGCGACTCCCCCAGGTCGAACGTGAGCGGCTTGCCGGTCCCCACGTTCTGGAAAGTGGCCTGCTTGGGCTTGCTCGCGGAGAGGCTCACGAGCTTCAGCCGCGTCGTCGCGCTGCTGCTGTCCTGCGGGTACTGGACCTGGACGCCCTTGACCAACTGCTCGTTGAACGACTCAACGGCACCGAGGTTGAACACGAGGTTGTTGTAGTCGGTCCTGCCGGTCTTGCCGAGTTCAGGGAACGTCGCGCCGAAGCGGAAGACCGCCAGCGGCTGGATCTCGTCGATGAGCGTCTGGTACGCCTTGTTGTCACGCCGGAAGCGATGGGGCTCATCGATGATGACGATTGGGCGGGTCTCGCGCAGAGCTTCGTAGGGGACGCTAGTCACGCCGAGCACGGTCTGGTCGTATTCGGCGCGCATCGTCTTCTGCGACAGGAGCATGCCGTCGGTCATCAGGAGAGCGGAGATGCGCCCACGAGTCAATCGCGACGCGTGCGCGAAGCTGGCGATGGAGTTCGGGAACATCTTCCGCCCCTTGGACCGCTTCTGCGGGTCAAGGGTGAACAGCTGCAGGTCCCGCTGCGAGCCGTACGAGTCGCTGAAGTACTTGCGCGCGTAGCCCGACTGGATGAACGCCTTCGCGCCTTCCTTGATCGGGGTCGACGGCACGAGGACGATGAACTTCGTGAAGCCGTACCGCTGGTTGAGCTCATACATGAGCTGTGTGTAGACCAGCGTCTTGCCGGTTCCCGTCTCCATCTTGGCGTCGATACCGAGCACGCCGTCGTTCACGCGACCCCGCCACTGGCGAGGGATCGCCTCGATACCGTCCAGCACACCGGACTGGATCGCCTCGATGTTCTCGCCGATCTGCGGATCTGCGGGATCGAACGTCAGGTTCGCCTCGAGCGGCGAGCTGCCGTCGAGGTCGACGTCCTTGAAGACGTGCGTCAGCGCGCGCAGAGCGCGCTGCTGGTGCTCGAGCGTTTGGAGTCGGATCTGCATCGGTCAGTACCGCTCGATCACAGATGCCGTCTGGCCGGAACGGAGCGACTTGAGGTTCTGCTTCAGCTCGTGCAGCACCGAGAACGTCACGGAGTAGCCGAAGACGACGAGACGCTTCAGGTCGAGGGCGCCCGTCTCGATCTTGGACACGAGCGCCACCACGTCCTCGCTCGAAAGCCCCACCTCGACGACGTATCCGGTGTCATCGCAGACCTGGAGCTCGTACTCATCGAGCCGGACGCTCTCGACGTCAGCGGTAAGACCGAAGCCGTCCTCGACCATCCACGTCGCGAGAGCGACCTGCTCGCCGGGAGTGCCGTCCGTTGCGAACTTCGATACGAAGTCGCCGGACAGAAGCGCGCCGTCCTCGTTCGGGTCGAACGACTGGAGCTCATCCAACGTACGAGCGCTCGGCTCGTTCAGGCGGAAGAGACGGAAACCATAGTCGAACTGCTCACCGGAAGCGTTACGAAGCTTCTCCGCAGCCTTGGTGATCCTCGCCCGTCCGATCTGGTCGATAGTCCGGTACCCCTGCGCGTAGCCGGGCTTTCCGGGCTCGATCACCTCGGGAAGCTGAACCATGATGTACCGGCGGTCACCTCCGTCACGAGCATTCAGCTGCATGACCGCGTCGGCGGTAGTCGCCGATCCGGAAAAGAAGTCCAACACGGTATCGCCCGGCTTCAAAACAAAGCCCAGAAGCTGGGTGAGGAGTTGACTCGGCTTGGGGTTTGTGAAGACCTTGTCCTCGAGAAGGTTTGCGGTCTCGGTTGCCCCAGTCCGCCCGTCGAGCGTGATCACGCTGTTGAGCTTGTCTGCAAAGTCGCGGGCGTAGACCTTGATCTCGACGATCTTGCTCTCATCCTCGCCGAAGAGGATCTTTCCGTCCTCGATCAGCTGCTTCATCGATGCTTCTGGGAATCGGTATCCGAACAGAGGCTCCTTGCAGGGCTGTCCCGTAACGGGATGCAGGATGTCGTACCGGTAGCCTTCTCGGCCCGGGTTGTGGACGCTCTGACTACCTGTGTAAACGCCGCCGGCATCGATGTACTTATAGCGGTCCAGCGGACCGAGCTGCCACTTGTTCGCGCGGAACCACGACGTGTATGCGGCCTGCATATCTGTCTCGTCGGCGTGTGCATCCGCCAGCTCCGCACCGACCGAAACCAACAGGTCCTTGATCGCGGACACATCTGATTTCCATACGGGCGCAGTGAAGTCACGCGACTTCGCATAGACGAGCACGTACTCATGCTCGATCGCGATCTGCGACGGGTTGTTGTCCGTCGCGTTCTTCCACACGAGCGTGCCAAGCCAGTTGCCCTCACCGAAGACTTCGTCGCAGAGCGCCCGGGCGTTGGCCATCTCGTTGTCGTCGACGCTGATGAAGATGACACCATCGTCTGCGAGCAGCTCCTGCGCGAGCTCGAGGCGCGGGTACATGAAGGTGAGCCAGGCGGAGTGCGAAGACTTCCCATGGAGGCCGATGACGCGACGAGCTTCGTCTTCGTCGAGACCGATCTTGCGCACGAGGTCGTCGGCCGAATAGCCGAAGTCATCGTTGTAGACGAAGCCGTCCTTGCCCGTGTTGTACGGCGGATCGATATAGATGCATTTGATCGTGCCCGCGTACGACCCGGTGAGATGCTTGAGCGCGTCGAGGTTGTCCCCGACGATGTAGAGGTTCTCGGAGTTCGCGTTCGCCGGCTCAGCGTTGTGCTCAAGGTCGGGAACCACGACAGTCTCAGTGCGCGTCGAGGTCAGGTACTTCGCGTACGACTTCCCCAAGAACTTCAGCTCGAAGCCCTCGCGGGACACAGACACGTCGGCCGAGCTCAGAGCTTCCTGCAGGCGGTCGAGCCTGAAACTGCCGTCCTTGTCGAAATACTCGGGCAGTGCAGCTTGGAGCCGCGCCACCTCGAAGTCAGTCGGCTTGGTCGTCGCGTTGGCCTCGTGAGCGTCCCTGATCATCTTCGTCTTTCGTATGAGTTGGGCGTAGGCGGACCTGGAGCAGCCTACTTCTTCCCACCAGAGGTGAGTCCGCTACGGAACTCCACCAGGTCGCCGTCAACCGGCCCGGGAAGCGGGAACCGTGACATCACCCGTGATGCCAGCTCCTGCGTGCGGCGCTCAATGTCGTCACTCGTCCAAGAATCAAGCGTCACCAACTCAGCATTCAGCGACAGCCCGTTGCGGTAACCGATCGGTCGACCTTTGGAGTCGAGTCGGTCGCGCTTCTCCACAAACGACTTGTTTCCGAGGTTGCTGTTATAAGCGGTGATCGTGAGGTTGCCAAGCCGGTGCTTGTGTTCCTCCTGCACTTCGGCAGCCACTTCCTCGCCCCCGAGCATATCAACCCACGCCCTCGGCAGGTTTTCACCTTGTGGGAGGATGTGCTCGATAGTCCAAACGAAGTGATTCTTCTCCTGACGCCAGAGATCGACTGCCGTCTCCTTGGTCATCTCGTCTTCGGCAAGTATCGTCAAGGCAAACCTTGCAACATCAGTGCTGTCGTCATAAATGCGACCCAAGAGCCGTGCCCGAAACTCGTCGTCCGACGCCGACACCGCGGTCAGCTTCTCGGCGACGATCCCAAAGATATCCTCACCGCGGCGCGCGTCAATTGCATTAATAGCCGTCATGAAAAGCTTCGTCAGCGCATATGTTGGCGGATAGCCAGTCAAGTTGCGACGCACAAAAAAGCTCGTGAGGAGATCGGCAATTGCTTCAATATCGGCTTCATTGAGCTCAAGTTCGTCCTGCTTCGCCATCAACCACATCAAGAGGACGTAGGACGGGGCACCCTGAACTCGCAGGAGCCGTTGGAAGGCCCTGTCGAGCGACGTCGGTCGGTCAAGCTCGACAACACAGTTGATGCGACCGTAGATCTTGCTCGCGGTGACGAGAGCATCCGCCACCTTTTTCAAGTCCCGCTCGAGAAGGTCCTCGTAAATCCGAATGAGATTCGACTTGGTGGCGACAGAGGCGTTGGGCACATCGGGTAGCTCTGACTTGAATGCGTTGTAGTAGTGCCGGAGAAAACGCTCCTGAGTGGAGTAATTGTCCCCCAGGCTCGTCAGCATGTCGTTCCAGTGTTTGAACGCCTGATCGACGTTCATGATCTTCTTTTTCTCCGACTCGGCGAGCAGGTGATTCTTGATCAAATCCACCGGCGAAAGCGGCATGCCACGGTTATTCAGCGACTCGAAGAGAACGAAGGCGTCTGAATGACTCACCACCTCGATCTTCACGATGACCGCTTTCAAGGCTGCCTCGTGAACTCGAAGCGCGGCCTCGGTCTCAGCTATGTCCTCAGTGTCGGCGAGCTTGAGAATTGCAGAGCGGAAGTACTGATAGCACTTCGCGATCCGTCGACTTGGGTAGTACGGCTTCCACTCGCCTTCGACGGGCAGCCCGGCCTCCTCGAGAACCTTGAGGTAGTCGAAAAGGTTCAGGCCCTGCTTTTGGGGCGTGACCCTCGGCTGTCCGTCACTCTTACGCACCAGCTGACGCCCGAGATTGGTGACGTCGGTCCGGGTGTCATCGTCGAGGCTATCCATGTGCTCCTTGAGCACTGAGTACACAGCGGCCAGGAGGAGCGTGAGCGTCGTGAGCCGTTGTTGACCATCGACCACCTGAAGGATGCTGCCTTCGAGCGCGTCAGTGGTCTGGTCGAGCGTGATGATGGTGCCTAGGAAGTGCGCCCCGTCAGCGTCGATCAAGTCCTCGAAGAGGTCCTCCCACTGAGCTTTGTGCCACGAGTACTCACGCTGGTACGGCGGGATCTTGTAGAGCACGTTGCCCTCATGACTGAAGAGCGTATGCACCGGATACTGGTTCGCTGACTTGATCATCTTCCTGCACCCTCACTTCGATCCAGAAGATGTTGATCCGATTCGGAACTCCACCACGTCGCCGTCCTGCATGACGTAGTCCTTGCCCTCGATGCGGGCCTTGCCGTGCGCACGCGCCTCGGCGATCGAGCCCGCCGCCATGAGGTCCTCGAACGAGATGACCTCGGCCTTGATGAAGCCCTTCTCGAAGTCGGTGTGGATGACGCCGGCGGCCTGGGGAGCCTTCCACCCCTTGCCGATCGTCCACGCCCGCGCTTCCTTCGGCCCCGCGGTGAGGTAGGTCTGCAGCCCGAGGGTGTCGAACCCGATGCGGGCGAGCTGGTCGAGGCCCGACTCGGTCTGCCCGGTCGACTCGAGGAGCTCGGCGGCGTCCTCGGGGTCGAGGTCGATGAGCTCGGACTCGATCTTCGCGTCGAGGAACACGGCCTGGGCGGGAGCGACCAGCGCGGAGAGCTCGGCCTTGCGCGACTCGTCGGTGAGCACGGCTTCGTCGACGTTGAACACGAAGATGAAGGGCTTGGCGGACAGCAGCCCGAGCTCGCGGATCGGCCCGAGGTCGATCGAGGTCGCGGACAGCAGCGTGCCCTGCTCGAGCGCGGCCTTGGCCTCGTTCGCGGTCTCGAGCACGATCGGCTCGGCCTGCTTGAGCTTCACGGTCTTCTCGTACCGGGGCAGGGCCTTCTCGATGGTCTCGAGGTCGGCGAGGATGAGCTCGGTGTTGATGACCTCGAGGTCGTCCTTCGGCGAGACCTTGTTCGCCACGTGCACGACGTCGTCGTCGGCGAAGCCGCGGACGACCTGCGCGATGGCGTCGGCCTCGCGGATGTTCGCGAGGAACTTGTTGCCGAGACCCTCGCCCTCGCTCGCGCCCTTGACGATGCCGGCGATGTCGACGAACGAGACGGGTGCCGGGACGGTCTTCTCGGAGCTGAAGAGCGTCGCGAGCTGGTCGAGCCGCGGGTCGGGCAGGTTCACCACGCCGACGTTCGGTTCGATCGTCGCGAACGGGTAGTTCGCGGCGAGGACCTGGTTCTTGGTCAGGGCGTTGAACAGGGTCGACTTGCCGACGTTCGGGAGACCGACGATTCCGATGGTGAGAGCCACGGGAGGACAGCCTACCGGCGGCGACCTGCCGGAGCCGACCCGCGCCTCCAGGCCGATGTCGTCAGGACGGCCAGATGCCGGACAGCAAGCTCACGAACGTGAGCAGCAGGCCTTGCGCGATCCCGAGCACGATGCAGGCGACCAGCCCACCGGTGGCGAGCAGCGTCACACCAAGACCCACCCCTCGGCGGACCGTGTGCGGCTGCGCATCGACGCGGTGCGCGTGCGCCAGCAGCTCGTCCAGGTCCCTCGACTCCCCCATGCGCCCGACTGTACGTCGCGGCGGATCAGGACACCAGCGTCCCGATGCGCTCCTCGACCAGGGCGAGCACGTCGGCCTGGAGGCGCTGGGAACGCCGCCAGTCGCCGCGCACCTCGAGCGCGTGGTCGGCTCCGTCGACCGTGTGCAGCCCGGCACGGGTCGTCGCGACCGCGGTCGGTAGCCACATCGGGTCGGCGGACCCGCCGACCGCGAGCGATCCGGGGCCCGCCGCGGCGAGCGCTCCGACCACGGCCGAGTGCGTCAGGACCGGCGTGAGCCACACACCGTCGACGCCGTCCCGGACCGCCCGCGGCAGGGCGAAGCACCCGAACGACTTCGCGACGACGAGGTCCGGGCGGCGGCCGTCGAGCGCGCCTGCCACCTGGTGCTCGACGAAGGCGACCGGGTCGTCCTTCGCTGCGGCGTCGACCGTCCACGTCGGCGCGACGACCTCGACGCCGCGCTGCTCGGCGATCGCGCGGGTCCACCAGAGCAGGGGCGCCTGCTGTCCGTAGCCGGCACCGGGCAGGACGAGGACGAGCGGCGGGGAGGTCGGTCCGGTCACGCTTCGGACGCTACCGCGCCGGGCCGCAACGCCGGGGCCGCGTGCGGGTGATGTCGGAACCCCGTGCGACCATCGAGGGCGTGCCGTTGAACTTCACCGCGATCGACTTCGAGACCGCGAACAGCTCCCCCGCGAGCGCCTGCTCCGTCGGACTCGTCAAGGTCCGCGGCGGCCGCGTGGTCGAGCGGGCGTCCTGGTTCATCAGGCCGCCGGTGGGGCACGACGCCTTCCTCGAGTGGAACACCCGCATCCACGGCATCGTCGCGACGGACGTCGTCGGGGCCAAGGGCTGGGCCGAGCAGTACCGCGACATCGTGGCGTTCGCAGAGGGGGACGTCCTGGTCGCGCACAACGCCCGCTTCGACATGGGCGTGATCGCCGGCGGGTGCTCGGCGACGGGCACCGAGCTCGCCGAGCACCACTCACTGTGCTCCCTGCAGGTGGCGCGGAAGACCTACACGCTCGACTCGTACCGCCTGCCGATGGCGGCTCGCGCGGCCGGCCACGAGGGCTTCCAGCACCACGACGCTGCTGCCGACGCCGAGGCCTGCGCCGCGATCGTCGTGCACGCTGCGGGCCAGCACGGCTGCGACACGGTCGAGGCACTCGGTGCGGCGACCCGGGTGCACATCGCGCCGGTGCGTCCGCGGACCGAGCAGCCCCGCGCGGCGGCCCAGCCTCGGCTGTCGAACCGCCCGATGATCTTCGCCGACTGACGCCGCCCGATCGCCGGGGCGGCGGAACGCCGGTGGTATTGTCACGACATTGCCGTACGGTGCCGTCGCCGGTGCCCTCTCCCCCGAAGGACCGCGATGACCAACGAAGGCCAGCTGCCGTCCGACCTGTTCATGGACCTCGACCGGTCCGGACCGATGCCGCTGTACTTCCAGGTCGCCTCGCGCATCGAGGAGGCGATCCGCTCCGGAGCGATGCCGCCCGGTGCCCGGCTCGAGAACGAGATCGCCCTCGGCGAGCGACTCGGGCTGTCGCGTCCGACGATCCGTCGTGCCATCCAGGACCTCGTCGACAAGGGCCTCCTCGTCCGCCGTCGCGGCATCGGCACGCAGGTCGTGCACGGGCCGGTGACGCGCAAGGTCGAACTGACGAGCCTGTACGACGACCTGGCACAGGGTGCGCAGGCTCCGGCGACGAAGCTGCTCGCGCGCGACGACGTGCCCGCGAGCGACGTCGTGGCCGAGGCACTCGGCATCGCGCCGGGCACGACCGTGGCACACATCCGCCGGGTCCGCTTCGCCGAGGACGTGCCGATGGCGATCCTCGAGAACTTCCTGCCGCCCGAGTTCGCCGACATCACCGACGACGACCTGCAGGCGCACGGGCTCTACCAGCTGCTCCGCGGCCGAGGAGTCACGATGCGCGTCGCGAAGCAGCGGATCGGGGCGCGGGCGGTCACCGACGACGAGGCCTCGTTGCTCGAGATCGAGGACGGCGACCCCGTGCTGACCATGACCCGCACCGCGTACGACGCATCGGGCCGGGCGGTGGAGTACGGCGTGCACTGCTACCGCCCGGACCGCTACTCGTTCGAGGTCACCCTCGTCGACAAGTAGGCGACGGACCCGCTGCCTCAGCTCGCGGACGGCACGCCGAGATCGCCGGTCAGGTACTGGGCGCGACCGAAACCGAAGGACCAGTCCTGCGGGCCGTTCTCGACGTACCCGATGAAGACGTCCTCGCTCGCGACGCCGACCTCGGCCAGGCGATCGTGGACCGCACGGTAGAGGCCCTGCTTCGCCTCGTCGCTGCGCCCGCGCTGCGTGAAGACCTGGATGACGACGACCCCCTCGGTGCGCTCGAAGCCGAGACCGGCGTCCTCGGCGATGATCTGCTGCGCGGGGTGTTCGGTGATCACCTGGAAGCGGTCGCGCTCCGGGATGCCGTACTCGGCCACGATGGCGGTGTGGATCGCGTCGGCGATCGCACGGACCTCCTCCGGGGTGCGGCCGGTGGCGAGGTCGATACGGACGAGCGGCATGATGCCTCCTGGTTCGGGACGTTTGTCCTTACATACTAACAAGCACCCGTCCGGAAGTCTCCCCATGACGGACGGGAGGCGCGGTGCCAGCCTGCACCGCGCCTCCCGTCCATCTCCAGGCGTGTCTACAGCACCGGTGCCGCCGCTTCCGACGTCAGTCGTCCGTCCACCCGCGCCACGTCGTGCCACGCGCCGTCGGCGAGCGACGCCTCCGCCGCCTCCACGATCGACGCAGCCGCCAGCCCGTCGGCGACCGAGGGCGCGAGCTGCTCGCCGCGCAGCACGCTCGCGACGAACTGTGCCGCCTCGATCGTCTTGAGGTCGTCGTACCCCATCGCCGTGCCGGCACCGGGCTGGAAGCGCGCGAAGTGGCCGTCGCCCGGCGCGACGAGGTGCGTGACGTACCCGTCGACCTCCTGCCCGTCGAGCGCGACCTGCAGCTCGTTCAGGCGCTGGAAGTCCCACCGGACCGAGCCCTGCGTGCCGTAGACCTCGAGCGTGTACTCGGCGTGCGGGCCACGCATCACGCGGCTCGAGTCCATGGTGCCGACCGCGCCGCCCGCGAAGCGGAACAGGAGGGCAGCGTAGTCCTCGTTCTCGACGGCGCCGTGCTCGCCCGTCGCGGCTGCCGAACGGTCCACGATCCCCGTCCCGGGCCTGGGCCGGGTGTCGATGAAGGTCTCGGCGAGCGCCGTCACGCTGGTGATCCTGCCCACGAGGTACTGCGCGAGGTCCAGGCCGTGGGACAGCAGGTCACCGAGGACACCCGACCCCGCCCGCTCACGCTCGAAGCGCCAGGTGAGCGGGGCGTCCGGGTCGGACGAGTAGTCGGCGAGGAGCGATCCGCGCACGTTCGTGATGCGACCGAGCCGACCGCTCCGGACGAGCTCGCGGGCGCGCTGGATCGCCGGAGCGTGCCGGTAGTTGAAACCGACGCTCGTGACGAGTCCCGCTCGCTCGACCGCTTCGTGGATCGCACGGGAGTCGCTGGCGTACCGACCCATCGGCTTCTCGATCCAGAACGGCTTGCCGGCGGCAGCAGCCGCCACCGCCATCTCCCGGTGCAGGAAGTTCGGCGAGCAGATCGAGACGACGTCGACCGCGGGGTCGGCGAGGACCTCGTGGAAGTCGGCGACCGCGCGCTCGTACCCGAGGCGACCGACGGCCTGGTCGCGGGCCTCGGGCACGGGGTCGGCGGCGACCACCAGCCGCGGGCGGGCGCCGAGCTCCGGGAAGTGGTCGGGCAGGGCTCGGTAGGCGCGGGAGTGCAGTCGTCCCATCCACCCGACCGAGACGAGACCGACGCCGAGGGTGTCCATCGCCGTCAGACCGCCGGGACGATGATGTCGCGGACCAGGGCGTCGAGCTTCGCGTCGGCGTCCAGGAACTGCCGCAACGTGGTGACCGTCGCACCGAACCGGTCGAACTCGTCGATCGTCATGCCGTCGACGTCGTACCCGCGGGCGAACTCCGGCGTTGCTGCGCGGAGGGCGTCGAGGACGTGCGCCGGGACCTCGTCGTCGATGGCGTCCGGGCGGAACGGCCAGGCGTTGTCGTTGATGTCCTTCGACCACTGGAACGGGGGCGAGACGACGAGGTCACCGCCCTGGAACTCCGACCACTGCAGCGCGTTGCGGAAGGCGGCGACGAGCACCCGCGACCGGAACCCGCGCTCGCGGAAGACCCGGTACGCGTGCTTCACCGCGGCGACGCCCGCCCACTCCAGGTACCCGGGGTCGATCATCACGTGGTCGCGCTTGACGACGGTCTTGAGCCAGTCGTCGAACCGTCCGGCCATGAGGGTGACGACGTGCCCGAACTCCTGCTCCGGCAGACCGTCGGCGGCCCGGCGATCGAGTGCGCGCTCGATGGCCTCACCGACCGCCACGACCTGCGGGACCGTGAAGGACACCGTCGCGTTGATCGAGACACCGCGGTACGCGGCCTCCTCGATGGCGGCGATGCCGACCTTGGTGGCGGGGATCTTCACGATGATGTTCGGCGCGAGCTGCGAGAAACGGACTGCCTGCTCGACGAGGGCGTCGCGGTCACGGTGGAACCGTGGGTCGGTCTGCATGCTGAGCCGGCCGTTGCGGCCACCGGAGGCCTCGAACGCGGGCAGCAACTGGGCGGCGGCGGCGATCGAGAGCTCCTCGACGGCCTTCCACCCGATCCAGGACTCCCCAGCGGACGGGTACTCGGCGGCGATCTGCCGGATCCGGGGCTCCCACGTCCCCGGGTCCTGCTGGATGCACGTGTACGCGATGACCGGGTTGCAGGTCGCCCCGACGGCCCCGTACTCGTGGATGGCGGTCGCCAGCTCGCGCGGGTCGGCGGAGTCGTTCCAGAGCGCGGTCGGCGTCTGCGTCGCCGCCTGCAGCGTGACGGGGCGGGTGTCGGCCTCGGCGTGGGGCGGGGTCTGCAGGGTCGTGGTCATCGGTCGAGTCCCTTCCGGATGGCGTCGAGCTGGAAGCGCGACACGGCGTCCGCGTTCTCGTCCTCGGCGAAGACGCTGGACACGGCGACGGTGTCGTCGCGGTCGGTGAACCCGATGCGGGCGAGCCCGGCCCAGAACGCGTCGAAGTCGACGTCGGCCTGGCCGACCGGCAGGTGCTGGTGCACCCGTGCGGTGTTGCCCGGCGGGTTCGAGATGTAACGCAGGCCGTGCGACCGGGTGTGGTCGAAGGCGTCGGCGACGTGCACGAGCTGCAACGAGTCCGCTGCCGCGTCGATGATCTCGTCCATGTTCCCGCCGTAGTGGAACGTGTGGCAGGCGACGTACACGAAGCCGACGTGCTTCGAGTTCAGTCCGCGGATCACCCGCAGCGCCTCGAGCCCGTCCTCGACGAAGTCGTCCGGGTGCGGGTCGATGAGGACGCGCAGGCCGGCGTCCTCGATGATCGGCAGGAGTTCCTCCATCGAGCGGTAGAACGCGTCCTCGGACTCCTCCGCCCGTTCCGGACGGCCGGAGAACTCGGTGTTGATCGTGTCGACGCCCAGTCGCTTCGTGATCTCGATCACGCGCTTCCACTTCGTGACCGCCGCCTCGCGGGCGTCACGGTCGGGGCCGGACCAGCGCAGCACCGGCAGCACGCTCGCCACCTGGACACCCGCGTCCGAGCACGCCGCGGCGAACGCGTCGACGAGGTCGTCGTCGGCCTTGGGGTGCCGGTAGAACGGGATGAAGTCCTGGTGCGGGGTCAGCTGGAGGTACTCGTAGCCGAGGTCGGCGACCTTCTGCGGGAACTCGAGCAGGGACAGGTCGTGGTGGAACGGCGTGGGGTCGAGGGCGATCTTCGGCATCAGGCCCCCGCGAGCACGTCCGCGGCGGCGGTCGTGTCGTAGAACGCGGGCTTCGCGACCGCGTACTCCACCGTCTCGAGCGCGCCGGACTGCTGCGCCCGGACGGCGACCTCGGCCACCACCGACGCGGTGTACCCGTCCCAGGCACTCGGACCGTCGATGCCACCGGTGCGGGCGGCGTCGACCCAGCGCTGGACCTCTTCGTCGTAGGCGGCGCCGAAACGCTCCTTGAAGGACGGCGTGACGCCCTGACCGGTGGCTCCCGCCGCGACGACCGTCGCCGAGGTGTCCCGCCCGATGTACGCGACGCCGGACTCGAACACGGCGTCCGTCGTGACCTGGTAGCCGAACTGGGCGTTGACGTTGATCTCGACGATCGCCATGGTCCCCGACTCGGTCGTGAACAGCACGAACTGCGGCTCGGGCAGGTCGGCCGGCGCGAGTGAGTTCTTCCGCGGCTTCTTCACCTCGACCGCGACGATCGGCTCGCCGGTCAGGAACGGGATGATGTCGATCTCGTGGATCACCGAGTCGTGGATGAGCATCGACTCGCTGAAGTTCGGCGGGGTCGTCGGGTTGCGGTGCGCGTGGTGCAGGGCGAGCAGCGCACCGTGGGCGCCGGACTGGCGCAGCGCCTTGAGCTCCTGGTACCCGGCGTCGAAGCGACGCATGAAGCCGACCTGGATCATCGGGCGATCGGCGTGCTGCTGCTCGAGCTCGACGATGCGCAGCGAGTCCTCCGCGCTCGTCGTCAGGGGCTTCTCGCACAGGACCGTCAGACCTCGCTCGAGCGCGGTCACGAGGATCGGCTCGTGCAGGAAGCCCGGCGTCGCGATGATGACGCCGTCGATCTCGGTGGCGTCGAGGGCCTCCTCGAAGGACGCCGCGGTGATCGCGCCGGGGGCCAGCGCTGCGGCGGCCTGCGCGCGGGCCTCGTCCGGCTCGACGACGGCGACGACGTCGGCGTTGGAGATCTTCGCGGTGATGCGCCGGACGTGGTCAGCGCCCATCATGCCGGCGCCGACGACGGCGACGCGGAGGTTCTGGTTGGTGGTCATGGTGTTCTCTCCCGGTGGTGGACGACGCCGCGTGGACGACGCTGCGTGGACGGTGCGTCAGGAGACGCGGGCGGCGGCGGTGGAACCGAAGATGTGCTGGAAGGTGCGCTCGGCGATCGGTCCGGGGGCGTCGACCGAGCAGCCGTACATGTCCTGCTCGACGATGCCGAAGACCTGCGGGTTGATCCGTGCGACGGCCTCGATGATCGGAGCCAGCTCGGGGGTGCCGTGCGGCGGCTCGGTCATGATCCCCTGCGCGACCGCGGTGGCGAAGGGCACGTCGTTCTTCAGGACGTCGAACAGCAGGTCGGTGTCCACCTGCTTGAGGTGCAGGTACCCGATCCGCTCCGGGTGCGCGGCGATGAGCTTCAGGTTGTCGCCGCCGTAGTACGCGAAGTGCCCCGTGTCGAGGCAGAGGTTCGTGTACTCCGGGTTCGTCACCTCGAGGAACCGCACGGTCTCCTTGTAGGTGCCGACGTGGCTGTCGGCGTGCGTGTGGAACTGCTGGTGGACGCCGAACTCCTCGAGCAGCGCCTTGCCGAGCTGGTCGTGCCCCCTGCCCAGGCGCTCCCACTGCTCGTCGGTCAGCGTGCGGGCCTCGAGGACCTCCTCCGTCGCGTCCGAGCGCCAGAGGTCGGGGATCGTCACGAGGTGCTCGGCGCCGAGCGCCGCCGCGAGGCCGGCCACCGCGACGGCCTGGTCCCACGCCCGCTGGAACTGGTCGTCGCCCTTGTGGAACCCGGTGAAGACGGTCCCGGCGGACAGCTTGAGCCCGCGGGACTCGAGCTCGTCGGACAGCTGCGACGGGTCGGTCGGCAGGTAGCCGTAGGGACCGAGCTCGATCCACTCGTACCCGGCTGCGGACGCCTCGTCGAGGAAGCGCTGCCACGGCACCTGGCCGGGGTCGTCCGGGAACCAGACGCCCCACGAGTCCGGGGCGGTACCGATGCGGATGGAGGCGGGTGCCGCGTCCGTGGACGGGGCGCCGGCGGGGGTTGCGGTGTCGGTCATGACGTCGCTGTCGCTTTCTGGGTGGGGTGGACGGTCGGGTCAGCCGAGCAGGGGCCGCTGCGACGCGACCTGCTGTTCGTACTCGGCACGGGCGTTCCGGGTGCTCTCGAGCGTGGAGGTCTGCGCGACCGGTACGTCCCACCAGCCGTTGCCCTCGGGGGCGTAGAGGAGCGGGTCCGAGTTGATGTGCACCAGGGTGGTGTGGTCGTTCGCCTTCGCCTGACGCAGCGCGGCCTTGAGGTCCTCGACGGCGTCCGGGCCGGGTTGGACCTCGATGACGTCGACGCCGTAGGAGCGGGCGTTCGCGGCGAGGTCGACGGGGAGCGGGTCGCCGTTCTCGAACGACCGGGTCTCGTCGAGGTACCGGTACTTCGTGCCGTACCGCTCGGAGCCCACCGTCTCGGACAGGTGCCCGATCGACGCGTACCCGTGGTTCTGGACGAGCACCACGATGATCTTGATGCCCTCGGCCACCGCGGTGACGAGCTCGGTGTGCAGCATGAGGTACGACCCGTCGCCGACCATGACGATCGCGTCGCGGTCCGGCGCGCCCCGGCGGACTCCGATGCCCCCGGCGATCTCGTAGCCCATGCACGAGAACGCGTACTCGACGTGGTAGCCGAGCGCGTCCCGCACCCGCCACAGCTTGTGCAGGTCGCCCGGCAGCGAGCCCGCGGCCTGGACGACGACGTCGCGGGGGTCGGAGACCTCCTGCACCGCGCCGATGATCTCCGGCTGCCCCGGCAGGGCGCTGCCCGACGGCGCGAACGCGGCGTCGACCATCCGGTCCCACTCCTGCTTCCGCGACGCGATCTCCGCGGCGTACTCGGCATCGACGGCGTACGACGAGTCGGTGGTGAGCGCCGCGGTGAGGGCGACCAGCGCCTCCCGGGCGTCGGCGATCACCGGCAGCTGCGAGCCGTGCTTGTGGGCGTCGAACGACGCAACGTTGACGTTGACGAAGGTGACGTCGGGGTCCTGGAAGGCGGTCCGCGACGCCGTGGTGAAGTCGCTGTAGCGCGTGCCGATGCCGATCACGACGTCCGCCTGCGCGGCGATCGCGTTGGCCGCGGCCGTCCCGGTCGCTCCGATGCCACCGAGGTACTGCGGGTGGTCCCAGACGAGCGACCCGCCACCGGCCTGCGAGGTGCCGACCGGGATCCCGGTCGCCTCGACGAACGCGCGGAGCTCGTCCTCGGCACCTGAGTACAGGACGCCACCACCGGCCACGATGACCGGACGCTCCGCGCTCCGGATCGCCTCGACCGCACGGGCCAGCGGTCCGCGTTCGGGCAGCGGACGCCGGACGTGCCACTCGCGCGGCTGGAGGAACGACACCGGGACGTCGAGCGCCTCGGCCTGCACGTCCTCCGGCAGGGCGATCGTCACGGCACCGGTCTCGGCCGGGTCCGTGAGCACGCGCAGCGCGGCGAGCGCGATCGAGAACAGCTGCTCGGGCCGCTCGACGCGGTCGAAGAACCGCGAGAGCGGACGGAACGCGTCCGTGACCTGCAGCGAGGTGTCGTGCGGCATCTCGATCTGCTGCAGCACCGGGTCGGTCGTCCGGGTCGCGAACGTGTCCGAGGGCAGCAGGAGCGCGGGCAGCCGGTTCGTCGTGGCGAGTGCCGCGGCGGTGAGCATGTTCGCCGCACCCGGACCGACCGACGCCGTCGACGCGAAGGTCGCACGGCGGCGGTGCATGCGGGCGAAGCCGACGGCCTCGTGCACCATCGCCTGCTCGTTGCGGGCCTGGTGGTACGGCAGCAGGCCGGGCTGGTCGTCGTGGAGCTGCTTGATCGCCTGGCCGAGGCCCGCGACGTTCCCGTGCCCGAAGATGCCGAAGATGCCCGGGATGGTGCGCTCGCGGACGTCGCCGTCGACGGTCCACTGGTTCGCCAGGAACTCGACGAGCGCCTGGCCGACGGTCATCCGGCGGGTCTGCTCCGGACCGGTGTGCTGGCTCATCGGGAGGGCTCCTTCTCGTAGGGCAGGCGTGGGTCGATCGACTCCGAGGTCCACGTCTGACGGACCCACCCGTGGGCCGGGTCGTCGGTGATGTTCCAGACGCGTTCCGGGTCCGGCCCGGCCATCACGTTGAGGTAGTACATGTCGTAGCCGGGGGCGGCGACGGCCGGGCCGTGCCAGCCGTACGGCACGAGGGCGATGTCGCCGGTCCGCACCTGGCGGAACTCGTCGATGGGTCGGTCGTCCGAGGCGTACGCGCGGTGCAGGGCGAACGGGTCGGCGCCCGCCGGCACCTCGACCACCCCCGACGAGACGTCCCGGGAGACAGCAGCCTCGTAGTAGTAGATCTCCTCGAGGTCCGACTCCTGGCCCGGACGGTTCGTGTCGTGCTTGTGCGGCGGGTACGACGACCAGTTGCCGGCCGGCGTGATCACCTCGCAGACGATGAACCCGACCGCGTCGAGGGCGGCCGGGGTGCCGAAGTTGTGCACCTGCCGGCTGGACTGCCCCGCGCCGCGGAGCTCGACGGGGACGTTGTCGCGTGCGACGTACACGCTCGGCTTGACTGTCTCGGTGGGTGCCTCGGCCACGGCGACCCGACCGGAGCCGGTGATCGTCGCGGCGGTACCGGACCCGAGGTACAGGACGTCGGTCGGCCCCTCGAAGACGCCGGAGCGTCCTTCGAGCGCCTGCTCGGTGTCGTCGTACGCGACGGTGAAGCTGCCCGCGAGCGGGACGACGAGCCGTTCGACCGCGTCGGCCGGGAGGCGCAACGCACCCCCGTCCTGCACGGCGCCGGTCCGCAGACCGGTGTGCGTCCACCCCTCGATGCGGCCGTCGACGACGTCGGTCCAGCCCGCCTCGGGGCGGGAGCCCGCCGGGATGAACCAGCGGTCGTGCTGCTGCTGTTCGTTCGCCATGCTGCGGATCAGCCGTTCGACGGGAAGCCGAGGTCGACACCGCCGTGCGTGGCCGGGTCGAGCCAGCGCGAGGTGATCGCCTTCTGGCGGGTGAAGAAGCTCACGCCGTCGGCGCCGTACGCCTTGTGGTCGCCGAACAGCGAGTTCTTCCACCCGCCGAACGAGTAGTAGGCCACCGGCACCGGGATCGGGACGTTGATGCCGATCATGCCGACCTGCACGTCGCGCTGGAACCGTCGGGCAGCACCACCGTCGTTCGTGAAGATGGCCGTGCCGTTGCCGAAGGCTCCGGAGTTGATCAGCTCGAGGCCCTCGTCGTAGGACTGCACCCGGACGACCGACAGCACGGGCCCGAAGATCTCCTCGGTGTAGACGCGGCTCGAGGTCGGCACCCGGTCGATCAGCGTCGGGCCGAGCCAGAAGCCGTTCTCGTCGCCGTCGGGTCGGACGGTGCGGCCGTCCACCACGACCACCGCACCGTCCTGCTCGGCGACCTCGATGTACGAGGCGACCTTGTCGCGGTGCTGCCGGGTGACGAGCGGGCCCATGTCGCACCCGCGGCGTCCGTCACCGATGCGCAGCGTCGCGGCGCGCTCCGTGATCTTCGCGACGAGCTCGTCGGCGACCGGCTCGACCGCGACGACGACGGAGATCGCCATGCAGCGCTCGCCGGCCGAACCGAAGCCCGCGTTGATCGCGTTGTCCGCGACGAGGTCGAGGTCGGCGTCGGGCAGCACCAGCATGTGGTTCTTCGCCCCGCCGAGTGCCTGGACGCGCTTGCCGTGCTTCGTGCCCGTCTCGTAGACGTACTGCGCGATCGGTGTCGAGCCGACGAACGAGATCGACTCGACGTCCGGGCTGGTCAGGAGGCCGTCGACGGACTCCTTGTCGCCGTTGAGCACCGTGAGGACGCCGTCGGGCAGCCCGGCCTCCTGGAACTTCCGCGCGAGCCAGATCGCGGCGGACGGGTCCTTCTCACTGGGCTTGAGCACGACGGTGTTCCCGGCGGCGATCGCGATCGGCAGGAACCACAGCGGCACCATCGCCGGGAAGTTGAAGGGCGAGATGATGCCGACGACACCGAGCGGCTGACGGATCGAGTAGACGTCGATGCCGGTCGAGACCTGGTCGGAGAACTCGCCCTTCATCAGCGACGGGATGTTCGTCGCGAGCTCCACGACCTCCTGCCCGCGGGCGATCTCGCCCAGGGCGTCGTCGATGACCTTGCCGTGCTCGCTCGTGATGATCTCGGCGAGCTCGGCCTTGTCGCGGTTCAGGACCTCGCGGAACGCGAAGAGGATCTGCTGCCGCTTCGCGAGCGACAGGTTCGCCCACGCCGGGAACGCCGCCTTGGCGCTCGCGATCGCCCGCTGGATCTCGGCCTCGTCGGCCAGGGCGACCTGCTTCGTGGCGACGCCCAGCGCCGGGTCGTAGACCGGAGCCGTCCGGCCGGAGGTCGACGTCACGTGCTCGCCGTCGATCCAGTGCCCCACCGTCGTGGTCTCGGTGCTGGTCTCGGTGCTGGTGGTCATGCGTTGCTTCCTTCCGGGACGGACGTGTCCAGGGTGGTGGACGAGGCAGGCGAGTCGGCGTGACCGCGAGCCGGTGTGGAGAACTCGGTCCGCGCCTCCCGGCTGTGGACGAGTGAGGACGCGACGTCGACCGCGGTGGCGACGTCACCGTCCTGCGGGTAGAGCAGGGTCCGGCCGACGACGAGTCCGCGGACGCCCGGCAGGGCGAGCGCGTCGGCCCACGTGGCGTACGTCTCGTCGGGGCTGCCCGAGGGGTCGCCGCCGAGCAGCAGCGTCGGCAGGGTGGTCGCGGCCATGACGCGGGCCATGTCGTCGACGACCGGGATCTTCAACCAGCTGTAGGCGCTCGACTCCCCCAGCCCGGCTGCGATCGCCATCGAGGTGATCACGGCGTCCGCGCTCAGGTCGTTGACGACCCGACCGTCGCGCCACGAGGACATGAACGGCTCGAGCATGATCGGCAGCTGCAGGGCGGCGGCTTCGCTGACCGCCCGTGCCGTCGCCTCCAGCGTCGGCGCGGTGCCGGCGTCGTCGAGCGCGACGCGGACGAGCAGCTTCGCGAAGTCGAGCCCGGCGTCCT
Organism: Curtobacterium sp. NPDC087080; assembly: GCF_044745105.1. Classification (NCBI taxonomy): domain Bacteria; kingdom Bacillati; phylum Actinomycetota; class Actinomycetes; order Micrococcales; family Microbacteriaceae; genus Curtobacterium; species Curtobacterium sp. NPDC087080. The sequence goes on along the minus strand of NZ_JBIUZP010000002.1, from coordinate 511,017 downwards.
TGATGGCCCGTGCCGAGTACGCGGTGTAGCGGTCGTCGAGCTCGAACGAGGCGCCGCGCAGACCGCCGCGGTTCATCGAGCCGACGACGACCTTGCCGTCCAGCGCCCCCAGGAGGGCGAGGTCCTCGAGGACGTCCGGGGTCCCGAGGACCCCGTCGACGCCCGGACGGCCGAGTGCCACGACGAGTCGTTCGAGCAGGTCGTAGCGGTCGGCCATCGCCGAGGCGTCGTCGCGGACGGCGAGCGCACCACGGGCGGGGTGGTCGGCTGCGACGATGAAGAGCTTGCCGTCGTCGGCGAGCAGCGGACGACGGGTGCGGGTCCGCAGGACTTCCGCGACCCGTTCCGGGGACCCGGCGCGCAGGTCGCGCAGCCTGGCGAAGTCGGCGGGGCTGATCTCAGGCATCGATGCCCTCCTTCGTGGTCGCCTGCGCCGGGTTCGTGCGCAGGAACTCCTCGATCTCGTCGCTCGTCGGCATCGCGGTCGAGCACTCGAAGCGGGTGGCGACGATGGCGCCGGCCGCGTTCGCGAACGCGAGGGTGCGGTCGAGGCTCCAGCCCTGCAGCAGGCCGTGCACGAGTGCGCCGCCGAAGCCGTCGCCGGAACCGAGCCCGTTGACGACGTCGATGGTGTGCGGCCGGTACTCGACGGTCTCGTCGCGGGTCTTCGCCAGCACACCCTTCGGACCCTGCTTCACGATCGCGACCTCGACGCCGCGCTCGAGCAGGGCGTCGGCGGCGCGCACGGGGTCGGTCTCCCCCACGGCGACCTCGCACTCCTCGCGGTTGCCGACGGCGACGGTGGCGTGCTCGAGGGCGACGCCGACCTCACGGGTCGCGGCGGCCGGGTTCGACCAGAACACCGCCCGGTAGTCGAGGTCGAGCACGGTGTGGATCCGGGTGCCGCTCGTCGACGCGCTCCGTGCCGCGTAGGCCGCGTGGTGCGCGCTGCGGCTCGGCTCCTCGCTGAGTCCCGTCACGGTCGTCCAGAACACCCGGGTCCGTTCGATGGCGTGGAGCGGCAGGGACTTCGTCGTGATCATCAGGTCCGGGGCCTTGGGCGCCCGGTAGAAGTACAGCGGGAAGTCGTCCGGCGGGAAGATCTCGCAGAAGGCGACGGGGGTGTTGAGGCCCTCGACGGTCTCGACGAAGTCGTTCGCGACGCCGAACTCCGGCAGCGTGCGGGCGATGTACCGACCGAACGGGTCGTCGCCGGTGCGGGTGACGACCGCCGCGTCGGCGCCGTGCCGGGCGGCGGCGATGGCGACGTTGGTCGCGCTGCCCCCGACGGACTTCGAGAAGGTCGTGACGTCCTCGAGTGGTCCGGTCTGCTGCGGGTAGACGTCGACGCTGACGCGTCCCATCGTGATCACGTCGTGGACGTGGGGAGCTTCGTTGGTCATGCGACGCGAGGACCTTCCGTGCGGCTTCATCGGCGGACGGTCACGACTGTACACGGACTTTGCCCTAATGTCAGTACATGGACGCGCCCGTCCCCTCGACACGCCCGCCGTCGGCCTGGAGGCGCGGTGTCGGTGGGCACTGCCACGGTTGCGTCATGCAGATCCTCGCCCTGGTCATCGGTCTCGTCCTCGGTGCCGCCGTCGGTGCCGTCGTCGCGTGGTCGCTCGCCCGCTCACGCGCCGGCGTCGACGCCGCCGCGGCCCGCGCGACGGCCGACGCGCTGCGTGCGCAGCTCGACTCGGTGCGCGCCGACGCCGAGGAACGCCTCGACGCGCAGGACGCGCAGTACCGCCGCCAGGTCGACTCCCTCGAGCGACGGGCCGCCGAGCTCGAGCACCTCGTGCAGCGCATGCACGGCGCGGACGCGGCTCGGAACCAGGGCGAGTCGAAGGTGCTGTCGGCGCTCAGCCCCGTCGCGCAGACGCTCGACCAGATGCGGGCGAAGATCGCCGAGCTCGAGCAGTCGCGGTCCGAGCAGTACGGCGCCCTGTCCGCCCAGCTGCGGTCGGCCGCCGAGTCCGAGGAACGGCTCCGTGCCACCGCGGACACGCTCGCGAGCGCCCTGTCGTCGAACAGCACCCGCGGCGTCTGGGGCGAGACGCAGCTGCGGAACGTGGTCGAGGCCGCCGGGCTCCTCGAACGGGTCGACTTCGACGTGCAGTCCGAGGTCACGACCGCCGCGGGCACCGCCCGACCCGACATGGTCGTGCACCTGCCCGGGGGCAAGACGATCGCCGTCGACGCGAAGGTCCCCTTCAGCGCGTACCTGCAGGCTGCGGAGATCCCGGCGAGCGCGACCGGGGCCGAGGGTGCTCGGCGCGACCAGCTCGTGGCGCAGCACGTCAAGGCACTGCGGGCGCACGTGGACGCCCTGGCCGCCCGGGAGTACTGGACGGGCTACGACGCGTCGCCCGAGCTGACGATCGCGTTCATCCCGTCCGAGTCGCTGATCTCGAGCGCGCTGGCCGCCGACCCCGGGCTGCTCGACCACGCCTTCCGCAAGCGCATCGCACTGGCGTCACCCGTCACGCTGTGGTCGGTGCTCAAGACGGTGGCGTTCTCGTGGCAGCAGGACGTCGTGACCGCCGAGGCCCGGGAGCTCTTCCGGGTCTCGCGCGAGCTGTACGGACGCCTGGCGACCCTGGGCGGGCACGTCGACAAGCTCGGCCGCGCGATCCGGGGGTCCGTCGTCGACTACAACCGCTTCGTGGGGTCGCTCGAGCGTCAGGTGCTGCCGAGCGCCCGGCGCCTGTCGCTGCTCGACGAGTCGAAGGTGCTCGCCGCCCCGGCGACGATCGACGACGAACCGCGGTTGCTCACGGCGCCCGAGCTCGTCGGCGCCCTCGACGAGGACTGAGCGCGGCGGCCGGCGCGAGCCGCCCCCGCACAACGAGAAGCACCCCGAACCACGTGATCCCGTGGTGCGGGGTGCTTCTCGTTGTGCGAGCGGTCAGGCGTCCCGGAGGATGTCAGCGCACCGGGCGGATCAGAACCACTTTTCGGCGCGGTGGTCGGCCTGGATGCGGCGGATCGTGTTCGAGCGCGAGCGCAGCACGAGCGAGTCCGTGTGGATGACACCGCGCGAACGACGGACGCCGTCCACGAGCACACCGTCGGTGACCCCCGTCGCGACGAAGAACGTGTTGTCGCCCGTCACCAGGTCGTCCTGGTCGAGGACCTTGTCCAGGTCGTGCCCGGCGTCGAGGGCCTTCTGGCGCTCCTCGTCGTCCTTCGGCTGGAGCTTGCCGAGGATCACACCGCCGAGCGCCTTGATCGCGCACGCGGTGATGATGCCCTCCGGGGTACCGCCGACACCGACGCACATGTCGATCTTCGACCCGGGCAGCGCGGCCGAGATGCCGCCGGCGACGTCGCCGTCGAGCAGCAGCCGGGTGCCGGCACCCGTGGCGCGGATCGCGCGGATGAGCTCGTCGTGGCGCGGGCGGTCGAGGACGGCGATCTGCATGTCCTCGATGTCCTTGTGCTTCGCCTTCGCGAGCGCGCGGATGTTCTCACCGATCGGCTTCTCGAGGTCGAGGATCCCGCGACCCTCGGGACCCGCGGCGATCTTGTCCATGTAGAACACGGCCGACGGGTCGTACATCGACCCGCGGTCCGACACGGCCATCACGGAGATGGCGTTCTGCCGGCCGGCGGCGGTGAGCGAGGTGCCGTCGATCGGGTCGACCGCGATGTCGCAGGCCGGGCCGTGGCCGTTGCCGACGTGCTCGCCGTTGAAGAGCATCGGGGCGTCGTCCTTCTCGCCCTCGCCGATGACGACCACGCCGTCGAAGTTCACCGTGCCGAGGAACTTCCGCATCGCGTCGACGGCCGCACCGTCCGCGAGGTTCTTCTCGCCCCGGCCGACCCACGGCTGCGCACGGATCGCGGCGGCCTCCGTCGCACGCACGAGCTCGAGCGCCAGGTTGCGGTCGGGCTGGAGGAACAGGGAGCCGGTCTCAGTCGTGGGAGTCACGACCAGAGCCTACCGACCGGCGACCAGCCGGGGCCGCAGCAGCGGGCGTCGTGAACGCATGTGCACGACGACCGGAAGGTACCCGCGTAACGACCACCGCGCCTCCAGTGCCGCTGACTAGGCTCGGCGGGGAACCACCAGTCGAAGGAGATCGCAGTGCCCATCGCAACGCCGGAACAGTACGCCGAGATGCTCGAACGAGCGAAGGCCGGCAAGTTCGCCTACCCCGCGGTGAACGTGTCCTCCTCCCAGACGATCAACGCGGTCCTCCAGGGCCTGCAGGAGGCCGGCTCGGACGGCATCCTCCAGGTCACCACCGGTGGTGCCGACTACTTCGCCGGGCATACCGTGAAGAACCGCGCCGCCGGTGCCCTCGCGATGGCGCGCTTCGCGCACGAGGTCGCGAAGAACTACGACGTCACCGTTGCGCTGCACACCGACCACTGCCCGAAGGACGCCCTCGACGGCTTCGTCATGCCCCTCATCGCCGCGAGCGAGGAGGAGGTCCGTCAGGGCCGCAACCCGATCTTCCAGTCGCACATGTGGGACGGCTCGGCCGTGCCGCTCGACGAGAACATCGAGATCGCCCGGACGATGATCGAGAAGACGCGCAACATCAACGCGATCCTCGAGGTCGAGATCGGCGTCGTCGGCGGCGAGGAGGACGGCGTCCAGCACGAGGGCACCAACGACGCGCTGTACACGACCCCGAACGACGTCGAGAAGGTCGTCGACGCGCTCGGCCTGGGCGACAAGGGCCGCTGGATCGCCGCCCTCACGTTCGGCAACGTGCACGGCGTCTACAAGCCGGGCAACGTCAAGCTGCGGCCGGAGCTCCTCGGTGAGATCCAGGCCTCGGTCGCGCAGAAGCACGGCACCGGCGAGAACCCGCTCGACCTCGTGTTCCACGGCGGCTCCGGCTCGACCGACGACGAGATCCACGAGGCCGTCCGCAACGGCGTCATCAAGATGAACATCGACACGGACACGCAGTACGCGTTCACGCGCTCGATCGCCGACTCGATGTTCCGGAACTACGAGGGCGTGCTGAAGATCGACGGCGAGGTCGGCAACAAGAAGCAGTACGACCCGCGCGCGTGGGGCAAGGTCGCCGAGACCGCGATGGCGGCCCGCGTCGTCGAGGCCGCGAAGGTCCTCGGCTCGGCCGGCAACAGCAAGGGCTGATCCGACCCGCGCCCCGGCGGTCACCAGCCGGGAGGAACGGGGCGCGTCCGACGGACGCGCCCCGTTCCGCGTCCGGTCGCCCCCACCGCCCGTGACACGATGGACCGGTGACCACCGACGCCATCGCCTCCTCGTTCGCCCAGTACGTCACCGAGTCCCCCACCGCGTTCCACGCGGCCGCGGTCGCGCGGGACCAGCTCGTCGCAGCGGGGTTCACCGAGCTGTCGGAGCTCGACGCCTGGCCGACCGAGGCGGGCGCCTACGTCGTCGTCCGTGACGGCGCGGTCATCGCCTGGCGTCTGCCGGAGTCGGCGACGCCCACCACCCCCTTCCGGATCCTCGGTGCGCACACCGACTCCCCCGGCTTCCGCATCAAGCCGAACCCGGCCGTGCGCGTGGGCGGCTGGGAGCAGCTCAACGTCGAGGTCTACGGCGGCGCGCTCCTGTCGACCTGGTTCGACCGTGACCTCCGCATCGCCGGCCGCGTGGTCGACGCCGACGGCTCGGTCCGCCTCGTGTCGACCGACGCGGTCGCCCGGATCCCGAACCTCGCGATCCACCTCGACCGCGGGGTGAACGACGGCAAGGAGATCGACCGACAGCGCCACACCCTGCCGGTCGTCGGCACGGACGGCACCACCGGCGGCACCGACGTGCTCGCATGGCTGCGCGGACGGCTCGGGGACGACGCGGTGTCGTGGGACCTCTTCCTCGCGGACACGCAGGCCCCGGCACGGATCGGCATCGACCGGGAGTTCCTGGCGTCCGGCCGGATGGACAACCTGACGAGCGTGCACGCCGGGCTCCGCGGGATCGTCGACGCACCGGCCGACGGCGACCACGTCCCGGTGTTCGCGGCGTTCGACCACGAGGAGATCGGCTCGTCGACCCCGTCGGGTGCCGGCGGACCGTTCCTCGAGGACGTCCTCGGCCGCGTGCAGGAGGGACTCGGGGCCACCCGGTCCGAGGCTGCTCGCGCGTTCCGAGCCTCGTGGCTGCTGTCGAGCGACGCCGGGCACCTCGTGCACCCGAACCAGCCCGAGAAGCACGACCCGACCAACCGCCCGCGTCCGGGAGGCGGGCCGCTCCTGAAGATCAGTGCGAACCAGCGCTACATGACCGAGGCGAAGGGCGAGGCCGTCTGGGCTGCCGCGTGCGACGCCGCCGGGGTGTCCTGGCAGCCGTTCGTCAACGTGAACACGATCCCGGGCGGCTCGACGATCGGCCCGATCGCGGCGACCCGACTGGGCATCCCGACGATCGACATCGGCGTGGGCCTGCTGTCGATGCACTCGGTGCGCGAGCTCGTGCACGTCGACGACCTCGCGGCACTGCACGGTGCCGTCGCCGCCTTCCTGGCCGGCTGACCGACCCGGTCGGGCGCCTGCGGGTCAGGCGCCCGACTGCTGCATCAGCACCTGCACGAAGCCCGGGTCCTGGAACATCACCACGGCGAACGCGACCAGGCTGATCAGCGACGCCACGGCCCCGCCGAGCAGCGGGACCCAGAACGTCCACCGTCGGGCAGCCAGCCGACGCAGGGACCACCACGCGACGAGGGCGAACACGACGACGTTGGCGATGGCTCCGACGACCGCGGCGGTCGACAGTGCCGCGGGGTCGGAGAGCTGCAGGCCCTGCTGTTCGAACGCCCTGCGAACGGCGGAGGCGACGTCACGCACGGCGAGCGCCTGCACGACCGAGAGCAGACCGAACGCGAGCAGGGCGACGCTCACCACGAAGTCGAACTGCGACGCGCCGAAGCGGCTCGACAGCGCCGCCGGTCGTTCCCGCCCGCTCGCCGGACCCCGGGAGGGAGCAGCTCCACGGTTGCTGCGGGCGCCCGTCGGACGGTCCTGCCCGGCTGCACCCCGGCCGGCCGGCGTCCCCGCGGCCGCGCGGTCGCGCTCCTCGGCCTCGCGGCGTTGCCGGTCGAGTCGTTCCTGCTCGGCCAGGACCGGGTTGACCCAGCCCTCCGGGGCGTACTCGCCGTACTCGGGTGCCGGCGTGCCGTGGACCCGGCCGTCCCGCCGGGCGGCTGCCGGTGCGGCGGACGCGGGGCGGGCCTCCCGGCCGAGCGCGGTCTCGTCGACGTGGCCCGGCTCGCGGGCCGGTGCCGACGACCAGTCGCCGCTCACGAGCGACGCCCGCCGAGGGCGCGGGTGGGGTTGCCCGAGGCGTCCGTGCGGAGCTCCTTGGGGAGCGAGAACATGAGGTCCTCGTGCGCGGTGACGACCTCTTCCACGGTGCCGTAGCCGGCGTCCGCGAGCTGCTCGAGCACCTCGGTGACGAGTTCCTCGGGTACCGAGGCGCCGCTGGTGACGCCCACCGTGCGGACACCGTCGAGCCAGTCCTGACGGATCTCCTCGGCGTAGTCGACGCGGTGCGCGGCGGCCGCGCCGTACTCGAGGGCGACGTCGACGAGCCGCACGCTGTTCGACGAGTTCGCCGAGCCGACCACGATGACGAGGTCCGCCGCGGGGGCGACCTTCTTCACCGCGACCTGGCGGTTCTGCGTGGCGTAGCAGATGTCGTCCGACGGCGGGTTCTCGATCGACGGGAACCGCTCGCGGAGCAGCCGGACCGTCTCCATCGTCTCGTCGACGCTCAGCGTGGTCTGCGACAGCCAGACGAGGTTGTCGGGGTCGGGGACCTCGAGCGCGGCGACGTCCGCGGGGCCGTTCACCAGGATCGTGCGCTCGGGGGCGTGCCCCATGGTGCCCTCGACCTCCTCGTGCCCGGCGTGACCGATGAGGACGATCGTGCGGTCCGCCTTCGCGAAGCGGGTGGCCTCGCGGTGGACCTTCGTGACGAGGGGGCAGGTCGCGTCGATCGCGTGCAGGTCACGCTCCGCGGCACGAGCCACGACGGCGGGTGAGACGCCGTGCGCGCTGAAGACGACGTGCGCGCCGCGCGGGACCTCGGCGACGTCGTCGACGAACACCGCGCCGCGCTGCTCGAGGGTGGAGACGACGTGGACGTTGTGGACGATCTGCTTCCGCACGTAGACCGGCTCGCCGTACTGCTCGAGCGCCTTCTCGACGGCGACCACGGCGCGGTCGACGCCCGCGCAGTACCCGCGGGGGGCCGCGAGCAGGACCTTCTTCGTGCCGGCGACCGGCTCGTCCCGCAGTCGGCCGCGCGCTGCGTGCACCCGGGGCGGGGCGAGCGGGACCGTGCGGCCGTTGGTGATCGTCACGCCCCCGATGATAGGTGCCGGGCACGCGCGGGGCCTGGGTGCGGTGTCGTCACCGGCGCGCGGCGGGGCAGGCCTGCAGCAGCGCGGGTCGGCGCTGTCGTCGGCATGCGGCACGATGGGGGCATGGCGATCGAACAGGGCCCGCCGACGGCCGACAACCCGTGGCCCGTCGCCCTGCTCGGAGCGAAGCTCCGCGACTGGATCGACCGGCTCGGCACCGCCTGGGTCGAGGGCGAGATCACGCAGTGGAACGTCGCCGGAGGCAACGTCTACGGCAAGCTCAAGGACGTCGAGGTCGACGCGACCGTGTCGTTCTCGATCTGGTCGAGCGTGCGCTCCCGGGTGCCGGCGGACCTGGGGCAGGGTGCCCGGGTCGTCGCGGCCGTCAAGCCGAACTACTGGGTCAAGGGCGGCTCGCTCACCATGCAGGTGGTCGAGATGAAGCACGTCGGGCTCGGTGACCTGCTCGAACGGCTCGAGCGACTCCGACGAACCCTGGCCGAAGAGGGGCTGTTCGACCCGTCCCGCAAGAAGCGCCTGCCGTTCCTGCCGCACCGCATCGGGCTCATCACGGGCAAGGACTCCGACGCTGAGAAGGACGTCAAGCGGAACGCGCAGCTGCGCTGGCCGCAGGTCGAGTTCCGCACGGTGCACACGGCGGTCCAGGGCGAGCGCGCCGTCGGCGAGGTCACCGCGGCGATCGTCGAGCTCGACGCCGACCCGACGGTCGACGTCATCATCGTCGCCCGGGGCGGCGGCGACTTCCAGAACCTGCTCGGCTTCAGCGACGAGGGGCTCGTCCGGACCGCGGCCGCCGCCACCACTCCGATCGTGTCCGCGATCGGGCACGAGGCCGACCGGCCGATCCTCGACGAGGTCGCCGACCTGCGCGCCTCGACCCCGACGGACGCCGCGAAGCGCGTGGTGCCCGACGTCGCCGAGGAGCTCGCGAACGTACGGCAGGCACGGGCCCGGCTCGGACTGCGCCTCTCGCACACCCTGTCGGTCGAGGCCGATCGGATCGCGGCACTCCGGTCCCGTCCGGCCCTCGCGTCGACCGCATGGCTCGTGGACACCCGGGCAGAGGAGGTCGCGCGCGACCTGTCCCGTGCCCGCGAGCTGCTGGACCGACGGCTCGAACGCTCGCACAGCGACGTCGGGCACCTGACCGGACGCCTGCGGGCACTCTCGCCGCGCGACACCCTGCGACGCGGGTACGCGATCGTGCAGCGGACGGACGGCGGCGTCGTGCGCGGCACCGAGGACCTCGACGGCGCGACCCCGGTGCACGTCACGCTCGGTGCCGGCACCGCGACGGGCACGCTCGAGCCGGAGGGTCCCGGGCCGGACGGTTCGGGGGCGTAGCCCGTTCTCCACGGCCTCGGCCGCGGGTGCGCCACGTCGGAGGGCGCTCGGTAGGATCGGGGTGTGTCATCCCAGCAGGAACCCGTGCCGTCCGACGTGCAGTCGCTGAGCTACGAGGCAGCGCGCGACGAACTCGTGCGCGTCGTCGGTGAGCTGGAGCAGGGGTCCGCGACGCTCGAGCGTTCGCTCGCGCTCTGGGAACGCGGCGAAGCCCTCGCGGCTCGATGCGAGGAGTGGCTCGTCGGTGCACGGGCCCGGCTGGACGCCGCCCGTGCCGCATCGACCGGTGCGGACACCGCCGACCACGACGGGGCAGCACGGTGACCGACCGCGAGGGGCGTCCCGTCGTCGCCGAGCTCGGCCGCCCGGAGACCCCGGAGGAGACCTGGGCCCGGAAGGACGCCGCGCGCCGCACCCGACGCGAGCACCAGACCGCGTTCAACCTCGTCCTCGCGCTCATCGCCTCGCTCGGCATCGTCCTCTTCCTGGTCGCCGTCGTGGTCCGGCCCGACCAGACCGTCGACCGCTCGGTCGACTACCAGCAGGTCGCCGCCGGCGCGGACGTGCCCGGCGTGACGCTCGCGGCACCGGACCTGCCCGACGGCTTCACCTCGAACCGCGCCGACTTCCAGGACAAGACCTCGGACGGCGTCCGGGTCTGGACCGTCGGCCTCGTCACCCCGGACCGTCAGTACATCGGTCTGCAGCAGGGCCTCGACGCGAACGCGTCCTGGGTGGCGAACCAGCTCGACCAGAAGCCGTCCACCGGTGACCGCACCATCGACGGCACGAAGTGGACCGTGTACGACCGCCGTGACGAGGGCAAGGACGCCGGCAACCACGCGTACTCGCTCGTCCACACCTTCGGCGACAGCACGATCGTCCTGTCCGGCACCGCCGACGACTCGTCGTTCACGACCGTCGCGAAGGCCGTGACCGAGCAGTTCGCGAACTGACCCCACCCGACCGAACCCGAAGCACGAGGAAGACCATGCCCGACCGCGCCGCATCCACCCCGTCCGACGCCCTCCGCCTGCTCGTCGAGGGCAACGCCCGCTTCGCCGCCGACAAGCGCCGCACCGGTCGGATCGACCCGGACCGTCGCGGCGAGCTCACCGGGTCGCAGGCGCCGTTCGCGACCGTGCTCGGGTGCTCCGACTCCCGCGTGCCGTTCGAGCACGTGTTCGACGCCGGGATCGGCGACCTGTTCGCCATCCGCAACGCCGGTCAGATCGTCGACGACGTCGTGCTCGGCTCGATCGAGTTCGCGGTCGTCGCCCTCGGCACTCCGCTCGTCGTCGTCCTCCGACACACCGCGTGCGGGGCCGTCGCCGCAGCGCGCTCGGGTGAGCCCGTCCCCGCCCCGCACCTGCAGTCGCTCGTCGACGCGATCGCGCCGAGCGTCGAGCGGGTCCGCGCGACCGATGCCGAGCTCCCGCAGGAGGCCGTCGGCGCCGCCCACCTCGAGGCCACGCTCCGCCAGGTGATCGAACGCTCCGGGGTCGTCTCCGACGCGATCGCCGAGGGCCGGCTCGCCGTCGTCGGCGCGACCTACGACCTGGAGACCGGCGAGGTCTCCGTCGACACCGTCGTCGGCGAGGCCTGACCGGCACCGACGACGGCCGTCCCGACACCGACGGGGCACCACGACCGCACCGACGCGACCGCGCCGGCGCACCACAGGAAGGACCACGACGACGTGACCGACACCACCGCGACCACAGCCACGAACGGCAGCCCCGAGGGCGAGTACCGCATCGAGCACGACACGATGGGCGAGGTCCGGGTCCCGGCATCGGCCCTGTACCGTGCCCAGACCCAGCGCGCCGTCGAGAACTTCCCGATCTCGGGCAGCGGTCTCGAGCCGGCGCAGATCGTCGCCCTCGCCCGGATCAAGCGGGCCGCGGCGGTCGTCAACGGTTCCCTCGGCATCGTCGACCCGGCCGTCGCCGACGCGATCGCGCAGGCTGCGGACACGATCATCGGCGGCGACCACCACGACCAGTTCCCGGTGGACGTCTACCAGACCGGCAGCGGCACCTCGTCGAACATGAACATGAACGAGGTCCTGGCGACCCTGGCGACGCGCATCGCCGGCACGGACGTCCACCCCAACGACCACGTGAACGCGTCGCAGTCATCGAACGACGTCTTCCCGACCTCCGTGCACGTCGCCGTGACCGAGGCCCTCATCCGCACGCTCGTCCCCGCGCTCGAGCACCTGGCGGAGTCCCTCGAGGCCAAGGCCACGCTCTGGGCCGACGCGGTGAAGTCCGGGCGCACCCACCTGATGGACGCCACCCCGGTCACCCTCGGCCAGGAGTTCGGCGGCTACGCCCGGCAGGTCCGCCTCGGCATCGAGCGCGTGCAGGCCACGCTCCCCCGCGTCGCCGAGGTCCCGCTCGGCGGCACCGCGGTCGGCACCGGCATCAACACACCGAAGGGCTTCCCGCAGCAGGTCATCGCCCGTCTGGCCTCGGACACCGGCCTGCCGATCACCGAGGCGCTCGACCACTTCGAGGCCCAGGGCGCCCGTGACGCACTGGTCGAGGCGTCGGGTGCCCTCAAGGTCATCGCGGTCAGCCTGACGAAGATCAACAACGACCTGCGCTGGATGGGCTCGGGTCCGAACACGGGTCTCGGCGAACTGCACATCCCCGACCTGCAGCCCGGCTCGTCGATCATGCCCGGCAAGGTCAACCCGGTCATCCCCGAGGCGACCCTGATGGTCGCGGCCCGGGTCATCGGCAACGACGCGACCGTCGCCTGGGCAGGCGCCTCGGGTTCCTTCGAGCTCAACGTCGCGATCCCGGTGATGGGCACGGCGCTGCTCGAGTCGATCCGCCTGCTCGCGAACAGCTCGCGGGTGCTGGCCGACAAGACCGTCGACGGGCTGCAGGCGAACCTCGAGCGTGCGCGCGCCTTCGCCGAGTCGTCGCCGTCGATCGTCACGCCGCTCAACCGCGTCATCGGGTACGAGGCCGCCGCCAAGGTCGCCAAGTACGCCGTCGCCGAGGGCATCACGGTGCGCGAGGCCGTGGTCGCCCTGGGCCACGTCGAACGCGGCGAGGTCACCGAGGAGCAGCTGGACAGCGCGCTCGACGTGCTGTCGATGACGCACCCGAGCTGACGGACGCCGCCCACTGACGGGAGGCGCGGTGCCGGCTGGCACCGCGCCTCCCGTCCGTCGTGCTGGTCGCCCCGAGACTCGCGCCCAGCGACAGTTCTCGGGCCGCCGAGCGCGAGAACTGTCGCTCAGAACGAGACTCGGCCCGGCGCCAGCCCCGCGCTACCCGAGGTCGGGCGAGTCGAGCAGCTCGGTCACGAGCGCCGCGATCGCGGACCGCTCCGAGCGGGTCAGCGTCACGTGCGCGAACAGCGGGTGCCCCTTCAGCCGCTCGATCACCGAGGCGACCCCGTCGTGCCGGCCGACCCGCAGGTTGTCCCGCTGTGCGACGTCGTGCGTCAGGACGACCCGCGAGTTCTGCCCGATGCGCGACAGCATCGTGAGCAGGACGTTCCGCTCGAGGGACTGCGCCTCGTCCACGATCACGAACGCGTCGTGCAGGGAGCGTCCGCGGATGTGCGTCAGCGGCAGGACCTCGAGCATCCCGCGCTCGACCACCTCGTCGAGGACGTTGTCGGACACCAGTGCGCCGAGGGTGTCGAACACCGCCTGCGCCCACGGGTTCATCTTCTCGGAGGCGTCACCGGGCAGGTACCCGAGCTCCTGCCCGCCCACGGCGTAGAGCGGCCGGAACACCATGATCTTCTTGTGCTGCTGCCGTTCGAGCACGGCCTCGAGCCCGGCGCACAGCGCGAGCGCGGACTTGCCCGTGCCGGCGCTGCCGCCGAGGGACACGATGCCGATCTCCGGGTCGAGCAGGGCGTCGATCGCGAGCCGCTGCTCCGCGGAGCGGCCGCGCAGGCCGAACACCTCGCGGTCGCCGCGGACGAGCGACACCTCGCCGGCCTCGTGCACCCGTCCGAGGGCCGACCCGCGCTCCGAGTGGATGACGACACCGGTGTTGACGGGCACACCGTCGAGCGTCGAGGTCCGGATCTCCTCGCGCTCGTACAGGTCGCTCATCTGCTCGCCGGAGACCTGCAGGTCGGTGATGCCCGTGTAGCCGGAGTCGACGGCGAGCTCGGCGCGGTACTCCTCGGCGGCCATGCCGATCGACGAGGCCTTGACCCGCAGCGGCAGGTCCTTCGACACGACGACGACGTCGAGCCCGTCGTTCGCCAGGTTCGACGCGACTGCGAGGATCCGCGAGTCGTTGTCACCGAGCTGCAGCCCCGACGGCAGCACGGACTGGTTCGAGTGGTTCAGCTCGACGCGGAACGATCCACCGCCGTCGAGTGCGACGGGGAAGTCGAGTCGCTCGTGCTCGACGCGCAGTTCGTCGAGCAGCCGGAGTGCCTGCCGTGCGAAGTACCCGATCTCCGGGTCGTTGCGCTTGGACTCCAGCTCGCTGACGACGACCACGGGCAGCACCACGGCGTGCTCGGCGAAGCGGAACAGGGCCCGCGGATCGCTGAGGAGCACCGAGGTGTCGAGCACGTACGTGCGTTGGGCGACCGGTGTGGACGAGTCCGCGGTGGTCCGCTGGGCGGCTTCGCGAGAGACGTTACGAGAGGTCACGACCACTCCATCCCCGGGCCGCACTCGGCCCGGTCACTGTCCTCGACGCGGCCGGAGAGCGGTCCCGAAGCACCGTTGCCTGGCCGCTTCGACCGGGCACTGTGCCCGGTGGGGCCAAGCTACGACCGGCCCCTGACAGGCGTGTCGCGACACGCGGTTCCGCAGGTTACGGTCGCGTGAACGCGCACCGCGGCGGCCTCAGACGATGGGTCCGAGTCTCGCGCTCACCGACACTTCTCGGGCCTCCGGCCACGGGATCCGTCGCTCAGCCCGAGTCTCGCCGCGCCGCGCGCAGCGCGCTACTGCATCGTGGCGTAGGAGAGGCAGGCGTCGCGGAACATGTCGAGCGTCGCGTCCGTGGTGGAGGCGAAGACCGACACCCGTGCGACACCGAGCCGCGTCGTCGCGGTGACCCCGTGGTTGTGCAGCGCGGCGGACAGCGCGGTGAGCCGACCCTGCGGCGGTCGCAGCACGACGATGCCGGCGCGCTCCCGCGGGTCTCGGCTCGACTCGACCGACAGACCGAACTCGTCGGCGATGTCGAGCACCCGCTCCACGCGATCGGCCACACGTTCCTGCACGGCCCCGACCCCGACGGACACGAGCCGCTCGAGCGACACGGCCATCCGTGCCTGGGCGACCGGGTCGACGCGCGTCATCTGGTAGCCCGCGGCACCCGGCTTCACCGACGGCACCTCGGTCGGCCAGCCGGTCGTGCCGTGCGGTCCGGACAGTGCCGGACGCAGGCGGTTCAGGGCCCGGTCGCTGAACGCGACGAAGCCCGTGCCCCACCCGGCGTGCAGCCACTTCTGCCCACCGGTGGCGACGACGTCGGCGACCTCGTACGGGGCGTCGACGACCCCGAAGCCCTGGATGGCGTCGACGATCAGCAGGCGGTCGCCGATGACCTCCCGGATCGCGGCGAGGTCGGCGAGGTACCCGGTCTGCCAGTCGACGAGGGACACGGCGACCGCGGTGACGTCGTCGGTCAGGCGCTCCTGGACGAGCGACGGGGTCATCCAGCCGGCGCCGGACTCGATCACGACGGGCTGCACACGGCCGCCGGTGGCCGAGGCCGCGCTCGCCAGGGCGAGCGGCAGCGACGGGTACTCGTCAGCAGCGACCAGGACGCCACCGGTCAGGCCGAACGCGGTGTGCAGCAGACCCGGGGTCGTGGCGGTCTGCGAGACGACCTGGTCCTCGCGGCGACCGACGAGCCGGGCGGCGACGGTGCGCACCCGGGCGTCCTGCTCGTCGAGGGTCTCCACGGCGCCGAAGCGCATGCGCTCCTGGATCGTGCCGAGCACGCGCTGCTCCTCGAGCACGGCGGTCTGCACCGGCCCGAAGGCAGCGTGGTCGAGGTAGCCGGACTCCTCGTCGAAGCCCGCCGTGTACTCGGCGATGTTCACAGGCGCAACCTTCCGTGGGACGAAAACCCTGTGAGCCTACTGGGACCGACCCGGCCCGAGCGAACCTGGGCCGCGGGACGCACTCGCAGCGGCACACGGAGTGACCCGCGACCAGCGGCCGAGGCGACCGAGCGGAGGGCGGTCAGCCGCCGAAGCGACGGGAGCGCAGCCCGAAGTCGCGGACGGCCCGCAGGAAGTCGACCTCGCGCAGGTCCGGGTAGAAGGCCTCGACGAAGTAGAACTCGCTGTGCGCGCTCTGCCACAGCATGAAGTCCGAGAGTCGCTGCTCCCCCGAGGTGCGGATCACCAGGTCCGGGTCGGGCTGGCCCTGCGTGTAGAGGTGGTCGCCGATGAGCTCGGGCGTCAGCACCTCGGCCAGAGTGTCGAGGGTGCCGCCGCCCTCACCGTGCGCGCGCACGATGCTCCGCATGGCGTCGGCGATCTCCCGTCGGCCGCCGTAGCCCACCGCGAGGTTGACGTGCAGGCCGGAGTGGGCCGCGCTGAGGGCCTCGGCGTCCGCGAGCGCCCCGAGGAGCCCCGCGGGCAGTCCCTCGTCGGAGCCGACGTGCTGCACACGCCAGTCACGGTGCCCGGCGAGCGTCCCGGCGAGGTCGCCGATGATCCCGACGAGCTGCTCGAGCTCCTCGCCGCCGCGTCCGGTCAGGTTGTCGGCGGACAGCAGGTAGAGCGTCACGACCTCGATGCCGAGGTCGTCGCACCAGTCGAGGAACTCGGGGATCTTCGCGGCGCCTGCGCGGTGCCCGTGGGCGGCCGACTCGAGGCCGAGCTGCTTCGCCCAGCGACGGTTGCCGTCCACGATCATCGCGACGTGCTTCGGTATCGCCTGACCGTCGATCTGTCGGCGGATACGGCGCTGGTAGGCACGGTAGAGGACGCCGCGCCCTGCCCATCCCACCCTGCCGGTCACGCCACGACTGTAGTGCACCGCGGCCTCGACCGTGCCGAGGTGTGCACTCCCTGCTGCCGTTCGGCCTGGGGCCCTACTGTCACCCCATGCAGGACGAGACCGACACGCTCCCCCACGTCCCGTTCACCGAGGAAGCAGCCACCACCGAGGCACCCCGCCCTGCCTGGCGTGGGTGGATCCACCTCGGCACGTTCCCGTTCGCCATCGCGATGGGCATCGTGCTCATCACCCTGGCCGACAGCGGGGCGGCGAAGGCCGGCAGCGCCGTGTTCATGGCGACGTCGCTCCTGATGTTCGGCGTCTCCGCGACCTACCACCGCTTCCCGTGGGGTCCGACGGTGAAGAAGGTCCTCAAGCGGATCGACCACACGAACATCCTGCTGCTGATCGCCGGCACCTACACGCCCATCGCGATCTGCGCGCTGCCGCACACGCTCATGGTCGTCGTGCTCTGGGTGATGTGGACCGGCGCCGCGCTCGGCATCGCCTTCCGCGTGCTGTGGATCGGCGCACCGCGCTGGCTGTACGTGCCGATCTACCTGGTGCTCGGGTGCGCCGCGCTCGGCCTGCTCCCGCAGTTCTTCGCCGCGAGCGTCCCGATGACGGTCCTCGTGCTCTCCGGTGGGCTGGCGTACATCCTCGGCGCACTGGTCTATGGGTTCAAGCGGCCCGACCCCGCCCCGACCGTGTTCGGCTTCCACGAGGTCTTCCACGCCCTGACCGTCGTCGCGTTCGCCGCGCAGTGGGTCGGCGTGCTCATCGTGGCCCTCGACCCGGTGCGCTGACCGCCGCCGCCGCCGGCGGCTGCACCGGTCGGTGCGGGTGACCGCAGACGGACGGGAGGCCCGTGGCACGCTCGCCACGGGCCTCCCGTCCGTCTGCTGGTCGCGTCGCGGCCGCGACGCTGCTGCTGTCGTCGCGGCTGCTGTCGTCGCCGCGGTCAGCCGCGTTCGGTGTCGTCGCCGACGTCGCTCCGGCCGTCCTCGCCGATGCGGCGCGACGGCTCGTCCGTCGCCGCACCCTCGCCCGCGTCGGACTCGAGCCGCTGGCGGATCTCCGCGCGGTAACGGGTCCGGCGGATGCGTCGGGTCATGTCGACCACGAGCAGGATCGTCACGACCGCGACGACCGCGATCGCGACGAAGCCGGCGACCCCGGGGGTGACGTCGACGTCGGGCACGACCGACGGGCTCGGGCTGGGGGCGGCGGCGATGGCCGTCAGGATGGTGCTCACGCGGTGGTGTCCTCGTCGTCAGGGAGCCCCGCGAACAGGTCGGACTCCGGCAGGTCGGTGGGCACGCGTGCCTCGACGAGCTGGTAGTCCTCGGTGGGCCACACCGTCGCGAGGAGGTCGTTCGGCCAGGAGAAGAAGAAGCTGTCCGGCGGCACCTGGCTCGCGTGCGCGTGCAGGGCGGCGTCGCGGGCGTCGAAGTAGGCGCTGACGTCGACGTGCGACGTCGCGAGGTCGGGCCGGTCGGCGAACCGCTCGACCCACTCGCGGAGCTGCTCGACCGCTGGGCTGTCCGGGTCGCGCTCGCGCAGTGCCTCGTGGATCGTGCGGAAGCGGCGGGGGTTCATGGTGCGCTCGTAGTAGAGCTTGCTGACCGCCCACGGCTCCCCCGCTGCCGGGTACTTCGTCGGGTCGGCGGCGTCACGCCACGCGGCCACCGAGACCTCGTGCGTACGGATGTGGTCGGGGTGCGGGTACCCGCCGTTCTCGTCGTAGGTCACGAGCACGTGCGGGCGGAAGCGGCGGACCACGCGGACGAGCGCCTCGGTCGAGTACTCGAGCGGCACCGTCGAGAACGTGCCCGGACGGACCGTCTCGCCCTTCTCGGCGTCCGGCAGCCCTGAGTCGTGGTACCCGAGCCACACGTGGTCGATCCCGAGCGCTGCCTGCGCCGCGGCCATCTCCGACCGGCGGTAGCCCGCCATGTCACGGTGCGCGCGGCTCGTCGCGGGCTCGCCGAGCTGGTCGTTGAGGACGTCCCCGGCCTCGCCACCCGTGCACGAGACGACCATCACCTGGTGTCCCTCGGCGACGTACCGGGCGGAGGTCCCGGCGCCCTTGCTCGACTCGTCGTCGGGGTGGGCGTGGACGGCCAGCAGGCGGAACGGCACGAGGATCCTCACGGGTGCGGGTCGAGCGGGGCGCGCACGCGTCGACCGCGGGCGTGCGGGGAGCGCACAGCGGGGCGTGAACTACCCTGGGACCAGGATAATCACCCCAGGAGCCCCGAACTGTCCGAACCGCTGCACCCCACCGCCACCGCTGCGACCGCCGCGCCCGGCACGGCCGCGTCGCTGGACGATCGGTACGGGCGCACGCCGGAGCGTCGGCGCCGCGGCAGGCTGTTCGGGATCGTCGCAGCGATCGCCGTCGTGCTCGTGTTCGTCGCGTGGGTCGTCTGGGCCGGGCTCGACCAGGAGTCGCACGGGCTCGACAACACCGAGCTCGGCTACACCGTCGTCTCCGACCACCGCACGGTCGTGCACTCGCAGGTGTCGGCCGACCCGGGCACCGAGGTCCGCTGCGCCGTGCAGGTGCTCGACAAGTCGTACTCGATCGTCGGGTGGAAGGAGGTGACGCTGCCGGCCTCCGAGCAGCGCACCCGCTCGATCTCGACCGAGGTGAACACCACGACCCGCGGCGTGACCGGCTTGATCCACGACTGCTGGGTTCCCTAGACTCGACTGATTCGCGGACGAGACCGGCCACACCGGCCGGTCTCGTCCTTTGTCGAAAGGGAGACCGATGAGCAACGACACGCAGACCACCTGGCTGACCCAGGAGGCGCACGACCGTCTCACGGCCGAGCTCGCGCAGCTGTCGGGCCCGGCCCGCAAGGAGATCGCGGACCGCATCGAGGCGGCGCGTGAAGAGGGCGACCTCAAGGAGAACGGCGGCTACCACGCCGCGAAGGACGAGCAGGGCAAGATCGAGGCCCGCATCCGCCAGCTCACCGAACTGCTCAAGCACGCCACCGTGGGCGAGGCGGACTTCGACGGCACCGTCGAGCCGGGCACCGTCGTGACCGCGGTCATCGCCGGCGACGAGTCGACGTTCCTCGTGGGCAACCGCGAGATCGTCGCCGAGGGATCCGACCTGACCGTGTACAGCCCGGTCAGCCCGGTCGGTGCCGCGATCCTCGGGCTCCGTGCGGGCGACGAGACGACCTACACCGCGCCGAACGGCAAGGAGATCAGCGCCAAGGTGACGAAGGTCGAGCGCTACCAGCCGTAGGCGGCCGGCCGCGCGGCGTGACGGCGTGACGGCGCGCGGCGCGACGTGCCCGTGCACAACCAGGAGCAGCTCGCACCACGGAACCACGTGGCGCGAGCTGCTCTTCGTTGTGCGACGGCCGGACTACGCCCACGATGCCGGCCGCGCGCACGGCGCCGCGAGCACGGCGCCGCGAGCACGGCGCCGCGAGCACGGCGCCGCACCGGGCGCTCGGCGCCGTTCAGTGCGCCACGACGTCGCGGTGCGCGAGCGACCGGACGCACGGGAAGCACACGAGGTCCCCGACGGCGACGTCGCCCGGCAGCAGCACCTCGTGCCCGGCCGTCCCGGTCGTGTTCGTCGTGAGCGTCACCTCAGCCACGGGAGCGACACTGCGCCGACCGATCAGCCGCACCGCGGTCAGCACGGCGCAGTCGGGAACGACCGCGTCGAGCTCGACGAACACCACGCCCCACGGTCGCCGGACCCGCGTGACGGTCGCGACAGTCACGCAGACGTCGGCGGGGTGCCAGTCGCGTGGGCGGTACCGCGGCGGTGCCTGCTCCGCGGTGTGCACGCACGGCGTCCCGGCCACCGCGGCCAGGCGCTGCATCGACACCGCGCGGACCCAGACGTCGTCGAGCGTGGCTTCGGTGCCGGCGGGCCAGACCGTCGGGTCGAGCGGATCGGGCAGCGAGGCGCGGAGCGAGGGCAGGATCGACGTGAGGGTCATGACGGGAGCATCACGCGCCTCCCGGCCGTCCGCGGCGTCGCTCACGCGACCCTGACGCCTGGACGGCCGTCCCGTGCGCAGCGCTGACACCGACGCGTGCAGCGCGGCGGATCAGTGCTCGAGCAGCTCCGGACGGAAGCCGACCTCGTGGAGGCGCTTCATGACCTCCTGCGCGTGTTCCGGGCCGCGGGCCTCGATCGACAGGTCCAGGGCGACCTCGTTGATCACCAGGCCCTGCCCGTGCCGGGTGTGCAGCACCTCGACGACGTTGGCGCCGGCGTCCGAGATGACCTGTGCGACGCGGGCGAGCTGGCCGGGGCGGTCCGGCAGCATGATGCGGATGCCGATGTAGCGCGACGCGGCGACGAGCCCGCGGGTGATGATGCGCTCCATCATCAGCGGGTCGATGTTGCCGCCGCTCAGCAGCACGACCGTGCGGCCGGTGTCGCGGACGGCGCCGGACATGATCGCTGCGACGCCGACGGCACCGGCTGCCTCGACCACGAGCTTCGCCCGCTCGAGCAGCACGAGCAGGGCGCGGGCGGTGTCGTCGTCCGACACGGTGACGATGTCGTCGACCAGGTCGCGGATGATCGGGAAGTTCAGGTCGCCGGGTCGGGCGACGGCGATGCCGTCCGAGATCGTCGGCTTCGTCGTGATCGTCACCGGCTGGCCGGCGGTGATCGAGGACGGGTAGGCGGCGGCGTTCTCCGCCTGCACGCCGATCACCCGGATCGGGCGCCCCAGGCGCTCGGACATGCCCTTCACCGCGAGGGCGATGCCGGAGATGACCCCGCCGCCGCCGATCGGCACGACCACCGTGTCGACGTCGGGCACCTGGTCGATGATCTCGAGCCCGAGCGTGCCCTGGCCGGCGATGACGTCCGGGTGGTCGAAGGGTGGGATGAACACCGCGCCGGTGTGGGCGGCGAAGTCCTTGGCGGCGCTCAGTGCTTCCTCCACGGAGTGGCCGCGCAGCACCACGTCGGCGCCGTAGTGCCGTGTCGCCTGGAGCTTCGGCAGCGCGACTCCGACCGGCGTGAAGATCGTGGCCGGGATGCCGAGCTCACGGGCGGCCAGGGCCACGCCCTGCGCGTGGTTGCCGGCGCTCGCGGCGACGACACCGGCCGCACGCTGCTCGGGGCTGAGCGCGGCGAGCCGGTTGTAGGCGCCCCGCACCTTGTAGGCGCCGGTGCGCTGCAGGTTCTCGCACTTCAGGTGCACCGGTGAGCCGAGCAGCTCGGCGAGGAACTGCGACGTCTCCATCGGCGTGACGCGCGCGACGCCCGCGATGGTCTGCTGCGCGGCCTCGATGTCCGCCAGCGAGGGGAACGCCGCGGTCTGCTGCTGGGGCACGGAGGTGTCGGTCACGGTCCCATCATCGTCCGTCAGGGCGTCCACGGCGAACTCGTGACGGTCCTTCGGTGAGCGCCCGCTCAGCCCGCGGTCCCCTTCGCGGCGGTGGGCTGCTCGTCGCTGCCCGGCGCGGGGACGCCGTCGGGGTGGTGCTTCCGCCAGCGGCGACGCTTCTTGGCCTCGACGCTCGCGTGGTGGTCACGCTGCTTCGCCTCGAGCACGTGGTCGGAGTCGAGCCCCTTCCACCGGCCGCTGGCGATCGTCGTGACCATCGAGTTCACGGTCGCGATCAGCGGCACGGCGAAGAACGCGCCGGCGATGCCCGCGAGCCCGGACGCCGCGGTCACGCCGAGCACGACGGCGAGCGGGTGCACCTTGACGGCACTGCCCATGACGAGGGGCTGCAGGATGTGCCCCTCGACCTGCTGCACGACGAGGATCACGCCGAGCATGACGAGCGCCGCGACCCAGCCGTTGAAGATGAGCGCGATGAACACCGCGAGGAAGCCCGTCACGATGGCGCCGACGACCGGGATGAACGCGCCGAGGAAGACGAACACCGCGATCGGGATGACGAGCGGGAGCTGCAGTGCAGCGGCGCCGATGCCGATGCCGACCGCGTCGACGAAGGCCACGAAGATCTGCACGCGGATGAAGCTCGTCAGTGTCGTCCACCCGGCGACACCCGCGCCGTCGATGGCTGCGCGGGCGTTCTTCGGGAACAGCCGGACGGTCCAGCGCCAGACGTTCTTACCGTCGATGAGCAGGAAGATCACCGTGAAGATGACGACGAAGAGCCCGGTGAGCAGGTGCGTCAGCGACGAACCAGCGCTCGCCACCCCGGACAGGATCGAGCCGGAGTTGCTCGACAGCCAGTCGGTCGCCTGGTTCAGGTAGTTGTTGAGGTCGGACTGGCTGATGCCGAGCCCGGAGTTCAGGACGAACTCGCGGATGGTGTCGTACTGCGAGAGCGTCCGGTCGCGGAGCGAGGGGTACGACGCCGCGATCTGGTCGACGACGAGCCAGATGAGCCCGCCGACGGCTGCGAGGCCCCCGACCAGGCTGACCACGACGGCGATCCACTTCGGCACGTGGTGCCGCTGCATCCAGTTGGACAGCGGCACGAGCAGGGCGGCGACGACGATCCCGATGAGGAACGGGATGAGGACCTCGCTGAAGAGCGTGACGAGGTAGATGAACACGGCGACGACACCGATGACGACCAGCACTCGCCACGACCACGCGCCCGCGATCCGCATGCCGGTCGGCACGACCTGCTCGACGACGGGATCCGGATGCGTCTTCTTTCCCCAGGCCATGCGGCGAGTGTACCGACGGGCACCGGAGCGTGTTCCAGATGCGGCATACGTCCGTCGGACGTCGGTGTCGGCGCCGATCGGTAGCGTCGTGCCATGGTCAGGTCCACGCTCTCCGCCGCCGAGGCGCGCCGTGTCACCCTCGCGGCCCAGGGCTTCGGTGCACCCGCTCGCGACGCCGTGGGCACCCGCACGCTGACGAGCACGATCGGCCGACTCGGGCTGCTGCAGATCGACTCCGTCAACGTCTTCGAGCGCAGCCACTACCTGCCCCTCTTCGCCCGCCTCGGTTCCTACGACAAGTCCGCGCTGGACCGCCTGACCATGCGCCGCTCCGGCCCGTACGCCGAGTACTGGGCGCACGAGGCCGCGTTCCTGCCGCGGGCCGACCTCCCGCTCTTCCGCTGGCGGATGGACGCGTACCGCGAACGCGACGCCCGGCCGAACCGGATAGCCGGCGTCGAACGCACGGCGAGCGTCCGCCGCGAGCTCCGCGCCCTGCTCGCCGCCGAGGGTCCCCTGCCCGCGAGCGCGGTCGAGCACGAGGCGAACGTCCGCCGCGGGCCGTGGTGGGGGTGGAGTGACGTGAAGGCGGGTCTCGAGCAGATGTTCCGCTGGGGCGAGGTCGTCAGCGCCGGACGCGCCGGGTTCGAGCGCGTGTACGCCCTGCCCGACCAGGTGTTGCCGGCGGGCACCCTCGAGGGCGCTCCCGACCGGCACACCGCCGTCACCGAGCTGGTCGGACGCGCCGCGCGCGCGTTCGGCGTCGGGACCCGCGCGGACCTCGCCGACTACTTCCGCCTGCGCGCGGACGACACCGCCGCCGCGATCACGGAGCTCGAGGAACGCGGCGAGCTCGTGCCGGTCCGGGTGGAGGGCTGGCGGGACCCCGCTTGGCTGCACGCCGATGCCCGGGTCCCGCGGCACGTCGCCGCCGACGCGGTGCTCAGCCCGTTCGACCCGGTCGTCTGGTTCCGGCGCCGAGCGGAGCGCATGTACGACTTCCACTACCGGATCGAGATCTACACACCGGCGCCGAAGCGCGTGTTCGGCTACTACGTGCTGCCCGTCCTGCAGGACGACCGCCTGACCGGGCGCGTCGACCTGAAGAGCGACCGGCAGCGCGGGGTCCTCCGGGTCCGGACCGCCTGGCAGGAGCCGGGTGAGCAGCTCGACGCGGAGCGCCTCGCCGCGACGCTGCGGCGGGCGGCCGCGTGGCAGGGCCTCGACGGCGTCGAGGTCACCGACCGGGGCACCGCCGCCCGCGCGGTCGCCGCGGCGCTCGGGGTCGCGCTCGTCCCGCACGAGGCCGCGGACGACGCCGACGCTGCCGAGGCCGCTCCCGGGGACGACGCGGTCGCCTGACCACCGGCCGGGAGGCACGGCGTGGGTCCGCCCCGCCCGTCCGGCCCCGGCGCGGCTCGGCACGCCCCGGCTCGGCCCGCGCGAAACGCCGTGACTTCCGCGAGACGCCGGGGCTTCGTCGAGACGCCGCGGCTTCCGCGAGACGCCGGGGCTCCGTCGAGACGCCGCGACTTCCGAGGGCGTCTCGACGGTGCGAGGCCGTCTCGCGCAAACACCGGCGTCTCGCCAGCGCATCCGTGCGAGACCGGGACACGCACACGCCGGCGTCTCGACGACCGCGGTGTCAGAACCGGTCGAGGCTCCCCCGGAGTCGAGCGACCCGGTCGGGCAGCGGCGGGTGCGTCGAGAACAGCCGGTCCATCACACCCGGGCGCATCGGGTCGGCGATCCACAGGTGCGCCATCGACGAGTTCTGCGTGCGCGTCGGTCGGCCGTACGCCTCGAGCTTCTCGAGCGCGCGCGCGAGCCCCTCGGGGTACCGCGTCGTCAGCGCGCCCGTGGCGTCGGCGAGGTACTCGCGCTGCCGGGAGACGGCGGCCTGCACCGCGGCGGCCGCGATCGGGGCGACGAGCACCGCGACGAGCCCCGCGATGATGAGGATCGGGTTGCCGCCACCGCCGCCGTTGTCGTTGTTCCGTCCGCGACCGCTCAACCCGCTGAAGATCGAGATGCGCAGGAGCACGTCCGCCAGGAACCCGACCGCGACGACCAGGCCGAAGACGATCGTCGAGACGCGGATGTCGTAGTTCTTGACGTGACCGAGCTCGTGGGCCATCACGCCCTGCAGTTCGCTGTCGTCCATGATCGCCAGCAGCCCGGTCGTCGCCGCGACGATGGCGTGCTCCGGGTCACGACCGGTGGCGAAGGCGTTGGGCGCCGGGTCCTCGATGACGAACACTCGTGGCATCGGCATGCCGTTGGTGATCGCCAGGTTCTCGACCGTCCGCCAGAGCCGCGGTTCCGTGTTCCGGTCGATCTCGATGCCGCCCGCGATGGCCGTGGCCTGTCGTCCGGCCACGAAGTACTGGAGCAGCGCGTACCCGAGTGCGACCAGGAGGACGATGACGCCGACCGAGACGTTGCCCGCGAGGTAGCCGCCCAGGAACCCGAGTGCCCCGACGATGAGCAGGAAGACCAGGATGATGACGACGGTGTTGCGCTTGTTCCGCGCGATGGCGCTGTACACGGGTCAGGCCGCCCTCGTCGAGGTCAGAACTGGACGCGCGGCGGTTCGGCGATCGCCGCGGGCTCGGCGGTCTCGAAGAACGTCGCCTCGGTGAAGCCCTTGCTCTTCGCGAACGTCGAGTTCGGGAAGACCCGGATCTTCGTGTTGAGCTCACGCACGCCACCGTTGTAGAAGCGTCGTGCGGCCTGGATCTTGTCCTCGGTGTCGACGAGCTCCGACTGCAGCTGCAGGAAGTTCTGGCTCGACTGCAGCTGCGGGTAGCCCTCGGCGACGGCGAACACGCTCTTCAGGGCCTTCTGCATGTGTCCCTCGGCCACGGAGGCGCTCGAGGCGTCATCGGCGCCGAGGGTCTCGGCCCGGGCACGCGTCACCGACTCGAAGACGGACTTCTCGTGCGCGGCGTACCCCTTCACCGTGTCGACGATCGTGGGGATGAGGTCTGCGCGGCGCTTCAACTGCACCGTGATGTCGCTCCACGCCTCGTCCACGCGCAGCTTCAGCGTGACGAGCGAGTTGTAGGTCACCCAGAGGTAGATCCCGATCACGACGAGCAGGACCACCACCACTCCGACGACGATCAGCGTCGTGACGAGTCCGGTGTCCATCTGGGCGTACTCCTTTGCGCGTCGGGTCCGGCGCGGTGGGACTGCGACCGGTGCGTGGCCGTGGAACGACCGTCCACGAGTGTACCGAGGCGCACCGGGCCGACCCGTTCCCACAGTGTGGTTCACGGGTGATTCCCGAGTGGCGTACACCAGCCGTCCGGCGACCTCCACCGGAGCGTGGGTGCGGGTACACGTCGCGGGACACATCATCCGGGTGGTGGATTGACCCGAGCGCGATCATCACGTGTGATGGAGGTGGTGGACACGCTCGGGGACAACGTGCAGACGAGGACGGTCGGAGGCGGCGGTCCCGTCGGTCGACCCCGATCGCGGAGCGGACTGCTGACCGCGGCGCTGGCGATCGTCATGACGGCCGGAGCGGTCCTGCTCGCCGCACCACCCGCCTCCGCGGCGGCCGTCGCGCCGCCCGCCCCCACGGCGACCACCGAGCCGCCCGCCTCCACGGCGACCACCGAGCCGCAGCAGGACCCCGGGGCCCGGACGGCGTCCCCGACGCCCTTCCCCCAGTTCGGCACGCTGCCACCGGACACCGGCTCCCCCTCGCCGTCCCCGACGGACCGTCCCGCCGTCCGCCCGACCATCGCCGATCCCGGTGACGTCACGACCGCCACCGTCCGGTTCCACGGCAGCGGCACCCCCGGGCACCAGGTGCGCGTCTCCGGTCCGGCGACCACCGGCTCGACCGGATGCGCGACAGCGGTCGCGTCGGACGGCTCGTGGGCGTGCATCGCCACCGTGCGCTCGGGTCCGCAGCAGGTCTTCACGGTGACCGACGAGACGGACACCACGCTCGGGTCCTCGCGCGCGCCGGCGTCCGACGTCGTGGTCCCGCCGGCCGTCACGACGGACCGACCGACGTCCGGTCCCCTGTCCGGCACCGGTCTCCCGGGAGCCACCGTGGCCGTGTCGGTCGCCGGCTCCCCGGCGGACCGCACCGCGCGCGTGGACGCCAGCGGCCACTGGACGGTCACGCTGCCCGGCGACACCCGGGACGGCCGCGTGACGGTGTCCGCAGCCCAGACCGCGAGCACCGCGAGCGGCTTCCGCTCGGACCTGCGGAGCGCCCCGTCCGCCCCGCGGACGATCGTGGTCGACCGGACCGCCCCGGCAGCGCCGGTCGTCACGGCGCCGGGGTCCGACGAGCGCGTGCGCTCGCAGCCGTTCACCGTGCGCGGGACCGGTGAGCCCGGCGCGGTCCTCACGGTGTACCTCGACCGCTCACCGGTGTGCCGTGCCGAGGTCGGGGCGGACGGCCGGTGGGCGTGCACGACGACGGGCGCAGCCGCCCGTGCCGGTACCCGGAGCGTGAGCGCCATGCAGCAGGACGCGGCCGGCAACTCCTCGCCGTCCTCGACGGCGGTCCGCATCGTCCTGTCCGGCCCGACCGCCGCGCCGACCGACGGACCGAGCGCGAACGCCTCCGGCGCCCCAGGCGGAGCGACCACGGCGTCCGGCGCGCCGAGCGCGGACCGGACCCCTGATGCGAGCGGCGCCGCCGGTGGTGGTCCGGGTGACGGCTCCACGGGCGGCGGGACGACCGGCTCGACGGGGAGCACCGGTACCGGTACCGGTACCGGTACCGGTACCGCATCCGGGAGGCCCGACTGGTCCGGACCTGCCGGCGACTGGACCGCCAGCACCGCGTACGACCGCGGAGTCCGCACCGTCCAGGCGTCGTTCTCCTGGGGCACCGTGCTGCTCGCCACCGGGATCGCGGCAGGGTTCCTCCTGCTCGTCGCCGTCCCGCTCGCCCTGGTCGGGGCCGCCGCACGCGGTCGCCTCCGCAACCCGTTCGTCGCCCTGCTCGGCCGCAACCGCTCCCGGACGGACCGACGGCTCGGCGACGAGGTCATGCCGACCTGGGCCGCGGCGGCCGTGGGCGTCGGGATCGTCGTCGTGACGACGCTGCTCGGCGTCGGTGTCTCGCTCGAGGCCCGCTACGTCCGCCTGGCGCTCGGAGTGCTGCTCGGGTCGGCCGTCACCACGGGCGTCGTCGTCCTGGCCTCCCGTTGGGCTGCCGGCCGGGACCGCGCGGCCGTCGGCTTCCGGGTCTCGCCGTGGCTCGTGCTCGCCGCCGCCGTGGGGTGCGCCCTGACCCGGGTCGCCGACCTCTCCCCCGCTCTGGTCGTGGGAGCGGTGCTCGTGCCTGTCGGACGTCCCGGCGCCGACACCGCCGCCCTGCGTCTGGGGACGAGCGCTGCCCGCGGTGTCCGGAGCGCCACGGCGCGCTCGATCGCACTGCTCTGCGTCGCCGCGACCGGCTGGGTCCTGCACTCGCTCGTCGACGCTTCCGGGTTCTGGACGACGCTGACGGCCGAGTTCGCGACCACGCTGTGCGTCGGGGCCGTCGGCGCGCTCGTCGTCACGCTCCTGCCGTTCCGCGGCTCGGCGGGTGCGGCGCTCGCCACCGAGGCGCGTGCGCGCTGGGTCGCGCTCACGGCCGGCGCGGTGGCACTGGCGGCGCTCGCCACGGGCGGGGCAGCACCTACCGTTCCCTCCCCGACGGAGACCGCGGTCGCCGCCGGCCTGAGCGCCCTCGCGGTCGCCTGCTGCTGGGTCTGGGTGCGCGGCTCGCGCACGACCGCGTCGCGCAGCTGACGGCCACGGCAGCACCGTCGCCCGTCGCCCGTCGGACAGGAGGCACCGGGTCCGACCGCCACGTCGGCTCGCACGCACCGGACAGGAGGCATGCGGCACGGCCGCCACGCACCTCCCGGCCCGCATCGACCGGACCGGAGGCACGTGGCACAGCCGCCACGCGCCTCCCGGCCCACGCACCGGACGGGAGGCGCGAGCGCGGACCGCCACGAGCCTCCCGTCCGTCAGGTACCCACCCGCGTCAGGTGGTGCGGTGCGGGGCGTTCCGCCGGAACAGGCCGGGCAGCAGGCCGCCGATCTTCGTCCCGATGCACAGGCTCACGAACGTCGCCAGTGGGACGCCGAGCGCGACCGGGTCGAAGGTGGTGACCGCGACGAGCCCCACGGTGCCGGGCACGAGGAGCAGGAACGCCGGGAAGAACGACACCGTCGCCGGGATCACCGGCACGAGCCGCTCGAGCAGGCGGGTCGCGACGAACAGCAGCGCGGCCGCAGCACCGGTCGCGACGACGCTGCCCCAGACGGGCGTCGTGCCGCTCACGACGGCGTAGGCGCTCATCATGACGGCGACGGACACGACGGTCAGCCGCCACCCGGAGCGGAACACCAGCCCGAGACCGACGGCCAGGCCGGCCACCGCGACCCAGGACACCCAGTAGGACGGGACGGCCTCCCAGCCACCCCGGAGGGTCCCGACGCCGGCCACCTCGCCGACGAGCGCCGCCGACGACGGGTCCACCCGCAGCCCGGTCAGCGCGCTGCCGGCGGCGATGCCCGCGGCCATGAAGCCGAGCGTGATGAGCCCCTGGACGAGCCGCGAGGCGCCGGTCACGATGTCGGCGGCGGTGAGCTCGAGCAGCGCGTTCGTGATGAGCGCACCGGGCACGAACACCGCCACCGGTGCGCAGACGGCGAACAGGGGCACGTGGTCGAAGCCGGTGCCGGCGGCGACGAGGCCGACGACGCTCGTCGACATGAACGCGGCGAGGAACGGGATGATCGCGACGGCCTCGCGGAACCGGCGGAGCACCAGGCTGAGCACGCCGACGAGCGCACCGACGACGAGCGCGAGCACGATCGCCCACCAGGGGCAGCGGAACACGACGGCCAGGCCGACCGAGGTCAGCGCGTTGCCGGTGATCCAGGGCAACGCCGGCGGTGGCACGGTGCCTGCACGGATGGCGCGCACGCGGGCGGGGATCTCGGCGAGGGCGATCGACCCGCGCTCGAGACCGAGCACCAGTCGGTTCGCGCGCGCTGCCTGGCGGGAGGAGAGCTCCACGCCCTCGGCGTTCACGATCGTGGCGGCGCCGGTGGCGACCTCGCTGACCATGACGAGCGCGGGCAGGACCCCCACGGCGAGCGTCGGTCCGACCCCCGCGGCGTCCCGGGCCTTCTCGAGCGCGGAGCGGACGTCGGTCACGGAGCTGCCGGCGTCGAGCAGCAGGGCCCCGAGGGTGCCGAGCAGCATGCCGGTGGGGACCGTCTCACCGTCGACGACCTCGACGTGTGCCTCGGGTCGGTTGAGTGCGTTGCGCAGGTTCGCGAGGGCGCTTCCGAGTCCGACCACGGGACTCGATGGTACGCCGCCGCGGCGCTCGCCCCGGCCGCGGCGCTGGCCCGGCTGTGGCGCTGGTCCCGAGTCTCGGGCCGAGCGACAGGACTCGCGGATCGCGGCCCGAGGATCGTCGCCCAGGCCGAGTCTCGGCGCAGCCGACCCGAGTCTCGCGGCGGCCGACCCGAGTCTCGCGGCGGCGGACCCGGGTCTCGTGGTACCCCCGGTGGGACTCGAACCCACAACTCGGCGATTTTAAGTCGCATGCCTCTACCGATTGGGCCACGGGGGCGGGCCGGAACAGCCTACCGATGCGACGACGGCCGCCGCCCCACGCGGGGGCGACGGCCGTCGGTCGTCTGGTGCCGGGTGCTACTTGGCGTCCGCCGGAGCCGCGACGGGCTCGGCGTCCTTCGAGACGTCCTCGGCCGGGGTGGCGTACGCGGGGCCGGCGGCGTCGGCCGGCTGGCCCTCCGCGGGAGCCGGGGCGGCGACGGCCTTCGGCTCCTCGGCGGCAGCGGGCTTCGGACGCGATGCGAAGGCCTCGAACGCGGCACGCGGGGTCTCGCGGTCGTCGAGCGACGCGATGTCACGGCCCAGGAAGAAGCCACCGACCCAGTCGCCGATGACGCGCCACTTGCGCTCCCACGACGGCATCGCCAGACCGTGGTACCCGCGGTGGGCACCCCAGGCCAGGAAGCCCTTCATGGCGAACTTGCCGGACTGGAACACACCGGTGCCGAGACCGAGGCCCGCGACGGCGCCGAGGTTCTCGTGCTTGTAGTCGTTCGTCGCCTCGCCGCGGATGACCGCGACCAGGTTCTTCGCGAGCTGCTTCGCCTGGCGCACGGCGTGCTGGGCGTTCGGCACGCAGAAGCCGCCGACACCGCCACCGGTCAGGTCCGGCACGGCCGCGACGTCGCCGCAGGCCCACGCGTCGGCGATCACGCCGTTGTCGTCGACCACGCGGAGGTCGGGCTGCACGCGGATGCGGCCGCGCTGCTCGAGCGGGAAGTCGGTGCCCTTCACCATCGGGTTCGCCATGACGCCGGCGGTCCAGATGATCAGGTCGGACTCGATCGTCTGGATCGACTCGTCCTTGGCCTTGAGCTGGCAGACGCCGCCCTCGGCCGAGGCCAGCTGCGTCTCGAGGTGCACCGTGGCCCCGCGCGACGCGAGGTTCTCGAGCACCCAGTGCGAGGTCTCGAGCGACACCTCGGGCATGATGCGGCCCATCGCCTCGACCAGGTGGAAGTGCGTGTCGTCGAAGGACAGCTGCGGGAAGCTCTTCAGCAGGTCCGATGCGAAGGAGCGGAGCTCGGCGAACACCTCGATGCCCGCGAAGCCACCGCCGACCACGACGACGGTGAGCAGGCGGTCACGCTCGGGACCGGCCGGCAGGTTCGCCGCCTTGTGGAAGTTCGTGAGGATCTTGTCGCGGATCGCCGCGGCCTCCTCGATGGTCTTCAGGCCGATGGCCTCGTCCGCGACGCCCGGGATCGGGAAGGTGCGCGAGACGGCGCCGGCGGTCATGACGATCTGGTCGTAGGACTCCTCCCACGCCTCGCCCTCGGCCGGGGTGATCGTCGCGGTCTTCGTGGCGTGGTCGACCTTGGTGACCTTGGCCGTGACGACGCGGGTCTTCTTCAGGTGACGACGGTGCGAGACGATCGCGTGGCGCGGCTCGATCGAACCGGCGGCGACCTCGGGCAGGAACGGCTGGTACGTCATGTACGGGAGCGGGTCCACCATGGTGACCTCGGCTTCACCCTGACGCAGGTGCTTCTCGAGCTTCCAGGCGGTGTAGAAACCGGCGTAGCCGCCGCCGACGACGAGGATCTTGGGCACGGGGGATGATCTCCTTGGAGTGGGGTGGTTGCTTGCCGGGAGGCTGGTCAGACTTCGCCGCCACCCGCCCCGACTCCAGCGTCTGCGATGCCATCATACGCCCGGCACTCACACCGGGAGGGCGACCAGTCCACGCGCTCGAGCGCGAGTTCGCCGATGGGGTTGACGCCGGGTCCGGCAGCGAGGGCGTGGCCGACGAGGGCGTGCAGGCACTTCACGCGGGTGGGCATGCCACCGGCGCTGATGCCGTCGATCTCGTCGACGTGCTCGATCGACTCGCGGTCCGCCAGGTAGGACTCGTGGGCCGCGCGGTACTGCGCCGCGACGGTCTCGTCCTCGAGCAGGGCGGCGAGCTCGGGCATGACGTGGTTCGCCTCGAGCGTGCTCACGGCCGCGGTGGCGGCGGGGTGGCACAGGTAGTAGAACGTCGGGAACGGGGTGCCGTTCGCGAGTCGGGGCTTCGTCGACACGACGGTGGGGTTGCCGCACACGCACCGTGCCGCGATCCCGACGACGTCGCGGGCCGGTCGCCCGAGCTGCGCCGAGACGACCTGGATGTCGCGGTCGGACGGCGGGTCGAAGGGAGGGGTCGTCACGGGCACGTGAGCCTACCCGAGTCCCGCTCGCCGTCCTACTCCGTGACGACGCTGCTTTCCGCGGTCCTACTTGCCGTCGCCGGTGGCAGCGCCGGTCGGGTCCCCGGTGCCGGAGACGTCGGGCGCCACGAGCTGCTCGGTGGTCTTCTCGGTCAGGCCGGACTGCAGCACGCTGGAGAGCATCGCCTGCACCCAGTCGACCTTGGGCGTCTGCACCGTCGAGCTGACCGGGCTGCCCGAGTCGGTCTCGGTCCGGTCGGACCCCTTCGCCTGCTCCGCCCCCATCACGAGGTAGCTCTCCTCGCCCGGGTACACGTACAGCAGCCGGTCGCGGGCCTGCGCCTCGATGTAGGCCGGGTCGTCCCATCGCGCGACGTCCTGCTTCTTCTGGCTGACGTCCGCCTTCTGCGCCGCCACCTCGCGCTGCTGCTGCGCGATCTGCTCCTGCTGCTGGATCAGGGTGCGCAGCGACGGTGCGAGCACGACGACGAACAGCACGATGATCGCCAGCATGAGCAGGCTGAAGCCCGAGAACCGGATGGACCGGTACCAGGGCTGCTCGTGCGCGCCGGACTCCGGCACGGCCACGGGGATGCGGCGGACGCGGGGCTTCTGGCTGGGCACGGCTCGACGATAACCGGCCCCGGTCGCTCACGTGACCCGGCACGCGGACCGGCACGCGTCCCTCGGCACCCTCCCAGCGGCCGGGAGGCGCGGCGCACGGCCGCCACGCGCCTCCCGTCCGGTGGTGGGCCGCCTGGGTGGCCGGCTGCCGAGCGGGCAGGACATGCCGCTCACGTCCGCCGAGCGGGCGGGATCCGTCGGTCTCGAGGTCGAGCGTGACAGATCGGGCCCGCTCGACGCCGGCGACGGGAGCGCCCGGGAACGGCGAGACGCCGCCCTCCCGCAAGGAGGACGGCGTTTCGGACCGTGCGGCGTGCGACCTAGAGCGCGGCGGCGCGGGGGAACGCGGTGCGGCCGGCGTAGACGGCGGCGTCGCCCAGTTCCTCCTCGATGCGGAGCAGCTGGTTGTACTTCGCGACGCGGTCCGAACGGGCCGGGGCGCCGGTCTTGATCTGGCCACCGTCGACGGCCACCGCGATGTCGGCGATGGTGGTGTCCTCGGTCTCGCCCGAGCGGTGCGACAGGATCGCGGTCATGCCGTGGCGGTGCGCCAGGGAGACGGCGTCGAGGGTCTCGGTCAGCGTGCCGATCTGGTTCACCTTGACCAGGATCGAGTTGCCGGCCTGCTCGTCGATGCCCCGCTGCAGGCGCTTCGGGTTCGTGACGTACAGGTCGTCGCCGACGAGCTGGAGCTTCGAGCCGAGCTCGGCGGTGAGGTGCTTCCAGCCCTCCCAGTCGTCCTCGGCCAGGGCGTCCTCGATGGTGACGAGCGGGTAGTTCGCGACGAGGTCCGAGAAGTACCCGGTGAACTCCTCGCTCGAGAGCTGCTTGCCCTCGAACGCGTACTTGCCGTCGTGGAAGAACTCGGTCGCGGCGACGTCGAGGCCGAGCGCGATGTCCTTGCCCGGGGTGAACCCGGCCTTCTCGATCGCGGCGAGCAGGAAGTCGAGCGCGGCGCGGTTCGAGGCGAGCTCGGGGGCGAAGCCGCCCTCGTCGCCGAGGCCCGTCGCGAGACCCTGCTTCTTCAGCTCGCCCTTGAGGGCGTGGTAGGTCTCGACGCCCCAGCGCAGGGCCTCGGAGAAGCTCTCGGCGCCGTAGGGCACGAGGAAGAACTCCTGGATGTCGACGTTGGTGTCGGCGTGCGCGCCACCGTTGACGACGTTCATGAGCGGGACGGGCAGCGTGTGCGCGTTCGGGCCACCGAGGTAGCGGAACAGCGGCAGGTCGGCGGAGTCGGCAGCGGCACGGGCGACGGCGAGCGAGGCGCCGAGGATCGCGTTGGCGCCCAGACGGGACTTGTTCTCGGTGCCGTCGAGCTCGATGAGCGCGGCGTCGACGAGACGCTGGTCGGTGGCGTCGAAGCCCTCGAGCGCCGGGCCGATCTCGTCGAGGACGGCGTCGACGGCCTTGAGGACGCCCTTGCCGCCGTAGCGGTTCGCGTCGCCGTCGCGGAGCTCGTACGCCTCGAACGCACCGGTGGAGGCACCGGACGGGACGAGCGCGCGCGAGACCACGCCGTCGTCGAGGAGGACCTCGACCTCGACCGTCGGGTTGCCTCGGGAATCGAGGACTTCGCGTGCGCCTACGGCATCGATCTGGGCCACGGGGTACTCCCTACGAGTTCGGTTGTGGTGGACAGCGGGTCGATCCTACCGAGGCACGGTGGACGCCTCGCCGCGGATGACGTCGGGTGTGGAGGAGTTCACGCCAACGGGCGGAACTCGACACCCTCCAGGCTCTCGGTGTCGGCGCGGACGCTCGCGAAGGCCGCGAACCCCTGCTCGGCGAGACCTGCGAGCAGGTTCTTGGTGTTCTTCGGCCGACGCTCGAGGCGCACACGGCGGTGCGACGCGAGCGCCTCGGACTTGAGTGCTGCGAGGCGGACCGGGTCGACGTCCTTGTCGTACAGGAGCACGACCGCGTCGGACTCGGCCGACTCCGGCAGCGTGACGAGGTCGACCAGCCGCTCGAACCCGAGCGAGAAGCCGACCGCGGGGACGTCCTGCCCGAGGAAGCGTCCGATCATGCCGTCGTAGCGACCGCCACCGCCCAGGCTGTAGCCGAAGTCCGGGTGGGCGACCTCGAAGATCGTCCCCGTGTAGTACCCCATGCCGCGCACGAGCGTCGGGTCGAAGCGCAGGTCGACGCCCGGCAGGGCCTCGCGCAGCCGGAGCAGGTCCGCGAAGGCCTCGGCATCCAGCCACGGCGCTTCCTCGACCGAACCCCAGTCTGCGGCCTCGAGCGCGCGGATGGTGTCCTCGAGCCCGGGCAGGTCGGCGCCGATCGTCTCGCGGAGCTCGGCGGCCACGCCGTCGGCCCCGATCTTGTCGAGCTTGTCGACGGTGATGAGTGCTCGGTCCGCTGCGCCGGGGTCGGTGATCCCCCACGACGCGAGCAGCGCCAGCAGGATCCGTCGGTCGTTGATGCGGATGGTGGTGTCCGCGATGCCGAGCGCGTCGAGCGCCGCCGTCGTCGCGCGGATGAGCTCGATCTCCGCGAGCTGCCCCGGCTCGCCGAGGATGTCGATGTCGCACTGCACGAACTGCCGGTAGCGCCCCTTCTGCGGGCGCTCGGCGCGCCAGACCGGCGCGATCTGGACGGCGCGGAACACCGACGGCAGCTCGGCACGGTGCGACGCGTAGAAGCGGGCGAGCGGGACCGTCAGGTCGAACCGGAGCCCGAGGTCCGCGAGGTCGAGCGGGGCACCGGCCTGCTGCAGGTCCTCCGTCGTGAGCCCGCGGCGCATGACCGCGAACGCGAGCTTCTCGTTGTCGCCACCCAGTCCCGAGTGCAGGCGTGCGGCGTCCTCGACGACCGGGGTCTCGATCTCGTCGAACCCGTGCCGGGCGTAGACGTCGCGGACGACGCCCAGGACGTGCTCGCGACGGGCCTTCTCTGCCGGGAGGAAGTCACGCATGCCACGGGGAGCCGTCACGGTGGTCGCCATGCGCCAATCCTGCCAGAACCCGGGCAGGTCCTTGCACGCCGACCGGCCTACTGATACTCTGGATGCAGAACCTCGGCCTGGTGGTCTCCTGATCCGATCACCAGGTCGTTCGCGGGGCCGGTGTGCTGCAACGGTGCCCCGTGGTTCGAGCGGGCGTCCCTGTCGACGTGTCCCCCTGGCACGTCGTGTCCCGCTCGCGGGCACCCTCCTTTTTCGGGTTGGGAGGGTGCCCGCTTCTCTGATCGGAAGCCTTCCCGATCCCTCGTTCGGGAGGCCCGCCTCACGCCCCGACGCGCGCCTCGGCTTCCAACCGGGCCACCGCAGCCCGCAGGCTCGCCACCACGTCGATCCCCGCCTCCCGCGCGGCCGCGACCTCGGCGAGCAGCCCCGCGCCCCACCGCTCGTCCACGGCGTCCACGGCATCCACGGCATCCACCACGTCCGCCGCCCCGCTCGCGGCGCCGGCCGACCCGTCCGTCCCCGCGACCTCCTGCTCAGGCGCGCGCACGACGGCGGCGACGACCGTGGCGGCGTCCCCACGCTCCTCCAGGCGTTCGAGCAGCTTCACGGCGCGCTCGAGCGGCGGCATCGCCCGCGGGACCCCGTCGAGCACACTCGTCCGTGCGGCCTTCTCGGCAGCCTTCGCCGCCCGCCACACCCGGACGACCTCGGCCTCGGTGTCCGCCCGTTCGGAGCCGAACACGTGCGGGTGCCGGCGGACCATCTTGTCCCGGGCACCGGCGGCGACGTCCTCGAGGTCGAAGCGCCCGTCCGCCGCCGCCAGTCCGGCGTGCAGCACGACCTGGTAGAGCACGTCGCCGAGTTCCTCGCGCAGTTCGTCGTCGTCACCGGCGTCGATCGCGTCGACGAGCTCGTACGACTCCTCGACGGCGTAGCGCGCGAGCGAGGCGTGGGTCTGCGCGCGGTTCCACACGCACCCGCCGTCGGGGGCGAGCAGGCGGTCGACGACTTCGACGAGGTCCGTGACGGCGGTCATGGCGCCATGCTCGCACGCAGGCCGTGCCGGTAGGCTTGCCCCTGGTGTGTCGGGAAGTCTGGTCGACGGTCATCCTACCGTACCCGCACACCGTCGGAGATCCATGTCGGCACTCGTCCGCTCCCCCCGTTTCAGCGCGATCGCGCTCCTGACCGCCGCCGTGCTCGGCCTGATCGTGGCGAACTCGCCGCTGGGGCCCGGCCTCGAACGGGCCCTCGACGCGCACTCGCCGTGGGGGGCGGTCGGCCTCGACCTGTCCGTCTCGCACTGGATCAGCGACGGGCTGCTCGCGGTGTTCTTCCTGCTGGTCGCGATCGAGCTGAAGCAGGAGCTCCTCGACGGTGAGCTGTCGAACCCGAAGACGGCGGTCATCCCGGCCATCGCGGCGGTCGGCGGTGTGCTCGTCCCGGCGGGGATCTTCCTCCTGGTGACCTCGGGCACGCCGTACCAGCACGGGTGGCCGATCCCGACGGCGACGGACATCGCGTTCGCACTCGGCGTCCTGGCGATGTTCGGCCGAGGGCTGCCGTCGACGATCCGTGTGTTCCTGCTCGCACTCGCGGTGCTCGACGACCTCATCGCGATCGTCATCATCGCCGTCGTCTTCGCGCACGGCACCGACTTCACCGCGCTCGGTGGCGCGGTCGTCGCCCTCGTGGTCTTCGCCGTGCTCGGTCGGATGCTCCGCCCCGGCCGGACCGGTCAGGTGTGGGTCATCGCCGCGATGGTGCTCGTCGGGCTCGTCACGTGGTGGCTCGTGTACCACTCGGGCGTGCACGCCACCATCGCCGGCGTCGCGCTCGGGCTCGTGCTGCCG
This sequence comes from Curtobacterium sp. NPDC087080, assembly GCF_044745105.1. Lineage (NCBI taxonomy): Bacteria > Bacillati > Actinomycetota > Actinomycetes > Micrococcales > Microbacteriaceae > Curtobacterium > Curtobacterium sp. NPDC087080. Next base: position 472,559 of record NZ_JBIUZP010000002.1, on the reverse strand, counting down.
CGTCGTCCGGGGCACACCCTGCACGAGAACGTCGAGCCGTGGTCGAACGCGGTCGTCCTGCCGGTGTTCGCGTTCGCCTCGGCCGCCGTCGTCATCCCCGCCGTCGGCATCGGTGAGCTCTCCCCCACGTTCTGGGCGGTCGTGCTCGCCCTGCCGGTGGGCAAGGTGATCGGCATCACGCTGTTCGGTGCCGTCGCGACGCGGGTCTTCCGTGCGCCAGGTCGGTCGACGCTGTCGTTCTGGTCGATCGTGACGGTCGGCGTGCTCGGCGGGATCGGCTTCACGGTCTCGCTGCTCATGAACGAGCTGGCGTTCGCCCGGAACGAGGAGATCCTCGACGAGGGCGTGCTGGCCGTGCTCGTCGGCTCCGGGATCGCGATCCTCGCCTCGGCCGTCGTCGTCAGCCTGCGTGCGCGTCGGTACCGCGCGCGGCGCGAGCTCTCCGAGGCCGAGGCGACCGAGTAGCGGGCGGGGGGGGGGGGGGGCCCGGGGCCCCCCCCCCCCCCCCCCCCCGGGGGGGGGCGGCCCCCCCCCGGGGGCCCCCCCCCCCCCCCGGCCCCGCCCCCCCCCCCCCCCGCCCCCCCCCCCCCGCAAGGTACATTTC
>NZ_JBIUZP010000002.1:310304-471945 GCF_044745105.1 Curtobacterium sp. NPDC087080 | reverse complement strand
CCGCGCCGGGGCGGCGGCCCCCCCCGGGGGGGGGGGGGGCCCGCGCGCCGCGCGGGGGGGGGGGGCGCCGGCGCCCCCCCTGGGGGGGGGGGGGGGGGGGGCCCCGGGGCCCCCCCCCCCCCCCGTCCGCAGGGGGTGGCGACTCAGGACGCGGGCGCCTCCGCGGGAGCCTTCGACGCCCCGTAGACGGCCGTCAGGATGCTCTCCACCCACTGGATGAGCCCGTCGTCGGGCAGCGTCTCGCCGTGCGGCTTCGGGAGCGGGATGCTCGCGGCGTCCTGCTGCGGGAACCAGCGCGCGCCGGGGAACATGCGCTTGAGCCGGACCTGGGCCGAGTCGGCGAGTTCCTTGCCGGCGACCCGCAGGTTCGAGCCCATGACGACCACGTCGGACAGGCCGACCTGTTGCGCCATGCGGCGGAGACGCGAGACCTCGACCAGGGTGAGCACCGGCTGCGGCGGCTGGCCGTAGCGGTCGGTGAGCTCGTCGAGCACCATGTCGATCGCCTCGGGCTGCGCCGCCGGGGCCGACGCGGCCGAGAGCTTCTGGTAGGCCTCGAGGCGCAGGCGCTCGGACTCGACGTAGTCCTCCGGGATGTGCGCGTCGACCGGGATCTCGAGCCGGAGCTCGGTCTGCCCCTCGGCGACGTCCCCGCGGAACTGGGACACGGCCTCGCCGATCATCCGCAGGTACAGGTCGAAGCCGACGCCCGCGATGTGGCCGGACTGCTCGCCGCCGAGCAGGTTGCCGGCGCCGCGGATCTCGAGGTCCTTCATCGCGACCTGCATGCCGGCACCGAGCTCGTTGTTCGCGGCGATCGTCTCGAGGCGGTCCTGTGCGGTCTCGGAGAGCGGCTTGTCGGCGTCGTACAGGAAGTAGGCGTAGCCGCGCTCGCGCCCACGGCCGACACGACCACGAAGCTGGTGCAGCTGCGACAGCCCGTACTTGTCGGCCTTGTCGATGATCAGCGTGTTCGCGTTCGCGATGTCGAGACCGGTCTCGACGATGGTGGTCGACACGAGCACGTCGAACTTGCGCTCCCAGAAGTCGACCATGACCTGCTCGAGGGTGCCCTCCGACATCTGCCCGTGCGCGACCTGGATCCGGGCCTCGGGGATGATCTCGGCGAGGTGCGACGCCACCGACTGGATGTCCTTCACGCGGTTGTGCACGTAGAACACCTGACCCTCGCGCAGCAGTTCGCGCCGGATCGCGGCGGCGACCTGCAGGTCGGACTGCGGCCCGACGAAGGTCAGGATCGGGTGGCGGTCCTCCGGCGGGGTCGCCAGCGTCGACATCTCGCGGATGCCGGTGACCGCCATCTCGAGCGAGCGCGGGATCGGCGTCGCCGACATCGCCAGGACGTCGACGTTCGTCTTGAGCTTCTTCAGCTGGTCCTTGTGCTCGACCCCGAAGCGCTGCTCCTCGTCGATGATGACGAGTCCGACGTCCTTGAACTGGATGCTCTGCGACAGGATCCGGTGCGTGCCGATGACGATGTCGACCGTGCCGTCGGCGAGCCCGGCGATGGTCTCCTTCGACTCCTTCTCGGTCTGGAACCGGCTGAGGGCGCGCAGGTGCACGGGGAAGCCCGCGAAGCGCTCCTGGAACGTCTCCATGTGCTGCCGCACGAGCAGCGTCGTCGGGACGAGCACGGCGACCTGCTTGCCGTCCTGCACGGCCTTGAACGCCGCGCGGATCGCGACCTCGGTCTTGCCGTAGCCGACGTCACCGGAGAGCAGCCGGTCCATCGGGATCGGGCTCTCCATGTCGCGCTTGATCTCGTCGATGGTGGTGAGCTGGTCGGCGGTCTCCGCGAACGGGAACGCTTCCTCGAGCTCGCGCTGCCACGGGGTGTCCGGACCGAACGCGTGCCCCCTCGAGGCCATGCGTGCCGAGTACAGCTTCACGAGGTCGACGGCGATGTCGCGGACGGCCTTGCGGGCCTTGGACTTCGCGGCGGACCAGTCGGAGCCGCCCATCTTCGACAGCGTCGGGTTCTCGCCGCCGACGTACCGGGAGAGCTGGTCGAGCTGGTCGGTGGGCACGAAGAGCTTGTCGCCCGGGTAGTTCCGCTTCGACGGCGCGTACTCGAGCACGAGGTACTCGCGCTGGGTCTTCACGGCGTTGCGGCCACCGGAGCTGACCTCGCGCGAGACGAGCTCGACGAACTTGCCGATGCCGTGGGTGTTGTGCACGACGACGTCGCCCGGCTTGAGCTGCAGCGGGTCGACGACGTTCTTGCGGCGCCCGGCGAGCTTCTTCACCGTGCGCGCGCCCTGCTGCACGCTGCGGCCGTAGAACTCGGCCTCGCTCAGGACGGCGATCCGCGGGTCGGGGGTCGCGAAGCCGGCCTCGACCGTGGCGGTGGTGACGATCGTCATCCCCGGCTCCGGCGGCGCGGTGAGGTCGTCGGCCCGGGCCGCGACCCCGGCGTCGGCGAGCACCTGCACGGCGCGCTCGACGAGGCCCTTGCCCTGCGCGGTGACGACCACGGCCCAGCCGTCGTCGACCAGCTGCTTGACGTGGGCCACGGCACCGTCGGCACTGCCCGCGAAGCTCGGGATCGACTCGGCGCGGACGCGGATGTACTCGCCGGCCTCGGCAGCGGCCTCGGCGTCGGTGAGGACCCGCTCGCGATCGCCCTCGTCGAGCCCCGAGTCGAACGGGGTGACCGTCCACCAGGTGCGCTGCCCGCGCGCGTTCTTCAGCTGCTGCACGGTGAGGAAGTTGCCGGCGTCGAGGTCGATCGGTGCCTGCGCACCGGCGACCGCGGCGCTCCACGCGGCCTGCAGGAACTCGGTGTTCGTCTCGGCGAGGCTGTGCGCACGGCCGGCCACCCGCTCCGGGGAGAGCACGGCGATCGTCGCGGCCTCGGGCAGGTAGCTCGTGATCGGGACGAGGTCCTGCACGAGGGCCGGTGCGAGGGACTCCATGCCCTCGACCGGGATGCCCTCGGCGATCTTCGCGAGCATCTGCGACAGGTTCGGGAACTCGTGCAGCATCTCGCGCGCACGCTGCCGCACGTCGTCGCTCAGCAGGAGCTCGCGCGACGCCGTGAGCTCGACCGAGCCGAGGTCGTCGTCGGTGGTGCGCTGGTCGGCGACGGAGAAGGCCTTGATCGCTTCGATCTCGTCGCCGAAGAAGTCGACGCGCACCGGGTGGTCGGCCCCGGGCGGGAAGACGTCGAGGATGCCACCGCGCACCGCGAACTCGCCGCGGCGGGTGACGAGGTCGACCCGGGCGTAGGCCAGGTCGACGAGCTGCGACGCGATGGCCGCGAGGTCGTTGCCCCGAGACCCCGTGACGAGCGCGACGGGCGCGAGGGACGTCAGGTTGCCCGCGATCGGCTGCAGCGCAGCGCGGACGCTCGCCACCACGACGATCGTGCGGCGGTCGGCCGGGTCGGCGTCCTGCCACGCCGCGAGCTTCCGGAGCGTCGCGATGCGGGTGCCGACCGTCTGGGCGCTCGGGCTCAGGCGCTCGTGCGGCAGGGTCTCCCACGCGGGGAACTCGAGCACCTCGGCGTCGGGGACGGTGCAGGTGAAGGCACCGCGGACCGCCTCGGCCTCGCGCCCGGTGGCGGTGACGACGAAGAGGCACTGGGGACCGTTGCGCTCGGCGAGCAGCGCGCCGAGCAGTGGGACGCGCAGGCCGTCGACGACGGAGAAGTCCGCGTCACGCCCGGCAGCGCGGAGGACACGATCGAACGCGGAGGCGCGCGAGAGCGCAGGGATGATGCCCGAGATCGTCACTCAGACGATGGTACCGGCGGCGTCCGACACCCGGTCCGGCGTGCGCGGGCGGCGAACACGGCACGCGGCGCGGGACGGCGCGGATCAGCGACGGCGACGACGCGCGAGACCACCGAGGAGGACCCCGCCCCCGGCCAGGGCCGTGGCGGTGAGCAGCGCGGGCAGGACCGGACCGGCGCCGGTCCAGGCGAGGTCGCCCTGCTGACCTGCGGCCTGCGAGACGAGCACTCCGTCCGTGGGGCCGTCGCCTGCTCCGGCTCCCGCAGCGTCGGTCGCGGGTCGGCCGGGAGGCTCGGTACCGGTGCCCGGGACCGCAGCCGTCACCGAGGGGGTCGCCTCGCGGCCGGGGACCGTCGTCGGCGCCGGCGTGGCGGTCGGGGCGCTCGTGGGCACGGCTGTCGGCTCGATCGTCGGCTCGCCCGTCGGCTCGATCGTCGGCTCGCCCGTCGGCTCGATCGTCGGCTCACTCGTCGGGTCGACCGTCGGCAGGGCGATCGTCGGTGCCGGGCTCGGGACGACCACCGCTCGTCCCGACGACACGGCCGTCACGATGCGCTGACGGTTGTAGTCCGCGACGACGAGGCTGCGCCCGGGCCCGACCGACACCGCCGTGGGGTTCACCAGCGGCGAGCCGTCCGGAGCGCTCGAGAACGCCTCGGTCCAGGAACCTCCCGTCAGCGCCCAGACCGCGCCGCGCCCGTTGTCCACGACGAAGACGTCCCCGTCGTCGACGGCGACCCCGCGCGGTCGGGTCTGCGCAACACCCGGGAACCCGAGCGACGTCACCTCCCCCGAGGCCCGGTCGAGTTGCCACACCTCGTCGGCACCGGCGTCCGACACCGTGAGCATCCCGCCGTCGGCGGACAGCGCGACACCGCTCGGGTCCGTCCACGGACCGGGCACCGCGGCCCAGCTCCCGCTCCCGAGCTCGGTCGTGAAGAGGGTGCCGCTGAGGGGGACCGCGGCGTAGACGGTCGAGCCGTCGACGGCCAGCTCCGAGACCGCTCGCCGCGCGGGCGGCGCCGTGCGCGACAGCACGGTGCCGTCGGCGTCGAGGACCGTCAGCGCGGGGCGACCGGCCTCGGCGACGAGGATGCGGCCGTCGGTCGTGGTGGTCACCGCCGACGGGTTCCACATGTCGCCGGCCCCGGTGCCGAACGGTGCGACCGTGCTCCAGGTGCCGTCGACCGCGCGCCGCAGCAGCCCGTTGGCGGAGAAGTCGGCCACGAGGAGCGAGCCGTCCGACTCGTGGTGCACGTCGTTCGGCGCGCCGAAGGTCGTCGCGACCGGCGGTGCGGACGACTCCGCGACGGTCGGCGTCCAGGTCTCGGTCGCCGCGACGGCGCCGTCCTGCGTGAGGAGCGACCCGAGGCCCACGGCGATCACCGCGATCGCGGCCGGGACGACGGCCACCGCCGCCCGGCTCCCGCCGGTCCGTCGTGCCCGGTGCGCTGCTCGTCCCACGGTCGTTCCCCTCGTCGTCGGGGATCGTCACCCCGTGGGCGAACGTACCGACGACCGGGGTACGTGAGTGTCCCCCAGTTCGGGGACCGCACGCCTTCCGGACAGCGGCGTGGCGGACCCGTGCCGCGCCTCCAGGCCGACGACGGGTCCGACCGCCCGACGGATCAGGCGGGACGTGCGTGACGGATCAGGACGGGGCGTGCACGCGCTGCTGGGCGGCGAGGAGGCCGAGTTCCGCGATCGCCTCGACGGCGTCGGCGCCGTCTGCGAGCAGGTTCGGCAGCGTCTTCTTCTCGGTCGGCGAGAAGTCACGCAGGACGTAGTCGGCGGGGTCCTGGCGTCCCGGGGGTCGGCCGATGCCGATCCGCACCCGGGTGAACTCGTTCGTGCCGGTCGCCTTGATGATGTCGCGGAGCCCGTTGTGGCCGCCGTGCCCGCCACTGCCCTTGAGACGGACGGTGTCGTACGGCAGGTCGAGCTCGTCGTGGACCACGATCAGGTCCTCGGCGGTGGCGCTGTAGAACCCGAGCACGCTCGAGACCGGTCCACCCGAGGTGTTCATGAAGGATCCCGGCTTCGCCAGGACCAGCTTCGGTCCGCCGGGGACCAGGCGCCCCTCGGCGACCTGGTTCGGCGTCTTGTGCTTCTTGAACGTCGCGCCCATGCGAGCGGCGAGTTCGTCGAGGACCATCTGGCCGACGTTGTGACGGTTGCCCGCGTAGCCGGGCCCGGGGTTCCCGAGCCCGACCACGACGAGGGTCGTTCCTGTCATCAGCGTCGGCCAGACGTTCCGCGAAGGGGGTGTTACTCGGAGTCGACCGGGGCGGAGCCGCCCTCGGCGCCGGCCTCGGCGCCCGCCTCGGCAGCGGCCTCGTCGGCCGCGTCGTCGTCAGCGGTGCCACGCGGGGTGACGATCTGGACGACGAGCGCCTCGCCGTCGGTCTCGAGCTCGGCACCGGCCGGCAGCTCGAGCTGCGAGGCCAGGACCTGTGCGCCGTCCTCGAGGCCCTCGACGTCGACGGTCACGTGCTCTGGGATGTCGGTCGCCTCGACGAGGAGCGAGACGGACGAGAGGTCCTGGACGTGGATCGTGCCGGAGAAGGACTCGCCCTCGACGACGACGGGGACGTCGACGGTGACCTTCTCGCCACGGCGCACGACCACGAGGTCGATGTGCTCGATGATCTGGCGCACCGGGTCGCGCTGGACGTCCTTGACGAGGGCGAGCTGGGCCGCACCCTCGATGTCGAGGTCGACGACCGCGTTGGCGGTACGGACGAGCAGCATGGTCTCGTGACCCGGGAGGGTGATGTGCTGCGGCTCGGTGCCGTGGCCGTAGACGACCGCCGGGATCTTGTCGGCGGCGCGGAGCTTGCGCGCAGCGCCCTTGCCGAACTTGGTGCGGGTCTCCGCTGCGAGCTTGGTGTAGTCGGCCATGGTGCCTCCTGGTGTCGGGGTCGACGCCGGGGTGCCGGCATCGGGGGGTCTGTGGTGTTGCAACTCGAACGCGTGCACGCGTGAGGAACGCTCCCTGGACTGGGCCGGGTCTCCCTACCGCGTCGATCACGGCCGCGCGCTGCGCGGCCCTCGCCGAAGTCGGTTTGTGAGTCTAGCAGGGGCCGTCGGGCGTGTCGCGCCGGGTCAGCGGCCGACCTCTCGGCGGTGGCGCTGCGCGGCGCGCAGGAGGTCCCGTGCGCGGTCGCTCGCGTCCGCTGCCTCGTCGCGCGCACGTTCGGCCCGTTCGATCTCGGCGCGGGCGTCGGCGAGCTGCCGTTCGAGCTCGGCACGGCGCTCCTCGGCGGTCTCGAGCTCCTGCTCTGCGGCGTCCAGTGCCGCGTCGGCATCGCGTGACTCCGTGCGCGCTGCGGCCTCGGCCTCACGAGCGGCGCGACGCTCGGCAGCGGGGTCGACACGCGGTTCTGGCTCCGGCTCCGGGTCCTGTTCCTCCTCGGGCTCCGCCTCCGGCTCCGGCTCCGGTCGGGAGGCACGGCTCGCCGTGCGGGATCGCCGCGCGCTGGTGATCGGGATGGGTTCGGCACCGGTGCCGGACCACGCGTCGGGCACCGCATCGGGGTCGGCCAGTGCTCCGTCGAGGTCGACGGCGTCGAACCCGGCGCTCTCGAGCGGTCGGACGAGCAGACCCGATCGTGCGGCGGCGCCGGCGTGCGGGTCGGCCATCGCGGCCTCGATCGTGGCGCGGACCTGGTCGAGCACCGCCGACGTCACCGGGTACCCGGCGTCGGATGCCAGGTCGGCCCCGGCCTGCGCCAGCGCGGCGACGACCTCCGCCCGTTGCCGGCGGAGTCGACGGATCTCGTCGGGGTCGGCGTCCGCCTGGGCCCGTCGGATCGCCGGGCCGAGGTCGATCGCCTCGTCCAGGGCGCCCTCGTGCGCGAGCAGGTCGACCACCCACGCGGCGGGCGCGGGCTTCCGCAGTCCGCCGATCCGGGACGCGAGGTCGCGGTCGTCCTTCCGCACGGCCCGCTGCCGAGCGGTGCGCTCCCGCACGAAGTCCGCGGGCGCGACGAGGAGCAGTTTCCTCGCCACGTCCGCGAACTCCACGCCCCCAGCATGCCCGTCGGATCAGCTGCGCTCTCGTCGGAAGCACGAGCGAGCGGGCACGACGCGCCGCGCGTCATCCGCCGAGCGAGCGACATGCGTCACGGTCGAGCGTGGCCGTGACGTATGTCGCCCGCTCAGGCCCAGGGCCGGGACCGGGACCGGCGGAGGCCTACCAGTCGTGGACGGTGCCGTCGGCCAGGCGGTTGAACGGCAGGTACGCCTGCTCGTACGGGTACTTCCCCGCCTCGTCGAGGTCGAGCGTCACGCCGAGCCCCGGCTCGTCGCCCGGGTGCAGGTAGCCGTCCGTGAAGGTGAACGTCTGCCGGAACACCTGGTTCGTCCGGGGCCCGTGCTGCATGTACTCCTGGATGCCGAAGTTGTGGATCGCCATGCCGAGGTGCATCTGCGCCGCGAGGCCGACGGGCGAGATGTCGGTCGGCCCGTGGAACCCGGACTTGATCTGGTACATCGCCGCGTAGTCCATCGTCTTGCGCAGCGGGGTGACGCCGCCCATGTGGGTCACGGCGCCGCGGACGTAGTCGATGAGCTGGTCGCGGATGATGTCCTTGAAGTCCCAGATCGTGTTGAACACCTCGCCGATCGCGAGCGGCGTCGTGGTGTGCTGCCGGACGAGCTTCAGCGCCTCCTGGTTCTCGGCGGGCGTGCAGTCCTCGAGCCAGAACAGGTCGTACGGCTCCAGGCTCTTGCCGAGCTTCGCGGCCTGCAGCGGTGTCATCCGGTGGTGACCGTCGTGCAGGAGCGGCAGCTCGGGGCCGAACTCGTTCCGGACGGCCTCGAACACGGTCGGCACGTGCCGCAGGTACGCCCGGGTGTCCCAGTCCTCCATCGCCGGGAACGCCCCGCGCTGCGCCGGCTCGAAGTCGTACCGGACGCCGGCGTTGCCCTCGGTGGTCCGGTTCGACGCGATGCCGTAGATGCTCTCGAGTCCGGGGACCCCGGTCTGCACCCGGATCGACCGGTAGCCCTCGGCCTGGTGCTCGCGGATCGAGTCGAACAGCTCGGGCAGTTCCTTGCCGGAGGCGTGCCCGTAGGCCATGAGTCCGGTGCGCGACGCCCCGCCGAGCAGCTGGTAGAGCGGCATCCCCGCGACCTTGGCCTTGATGTCCCAGAGCGCCATGTCGACGGCGGCGATCGCGGCCATGGTGACCGGGCCGCGGCGCCAGTACGACGAGCGGTAGAGGAACTGCCAGGCGTCCTCGATGCGGCTGGCATCGCGCCCGACGAGCAGCGGGACGACGTGCTCCGACAGGTACGCGGAGACGGCGAGCTCGCGACCGTTCAGCGTGGCGTCGCCGAGACCGGTGACGCCGTCCGCGGTCGTGAGCTTCAGGGTGACGAAGTTCCGGTCCGGGCTCGTGACGATCACCTCGGCCCGGTCGATCAGCTGCCCGCGGTCGGTCGACGCCCAGGTGTCCGGGCGGCCGGCGGTCGGGTCCGTCGCCGCGCCGCCGTCGGCGGCCCCGGGGACGGGCGCGGCGGGGTTCGTGGTGCCGGTGTCGGTCATGCGTGGACTCCTTCGTCGACGGGGCCGCGTGCGGGTGCCGCGGCGGCGCGGATGCGTTCGGCGGCCGCGGTGACGGAGGCCACCACGGGGGTGGTGTCGAGGTCGGGCGCGACGACCCCCAGGACGTCGTGCACGTCCGAGTCTGGCCCGGGCGCTCCGGCGTCGTCCACCAGCTCGGGCTGCGTGGTGCAGTGCAACCACCAGGCGGCGAGCAGGGTCGCGGCTCCCGGTCCGACACCGGCGTCGGGGTCGCGCTCGAGTCGCCGACGCAGGACGTCGACGACGCGGACGGGCAGCTTCTGCGAGCCGCCGGACGCGATCTGGCGCAGGGTGTGCCGGATGCGCGGGTTCGCGAACCGCTCGACGAGCGCGGCCCGGGCGTCGGCGACCTCGTCGGCGGGCAGCGGGAGCTCGGCGGCGGCCTCGTCCCAGAGCTGCTCGACGACGGTACGGCAGCGTTCGTCGTCCATCGCGGACGCGACGGTCTCGTGGCCGAGCAGCAGGCCGAGGTACGCCAGGAGCGAGTGCGACCCGTTCAGCAGCCAGAGCTTCCGCTGCTCGTACGGGGTGACGTCGGGCACGAGCCGGACGCCCGCGGTCTCCCAACCGGGGCGGTCGACGCCGTCGAACGCGTCCTCGAGCACCCACTCGGCGAAGGGTTCCGTGACCACGGGCACGCGGTCGCCGTCGAGCGCCCCGGGCAGGTCGCCGATCTCCGCGAGGTCGGAGGCGGTGGTGGCCGGCGTGATCCGGTCGACCATCGACGAGGGGAACGCGACCGTCGACGCGGTCCACGACCGGAGCGCCGGGTCGTCCGTCGCCCCCAGCACGGCCTCCCGCAGGACCTCGCCGTTGTGCGTCAGGTTGTCGAGCGACACCAGCGCGATCCGGCCGCCGCCGGCGGCCCGTCGGGCGGCGAGCCCCTCGACCAGCCGGGCCGGCACGCCGGAGTCGGCGCGGTAGCCGGCCTCGGTGACCGTCAGCGTGACGACGGTCGTCTCCGGGGACGCGACCAGGTGCCTCCAGGCCGTGTCGTCGCTGCCGGGGTGGGCCGCGACGACGGTGTCGACCACCTCGGCGGTGTCGCCGTCGGCCGCGCGCGTGACCAGTGTGTACCGGCAGTCCTGCGCGGAGAGGGCCTCGGCCGCCGACGGTGACCGACCGGTGAAGGCGGTGATGCCCCACGGCTCGCCTCGGGCGTGCCCGGTGTACCAGGCGAGGTGGGCGCGCGCGAACGCCCCGATGCCGAGGTGCACGATGCCGGGACGACGGGTCATGCCGTCACCGGCACCAGGGAGCGCAGGTACGCCAGGTTGTCGGCGGTGCGCTCCGCGAGCGGCAGGTCGGTGGAGAAGTCCTCGATGGTGACCCAGCCGTCGTAGCCGTGCTGCCGCAGGGCGTCGAGGTACTCGGACACCGACGCCTGACCGTCGCGCAGGGGTGCCCACTCGTTGCGCCAGATCCGGCTGCCGTCGGCTCGGGTCTCGCCGGTGTCGACCCAGCGGGCGTTCTTGACGTGCGCGTGGGCGAGGTACGGGCCGAGGAGCTCGAAGGCCGCCAGGTGGTCCTCCTGCCCCTCGATGACGAGGTTCCCCAGGTCGTGGATGACGCCGACGTGCTCGGGGTCGAGCCCGTCCACGAGCCGGAGCGCCGCGGACGCCGACGGGGTGATCGTCATGTGGTGCAGCTCGACGAGCGCCTTGACGCCGAGGTCGGCCGCGCGGGCGGCAGCCCACTCGAGGTCGGCGCGCGTCTGGTCGAAGAGCTCGCCGTAGGTGGTGCCGGTCCGCTCCCGCTCGCGCTGGTACCAGGGCATGGTCACGCGGACCTGGCGGGCGCCGAGTTCGCTCGTCACCCGGAGCATCGTCTCGACGCCCTCGTGGTCGGACACCGGCTGGTAGCCGCCGATCCCGGAGTACTCCAGGCCGGCGGCGTCGGTGACCCGGGCGATCTCGCCGACCTGGTCCGCGATGCCGGTGAACTGCCAGGTCGAGCGGTTGCCGGCCCAGAAGCCGGACGAGCCGTCTGCGGTGCGGTCGTCGACGATCCGCCACTCGATGCCGTCCCAGCCCTGCTCGGCGAGGGTGTCGGCTGCCTGCGCCGGGGTCCAGTCGGGCGTCGAGGCGGTGAACACGGAGAACTTCACCGGACTGCTCCTTCCCGGGGAGCGACGACCGGTTCGACGTCGTCGTACTTCCCCTCGATGACGTCGTCGATCCGCACCGGCTGCCCGAGCGTCGCGCTGACGTACAGCCCGCGGACGGTGGCGAGCGACACGAGGGCGTCGTCCACGGTCACACCGGGGTCGCGGCCCTCCCGGATCGCCGAGACGACGTCCGTGTACTGGCGCGCGTGCCCCGCGGCGAAGTGGTCCGCCTCGGCCGGGCCGCCGACGACGTGCTCCGGTGGGACGACGTCGTGCTTCTGGTCGGCGGCGTCGGCCACCGCGGTGGTGTTCGCCGTCGTCGCCGCGGACTCCAGCGTCGCCGTGTCCGGCGCGACGTGGAAGTACGCGAGCCGGTCGTCGTCGACGATCGCCGACCCGTGCGTGCCGTACACCGCGTAGCGCGCCGAGAGCCCGGGGTACGCGGCGGTCGTGCAGTGGACGACGCCGAGGGCGCCGTTCCGGAACCGTACGGTGGCGACCGCCGTGTCCTCGACCTCGATGCGGTCGTGCGCCAGGAGTCCGACCTGCGCCGAGATCTCCTCCGGACGACCGAGGGCCCACACGAGCAGGTCGACGGTGTGGACGCCCTGGTTCATCACCGCACCGCCGCCGTCGAGCGCCCAGGTGCCGCGCCAGTCGCCCGAGTCGTAGTAGCCCTGCGAGCGGTACCAGGCGACGCTCGCGACGCCGGACGTCACGGTGCCGAAGTCGCCGCCGTGCGCGGCTCCCGCGACCGCGACCGAGGCCGGGTCGAAGCGGTGCTGGCTGATCACGCTCGTCACCAGCCCACGCGAGCGGGCGTCCGCGGCGAGCGCCGCGATCTGCCGCGCCCGCGGCATCGTGGTGTCGAGCGGCTTCTCGATGACGACGTGCTTGCCGGCGGCGAGCGCCGCCTCGGCCAGCTGGACGTGCATGCCGGAGGGCGAGCAGATCGCGACGACGTCGATGTCGGTCTGCGCGATGGCGTCCTCGATGGTCGCGGTGGTGACGGGCCGGTCGGCGCCAGTCGCCTCGAGTTCGTCGGCGGCGCCGGTGGCGGCCGCGGGGACGGCATCGACGAGGGCGACGACCTGCAGGTCCGGGTGCTGTGCGGCGACGCGGGCGTGGTGGCGTCCGATGACGCCGGCGCCGACGACGGCGAGCTTCAGTGGGGTGGTCATCGCAGGGTGACTCCGATCTGGTCGGTGAGGCTCCGGAAGGCTCGTCCGGCGCGGCCGAACGCGGCGGGGCCGGAGAACCCGCCGAGGCTGTTCACGTCGGTCAGGTGCGGTTCGAGGGAGGCGTACCCGGCGTACCCGGCGTCACGCAGCGCGGTGAGCGTGAGCAGGAGTTCACCGTCGCCCTCCCCCGCCGGGACGACGGACCCATCGGCGGCGAGGGCGTCCTTGACCTGCAGGTAGTCGACGTAGGGCGCGAGCTGCGCCCAGCCGTCGGTGAACGGTGCCACGCCGCACTGCACGTAGTTCGCGTTGTCCCAGGCGAGCCGCAGCGCGCTCGACCCGACGCTCTCGACGACGTCGAGCACGCGCTCGGGCACGTCGCCGTAGATGTCCTTCTCGTTCTCGTGCAGCAGGGTGACGCCCTCGCGCTCCGCCAGGTCGGCGAGCGCGCGCATCCGGACGAGGACGTCGTCGCGCACCTCGTCCGCGGTGCGGCCGTCGAAGTAGAACGAGAAGATCCGGATGTTCGTCGTCCCGAGGGCGTGCGCGGCCCGGATCGCACGGGCGAGCCGCGACACCTCGTGCTCGACGGGTTCGTCGACGGGCACCTTGCCGATCGGCGAGGCGACGGCGGAGACGGTCTGTCCGCGCTCCTCGAACAGGCGGTGCAGCCCGGCGAGCTGGTCCTCGTCGAGGTCGACGACGTTGGTGCCCCAGGCGCTGCGCACCTCGATGGCGCTCGCGCCGAGCGCCTGGAGGACCGCGACCTGGACGACCGGGTCGGCGTCGATCTCGTCGCCGAAGCCGGAGAGCTCCCACGTTGGCTGGGTCATCGAGTTCCTTCCTTGTCGGACGGGAGGCGCGTGGCGGGCTGGCACCGCGCCTCCCGTCCGTCGTGTGGTTGCGTGCGTCACTTGACGGAGCCGGCGGTCAGACCGCCGACCAGGTAGCGCTGGAAGACCAGGTAGAGCGCGACGACCGGCACGGCGCAGACGATCGACGCGGCCATCATCTGGCCGTAGATCGGGACGGCGCCGCCCTCCTGGGCGGTGCCGAGCACCTGCAGCACCACGGCGACCGTGCGGGTGTTCGGGGTCGTCATGATGGTGCTGAAGAGCACGTCGTTCCAGCCGAGCAGGAAGGCGAAGATCGCCGAGACCACGATGCCCGGCCACGAGAGCGGCAGCACGACGCTCCGCAGGATCCGCCCGCTCGAGGCACCGTCGATGCGGGCGGCCTCCTCGAGCTCCTTCGGCAGACCGCGCAGGTACGTGACCATGACCCACGTCGAGAACGGCAGGGCGAAGGTCAGGTAGGTGACGAACAGGCCCCAGCGGGTGCCGATCACCTGCACGCCGGTCGCGCTGGCGATGTTGGCGAAGACGACGAAGACGGGCAGGAGCAGCAGGGTGCCGGGGATCGACTGCAGCGCCAGCAGCCCGCGGAGGATCGTCAGGCGGCCGAGGAACCGGAACCGGACGAGCACGTAGGCGGTGGACACGGCGAGCGCGGCACTCGCGACGGCGACGGCCCCGGCGGTGAGCAGCGAGTTCACCAGGCCCTGGCCGAGCGCCACCGTGTCCCAGATCGCGACGTAGTTCGCCAGCGTGAACTCGGAGGGGAAGTACTCGCCGCGGGCGACCGCGACGTCCGAGTTCACCGACCCGAACAGGATGTACAGCACCGGTACGGCGATGAACGCGACGAGGAGCACGATCACGGTGACCAGCAGCCACCGGGGCAGCAGCCGGGTGACGTCGGTGTCGTACGGGCGCCTCGGGCGCTTCGCGCCGCCGGCGGTGATGCTCTCGGTGAGCGTCGCGGTCGGGCGGGTCCGGGCCTGGCTGAAGGCGCTCATGCGCGGGCTCCGTCGATGTCTGCGGCCGCGGCGGGTGTCGCCGCGGCGAGCGTCGCGCGGTCGGCGCGGCGCTGCTTCCGGGTGGGACCGGCGTCGCCGCCGGCGTCCTCGCCGGTGTCGAGCCGGACGGCCCGCAGGTAGACGAAGAGCGGGATGGCGACGATCACCAGCGAGCAGATCGCCATCGCCGCGGACAGACCGAAGCGGAACGACTGGAAGCTCGCGATGTACGTCAGGACGGGCATCACCTCGACGCTCGAGGGCAGGGGGTTCCCGAAGAGCACGAACGGCAGCGTGAAGTTGTTGATGTTGTGCAGGATCGAGATGATGATCGCCAGGCTCAACGGGCCGCGCAGGTACGGGAAGACGATGTACCGGAGCTTCGCCCACCACGTCACGCCGTCGAGGGCGGCGGCCTCGTGCACCTCATTGTCGACGGCCTGGAGTCCGGCGAGCGAGAGCAGGTAGACGAACGGCCAGCTCGTCCAGACCATGACGCCGGCGAGCGCCCAGTACGACGCCGAGCCGTTCAGCCAGAGGACGTCGGTGCCGAGCGCGGTGTTCACCACGCCCTGCGGCTGGAGCATCGTGCGGAAGAACGTCCCGACGACGAACGCCGGCAGCACGTAGGGCACGAGGTAGATCGACCGGACCAGACCGCGACCGGGGAAGCGGTTCTGGGTGGAGACCGCCGCGGCGACGCCGATCGGCACGGTGACCGCGGTGACGAGCACCGACAGGGACACCGAGATCCAGATCGAGTGCAGGAGCGGCGAGTCGGTGAACGCCTCGGCGAAGTTCGCGAACCCGACGAAGGGGGCGCTGAACCACTGGCGGAGCGTGTACTGGTCGAGGTCGAGCATCGCGATGTACACGCCGACGAGCAGCGGGACGACGATGACGGCGAGCATGAGGACGCCCCCGGGCAGGAGCATCCACAGCGGACGCTCGCGCTTGTACAGCGGGGTCTTCCCGTGCGGGCGGACCGCGCGCGGGGTCTCCTGGCGGGGCCGGGTCTGCGTGGTGGTCATCACAGCCCTCCGTTCTTCTGGCGGTCGAGCGTTGCCTGGGCGTCCCGCTGCGCCGCGGCGAGGCGCTTCCGGAGCTGGTCGTCACTGACCTCGCCGCTCTTCAGCGACGGGATCGACTGCACGACGACGTCGACGAGCGAGAGCTGCACGTCCGACCACGCGCCGGTGAAGGCGGTGGGCTTCGACAGTTCGCCGGCGCGGACGATGGGTGCGAGGTCGGGGTTCTGCTCGGCGATGCGGTCCGCCGCGACGGTGTTCGTCGGCAGTTGTCCGAAGAGCTCGAAGTACCGTTCCTGCGCCGCGGGCGAGGACACCTGCTTGACGAAGTCGAACGACAGGTCCTGCTTCGAGCCGTAGTCGGCGACGACGAGGTTGTCGCCGGACAGGATGCTCGCCGCCTCGATGCCGTCTGCGGGACGCTCGGTCGCGCCCGGTGGCACGGTCGGCAGGAGGGCGTACTCGTACTTGCCGTCGACGGCGGAGCCCTTCAGCGAGTTGAGGGACGTCGTCGTGGTCATCGGGAAGAACGCGGCCTTGCCGTCGGCGAACTGCGCGAGCGCCTGCGGGTTGTTCCACCCGATCGCCGCGGGGTCGACCACGCCGTCCTTCGTCACCCAGTCGAAGTAGGTGCGGTAGGCCTGCTCGACCGCGGGGGCGTCGATCTCGGCCGACCCGCCGTCGACGATCGTGTTGCCGGCGTTCTGCGCCATGCCCCACACGAACTTCCACGGGTCGAAGCCGTCCGCGTAGGCGACGGCCATGCCGTGGACGCCGTCCCCCGTGGTCTTCCGAGCGTCCTCGGTGAGCTCGTCCCAGGTGGTCGGCGGGTCCGTGATCCCGGCGCGCGCGAGGAGCTCGGTGTTCACGGCCATCACGAACGGCCGACTGGCGAACGGGATGCCGATCTGCTTCGACGTGCTCGGACCGGAGATGCCGAGCGAGGCCGGCGCGAACTGGTCCTTGCCGCCGACGGCGTCCCACTGCTCCGGCCCCATCTCGACGAACGCGCCGGTGGCGTAGGCCGTGGGGGTGAACGTCGTGCCGATCGCGTACACGTCCGGACCCTGCCCGGAGATGACGCTGGTCTGGATCGCGGTGAGCTCCTCCTGCGGGGTCGAGTAGGTCTCCCACTGGATGTCGGCGCCCGTGGTGCGCTCGAACTCGGCGGCGGTCTCCCGCTGCCACTGCGCGCGCTCCTTCGGGTAGGTCGTGTCCGCGCCCATCATCACGCGGAGGGTGTCCGGGTCGTCGCCGCTGCCGTCGACGATCGCGCAGCCCTGCAGCGAGAGGGCGGCGACGGCGACGACGACGGCACCGACCAGGACGCGGGTCCTGCGTCTTCCTGTGCTCATGCGGGGTGTCCTCCTCGACATCTCCCCCGGGCGACGGTGCCCGGGACGGCGGCTGCGCTGCCGACGTGCCACCACTGTCCCGTCCGTGGCAACAACCGGCAACCGGTTGCCACTTGTTGCCAACGCGGCCTAGCTTCGCCTCGTGAGCAGCGCAGACACGGACACCTCGCGGCGGGTGACCATCCGGGACATCGCCGATGCGACCGGGGTCGCCCCGTCCACGGTGTCCCGCGCGCTCTCGCTGCCCGACCGGGTGAACCGCGACACGCAGCAGCGGATCCAGCAGGCCGCCCGGGAGCTCGGCTACGTCGCGAACTCGCAGGCCCGGGCACTGACCTCGGGTCGGACCCGGGCGGTCGCCGTCCTGGTGTCGGACATCACGAACCCGTTCTACTTCGACGTCATCCGGGGCACGCAGCACCAGCTCTCCGCCGCCGGGTGGACGCAGCTGCTCGTCGACACCGAGGAGTCCGCCGAGGCCGAGGTCGCAGCGCTGAGCGCCGTCGCCGGCAAGGCCGACGGTGCCGTGCTCACCGCGTCCCGTCTGTCCGACGCGCAGATCGCCCGGTTCGCCGAGCGCACGCCGCTCGTCGTCGTGAACCGGCGCCCGGCCGGGGTGCCGTCGGTGCTCATCGACACCCCAGGCGGGGTCGAGCAGGCCGTGCAGCACCTCGTCTCCCTCGGCCACCGGGACGTGCTCTACGTCGCGGGTCCGGACAGCTCGTGGTCGAACGAGCGGCGGTGGCGGGCGCTCGTCCGCGTCGCGAAGCGCCTGGGCGTGCGGGTCGCGAGGATCGGTCCGCACGCGCCGTTCGTGGACTCGGGAGCAGCGGCCGCCGACGCCGCCGTGCACGCCGGGGCCACCGCGTGCATCGCGTTCAACGACCTCATCGCGATCGGGATGCTCACGCGCTTCCGCGAACGGGGTGTCCGGGTGCCGGAGGACGTGAGCGTCGTCGGCTGTGACGACATCTTCGGTGCCGACTTCTGCAACCCACCGCTGACCACGATGACCTCGCCCATCGAACGCGCCGGTCGGGTGGCGATCCGGATGCTGCTCGGACGGCTCGACGCGCTGCCCGCCGACGAGCTGCCGGGCGAGCACGCGTCGGGAGCCGTCGCGCTGCCCACGCACCTGACCGTGCGCGAGTCCACGGGCCCGGCTCGAGCGCGGCCCCCGGCCCGATGACCGCACCACGCGTCCCACCTCGCCCGCCCCGCCCGAAGGAGCCGATGATGTCCTCCACCAGCACCGCCACGCCGCTCGCACCCCACCCCGACCGGCTGTTCCCGGCGGACCCCGGTGCCCGCGCGGTCGCGCGGACCGTGTACGACGCGGTCCGCGACCTGCCGATCATCTCCCCGCACGGACACGTCGACGCGGCCCTGATCGCCGACGACCAGCCGTTCCCCGACCCTGCGGCGCTGCTGGTCACGCCCGACCACTACGTCCTGCGCCTGCTGCACGCGAACGGCGTCGGCCTGCAGGACCTGGGACGCCCCGACCGGTCGGGCACGCACCCGCTCCCCGACGGTCGGGAGGTCTGGCGCCGACTCGCCGAGCACTGGGACGACTTCGTCGGTACGCCGGTCCGCTACTGGTTCGAGACGGAGCTGCACGACGTCTTCGGCCTGACCGAGCAGCCGTCGGCGGGGAACGCCGACGAGCAGTACGACCGCATCGCCGCGGCGCTGGCCACGCCCGAACTCCGCCCCCGAGCCCTGTTCGACGCCTTCGGCATCGAGGTGCTCGCGACCACCGACGGTCCCGCCGACGACCTCGCCGCACACGCGCGGCTCGCCGCCGACCCGTCCTTCACGGGTCGGGTGCTCCCCACCTTCCGCGCGGACGCCGTGTTCGACCCGTCGCGCTCGGACTGGAGGCACGTGGTCGCGTCGATCGGCGAGGCGTCCGGCATCGACACGGGCACCCACGACGGGCTCCTGGCGGCACTGCGGGACCGGCGCCGGTACTTCGTCGAGCACGGCGCGACGGCGACCGACACCGGTGTGCTCGACGCAGGGTCCACGCCGCTGTCCGAGACGGAGCGAGCGCGCATCCACGCGGCAGCGGTGCGGGGTCCGTCGGAGGTCACCCCCGACGAGGCCGTCGCCTACCGCCACGACATGCTCTTCCGGTGGGCCGAGATGAGCGTCGAGGACGGCCTCGTCATGCAGCTGCACCCGGGCGTGCTCCGGAACCACCACACGCCGACCCTCGAGCGCTTCGGCCCGGACACCGGACACGACCTGCCGGCCGTCGGCGCGTTCACCGAGCCGCTCCGTCCACTGCTCGAGGCCTTCGGGACCGCGCCGGGCTTCCACCTCGTGCTCTTCACGGTTGACGAGACCGTCTTCTCACGGGAGATCGGGCCGCTCGCCGGCTTCTACCCGGCCGTCTACGCGGGAGCCCCCTGGTGGTTCATCGACACCCCGGCGGCGATCGGGCGCTACCGGGCGGCGGTCACCGACTCGGCCGGGTTCACGAAGACCTCCGGGTTCATCGACGACACCCGGGCCTACTGCTCGATCCCGGCGCGCCACGACATGGCCCGGCGGGCGGACGCGGCACACCTGGCGTCGCTCGTGGTGACGCACCAGCTCTCCGAGGAGGACGCGGTGCACACGGCGCGCCGGATCGTGTCGGACATCCCGCGGGCGACGTTCAATCTCTGATCGGCACGTCGCACATGTGACATGCAGAGTGTTCGGCGCTGCGGTCCTCGTCGGCGCAGGGTAGGGGTCCGTCCGTCCCGATCCCCGACCGAGGAGCGCCATGTCTCGTCGTCCGTCGTCCGAACGTCCTCCCTCGCCCGCTCGATGCGGCCGGCCTGTCAGTCCCCCGTCGCCCGGGCGCGCGATCGGCGCCCTGGGGACGGTGGCCTTGGCGGTCCCCGCCGTCCTGCTCGGGCAGAGCGGGGCTGCTGCCGCCGCGACCGCGCCCGCGGCGGTGGTCGGCCTGGCCGTCGAGGTCGCCGCCGACGGTCGCAGTCCGTTCACACCGGACGACGGTCCCGGGGCCGACCGAGGTCCCGCGAACGGTGTCGTCCGGACCCGTGACGCCGTGACCTACCGGGTCACCGTGAGCGCGGGCGACGAGACCGCACACCACGAGCGGTTCGTGCTCGACGCCCCGACGGGCACGAGCTGGGCAGGCGTCCCGATAGCGTGCACCGGAGCCGGTTCGGCGGTGCAGGGCCAGCGGCTCACCTGCGACCTCGGCGACGTCCCCTCGGGGCACGCGGTCGCCGTGCCCGCCGTGCTCGACGTGTCCGGGGACCTGCAGGACGGCGACCGCATCGCCGTGACCGGCACGGCCTCGGCCGACGATGCCGAACCGACCGCCCCGGTCACCTCGGCGACGACCGTCGTGTCCGCCGCGCCGCGGTACAACCTCAGCAAGGCTGCGGTCGGTTCGACCCTGCGCACCGACGTGCCGGGGCCGGACGGCACCCCCGGCGTCGAGTTGCGCTACCCGATCACGGTCGACTGGCAGTCCCCCGTCCCCGGGCAGGGCCTCCTCGGGTTCGAACGGAGCACGGGTGACATGCACTTCACCGACGACCTGTCCCACCTGCTCGGCGACCGGCCGTCCGGCGCGGTGCTCTGGAACCGCGGTCGACCCGCCTGTGGTCGGAACGGCGAGGACGGCGTGCAGTTCGGCGGCCTGCCCGGTGGCCGCGGCGGGGGCGACCGTGCCGTGGTCGACTCGGGCACCATCACCTGCACGCAGACGGAACCGGGCGGCGACGTCGACGTGACGATCGACGGTGCCGTGACCGACGCAGCACGCATGCCCGGGCGGAACATCGGCGGCGGACCGATCAGCGGCGGCGCGAAGCCGTACGTCGTGAGCGGGTGGATCTCGCTGTGGATGCCCACCCCGGAGGCACCGACGTCCGTCGAGTCGGTGAACACCTTCACACCGCTGCAGACGACGTCGGTCAGCGGGACGCCGAACTTCCCCGGCGGCTCGGAGCCGACGACCGACAACAGCGCGCGGCGGAACCTCGTCGAGCTCGGACCGGGCAGCGCGGGGAAGCGACTCTGGCGTCTCGACAGCGACGGGAGCGGCGTGGTCGCGGGGTCGGCGAAGGACGGCGACCCCTGGGCCACGCCCGGCACCCGGCTCCGCAGTGACGTCACGATGACGAACCCGGGGCTCGCCGCCTTCCGCAACGCGGCCCTCTGCGACACGTTCGACCGCCGGACGCAGCGTCTGACCGCCGTCGGAGGACGGGCGCCCGCGTGGACGAGCGGCTTCGAGCACGCCCGCGTGCAGTACGCCGCCTACGACATGGCGTCGCCGGCGGCGGGCCAGGTCCACACGTGCGACGACGGCGACGGTCCCTGGTACGACGATCCGGAGGACGTCCCCGGCGGAGCTGCGGCAGTCGGGGCGGTCCGTGTCGTCGGTGACCTGCCCGGCGGAACGGGCGGTGGCCTGTTCTCCACCGTGACGACGCAGCGAGCGCCCGACGGCACCCGCGCTCGCGACTTCGGCCATGCCCGCTTCGGTGACCACCTCCCCGCCTGGGTGCACGACCGGCAGGACCCCGACCTCGGTGCAGGCGGACTGGCCGACAGTGTCGTGCTGACCGAGGACCTGGTCCGCGTCGGCAAGGTGGTCGTCGATCCCGGGCACGACGCCGCGGACACGCCGGACCTGACGAGCGCGGTCACCCCGGGCAACACCGTCGACTACGCGCTCCGACCGACCCTGACGAACGGCTTCGCCGACGGACGCCCCACCGACGTCACCGTCCGCGACGTCCTGCCCGCGCACACCTCGTACGTCGAGGACAGTGCGTCGAGGACTCCCGAGGTCGACACGGTGCCGGGTGCCGACGGCCAGGAGCACCAGCGTCTGACCTGGACGCTGCACGACGTGGAGCCGAACAGCCGCATCACCCCGATCACCTACACGGCACGGGTCGACCGCTCGGCCCCGGCCGGACGGATCGCCAACACCGTGACGGTCGAGTCCCCGGCCGACCGGTCCGACGACCGCTGGCGCACCGCGCAGCGCGGGCTGGAGGTCGTCACCACCGGCGGCGTCGGGGTCGAGAAGCGCACGCCGGCACCCGTCGTCGTGACCGGCGACCACCCGGAGTGGGACCTCGACGTCACGAACACCGACGACACCGCGATCAGCGGCCTCGACCTGATCGACGTGCTCCCGCACCGTGGAGACGCACGGGGCTCGGACTTCCACGGCAGCGTCGGCCTCGCAGCGCCGGTCCCCACCGACCCCGCCCAGGACGAGGCCGTGCGCTACACCGACGCCGATCCCACCGAGGTCGCCATGGACGGTGCCGACCCGAGCAACCAGCCCGGCGGGGCGACCCGCTGGTGCACCGAGGACGAGTTCGGCGCGAGCGGCTGCCCGGACGCACTCGCGCGGGTGACCGCCGTCCGGATCGAACGGCAGACCCCGGTCCCCGCCGGCGACACCGTGACGCACCGGCTCACCCTCGCGACGAGCGGCGAACAGGACGGCGACCGCTACGTGAACCGGTTCGGGCTCCGGACGTCCGACCTGGCGCTGCCGGTGCAGTCGAACCCGTCGACCGTCCGGGTCGTCGCCGGTGCGATCGGCGACCGGGTGTGGGACGACCGGAACGACGACGGCCTGCAGGACGACGACGAGCCCGGCGTCCGGGGCGTCCCCGTCGCCCTGACGGGGACCGACGACCACGGTGACGAGGTCGAGCGGCGCACGACCACCGACGACCACGGCGGGTACCGGTTCGACGGGCTGCGGCCGGGCGACTACCGCGTGCGCTTCACGGCGCCGGACGGGACGCACTTCACCGAGGAACACGTCGGCGACGACCCCGCGGTCGACTCCGACGCCGCTCCGGACGGCCAGACCGCACCGGTCACGGTCGACCGGGTCACGAGTACGACCGGCGCGCTCGAGGGAGTGCGCCGTGACACGTCCGTCGACGCCGGCCTGGTCGCGGAGGCTCCCGGTGGCGGGGGCGGCGGGGGCGACGGGGACGGCGGTGGAGCACCCGGGGCAGGCGGCGGCCCCGGTGACGGGACGGGCGACGGCGCGTCGAGCGAGGGTGGTCGCGGCGGCGGCACCGGCGCAGCGCACGCCTCCGTTGCCGGACGACTCGCGTTCACTGGGACGAGCATCGGTGCTGCGGTCGCGCTCGCGCTCGCGCTCCTCGTGCCGGGGGTGACCGTGCTCGTCGGCCGGCGGCGTTCCCGGCCGACGTCGGACTGATCGACAGCTCCGCCCACCGAGTTCCGTCCGGCGGGGTCGGGTTGCCTCCGGGTGACCCGACCCCGCCGTCGACACGAGCGGAGACCGCCGGCACCACGAGCGGAGACCGCCGGCACCACGACCGCCGACGCGAGAACCGCCGGTACGTGGGCCGGACCAGCGGCACGCGCCTCGGATCCGACGGAACGAACGCTCCGGGGCGGCTGGTCGGTAGCGGCTAGTCGGCAGCGGCAGGTCGATGTCGGCAGGTCGGTACCGGCAGGTCGATGTCGGCAGGTCGATGTCGGCAGGTCGATGTCGGCAGGTCGGTGGCCGTCGGTACCGTCGAGTCGTGGAACACACCGCGGAGAGCACTCCGGACGTCCCGAGCGCGACGGTGCCCGACGTCGACCGGGTCGTGGCTGCCTACGGCGACCGAGCGGACGAGTACGCCGACGTCCTCGGGTCGATGGGTGCGGTCCACCCCGACGACCGGACACTCGTCGAGGCCTGGGCGGACGCGACGCCCGGGCTCCTGCTCGACGTCGGGTGCGGCCCCGGACCGCCGTGGCCACGACGTCATCGGGATCGAGCCCGTCCCGCGCTTCGTCGGGCTCGCACGGGCCGCCGCCCCCGAGGTCGACTTCCGACTCGGGACGATCGAGGCGGTCGGTCTGCCCGACGGTGGTGTCGGCGGTGTGCTCGCCTGGTACTCGCTCGTGCACCACCGCCCGGACCGGGTACCGGTCGCGCTCGCTGAGGTCCACCGCATCCTGGCCCCCGGAGGCGGGCTGCTCGTCGGCTTCTTCGAGGGCCCGTCGCTCGAGCCGTTCGACCACGCGGTGACGACCGCCCACCGATGGCCCGTGGACCGGATGGTCACTGCGCTCGAGGACGCAGGCTTCACGGTCGACTCCGTGAACCGGAGGACCGGCAAGGGGGCACGTCCGCACGCGGCCGTCGTGGCGCACCGGACGTGATCACGGCTGCCACCCCGGCGTGACCAGTCCGGTCTCGTAGGCGAAGACCACCAGCTGCGCGCGATCGCGGGCGCCGAGCTTGATCATGGCGCGGGAGACGTGGGTCTTCGTGGTCATCGGGCTGACGAAGAGCCGCTCGGCGATCTCCGTGTTGGTGAGGCCGAGGGCGACGAGCTGCATCACCTGGCGTTCGCGTTCGGTGAGCACGTCGAGCGTGGGGGCGAGGGCCGCGGGCTTCGCGTGCGTGGCGTAGGCGGCGACGAGGGACCGCGTCGGCCCCGGCGACAACAGGGACTCCCCCGCGTGCACGGTGCGCACCGCGCGGAGCAGTTCGGCGGGCTCGGTGTCCTTCACGAGGAAGCCCGCCGCACCGCCACGGATCGCCTCGAACAC
This sequence comes from Curtobacterium sp. NPDC087080, assembly GCF_044745105.1. NCBI lineage: Bacteria > Bacillati > Actinomycetota > Actinomycetes > Micrococcales > Microbacteriaceae > Curtobacterium > Curtobacterium sp. NPDC087080. Next base: position 447,484 of record NZ_JBIUZP010000002.1, on the reverse strand, counting down.
GTACGAGTCCTCCTCGAAGGTCGTGAGGATCACCACGTGCACGCCGCCCAGGTCCGGGTCAGCCGAAATGCGCTGGGTCGCGACGAGTCCGTCCGTGCCCGGCATGCGGATGTCCATCAGCACGACGTCGGGACGCTCCCGTCGGACGGTGTCGACGGCTTCGTCACCGTCACCGGCCTCGCCGACCACGGTCATGCCGGGTTCGGCGTCGACGAGCGCGCGGAGGCCGGCCCGGATGAGCACCTGGTCGTCGACGAGCACGACGCGGATGACGTCGTCGGTGGAGGAGGTGGAGGTGGTGGTCACGATCGTTCCCGGGTCCCGTTCTCGCGGTGCACCCGCCCGGTCGCTGTCGCGGTGTTCGGCAGACGAGCGGCGACCCGCCAGCCCCCGTCCGACGTCGGCCCGGCCGAGAGCGTGCCACCGACCGCCGCGGCCCGCTCGCGCATCCCGATGAGGCCGTTGCCCGACGGCCCGAGCAGCGGCGACGTCCGATCCACGCTGGTGTCGTGGGCCGGTGACGGGGAGTCCTCGACGGACAGTTCGAGGACGTCCGCGGCGACCCGCACGGCGATGCGCGCGCGGTGCTCGGGCGCGTGCTTCATCACGTTCGTCACCGACTCCTGCACGATGCGGAACGCCGTGCGGTCGGTGGTGCGGTCCAGCAGCGTCCGGTCACCGTCGACGTCCGCGGTGACGTCCACCCCGGCCGCACGAGCCCGCACCACCAGGTCCTCCAGGCGGTCGAGACCGGGGACGGGGTGCCGGTCCGCTGAGCCGTGGGACGACTCGCCGTCGAGGGGGCCACGTCCGAGCGGTCCGCTGTCGAGCGACTCGTCCGACGCGTCCGACCCGTCCGGCTCGTCCGAACCGTCAGCGCCGGGGCGACCGGGGCGGTCGACCGATCGGAGGACGCCGAGGATGGTCCGGAGCTCGACCAGGGCCTCGCGACTCGTGTCACGGATGTCGGCGAGCGAGCTGCGCGTCTGTTCGGGGAGTGCAGCCCCCAGGTGGAGCGCGACCCCGGCCTGCAGGTTGATGAGCGACATGCTGTGCGCGACGGAGTCGTGGAGCTCACGGGCGATGCGGACGCGCTCGTCACGCGCACGTTCCTGCTCCGCAGCAGCCCGTCGGCGGTGTCGTTCCGCGACGCGCTCGAGACGGACCCGGACGAGCTCGGCCACCGACAGGGTGACGGCCGCCCAGGCGACGGCGAGGAAGCCCGCGTCGAGGTTCCGGGCGGGCGTCCGACCGAGGACCGCGTCGGCGGTCGGCAGCACCGCGACGGCCAGTCCGAGCGCGACGCCCGCGGCGGTGCGACGTCCCCGCAGCCACGCGTTCACCGCGGCCATGGTCAGCGCGGCCACGAACGGACCCCGTGGACTCACCAGCAGGGCGTAGCCGATCGTCGTCCCGAGCGTGACCAGCAGGACTGCCGTCGGCCACCGCCAGCGCCACGGCAGGACGACGACCCCGGCGACCAGGAGCGCGATCGCGAGCGGGCCCGGGACCGCCGCGTCGACGACGGATGAGCCGAGGACGTGGGACGCCCAGGGCGGGCCGCCGCGAGGACCGACGGCGTCCGTCGGACCGGTCGGGAACCGCGCTGCCAGCAGCGTCCCGACGATCTGCACGAGTGCGACCGGCAGCACCCGACCGAACCGGGCGAAGCGGCGGACGCCGTCTCGCTGGTCGTCGTCTGCCTCGGCCGAGGCGGTGGGGGTGCGGTGCATGGGTCCGAGCCTAGGGTCGGACGGGTGCCACGGCGTCGGGCGCTGGCAGGAGGTGTGGACTACTCCCGCGGGAGTAGCCGCCTGTGCAGGAGGGACGGCGGTACCGCTGCGGGAGCAGGCCGGAGTCGGCCTCCGCGGCGGACGCGGGACGAGCCTCCGTACCGGACGCTTGGATCGTCGCCCGACCGGGCGACACGAACCGCCCAGGAGGCAACCGTGCACACCGCTCTCTCGACCATCGCCGCCGTCGGCCCGTACGGGCACGGCAGCCCGCCCTTCTTCCTGTTCCCGGCGTTCTTCGTGCTCGTGCTCCTGGCCGCCGCCGTCGTCTTCGGCGCGCTGCGCCGCGGCAGCTGGCGGGCACGGTCCGACGCCAGGGCCGTCCTCGCCGACCGGTTCGCCCGCGGCGACATCGACGCGGACGAGTACCGCTCGCGGCTCGCCGAGCTCAGCCGGAAGTGACCGACAGCGCCGACGTGATCGTCGCCACGGTGTCGTCGACCGAGCCCTCGATCGACACCGCGACGGCGGTCTCGTCGGGCTGCGGCCGCTCGAGGGTCGCGAACTGCGAGTCGAGCAGCGACGACGGCATGTACTCGTGGTGGCGGTGGGCCTGGCGCTCGGCGATGAGGTCGTGCGACCCGTCGAGGAACGCGATGACGAGGTCGGGCGCCGAGCTGCGGAGCCGATCGCGGTAGACCCGCTTCAGCGCGGAGTTCGCCATCACGCACCGGTGGCCGGACGCCTGCACCTCGGCGATGCGGGCCGCGCACGCGTCCAGCCAGGGCCAGCGGTCCTCGTCGGTCAGCGGAGTGCCCTGCCGCATCTTCTCCTTGTTGGCCGCCGGGTGCAGGTCGTCGGCGTCCACGAACGTGCTCGGCTGGCCCTGCTCGGCGAGGGCGTCGGCCAGCGCCTGGCCGACGGTGGACTTGCCGGAGCCGGAGACGCCCATCACGAGCACGGGCGGGAGGACGTCGTGGTCGGTCATCCCTCCACAGTACGGGTCGTCCGCTTCCCGTCCCCAGTTGCCGGAACACCCGTGCCGACCCAAGGTGTCGGTCGTACGGTGGGCCGCGACACGTCAGGACGAAGGAGACTCAGGTGGCGGACAACGAACAGCACGACGACGGCGGCACGGCGAACATCGGCGTCGTCGGTCTCGCGGTGATGGGCTCGAACCTGGCCCGCAACCTCGCCTCGCGCGAGGGCAACACGGTCGCGGTGTACAACCGCACCTACGCACGCACCCAGGAGCTCATGGACGAGCACGGCGACATGGGGTTCATCGCGTCCGAGGACATCGACGGCTTCGTCGCGTCGCTGTCGAAGCCGCGCACCGCCATCATCATGGTGCAGGCCGGCAAGGGCACCGACGCCGTCATCGAGCAGCTCGCCGAGCGCTTCGAGGAAGGCGACATCATCGTCGACGGCGGCAACGCGAACTTCCACGACACCATCCGCCGCGAGCACGACCTGCGCGAGAAGGGCCTCAACTTCGTGGGGACCGGCATCTCCGGCGGCGAGGAGGGCGCGCTGAAGGGCCCGTCGATCATGCCCGGCGGCTCGGACGAGGCGTGGGAGACCCTCGGGCCGATCCTGAAGTCGATCGCCGCGGTGGCCGAGGGCGAGCCGTGCGTGACGCACATCGGCACCGACGGCGCCGGCCACTTCGTCAAGATGGTCCACAACGGCATCGAGTACGCGGACATGCAGCTGATCGCCGAGTCCTACGACCTGCTCCGTCGCGCCGGCGGGCACTCGGTCGACGAGCTCGTGCAGATCTACGAGAAGTGGAACGAGGGCGACCTCGAGTCCTACCTGATCGAGATCACGGGCGAGGTCCTCAAGCAGCAGGACGCCGACACCGGCAAGCCGCTCGTGGACGTCATCCGCGACGAGGCCGGGTCGAAGGGCACCGGTGTGTGGACCGTGCAGAACGCCGTCGGACTCGGCATCCCCGTCTCCGGCATCGGCGAGGCGGTCTTCGCCCGCGCGGTGTCGTCGAAGCCGTCGCAGCGCGCAGCCGTCCAGGAGTCGGTGACGAGCCGCCCGGACGTCGTCGACGTGCCCGACACGTTCGAGGACGACGTCCGCGCCGCGCTGTACGCGTCGAAGGTCGTCGCGTACGCGCAGGGCTTCGACCTCATCATCGCCGGGGCGAAGGAGTACGACTGGGACATCGACCTCGGCGCGGTCGCGAAGATCTGGCGCGGTGGCTGCATCATCCGTGCCCAGTTCCTCAACCGCATCGTCGAGGCGTACGACAAGAACCCCTCGCTCGAGAGCCTGCTGGTCGACCCGTACTTCGCGGACGCCGTCGCCGAGGGCGAGGCGGCGTGGCGTCGCATCGTCGGGATCGCCGCAGCGTCGGGCATCCCCGCCCCCGGGTTCTCGTCCGCGCTGGCGTACTTCGACTCGCTCGCCTCCGACCGCCTGCCCGCTGCACTCATCCAGGGGCAGCGTGACTTCTTCGGCGCGCACACCTACCAGCGCGTCGACAAGGACGGCACCTTCCACACGCTGTGGTCGGAGGACGGCCGCCGCGAGGTCGAGCAGGAACCGTCCACGCACTGATCAGCGCTCTGACCCGGACACGACAGCAGGCCCCGTCGCTCGACGGGGCCTGCTGCCGTCCGGCGGTCGAGGTCAGGCGACGATGCGCTCCCGTGCGAGGTCGGCGACGAGCCGCTCGAGTCTCGGGCCCCGTCCGAGCAACCGACGGGACCCGGGCGACGAGCGGACGAAGAAGGTGGCGACGGCGGCGGTGTCGTCCGGTCGGACGTAGTGCACGGCCACGGCGCTCGCAGTCCGCTCCCCCAGGACGTCCTCGACGCCCACGTGCACCATGCGGCTCCAGCGGATCACGAGCAGACGGGTCGCCCGACGCTCCTCGAGTTCCCACAGCGACGCCTCGGTGGCCCCGAACGCCCAGGTCACCCGCTCGCCCAGGGTGGTCTCGGGCCGGGCCCGCTGCACGTCCCGCCGCAGTTCCGGCGTCGGCGCCGCCGGCACCAACCAGACGGTCGGGTCGATGCGACGGATCGCGGACGCGAGTGCCTCGTCGGCACGACGACGGCGGATCGCCCGGGCGCGCACGACCGCGACGACGACACCCGCCATCCCGACGGAGACCGCGACGAGCTCGGCGACGCCGAAGAACGTCAGGTCGGTCTGCGGCGCCGTCGAGACGACGACGATCCGACCGACCAGGAGCGCCGTCCACACGCCGACGATGCTCCAGCGCAGGACCGCGAAGCGTCGATCGGCCGTCCACGCGGTGCGCGACCGCCGCGCGCGACCGCGGCGGGGCAGGCGGTCTGGTCGGTCCAACACGATCCCGATCCTCGCACGGCTCCGGTCGGGCGCGCTGTCCCGGCGCCGTGAACGGTCGACGAACCCGTCGCGATCACGATCCCTGCACAGGCCGGAGCGGTTCACCGTCGTCCACCACCACGGACGTTGTCAGCCCATCCGCGGTGGTCCCGACCTACGCTGCACGGGTGAGCACGACAGCGGCACCGACCACCGAGCAGGCACCGACCCCGACACGGGTCCGGCACCCGGCGCTGCTCGCGGCCGTGTGCGGTGTGATCGCGATCGCCGCGTTCCTGGCCGTCGCCGAGTTCGGCGCGCTGCTGCTCGGCGGTGCGGGCAGCCCGCTTGTGGCCGTCGGTTCGGCCGTGATCGACCTCGCTCCCCCGGCGGCGAAGGACCTGATGGTCGGCCTGTTCGGCACCGGGGACAAGGTCGCGCTCTTCGTGCTCATGGCCGTGCTCACGGCCGCGATCAGCGCGGGCGCCGGTGTGCTCGAGCGCGCGCGGCCGCCGTTCGGGGCGCTCGTCCTCGCGGCCGGTGCGGTCCTCGCGCTGGTCGCCGTCACCACCCGCTCGGGCAGCGGGACCTGGGACGGAGCCCCGACGGTGCTCGGCGTCGCCGCGGCGATCGTCGTGCTCCGCGTGCTCCTGCGTCGGCTCCGTCGGTGGGAGGCCGCGGCGGCCGTGCCCTCGGCGTCGCCCCGCATGGCCGCGACCGAGCGACGCGCCTTCCTGGTCTGGAGCGCGACGACCGCCGTCGCGGCGATCGTCGTCGGCGGAGCATCACGAGCCGGTACGGCGGCGATGCAGGCCGCGGCGGCCGCGCGACGCGCCGTCCGGCTCCCCCGGGCCGCGACGACCGCGCCCGCCGTCCCCGCCGGCGCGTCGCTCGACGTCGACGGGATCACGCCCTACGTCACGCCGAACGCCGACTTCTACCGCATCGACACGGCGCTCCGCGTGCCGTCGATCGACCCGGCGGACTGGTCGCTCCGTATCCACGGTGCCGTCGACCGAGAGGTCGTCCTGACCTGGGACGAGCTGCTGGCACTGCCCCTGCAGGAACACATGGCCACGCTCAGCTGCGTGTCGAACGAGGTCGGTGGTGACCTCATCGGCAACGCCCTGTGGCTGGGCTACCCGATCCGTGCACTGCTCGCCCGAGCGGGTGTGCAGGACGGCGCCGACATGGTCCTCTCCCGCAGCATCGACGGGTTCTCCGCCGGGACGCCCCTCGACGTGCTGCAGGACGAGGGCACGGCGGCACTGCTGGCGATCGGGATGAACGGCGAACCGCTGCCGGCCGAGCACGGCTTCCCGGTGCGGATGGTGGTCCCCGGGCTCTTCGGCTACGTCTCCGCGACGAAGTGGGTGACCGAGCTCGAGGTCACGCGGTTCGCCGACGCCCAGGGGTACTGGACGCCGCGCGGGTGGTCCGAACGCGGGCCGGTGAAGCTGGAGTCGCGGATCGACACCCCTCGGGGCGGTGCCTCACTGACCGCCGGCCAGCAGGTCGCCGTGGCCGGCGTCGCCTGGCAGCCGCACACCGGGGTCAAGGCGGTGCAGGTGCGCATCGACGACGGCCCGTGGCAGGATGCCACGCTCGCGGACTCCGTCTCGGCCGACACCTGGCGGCAGTGGGTGTACCGCTGGACGCCGGACGCCGGCTCGCACACTATCCGGGTCCGGGCGGTGAGCGCCGACGGCCAGGTGCAGACGAGCGTCGAACGGCCGCCGGCCCCGAACGGTGCGACCGGGTGGCACACGGTGCAGGTCAGCGCCGGCTGACCCCGTCAGTGTGATCGTCCCCGTCCCCGTCGCCGTCGCCGTCGCCGTCGCCACGGGCACCGGGTGTCGCGACGACCGTGTCGAGGTCCATGCCGGGTCCGTCCTCGTGCCGGCGGACGAAGCCGCGCTGTTCGTAGAAGGACGCTCGGCCCCGAGCCGCGAAGAGCTGCACGTCCTCGACGCCCCGTCGGCGTGCCTCGTCGACGAGCCGGGCGAGCACCTCGCCTCCGACACCCCGGCCGCGGACGCCCTCCGACACGATCATCTCGGTGACGAAGGCGTGCAGGGCACCGTCGCTGATCAGGCGTCCGATCCCGACCAGACGCCCCGCCTCGTCCCGCGCGCTGCACACCACCCAACTGCCGGACAGGGCCCGTGCGAAGCGCTCGGGGTCCCAGGCACCCCAACCGGTCTCGCCGTAGAGGGCCTGGAACTCCGCTGCGGTCGGCGGTGCGAACGAGTACTCCACGCCCAGACGGTACCGCGGCCGAGGGGCGTCAGGCGGGGAGCTCCGCGACGATGCAGGTCCCCTCGACCTCGTCGTCGGACTCGATCGTCACGCTGAAGCCCGAGCCCTCGAACACCGCGCCGGACACCGGCGCCTGGGTCGACGACACCTCGATGACGACCGCGCCGCCCGGTCGCAGCCACTCCCCCGCTCCCGCGGCCACCCGCCGGTGCACGTCGAGCCCGTCCGGGCCTCCGTCGAGCGCGACGAGTCGCTCGTGCTCCCGCGCCTCGGCCGGCATGGTCGCCAGCGCCTCCGACGGCACGTACGGCGCGTTCACCGCGATGACGTCGACGGCTCCGCGGAACCGTTCCGGCAGCGGTGCGAACAGGTCTCCCAGGACGACGATCCCGCGGTCGCCGATGTTCTCCGCCGCGACGTCGACCGCGTCCGGGTCGATGTCCGCGGCGACCAGGTCGAGCGCGCCGACCCGGCCGAGCAACGCCACCGAGATCGCGCCGACCCCGCAGCACAGGTCGACGACCCGGTCGTAGCGCTGCAACCGTCTTGTGGCCTGCTCGACGACGACCGTGGTGCGGGTCCGTGGCACGAACACCCCCGGTGCGACACGGACGCGGTGTCCGTCGAACGCGGCCCAGCCGAGCACGACCTCGAGCGGTTCGCCGGCGAGCCGACGCTGCACCAGGCTGCGCAGCTTCACCGGGTCACCGTCACCGGCCTCGAGCAGCAGGTCGGCTTCGTCCTCGGCGAACACGCTGCCCGCCGACCGGAGTCGGGCGGCCAGCGCGGCGTGCGCCGGGTGGACAGGAGGCACGGCTCAGCTCGACGGTCGGGTCACGCGGATCGCGCGACCGGTCCGACTACGCGGCACCGTCGAACATCGACGTCACGGAGCCGTCGTCGAAGACCTCGTGGATCGCGCGGGCGATGAGCGGCGCGATCGGCAGGACCTCGAGGCGGTCCCAGCGCTTGTCCTCGGGCAGCGGCAGGGTGTCGGTGACGACGACGCGGTCGATGAACTCGCTCTGCAGCAGCTCGGTGGCCGGGTCGGAGAACACGGCGTGCGTCGCCGCGACGACGACGCCGGTCGCGCCGTTGGCCTTCAGGGCCTCCGCCGCCTTGGCGATGGTGCGGCCGGTGTCGATGAGGTCGTCGACGAGCAGGCAGACACGGCCGGAGACGTCGCCGACGATCTCGTGCACGGACACCTGGTTCGGCACGAGCGGGTCGCGGCGCTTGTGGATGATCGCCAGCGGGGCGCCGAGCTTCTCCGACCAGATGTCGGCGACGCGGACGCGACCCATGTCGGGCGACACGACCGTCAGGGTCTTCGGGTCGAGGATCTCCCGGAAGCGCTCGAGCAGGACGGGCATCGCGAACAGGTGGTCCACCGGGCCGTCGAAGAAGCCCTGGATCTGGGCGGCGTGCAGGTCGACGCTCATGATGCGGTGCGCACCGGCGGCCTTGAACAGGTCCGCGACGAGTCGGGCCGAGATCGGCTCGCGGCCACGGCCCTTCTTGTCCTGGCGGGCGTAGGGGTAGAAGGGCGCGACGACGGTGATGCGCTTCGCCGAGGCACGCTTCAGCGCATCGACCATGATGAGCTGCTCCATGAGCCACTCGTTGATCGGCGCGGTGTGCGACTGGATGACGAACGCGTCACAGCCGCGGACCGACTCGTCGAAGCGGGCGTAGAGCTCACCGTTCGCGAAGGTCCGGGCATCGGTCGGCACCAGGTCGACCCCGAGCTCGTCGGCGATCTGCGCCGAGAGCTCCGGGTGCGCCCGGCCCGACACGAGGACGAGTCGTTTCTGGCCCGTGGTCTTGATTCCGGACAAGTGCGGTGCTCACTCCCTGACCCGCTCGGGGCCGTCTCGATCGACCCGACCGCCGTCAGATCTGTTCGCCGTGCGCGCGCCGAGCCGCCTCGGCCGCCGGCGAACCGGGTCGGTGTTCCTCGACCCATCCGTCGGTGTTGCGCTGCGGGGCGTAGCTGATCGCCAGCGACCCGGCCGGTACGTCCTTGCGGACGGTCGTACCCGCGCCGGTGTACGCCCCGTCGCCAATCCTAACCGGGGCGACGAACACGTTGTGCGAGCCGGTGCGGACGTTCGACCCGACCTCGGTGCGGTGCTTGTGCACGCCGTCGTAGTTGGCGGTGATCGTGTTCGCGCCGATGTTCGAGTCCTCGCCGACCTCGGCGTCGCCGATGTACGACAGGTGCGGGACCTTGCTGCCGCGGCCGATCACCGCGTTCTTCGTCTCGACGAACGTGCCGATCTTGCCCCGCTCGCCCAGGATCGTGCCCGGGCGCAGGTAGGCGAAGGGACCGACCGAGGCGCCGTCGCCGATGACGGCGAGGGTCGCGTCCACGCGGTTCACCACCGCGCCGGCACCGACCTCGGTGTCGCGCAGCGTGGTGTCCGGCCCGACCACGGCACCGGCGGCGACGGCCGTGGCGCCGACGAGCTGCGTGCCGGGGAGGATCTCGGCGTCGGCCTCGATGGTGACGTCGAGGTCGATCCAGGTGGTCGCCGGGTCCTGCACGGCGACGCCGGCGACCTGGTGTCGTCTGACGATGCGGGCGTTGAGCTCGCGCGCGGCGTCGGCGAGCTGCGCGCGGTCGTTGATGCCGGCCACGAGCCAGGGGTCGGTGAGGGTCACGACGTCGACCGAGCCTCCCCGTTCGATGACGAGTGCCGGTGCGTCGGTGATGTACTTCTCGCCCTGCGCGTTCGCGGTGGTGAGCGACGGCAGGACGGCACGCAGCTGCGTGACGTCGAAGGCGTAGATCCCGGCGTTGTACTCGGTGATCGTGCGCTGCTCGTCGGTGGCGTCCTTGTGCTCGACGATGCCGACGAAGGTGCCGGACGCATCGCGGACTACGCGGCCGAGACCGGTCGGGTCGTCGGCGATCGCGCTGACCAGGGTCACGGCGTTGCCGACGTGGGCGTTCACCAGCGCGCGGAGCGACACGGCGTCGAGCAGCGGGACGTCGCCGGACAGCACCACGACCGTGCCGTCGAAGTCGGCGGGCAGCGCCTGGACGGCGACCTCGACCGCGCGACCGGTGCCGGGGACGTCGTCCTGGTCGACCACGATCGCCTCGGGGGCGCGCTCGGCGACCTCGGCGGCGACCCGGTCGCGTTCGTGCCGGACGACCACGGCGACGTGCTCGGGCTCGAGCGAGGCGGCCGTGCGCAGCACGTGCGCGACGAGGGGCAGGCCGGCGAGGCGGTGCAGCACCTTCGGGGTGGACGACTTCATGCGCGTGCCCTGCCCGGCGGCGAGGACGACGACGGCGATCCGCTGGTCGGTCATGTCCTCCATCCTGGCGCATGGTCCCCGACCGTGCGTCACGCCCGCGCGGGCTCCCGCTTGACGAACGCCATGAGCACGAGCCCCGCGACGAGCACCACGACCACGCCGATGATCCCGAACCGCGTCGACCCGCCGATCGTCACCGCGATGCCGAACAGCGCCGGTGCCAGGAACGACGCCGCCCGCCCGGTCGTCGCGTAGAGGCCGAACAGCTCGCCCTCGCGGCCCGGGGTGGCGAGCCGCGCCAGGTACGCCCGGGACGACGACTGCACCGGCCCGACGAAGATCGCCAGCGTGAGCCCGAGCACCCAGAACCCGGCGGTGGCGTTCCCGATGAGGAACACGCCGATGCCGGTGAGCGCGAGCCCGACGAGCGACACCGTGATGACCGCCCGCGAGCCGAACCGGTCGTCGAGCCGCCCGGACGCGAAGGTCGCGATGCCGGCGACGACGTTCGCCGCGATCGCGAAGAGGATCACCTGCGACGGACTGAACCCGAAGACCTGCGCGGCGACGATGCCGCCGAAGGTGAACACCGCGCCGACGCCGTCGCGGAACACGGCGCTCGCGAGCAGGAAGACCAGGACGTTCCGGCGCTCCCGCCACAGCCGGGCGACGTGCCGGCCGAGGTCGCGGTAGGCGCTGAGCAGGCCGCCGGTGCGGGACCGGTCCGGTGCCGCCTCGGGCACGGTCAGGAAGAGCGGAACCGAGCTGACCGCCAACCACACCGCCGCGATGCCGATCGCGACCCGGACGTCCCACGACCCGTCCGCCACGGTCGACGGCAGCTGCAGGAGCCCCGCGACCCCCTCGGTGCCGAAGTCCTGGATGCAGAGCAGGAGCAGGACGACGAGCAGCACGATCCCGCCGAAGTACCCGGCCGCCCAACCGACCGCCGACACGCGCCCGGTCTGCGGTCCGGACGCCACCTGGCCGAGCATCGCGTTGTAGCCGACGGTCGCGACCTCGTACGCGACGGTCCCGATGCCGAGGAGCGCTGCGCCGAGCACCAGGTACGGCTGCTCGGGCGCGACGAAGACCATCGCCCCGATCGACAGCGCGACACCGATCGTGCCGATGAGCACGGACCGGCGGCGGTGCCCGGAGGAGTCGGCGAGCCGCCCCACCGCGGGCGCGACGAGCGCGACGACGATCCCCGCGAGGGTCAGTGCCGTCGAGACCGTGGCCGCGTTGTGCGCGAGCTCCCGCTCGACCGCCTGCGCCGCGGCCGCCGAGGAGTCCTCGGCAGCGACGAGCCGCGGGTCGACGAACGCCCGGCTCGCCAGGTAGGTGCTGAAGACGAACGTGGTGACGACGGCGGTGAACGCCGAGGACCCCCAGTCCCAGAGTGCCCAGGACACGAGGGCCCGCCGGTCGGTGCGCTGCGGCACTGCCGCCGCCGGTGTCGCGGTCATGGCCGAACCGTAGCGCGTCGTGGTGACCGGGCGGGGACGACCCGGCCACGGCTCGCCGTGGTGACCGAACGCCGGACGGGAGGGTCGGCACCCGCCGGCACCGCGCCTCCCGTCCGTCGAGCGGTCACCGGACGGGCGCGACCCGCGTCGCGCACGTCGACTCGCGTCCTCACGCGCCCGCGGGGACCCCGTTCGGGTACACGACGGACTTGAGCGAGGCCGGGTCGGTGTCGCTCTCGAGGGCATCCCGGACCTCGTCGAGGCCGAAGCGGCCGGTGACGAGCGCGTCGAGGTCGACCTGGCCCGACGCGACGAGACCGATCGCGACCGGCCACGTGTTCGTGTAGCGGAAGATGCCGGTGACCGTCACCTCGAGGTTCTGGATGTGCTCGACCGGCAGCACCATCTCGGAGTTGCCGAGGCCCACGAGCACCGCGGCGCCGGCGGGCCCGACGGCCTTGATGCCGTCCGACACGGCACGGGGCGCACCGCTGGCGTCGATGAACGCGTCGACGGGGACGATGTCCGACGTGACGTCCACCGCGACGGGGTCGACCACCTCGGTCGCGCCGAAGGACAGCGCACGCTCGCGGCGCTCGGGGACGAGGTCGCTGACGACCACGCGCGTCGCGCCGAACGCCCGCGCGACCTGGGCGCAGATGACGCCGATCGGTCCGGCGCCGGCGATGAGGACGCACGAGCCGGGCACGATGCCGGCCTTGCGCGCCGCGGCGATGCCGACGGACAGCGGTTCGAGCAGTGCACCCGCCTCGAAGGACACCGTGTCGGGCAGGGTGTGTGCCAACTCCGCCTCGATCGTGACGTACTCGGCGAAGGCACCGTCGACCGGGGGCGTCGCGTAGAACCGCATGTGCGGGCAGAGGTTGTAGCGGCCGGCCAGGCACTGCGCGCAGCGGTGGCAGGGGCGCTGGGGCTCGACGGCGACGCGCTCGCCGATCCGGGCGGGGTCGACGCCCTCGCCGACCGCGGCGATCGTGCCGGAGAGCTCGTGGCCGAGGACGAGCGGCTCCTCGACGACGAAGTCGCCGATGCGGCCGTGGCGGTAGTAGTGGACGTCGGAGCCGCAGACGCCGACGGCGGCGACGCGGACGAGGACGTCACCAGGGGCGACCGCGGGGACGGGGCGGTCCTCGATCGTCAGGTCCTCGGTGCCGAGCAGGACGCTCGCGCGCTGGGTGTCGGGGGTGGTGCTCATGCGGATCTCGCTTCCTCGACCGCGTCCTCGCGGTCGGATGTGGTGTGGTCGGTGGCGGGGGCGGCTGCCGCGCCGCTGGTGGTCGGGAGGGCCCCGTCGCGGAGCAGGTCGGCGAACCCGAGCTCGGCCGCGCCGCGCACCAGGACGTCCCGCCCGAGCTCGGCGGGCACGATGCGCAGCCGGTCGGTCATCGCCGCCATGGTCTGCGCCCGGACGTCGTCCTCGACGCGGTCCCCGACGTGCCCGAGCAGCACCCCGAGGAACCCGCCCAGCACGACGACCTGGGGGTCGACGGTGTGGATGGCGTTCCGGATCGCCGTCGCGAGCGCGGTCACCTGTCGGTCGACGACCCGATCGACCGCGTCGTGCCCCGCGGCCAGCGCCGTGGCGAGGGCGTCGAGGTCGTCGGGCGGAGTGCCGGTCACGGCGGTCAGGGTGCCGCGCGAGGCCTCGGTCTCCAGGCACCCGATCGCCCCGCAGTGGCAGCGGATGCCGTTCGCCGCGACGAAGGTGTGCCCGAGCTCGCCCGCGTACCCGTCGGCACCGCTGAACGGTCGGCCGGCGCTGACGATCCCGCCACCGATGCCGCTCGCGCCGCCGTTCAGGTACACCAGGTCGTCGACACCGCGCGCACTGCCGTAGAGCCGCTCGGCCCAGGCACCGAGGTTCGCGTCGTTCGCCGCGCGGACCGGTAGCCCGAGACGCTCGGCGAGGGGTCCGGCGAAGGGCTCGTCCCGCCAGCCGAGGTGCGGGGCGTCGCGGACGACCCCGTCCTCGACCCGGACGATGCCCGGGACGGCGACGCCGACGCCGACGAGCTGCAGCTCCGGGGCCGCCCGTCCGGTCAGGACGTCGAGCAGCCGGGCGACGGCGTCGACCGCGACGGCCGCGCTCGGGACGCTGGGCTGCGGCTCGACGAGCCGGTCGCGCATGGTGCCGTCGAGGGCGACGAGTGCCACCGCGACGGTGTCGATCTCGACGGTGACCGCGGCGGCCACGACGTCGCCGGATGCCCGGACGACCGCGCTCGGCCGCCCGACCCCGGCGGGTCGGTCGGCTCCCGCGGTCCCGGCGGCCGGGAACTCCTCGTGCACCAGACCCCGCTCGACGAGCTCCCCCACCAGGGCGAGCACCGTCGAGCGGTTCAGCCCGGTCTGTCGGGTGAGTTCCGCGCGGGTGACGGGTCCGCTCTCGTGCACGATGCGGAGGACCCGCGCGACGTTGCCGGGCGTGGTCGTGGCCGTGCGGGCCATGGGTCCTCCTCGTGGTGGTGATGTGGATCGGCGGCGCGAGTCTCGTGCTCAGCGACCCTCCTCGCGCCGGTCGGGACGAGGAACGTCGCTGAGACCGAGTCTCGCGTACCCGGGCGGGCGCTCAGCGCGAGCGGGAGAACGCGGCGTCGAACGCGGCGTCGGGCGGGGCGATGGTGCCGAGCTTCCGCACGAAGGCGAGCGCCTCGGGGCCGCCGACGAGTCGGTCCATGCCGGCGTCCTCCCACTCGACGCTCGTCGGGCCGTCGTACCCGATGTGGTTCAGCACGCGGAACACCCGCTCCCACGGCACGTCGCCGTGCCCGGCGGACACGAAGTCCCACCCGCGACGGGGATCGCCCCACGGCAGGTGCGAGCCGAGTCGACCGTTGCGGCCGTCGAGTTGCTTGACCGACTCCTTGCAGTGCACGTGGTACACCCGGTCGGCGAAGTCGAGCAGGAACGCGGCGGGGTCGAGGTCCTGCCACACGAAGTGCGACGGGTCGAAGTTGAACCCGAACGACGGCCGGTCGGCGAACACCTCGAGCGCCCGCTTCGCCGTCCAGTAGTCGTAGGCGATCTCGGAGGGGTGCACCTCGAGCGCGAAGCGGACGCCGACCTCCTCGAAGACGTCGAGGATCGGCGACCAGCGGTCGTGGAAGTCCTGGTACCCGGCCTCGATCATCGCCGGCGGCACGGGCGGGAACCCGGCGACGGTCTTCCAGATCGAGGACCCGGAGAACCCGGTCACGGTGGTCACCCCGAGCGCGGCCGCCGCACGGGCGGTCCACTGCAGTTCCTCGGCGGCCCGCTGCCGGACGCCCTCGGGGTCGCCGTC
Organism: Curtobacterium sp. NPDC087080; assembly: GCF_044745105.1. Lineage (NCBI taxonomy): Bacteria > Bacillati > Actinomycetota > Actinomycetes > Micrococcales > Microbacteriaceae > Curtobacterium > Curtobacterium sp. NPDC087080. The sequence continues at coordinate 432,140 of NZ_JBIUZP010000002.1, read as the reverse complement.
GCCCCACACGTGCGGCGCGAGGATGTCCTCGTGCCGCTGGTCGATCGGGTCGTCGCACACGGCCTGCCCGGTCAGGTGGTTCGCGATCGTCCAGACCTGCAGCCCGTTGCGCTCGAGGACCGCCTTCCGGTCTGCCACGTACTCCGGGTCCGTCGCGGCGCGCCGCACGTCCAGGTGGTCGCCCCAGCAGGCGATCTCCAGCCCGTCGTAGCCCCACTCCCCCGCAAGGCGCGCGACCTCCTCGAAGGGCAGGTCCGCCCACTGCCCGGTGAACAGGGTCACCGGCCTGGTCGACCGTCCGCCGCCGTCCGGCCTGGAGGCGCTGCCCACCTCGGTCTCGCCGGTTCCGTCCGTCGTCGTCATCGTCGTCGTCCTTCCTCGCCTGTCGTGTCGTGTCGCGTCGTGCTGCTGCTGCTGCTGCTGCTGCTGCTGCTGCTGCTGCTGCTGCTGCTGCTGCTGAGTCTGGCTCACCAGGACCCGGGTGTGGCGCCCGCCGGCACGGTGTCGGGACGGTCGACGCGCGACCGGACCTCGACCACGGTGTGCTCGCGGGCGGCGGTCGACACCGCTTCCATCACCTCGAGCACGTGGAAGGCGAGCTCCCCCGACGCCCGGTGCGGTCGGTCGGTCGCGACCGCGTGCGCCATGTCGGCCAGGCCGTACCCGCGTCCGGCGTCGGCGTACCCCGCGCTCGTCGGCAGGTCCCGCCACTCGCGGGGCTGTGCTGTTCCCCCCTGGGCGACGGCGATCGACACCGTGTCGGAGAACCGGTTCGGGTCGGGGACGCCGAGCGTGCCCGCGGTGCCGTACACCTCGAACAGCGGCGCCCGGGTGGCCCAGACCTCGAACGACACGGTCACCGTCGAGACGACACCGTTCACGTGCTCGAGGACGGCGACCACGTGCGTGTCGATGTCCACCCGGAGCGGGGTGCCCGCGGCGGGACCCGTCGCGATGGTGCGCTCGCGGTCGGAGCGGGTCGAGGCACCGCTGACCCGGAGGACCGGACCGAAGAACGACACGAGGCTCGTCAGGTAGTACGGCCCCATGTCGAGCAGCGGACCGCCGCCGGGCTGGTAGTAGAACGCGGGCGCCGGGTGCCAGAGCTCGTGCCCGGGCGCCGACCACGACACCGCGGCCCCGACCGGGCTGCCGATCAGGCCGTCGTCGAGCGCGGCCCGTGCGGTCTGGATCCCGGTGCCGAGCACGGTGTCCGGCGCACTGCCGACCCGCAGGCCCGAGCGCCGCGCGAGGTCGAGCACGGGCTGCGCCTCGGCCGTCGACATGGCGAGCGGCTTCTCGCCGTACACGTGCTTGCCGGCCTCGAGTGCCCGGGTGGCGATCTCCGCGTGCGCGGCGGGGATCGTGAGGTTGAGCACGACGTCGACGTCGTCCGCGGCGATGAGCTCGTCGACGCTCGTCCCCCGCACACCCTGCGTCCCGCCGACCGACTGCGCCCGGTCGACGTCGATGTCCGCGACGGCGGTGAGCTCGAGGCCGGGCAGCGCCGGGAAGTGCTCGAAGTACTGCTGGCTGATGACGCCGACCCCGACGACACCGACCTTCATCGGGCTGCCCACAGGAGTCCCCTCTCGATGATCGTGCGGAGCGGCTGCGACTCGACGACCTCGAGCCGGTGCCCGGGTGCCGAGACGAACACGCGCCCCTCGCCCCACTGGCGGGTCCAGATCGCCGGTGCGGTGACCGGACGGTTCCAGGCGTCGAAGTCCCGGGCCTCCTGCGTGGTCGTCGCCAGCACGTCGTTGTACTCGTCGGAGAGCACCCAGTACTGCTCGGTCACGAGGTCGAAGTCCTCGATGCCCTGCGTGATCGGGTGCTCGTGCCCGGCCTCGGTGATGTGCACCGTGTACGGGATGTAGTTGTCGGACTGCTCGCCGGTGCGCTCCGACGGGTGCTTGCCCGCGTGGTGCGCGAACTGGCCGCCGACCATGTGCAGGTAGTCGGCGGTGTTCCGGAACGCGTCCGCGATCCCGCCGTGCCAGCCGGCGAGCCCGGCACCGCCGAGCACCGCCTGCTGGAGCCCGGCGAACTCGTCGTCGGCGATGGTCGACATCGTCACGACCTGCACGACCAGGTCGACGTCCGCCATCACGGACGCGTCGGCGTACACCGCCGTCGAGTCCGACACGTGGACGTCGAAGCCGTTGTCGCGGAGGAACGGGACGAACAGGTCGGTGGTCTCGACGGGCATGTGCCCGTCCCACCCGCCACGGACGACCAGCGCTCGCTTCGTCGTGTCGGCCATCAGATCGCCGTCCAGGTGCTGCCGTCGGCTGCGCTGCGCTCGACCGCGTCGAGGACCCGCTGCACGTGCAGCCCGTCCGCGAACGACGGCTGCGGGTCGGTGCCGGCGACGATCGCCCGCACGAAGTCCGTCACCTGGTGGCTGAAGGTGTGCTCGTAGCCGATGAGGTGCCCGGTCGGCCACCACGCGGCCATCCACGGGTGCTCCGGCTCGGTGACGAGGATGCGGCGGAAGCCCTGCTCCCCCGCGGGCGCCGACGACTCGTACAGACGCAGCTCGTTCATCGACTCGAGGTCGAACTGGATCGCACCCTCGGACCCGCTGACCTCGAGCGTCAGGCCGTTCTTCCGGCCGGTCGCGTAGCGCGTGGCCTCGAAGGTGCCGATCGCACCCTCGGCAGCGCCGCCGGTCAGACGGCCGAGGAAGAACGCGGCGTCGTCGACGGTGACCTGCCCACGCTCGCTGGACGCAGTGCCGGAGAGCCCGACGCCCTCGGCCATCAGCGGACGCTCGTGCACGAAGGTCTCGAGCGTGCCGGACACGGTGGCGAGCTGTGCGCCCGTGACGTGCTCGACGAGGTCGATCGCGTGCGCACCGATGTCGCCGAGCGAGCCGGAGCCGGCGAGCGCCTTGTCCAGGCGCCACGTCATCGGACCGTCCTCGTCGGCCAACCAGTCCTGCAGGTAGAGCGCGCGGACCTGGCGGACCGTGCCGATCCTCCCGTCCGCGACCAGCTGGCGGGCGAACGCGATGGCGGGGACGCGGCGGTAGCTGAAGCCGACCATCGCGCGGACCCCGCGCTCGGCGGCGGCCTCGGCGGCGGCGGTCATCGCCTCGGCCTCGGCGACGGTGTTGGCGAGGGGCTTCTCGCAGAGGACGTGCTTGCCGGCCTCGAGCGCCGCGATCGCGACCTCGACGTGGGAGGACCCCGGCGACACGACGTCGACGACGTCGATGTCCGGGTCGGCCACCACCTGCCGCCAGTCGGTCGACGCGGTCTGCCAGCCGTACTGCCGCCGCGCGGCCTCGGTGCGCTCGGCGTCGCGGCCGACGACCACGGCCATCTCGGGCTCCACGCCGAGGTCGAAGAACCGCGGTGCGGTCCGCCACGCCTGGGAGTGCGCCGCCCCCATGAAGCCGTGCCCGACCATGGCGACGCGCAGTCGTCCCGGTCCGTGTCCGTCCTGTGCCATCCACTCGCTCCTTTGCGATCCGGTGTTGCCAGGATCCACCCTACCGCTTATGTTGGGCGCGGCAACATTTTGTTTCGACGACGAACGGTGACCCACCATGGCAACGACGCCCACCCGCGACGACAAGTTCTCCTTCGGTCTCTGGACCATCGGCTACAACGGCTCCGACCCGTTCGGCGGCCCGACCCGTCCCGCGCTGGACGTGGTCGAGGCGGTCGAGAAGCTCGACGAGCTCGGTGCCTACGGCCTGACCTTCCACGACGACGACCTGTTCGCCTTCGGCTCGACCGACGCCGAGCGCCAGGCGCAGATCGACCGCCTCAAGGGCGCGCTCGACTCCACCGGGATCATCGTGCCGATGGTCACGACGAACCTGTTCTCGGCCCCGGTCTTCAAGGACGGCGGCTTCACCTCGAACGACCGGAACGTCCGTCGCTTCGCGCTCCGCAAGGTGCTCCGCAACCTCGACCTGGCCGCCGAGCTCGGCGCGAAGACCTTCGTCATGTGGGGTGGCCGCGAGGGCTCGGAGTACGACTCCGCCAAGGACGTGCAGGCAGCGCTCGAGCGCTACCGCGAGGCCGTGAACCTGCTCGCCCAGTACGTCACCGACAAGGGCTACGACATCCGCTTCGCCATCGAGCCGAAGCCGAACGAGCCCCGCGGCGACATCCTGCTGCCGACCCTCGGTCACGCGATCGCCTTCACCGAGACGCTCGAGCGTCCGGAGCTGTTCGGCATCAACCCCGAGGTCGGCCACGAGCAGATGGCGGGCCTGAACTTCACGGCCGGCATCGCCCAGGCGCTCTACCAGGGCAAGCTCTTCCACATCGACCTCAACGGGCAGCGCGGCATCAAGTACGACCAGGACCTGGTGTTCGGCCACGGCGACCTGCAGAACGCGTTCTCGCTCGTCGACCTGCTCGAGCACGGCGCCCCGCAGGGTGGCCAGGCGTACGACGGTCCCCGTCACTTCGACTACAAGCCGAGCCGCACCGAGGACATCACGGGCGTCTGGGACTCGGCGAAGGCGAACATGCGCATGTACCTGCTCCTCAAGGAGCGCGCGCAGGCGTTCCGTGCCGACCCCGAGGTGCAGGAGGCCCTGTCCGCCGCCAAGGTCGACGAGCTCTCGACGCCGACGCTGAACAGCGGCGAGTCGTACGACGACTTCCTCGCCGACCGCTCGGCGTACGAGGACTTCGACGCCGACGCGTACTTCGGCGGCAAGGGCTTCGGCTTCGTGCGCCTGCAGCAGCTCGCGATCGAGCACCTCATGGGCGCTCGTGGCTGACGTCGTCGAGCGTCGGCTCGTCGTAGGGGTCGACTCCTCGACCCAGTCCTGCAAGGTCACCATCCGTGACGCGGCCACCGGTGCGGTCGTCCGGGAGGGACGCGCGTCCCACCCGGACGGCACGTCCGTCGACCCCCGCCACTGGTGGGACGCGCTCGGCACCGCGATCGCGGACGCCGGCGGGTTCGACGACGTCGCCGCCGTCGCGATCGCCGGGCAGCAGCACGGCATGGTCGCGCTCGACGCCGACGGTCGCGTGGTCCGCGACGCGCTCCTCTGGAACGACGTCCGCAGTGCCGACGCGGCCGCGCAGATGGTCGACGAGCTCGGCCGGGAGGCATGGGTCGCCCGGACGGGTCTGGTGCCGGTGGCCTCGTTCACCGGCACCAAGCTGCGGTGGCTCCGCGACGCGGAGCCCGACAACGCGGCGCGCGTCGCCGCCGTCGCACTCCCCCACGACTGGCTGTCGTGGCGGCTGCGCGGGTACGGACCGGCGGACGAGAGCCCGCTCGGACCGGACCTCGACGCCCTCGCGACCGACGGCTCGGACGCCAGCGGCACCGGCTACTGGGACCCGGTGCGCCGGGAGTACGACACCGAGCTGTTCGAGCAGGCGCTCGGTCGTCGTGCACGGGTCGCTGCCGGAACGCACGACGGCACCGCGCACGACGGGGACGACGACCTGGTCGTCGTCCCGCGGGTCGTGGTTCCCGACGAGGCGATGGGCACGCTGACGTCCGACGTCGAGCTGCCGGGCGGTGCCGTCGCCCGCGTCGGCCTCGTCGTCGGCCCGGGGCTCGGCGACAACGCCGGGGCAGCGCTCGGCCTCGGGCTCGGCCCGGGCGACGTCGCGGTGTCCCTCGGCACCAGCGGGACGGTCTTCGGCGTCACCGACACCGAGGTGACCGACCCGAGCGGGACCGTGGCGGGCTTCGCCGACGGGACCGGGTCGCGCCTCCCGATCGTCACGACCCTGAACGCGGCCCGCGTGCTCGAGGTGATCGGCGGACTCCTCTCCGTCGACCACGACGAGCTCGGCGAGCTCGCGCTGCAGGCGCCGGCGGGGGCGGACGGGCTCGTGCTCGTGCCGTACTTCGTCGGCGAGCGCACGCCGAACCGGCCGGACGCGACCGCCTCGCTCGTGGGCATGACGCCCGTGACGACCGACCGGGCGCACCTCGCTCGTGCGGCCGTCGAGGGCATGCTCTGCGCCCTCGCCGACGGTCTCGCCGCGGTCGAGGACACCGGCGTGCACGTGTCGCGGCTGCTGCTCATCGGTGGGGCCGCGCGGAACGAGGCCGTCCGGGCCGTCGCCGCGCAGGTGTTCGGCCGCGACGTGTCGATCCCGGAGCCCGGCGAGTACGTCGCCTCGGGTGCCGCTCGACAGGCCGCGTGGGTGCTGACCGGGAGCCTGCCGTCGTGGGAGGTCTCCGCGACGGTCGCGCCCGCGGACCCGCACCCCGAGGTGCTCGAGCAGTACCGCTCCGCCGCACGCCAGTAGGACGAACCGCTCGTAGGAAGACGAATCGCTCGTAGGGTGCAGGAAGAACCGGCACCCTACGAGCGGTTCGACATCCCGCACGCGGAACAGCCCACGTCACCTCTGCCGGAAGGACCCCATGCCGCTCACCGACCTGCCCCTCGACCAGCTCCGCGCGTACCGGCCGACCGTGCGGCGGCCCGACGACCTCGACGCCTTCTGGACGGACACGATCGCCGAGGCCCGAGCGGCCGGCGCCGGGACCGAGCCCGTGCTCGTCCCCGCCACCACGCCGGTCACCGCGCTCGACGTGCAGGACCTGACGTTCCCGGGCTTCGCCGGCGACCCCGTCCGTGCCTGGGTCTCGCGTCCGGCGGGCTCGACGGGTGACCTGCCCGCCGTGGTCGAGTTCATCGGGTACGGCGGCGGTCGGGGCCTGCCGGGCGAGCGGGTCTCGTGGGCCCTCGCCGGGTACGTGCACGTCGTGATGGACACCCGCGGGCAGGGCAGCGGCTGGGGGTCCGGCGGTGACACCCCCGACCCGCACGGCTCCGGCCCGAACGGCGGCGGGTGGATGGCGAGCGGCATCGCCTCGCCCGCCGAGCACTACTACCGCCGCGTGTACACGGACGCGGTCCGGCTCGTCGACGCGATCCGCACGCTGCCCGGGGTCGACCCGGACCGCATCGTGTTGACCGGCGGCAGCCAGGGCGGCGGCATCGCGATCGCCGCGGCCGCCCTGGTCGAGGCGCACACCGCACCGCTCGTCGCCGTGCTGCCGGACGTCGCGTTCCTGTCGGACTGGGAGCACGGCACCGACGTCGCGGTGGGCGGCCCGTACCTGGAGCTCGCCCAGTACCTCGCCGTGCACCGGGACGCGGTCGAGACCGTGTGGGACACCGCGGCGTACTTCGACGGCGTGAACCTGGCCGCACGGATCACGGCCCCGGCGCTGTTCTCCGTCGCGCTCATGGACGACGTGGTGCCCCCACGCACGACCTTCGCGGCGTACAACGCACTGGCGTCGACGGACAAGCACATCGAGGTCTACCCGTACAACGGCCACGAGGGCGGCGGCCACCGGCACTGGGAGCGGCAGGCGGCGTTCCTGGCGCAGCGCCTCGGCTGACCCGTAGTTAAAGTTAACAACGTTGGACCGGCGACGATAAATTTAACGCCGGAAAGCCGGAAAGCCGGAACGCCGCGACGCGCACCGCACCGCCGGCACCCGGCGACGAGGCGCAGACTGGTCCGCGCATGCACAGCGACACCCGGACCCCCACCGCGACCGAGCACCACGGCACCGTGGTCGACGATGCCGTCGACCTGTTCGAGGGCGTCTACAGCAGTCACGACATCAACATCGGGCAGGCGGTGGCCGACGGGTTCTCCTACCGCTACCGCGCGGTCGGCGACGAGCGGGTGACCACCGCGACCTCGGCGGTCGCAGCGCACCGCTGGGGCACGATCAACCCCGGGCGGCAGTACACCCTGGCGTGGGCCACCGGACCGGGCATGGTCCTCGACGCCGACCGCCGCGACCCGATCACCATGCACCCGAACCTCCCCGTGGCGTACCCGGCAGGGCGCCCGTTCACCTTCGACGCCGCCCCCGCGGTGCAGCACGTCATCCGCTTCGACGCCGACTTCCTGGAGTCGGTCTCGGCAGCGCTCCGAGGAGACCTGCCCGGCCCGCTCGACCTGCGGACGACCGCCGACCCCGACGCCCTGCCCGCACTCCGCCGGACGATCGCCGGGGCCGCGGGGACACTGTGGGACCCGCGCGCCGCGCCGCCCCTCCGCGAGGCGCAGCACCGGAGGATCGCCGAGGCCGTCCTCGAGGCCTTCGACCAGACCCCGCCGTCGGGCATCGCTGCGGCGGGGCACGGTGCGGTCCGCGCCGCCCAGGAGTGGATCGCGGCGAACGCCCGCCGACCGCTCACCACGGCCGACGTCTGCCGCGCCACGGGGCTCAGCGCCCGGGGCCTGCAGGCGGCGTTCCACCGTGCGGGCGCGGCGAGCCCGATGCAGTTCCTGCGCGACGTGCGACTGCACCGCGTGCACGCGGCGCTCGAAGCCGGGGACCCGTCGACCACCACGGTCGCCGAGGTCGCCAGGGCGTGGGGCTTCGCGCACCTCGGTCGGTTCGCGGGCACCTACGCCGGCGCCTTCGGCGAGCGCCCCTCGGACACGCTGCACCGGAGGGTCCGGCGGGAGACCGGTCAGTCCCCGAGCAGTGCTCCGACGGCGTCCACGACGACCTGACGGCGGCGCATCGGCACGACCGAGGCGACCGGAGCGGACGCCTCGGGCGGGAGGGTCGACCAGACCTCGGCGAGCTGGACGACGAGCGCGTAGAGCACCGCGGGGCGGAAGCGTCGCGGGAGCACCCCGGCGCGCTGGGCCCGCTCGACCTCGGCGACGGCGTCGGCGTACTGCGCGGCGAGCGCCTCGACCGGCGTGTCCGGCCGCTCGAGCCGGTGCCAGGTCGCGAGCCGCTGCACCCACGGGCGCTCGACCAGGACGTCGTGCAGACGACCGGCCCACGCGGCCAGGTCGGCGGTGTCGAGCGGCGCGGCGTCGTGCACGGCCGTCAGCTCGCTCGTCAGCAGCGCGTCGAACAGCCCGTCCTTGCCCCCGAAGTAGTGGAAGACCTGCGCCTTGTTGCTGCCGGCCTCGGCGGCGAGGCGCTCGACGCGCGCCCCGGCCAGCCCGTGGGCGGCGAACTCGTCGCGGGCGGCGGCGAGCAGGGTCGCGCGCATCGCGTCGGCAGCGGGGGGCGTGAAGCGGGCCATGTCCGACACGGTACCGATCCGCGGACCGGTCCCGGTGGCGACGCGGCGACCGGGGACACACGGGAGGCCCGTGGCGGCGTCGCCACGGGCCTCCCGTCCCGTCTCGTGGTCGGGTCGGCTACTCCGCCGACTCGTCGTCCTCTTCGGGGTTGAAGTGCGAGTCGTCGCCGGCGAAGCCGGCGGCCACCCCCTCGGGGTGCGCGGGGATCGTGCCGTCCTCGCCGAGGCCGTCGGGCTTCTCGGTGCCCTCGGGGTCGTTGACGGTGTCGCGCGGGTCGTCGGCGTCGGTCATGGCGTGCTCCTTCACGGTGTGAGGAGGGCCACGGTACCCACGCTCCCCCGGGGTTCCCGGAGCGTGCACGGGTCCCGGACCTCGCGGTGCGGTCCACGGCCGTGTAGCCTCGCGGGCACAGCGACCAGGAGGGGCGTCATGGGGGACACCGACGACGATCGACCGTGGGGCGACGACGCGTTCGAGCACCCGCGGAAGCGCGGTTGGTTCGCGACCGCGGTGCGCATCGTCGCGCGGTCCGTGACCGCCGTCGGCGCCGCGAGGAACGGCGCGCAGTCGCCACGGCAGCTCCCGCTCGACCCGCCCCCTGGTCGGTACGACCACCGCCCCTGACGGCGTCGCGCCGGAGCGGTACTGCGGACCTTCCGTGTGCGGGTTCGAGTGATCGCGGAGTGCGCCGAGCGGCCTGCCGGACGAGCGCGGCGCGGGCCGGGCCGATTGGCTGATCGCAGGTCGTCGGAACCACCGACGCGCGACCCGAGAGGCCATCGATGGACTGGCAGTCCGACGGCATCCCCCTGCACCCGCTCCTCGTGCACCTGACGACGGTCTCCGTCCCGGTCGCGGCCCTCGTCGCGATCGTGACCGCGGCCTGGCCGGCGGCCCGACGGTGGCTCGCGGTCGGCGCACCGGTCATCGCCCTGGTGGCGCTGGTCTCGGTGCCGCTCGCGACCTCGTCCGGCGAGTGGCTCGAGCACCGTGAGCGGGAGACCGCCCTGCTCGAGCGGCACACCGAACTCGCGGACGGTCTGCTGCCGTGGTCGATCGCGGCGTTCGTGCTGCTGACGGCGTGGTGGGGCTGGCACCGCTTCGCCGCGCGTGACGAACGCCGGGCTGGCACGGGCGGTGGGCATCGTCGGCCCCGTGCTGCTCGTCACCGCCGGGATCGGCTCGCTCGTGGAGGTCGTCGTGATCGGTCACGCCGGCGCCGTGTCGGTCTGGAAGGGCTGACAGGAACCGCCGCCGGGTTGCGCACCGCTCCCGCCGTCCTCCCAGCCCAGGGGCGGAGCGTGACGGGCAGGACCCGCGTCCTGCGGACAGTCACCGAAGAGGAGCAGCGTTGAGCGACGACAGCACGACCGGCACGCACGGCACCGACGGCACCGAGCCGCACGACACGGCCACCCCGCAGGGAGCCTCCTTCCACGGCACCCACGCCCGGGACGCCGACGGCACGGACACCTGCAGCTTCCACATGGCCGGGTCCCTGCCCGCCGGTGGCGACCACCTGGGCGGCACGTTCGGCCAGGCGCCGTCCTCGCTCGAAGGGTGGTACCCGCAGCGGCTCCGCGTCGAGCTGCTCCACCGCAACGGGGTCGACGCCGACCCGCTCGGCGCGGACTTCGACTACGCGGCGGCCTTCGCCACGATCGACCTCGAGGAGCTCAAGCGCGACATCATGCAGCTGCTCACGACCTCGGTCGACTGGTGGCCCGCCGACTACGGCAACTACGGCCCGCAGATGATCCGCATGGCGTGGCACGCCGCCGGTACCTACCGCATCGCGGACGGCCGCGGTGGTGCGGGCACCGCGATGCAGCGCTTCGCCCCGATCAGCAGCTGGTGGGACAACGGCAACACCGACAAGTCGCGACGACTGCTCCAGCCGATCAAGCGCAAGTACGGCAACGCGCTCTCGTGGGCCGACCTGATGGTGCTCACGGGCAACTGCTCCCTCGAGCTCATGGGCCTGCCGACGTACGGGTTCGGCGGCGGTCGGCTCGACGCGTGGGAGCCGGACGAGGGCACCTGGTGGGGCCCGGAGGTCTGGGACCCGCACCACGTCGAGAGCTACGACGACATGGTGCAGCGCGACGAGCGGTGGCACGGCGAGAACGGCGACGCGGACTACGACCTGCAGAGCCCCCTCGCCGCCTCGCACCAGGCGCTCATCTACGTCAACCCCGAGGGCCCGTACGCGAACGGCGACCCGATGGGCTCGGCGCGCGACATCCGCATCACCTTCAGCCGGATGGCGATGAACGACGAGGAGACCGTCGCCCTGATCGCCGGTGGCCACGCGTTCGGCAAGAGCCACGGCCAGGTGCCCGCGGCCCAGATCGGCCCGCCGCCGGAGATCGCGCCGATCGAGGCGATGGGGCTCGGCTGGCACAACCCGCAGGGTGCCGGCAACGGCAAGGACACGATGACGAACGGCATCGAGGGCAGCTGGACCCAGGACCCGACCCGCTGGGACAACAGCTACCTCGAGAACCTGTTCGGCCACGAGTGGGAGCAGACGAAGAGCCCCGCGGGCGCGCTGCAGTGGACACCGAAGGACCCCGACGCTCCGCGCACCCCGGACGCCCACGTGCCCGGCGAGACGCACGCGCTCATGATGATGACCTCGGACATCGCGCTGAAGGTCGACCCGGCCTACCGCGAGGTGTGCGAGCGCTTCCTCGCCGACTTCGACCTGTTCACCACGGCGTTCTCGAAGGCCTGGTACAAGCTGACGCACCGCGACATGGGTCCGAAGCACCGCTACCTCGGCCCGGAGACGACCATCTCGGACGACCTGCTGTGGCAGGACCCGCTGCCCGACGCGGACGGCGACCCCCTGACCGACGCGGACGTCGACGCCCTCCGAACCGCGATCCGCGCGACCGGCACCCCGGTGTCCGACCTGGTCGTCACCGCGTACTCCGCCGCCTCGACCTACCGCGACAGCGACAAGCGCGGCGGCGCGAACGGCGGACGCATCGCGCTGGCACCGCAGAAGGACTGGCCGGTCAACCGCCGAACGGTCCCCGTCGTCGAGACCCTCCGCGGGGTCAAGGCGACCTTCGAACAGGACGGGAGGCACGTCTCGCTCGCCGACCTGGTCGTGCTCGCCGGCTGCGTCGGGGTCGAGGACGCCGCGCGCGCCGCGGGTGTCGAGGTCACGGTGCCGTTCACGCCCGGCCGCGTCGACGCCTCCCAGGAGCAGACCGACGTCGAGATGTTCGAGTGGCTGCGGCCGGTCGCCGACGGGTTCCGGAACCACGTCTCCGAGCGCTTCGCGGACTTCGCCCCCGGCGTCGCTCCGGAGGCCGTGTTCCTGGACCGCGCGAACCTCATGACGCTCACGGCACCGGAGTGGACGGTGCTCACCGGCGGGCTGCGGGTGCTCGGCGCGAACTGGGACGGCTCGTCGACGGGTGTCCTGACCGACCGCGTCGGCGCGCTGACGACGGACTTCTTCGTCAACCTGACGGACACCGACCTGGTGTGGAAGAAGACCGACGACACCGAGACGACCTTCACCGGGACCGTGCAGGCCACCGGCGAGGAGCGTTGGACGGCCTCCCGGAACGACCTGGTGTTCGGCTCGAACGCGCAGCTCCGCTCGATCGTCGACGTCTACGCCGGGAGCGACGGGCAGGAGCGCTTCGTGCGCGACTTCGTCGCCGCGTGGGACAAGGTCATGATGCTCGACCGCTACGACGTCAAGGGGCACCGCCGGTACGGCCCGATGGCCGCCTGACCCGGGTCGGCTCCGCGCCCGTCAGGCCCGGCCGAGGACGACGACCGTCACGTCGTCCTCGGCCCGCTCGGCCGCGCGCAGCCGCACCGTCTCGAGGAAGGCGACGACGCCGGACGCGGTGCGCAGCGTGCGGGCGAGGTCGAGGAGCGTGTCGATCGTGCCGTCGCCCAGGTCGAGCGCGCCGTCGCTCACCACGACGAGGGCGTCGCCGGGCTCCAGGGTCGTGGTCGACGCCCGGCGCAGGGTGCCCTCCGGGTGCAGTCCGAGCGGCAGCCCGTGCGACCGGAGCACCCTCGGCGTGCCGTCCGCCGGGACGTGCACCGCCAGCCCGTGGCCCGCGTCCACGATGTCGACGACCCCGCTGGCAGGATCGAGCCGGGCGTGGAACAGGGTGGCGAAGGCGCTCGCGCGGCCGAGGTCCTCGGCGAGGGCGGGCTCGACGGCGGTCACCGCGGCCACGGGCGGGACGGTCCGGTGCTGCCGGAGGGCAGCGCGGATGCCCGCCGCGAGCAGTGCGGCCGGCTGTTCCTTCCCCATGACGTCGGCGAGGGTCAGGACGAGGTCACCGTCGACCACGGACCAGTCGTGCAGGTCGCCGCTGAGGTCCCCGTAGGGCACGGTGATCCCGTCGATCCGGTACCCGGCGGGTGCGACGGCGCTCGGCGCGAGGGCGGTGGCGACCTCGAGCAGGCGGTCGTGGTGCAACCCCTGCCCGAGGGCTCGTTCGGCCCAGTGCCCGAGGTCGATGAGCGCGGCGATGTCCTGCGGGGAGAACGCGCGCGGTCGGGTGTCCATGAGGCAGAGCGTCCCGACGGGCTCCCCGCCGGCGATGGTCAGCGGGACGCCCGCGTAGAACCGGATGCCGCGCCGCGTGACACCCGGCAGGTCGGCGGTGCGGGGATCGACCGTGGTGTCCGGCACCACGGTCGGCTCCGTCTGCTGCACCGTCAGCTGGCAGAACGACCACCCGACCGGCCCGGAGGCGATCTCGTCGGGGATGTTCGGCGTGAGGGTGTGCAGCAGGTCGTCGTCGAGCACGTTGACGTAGGACAGCGGCACGTCGAAGACCTCGCGCGCGACCCGGACGATGCGCTCGAAGCGCTCCGACGGTGCCGCGTCGACGACGTCGAGCGCCGCGACGAGCGCACTGCGCACGCGTGCCTGGTCGTCGGTGCTCACGGCTGTCGTCCTCCTCCTGGTCCACCGGGGCCGCGGTGCGTGGTGGCACACCGTGTCGCGGTCCCCGTGGAAGACTCGTTCCACCGTACCGGCCCGACGTCGGGACGCACGCGGACGCCGCCGCGGGGTCCCTGATCCGGACACTCCGCGGCGGCGCCGACCGACCGTCAGTGCTGCCCGGTCAGACGGTCGTCCAGGTGACGGTGCGCCGGTCGGCCAGCGTGACCCCGTGCACGGCGCCGGTCAGGCGAACGACCGCACGCTCCGTCGCGGACCGGGGGAACTCGTGCCGGATCGGCCCGTCGCCGGACGCGACGATCCCGCCCGTCTCCAGCGGGCCTCCCGGCCGCGACGCCGACGCGTCGGACGCGACCCACACCTCGACGTCGCCCGGCTCGACCACCTTCCGCATCGCACGGTCGGTGAAGGCGAACCGCGCGACGGGCACGTCGAACTCCATTGTGACGGACTCCCCCGCCGCCACGGCGACCCGCGCGTAGCCGAGCAGGTGCGCGACCGGACGCGTGATCGACGCGTGCGGGTCGTGCCCGTAGAGCTGGACGACCTCGACGCCGTCCCGGTGGCCGGTGTTCCGCACGGTGACCGACGCCGTGAAGGACCCGTCCGTGGTCGCGGTCCCGTCCACGGTCAGGTCCTCGTACGCGAAGGACGTCCACGTCAGGCCGAAGCCGAACGGTCGGACCGGGGTGGAGTCCGTCGCCGTGACGTCGGACGGACCGCCGAGGCGCGGGTGCAGGTACGAGTACGGCTGGGCCCCGGCCGACCGCGGCAGCGAGACCGGCAGGCGACCCGAGGGTGCGGCGGCACCGGTGAGCAGGTCGGCGATCGCGGTGCCGCCCTCTTCGCCGGGGAAGAACGCCTGCACGACCGCAGCGGGCTTCTGCTGGTCGCCGTCGAGCGCCCAGCCGATCGCGTACGGGCGACCGGTGAGCAGCACGACGACGGTCGGGGTGCCGGTGCCCACGACTGCCTCGACGAGCTCGCGCTGCACGCCGGGCAGGTCGAGCGACTCGGAGTCGTTGCCCTCGCCGACCGTGCCGCGACCGAACAGGCCGGCCTGGTCGCCGACCACCACGACCGCGACGGCGGACTCCTGCGCGACCGCGACGGCCTCGGCGATGCCGGAGCGGTCGTCGCCCTCGACCTCGGTGCCGCGGGCGTACCGGACGGCGTCGGGTCCGAGCGAGTCCTGCAGCGCCTCGAGCACGGTCGGGATCGCGAAGCCGAGGTCCAGCCCCGGGTGGGTGGCCAGCACGTGGTTCGCGAACGAGTAGCAGCCCTGCAGGGCCTCGGCGCGGTGGGCGTTCGGGCCGATCACCGCGACCGGGCCCTGCAGGACGGCGCCCGGGGTCTGGGAGACGGGGGCGGCAGCGCCGCCACCGACGGGGGCGGCGGCGCCGCTGCCGAGCGGCAGCACGCCGTCGTTCGACAGCAGCACCAGCGACTCGGCCGCCAGTCGCCGCGCCAGCGCCCTGTGCTCGGGCGAGTCGAGGTCGACGGCCGTCGGCGGCTCGTCCTCGAAGGCGTCCGGTTCGAGCAGACCGAGCCGCTCCTTCTGCCGGAGCACGCGCAGCACGGCACGGTCCACGAGGGCCTCGTCGACGAGTCCGCTGCGGACCCGCTCGACGAGCGGCGCGAGGTACGCGTCACCCGTCGGCAGCTCGACGTCGATGCCGGCCGTGAGCGCCGTCGCGGCCGCCTCGCCGCGGTCACGGGCGACACCGTGCATCACCTCGAGGAACGCGACGGAGAAGTAGTCCGCCACGACCGTCCCGTCGAACCCGAGCCGGTCGCGCAGCAGGTCGGTGAGCAGCGCGGGGTCGGCGGCGACGGGCACGCCGTCGATCTCCGCGTACGAGTTCATGACGCTCCGGGCACCCCCGTCGACGAGCGCCATCTCGAACGGCGGCAGGAAGACGTCGGCGACCTCGCGCGGACCGGCGTGCACCGGCGCGTGGTTGCGACCGGCTCGTGAGGCCGAGTACCCGAGGAAGTGCTTGAGCGTCGCGTCGACACCGGCGCTCTGCACGCCCCGCACGTACGCGGTGCCGACCGTGCCGACCAGGTAGGGGTCCTCGCCGATGCACTCGTCGACGCGTCCCCAGCGGGGGTCCCGCACGACGTCGAGCACGGGCGCGAGGCCCTGGTGGACGCCGAGCTCACGCATCGAGCGGCCGATCACGGCGCCGACCTGCTCGACGAGCTCCGGGTCGAACGACGCTCCCCACGCCAGCGGCGTCGGGAAGGTCGCCGCCTTCCACGCCGCGAGTCCGGTCAGGCACTCCTCGTGGACGAGCGCCGGGATGCCGAGGCGCGTCTCGCGCTTCAGCCGCCGCTGCTCCGCCCACAGCCAGGCGGCGCGCTCGTCGGGTTCGACGGGTCGGGTGCCGTACACGCGGGTGTACTGCCCGAGTCCGTGCCGGGTGACGTCGGCGAGCGCCGTCCCCTGCTGCGCTGCGGCCATCTCTCCCTGCATCGGGGCGACGACGCCGTTCTGGTCGAGCCAGTAGCCGACCAGCTGCGCCGTCTTCTCCTCGAGCGTCATCGCGGCGAGCAGCGCGGTGACGCGGTCGGACGGGAGGCCCGTGGCGGCGCCGCCACGCGCCTCCCGTCCGTCGCGGGTGGCGTCGGTGAGCGGCGGTGCGGACGTGCCACGCGCCTCCTGGCCGTCGGTGGTGACCGTGTGGTCGAGCGTGGTCACCCCTTCACCGCCCCGGTCAGGCCGCCGACGATGCGCTTCTGGAAGATCGTGAAGAACACCAGCGCGGGGATCATCGACATCGACGTGAACGCGAGGACCTTGGCCGTGTCGACGGAGTACTGCGACGAGAACGCCTGGACACCGAGCGGCAGCGTGTACGCGGCCTCGTTGTTGAGGATGAACAGCGGCAGGATGTAGCTGTTCCAGCTGCCGATGAAGGCGAGGATCCCGACCGTCACCACGCCGGGCAGCGACAGCGGGACGATCATGCGGAAGAAGAAGCCGAGGCGGCTGGCGCCGTCGATCGAGGCGGCCTCCTCGAGCTCGTCGGGGATCGCCCGCAGGAACGGCACCAGGATGATGACGGTCGTCGGCAGGGCGAACGCGATCTGCGGCAGGATCACACCGGCCAGGCTGTTCGTGAGACCGAGGTCCTTGACGAGCAGGTAGAGCGGCGTGATGGCGACCGTGATCGGGAACATCAGGCCCGCGGCGAACAGCGCGTAGACCGCCCCGCGGCCCCGGAAGGAGTAGCGGGCGAGCACGAAGCTGACCATCAGGCCGAGCACGACGACGCCGAGCGTGGTGCTCAGGGCACTGATCGTCGAGTTCCCGAGCTGCTGCCAGAAGATGCCGCTCGACAGCACCGAGCCGTAGTTGCCGAACTGGAACGGCGCGGGCAGGCCGGCCGGGCTCGTCGTGATCTGCGAGTTCGTCCGGAACCCGCCCAGCACGATGTAGAGCACCGGGGCGAGGTTCGCGGCGACGAACAGGATCGCGACGACGTAGGTCAGCGGGCTCGCCTGACCGAGTGCGGCCCCGGACTTCCGCGCCCGGGCACCACGGCGACCGGGGGCGACGAGGTTGGTGGTGGCGCTGGTGATGGCCATCAGTGCTTCCTCTCGGTGATGGCGCCCGCGGTGTCCCGACGGAGCACGAAGTGCTGGTAGACCAGGGCGACCGCGAGCGAGATCAGGAACATGACCACGGCGACGGCGCTGCCGAACCCGTAGTTGCCCGAGGTCCGGCCGTTCGCGACCATGTACGTCGCCATGGTCGAGGTGCCCGCGGTCGAGGAGATGTACTGGCCCCAGATGATGTAGACGAGGTCGAACAGCTGGAGGGAGCCGATGATCGACAGGAACGCCCAGATGCGGATGGTCGGGCCGAGCAGCGGCAGGGTGATCCGGCGCTGGATCTGCCAGTAGCTCGCGCCGTCGATCGCCGCCGCCTCGAAGAGCTCCTCGGGGATGCTCTGCAGGCCGGCGAGGAACAGGATCACCGCGAAGCCGATGTACTTCCACGAGATGATCGCGAGGAGGCTCCAGATCGCGATGTCCGGGTTCGAGAGCCAGTCCTGACGGAGGCCGCCGAGCCCGATGCCCTGCATCAGGTCGTTCACGGCACCGTTCGACTGGAGCATGAGGCTCCAACCGGTGCCGACGATGACCTCGGAGATCACGTACGGCACGAAGACGAGCACGCGGACGAGTCCGCGACCGCGCATCTTCTGGTTGAGCAGGAGCGCGAGGACGATCGCGATCGGGCCCTGCAGCACGAGCGACATCACGACGATGAAGCCGTTGTGCAGCAGGACGGACTGGAACGCCTTGTCCTGGAAGATGATCAGGTAGTTCTGCAGCCCGACGAAGTTCGTCGGTGGGCCGTAGCCCTGCCACTTGTAGAAGCCGTAGTACGCGGCCAGCGCCACCGGCAGGATGACGAAGGTCACGAAGACGATGACCGCGGGTCCGGCGAGGACCGCGATCTCGACGCGCTTGCGCCAGTCGGCGACGCGCTTGGCGGTCCGCCGGGCGGGGAGCGGCGAACCGCTCCCCGCCGGGGACGTCCCGGGAGCTGTGCCCGACGCCTTCGCCGGGTTCGTGCCGAGGGAGGTGTCGAGCGCCATGATCAGCCCTTGGCCGCAGCCTGGTTGGTGGTCTCGACGATGTCCTTCGCGTTGCCCTTGCCGGCGAGCAGGTCGACGACGCTGGTGTTCAGCGCGTTGCCGACGTTCTGGCCGTACAGGGTGTCGAGGTACTGCGAGACGAACGGTGCCTCCTGGTAGGCCGCGAGGGCCGTCTTCAGGTAGGGCTCGGAGACGACCGACTGGGCGTCCTTGTTGACGGGGATCGCGTTGAAGGCCTTGTAGTAGGCCTCCTGGTTGTCCTTCTGCACGATGAAGTTGAGGAAGTCGGTGCAGGCCTTCTTCGGGGCCTGTGCCGAGCAGGAGTTGCCGTCGACACCACCCATCATCGACTTCGGGTCACCCTTCCCGCCGTCGACCGCCGGGAACGGGAACCAGCCGAGGTCCTGCAGCGGCTTGGAGTCCGGGGTGAGCGAGGCGATCACGCCCGGGTCCCAGGCCCCCATCAGCTCCATCGCGGCCTTGTGGTTCGCCAGGAGTCCGGCCGAGCTGCCGGCACCCTGCTGGGCGGCGGTGGTCAGGAAGCCCTGGTTGAACGGCTCCGTCTTGTTGAAGTCCTCGAGCTGCTGACCGGCCTTGGTCCAGCAGGCGTCGTCGAACTTCAGCGTCTTCGCGGCGTCGTTCAGCGTCTTCTCGCTGCACTCGCGGAGCGCGAAGTTGTAGTACCAGTGCGCGGCGGGCCAGGCGTCCTTCGCGCCGACGGCGACCGGGTCGATGTCCTTCGCCTTGAGCTTGGCGACGTCCTCGTTCAGCTGGTCCATCGTGGTCGGGGTGCCCTCGATGCCGGCCTCGGCGAACAGGTCCTTCGAGTACCAGATGCCCTCGGGGAGAACGGCGCCCGGCATCGCGTAGGTCTTGCCGTCCTTCTCGTACCCGGCGAAGGTGCCCTTGCTGATCGACTGCTTCGCGTCGGCGCTGATCGAGTCGGAGATGTCCATCAGCTGACCGGCTGCGATCATCGCGTCCATCTTGCCGCCGCCGCGCTGCAGGAAGACGTCCGGACCGTCGCCGGAGTTCAGCGCGGTCTGGAGCTTGCCGTCGAGATCCTCGTTCTGGATCGCCTGGACCTTGATCGTGACGTTCGGGTACTTCTGCTCGAAGGCCTTGACGGTGTCGTCCCAGTAGGCCTTGCCCGGACCGGTGGTCGAGTTGTGCCAGAAGGTCATCGTGACCTTGCCGCCGTCCTGGGACGGGTCGCTGCCGCCGGCGGAACAGCCCGCCATCGTGAGCGCGGTGGCCCCGACCAGCGCGATGGCTGCCGCGGCACGGATCTTCCTCGTCATCGTGGAACTCCTCGGTGTCGTCGTTGACGTTCGCGGCAGTCGATGCCGCTGCGGAGAGCGTGCCAGGTGCTCCGCAGCGTTGTCAATCGTTATCGATAACGTTTTCTAACCGTGATGCGCGGACTGGCGGAATGCGGCTCCGGCGGTACGGTGAGCACATGCAGACCGCCGTCGACTCCACGCCCGGACCGGGGCGGGTCACGATCGCGGACGTCGCGCGCGCCGCAGGCGTCTCGATCCCGACCGTGTCGAAGGTGGTCAACAACCGTGACGGCGTCGCACCCGCGACGATGCTCCGCGTGCAGGAGGTCGTCGAGCGCCTGGGCTACGAGACGTCCCTGGTCGCACGGAGCCTGCGGAGCTCGCGCACGAACGTGATCGGCATCCTCGTGCCCGAGTTCGAGCCGTTCTCGACCGAGCTCCTGCGCGGTGTCTCGGCGGCGACCACGGGCACCGGCTACGAGCTGCTCGCCTACGCCGGGCTCGAGGCCGGCACCGGGCAGCCCGGCTGGGAACGACGATCGCTCTCACGCCTGTCCGGCACGCTGATCGACGGCGCGATCGTCGTCACCCCGTCCGCCGCCCTGTCGGGAGCGTCGATCCCCGTCGTGGCGATCGACCCGCACACCGGCCCGGAGGGCCACGCCACCGTCGACACCGACAACGCCGCCGGGGCCCGGGACGCCGTGGAGCACCTGCTCGGCCTCGGGCACACCCGCATCGCCCACGTGCAGGGCCGCGGCGACCTGGCGTCGTCGCAGCTCCGCGAGACCGGGTACCGGGACGCCCTCGCCGCCGCGGGCATCACGGTCGACGAGCGGCTCGTGCGGGCCGGCGACTATCAAGAGGAGCGCTCCGCCGCCGTGGCGCACGACCTCCTGACGCTGCCGGACCGCCCGACGGCGGTGTTCGCGGCGAACGACTCGTCGGCCATCGGCGTGCTGCACGCCGCGGCGTCGCTGGGGCTGCGCGTGCCAGAGGACCTATCGGTGGTCGGCTTCGACGACGTCCCGCAGGCGTCGACGACCACCCCGCCGCTCACCACCGTGGCCCAGCCGCTCGCCGAACTCGGCGCGAGCGCGGTCACGATGCTCCTCGCGATGCTCCGGGGCGAGCCGACGAGCGACCACGTACGGCTGCGCTCGACGCTGCGCGTCCGCAGCAGCACGGCGCCGGCGCGCGGCTGACGCGCGGGCGCGTGGCGCGCGGCCGACACCGCGCCTCCCGTCTGCACGACGAGCGGGCCGCATCTGTCACGCTCGGCGCCGCTGGCAGCCGATCGCACCCGCTCGGCGCAGGGCCGCGGCATGTCGTGCCCGCTCGGCCGTCGCGGCAGGTCCGCGGACGGGAGGCGCGCGGTCACCTGGCACCGCGCCTCCCGTCCGGCGGCCCTCGCCTGCTGCGCGGTGGCGCGAGTCGTCCGCGGAAGCGACAGTGCGCCGCCGTCGGGAGGCGGGAGCGTGTCGCTTCCGCGGCACGGAGCGGCGCGGGCGCCGCAGCGGCCGCGCCGCCCGCGGCACAACCGAAGGCACGTCGCACCACGGCTTTCCGTGGCGCGACGTGCTCCTGGTTGTGCGCGAGCACGTCGCGCCGCAGACTGCGGCGCGGCGGCCGCACCGCCTGCGGCGCGGCGGCCGCGCCGCCCGCGGCACAACCGAAGGCACGTCGCGCCACGGCTTTCCGTGGGGCGACGTGCTCCTGGTTGTGCGCGAGCACGTCGCGCCCGCGGCCGCGGTCGCAGTCGCGACCGCGGCCGCGGCCGCGACCGCCGAGCCGCGCCGCCCTCAGCGCCGCAGGGTCTGCTTCGGGTACTCGCCGAACCGCTCGGCGTAGGACGCCGAGAACCGCCCGAGGTGCGCGAAGCCCCAGCGGCGCGCGATGTCCCCCACGGCGCCGGCCTGCGGCCCTGCCTCGAGCAGCTCCTCGTGCACGCGGTCGAGCCGCACCTGGCGCAGGTAGGTCAGCGGGGAGACGTCGAACACCCGGCGGAACGACTCCTGCACGGACCGGACGCTGAGCCCGGCGGCCTCGGACAGGTCGACGATCGACACGGGCTCGGCGGCGTGCGCGTGGATGTACTCGACGGCGGCCCGGAGCCGGGCGTTCCGCGGCTGCTCGAGCACGTCGGGCAGGCTGCCGCTCTGCGGCGGGAACATGTCGAGGAAGACCTCGGCGGCGGCGACCTTGGCGTCCTGCCAGACGTCCGAGTCCGGCCCGCCCACGCGGAGCGCCCGCGAGAGCGCCGTCAGCGCCCCCTGCCACCGGTGCCCGATCGACTCGTCGGCGCCGCGTCGCGCGTCGAAGCGCAGCGGTCGGTCCGCGACGTCCGTCCGTGTCGCGGCGACCCGCCGGACGAACTCGCGGTCGAAGTGCACCAGACGCTGGTCGTAGTCCGCGGTGACGAAGCCGAACTCCTCGTCGGCGGGGAACATCACCGGCACGTCCAGGAGCATCGGCCAGCGCTCCCCGCGCACCTCGAGTTCCCCCGTCCCCGTGCTGATCCAGGTCACCACGTAGTCGACCGATCCCGAGGGCATCCACCCGCGGATCTCGCCGTGCATCTGCGACCGGCGGATGGTGACCTCGCTGTCACCGATCGCCGTGTACCGGTAGTCGAACCGCCCGTGCGACGGGACGGCGCTCCACCGCTCCCCCGCGTAGATGCCGCCCAGGTCGCGGACGGCGGTGTCCGGGCGCGTCCCGGCGACCTCGAAGCGCACCGGCGCGATCGTCCCCTCGGCGCCGAACGCCTCGATCAAGGGATCAGCCACGACGATCCTGTCCACGATCGTCTGTCCACATGACGCATGCTTCCTCGTTATACGGATACGGTTCCAGGGTGGGTGCGGCGTAGTGTCGCGCAGGACCGACGCACTCGGAGGGGGCGACCACGTGAGTGAGATCGACCTGACCGCCGCGATCACCCGGCTGGAGGCCGCGATGGGCGCGCTCCGGGGTCGACTGCGCGAACGGCTCTCGGTGTCCGGTTCCGACCTGACGGTCCTGCAGTTCGTCGCGCGGGCCGCGGCCGCCGGACGCACGGTGCGGGTGAAGGACCTCGTCTCGCACCTCGGGCTCTCGAGCCCAGCGGTCACCGGAACGGTCGACCGGCTCGAGCGCGCCGGACACCTGTGCCGCGTGCCGAACCCGGAGGACGGCCGCAGCCGGTACATCGAACTGACCCCGGAGACGCAACGCGCCTACGCGGCCGCGATGGACAGCACGAACGAGCACCTGCACGAGCTCCTGTCCTCCTTCTCCGAGCGCGAGACCACGCGGTACGTCCGCGTGATCGATCGAGTGATCGAGGCGCTCGAGTACGGCGCTCCGACCCCTTGACGGCAGGCTACGGGCGGCTGGGGACCCTGCTCGAACATTTGTCCAACAAGCGCAGTTAGGTCAGTTCCCGACCTACATCGGCGGACGCGGGACGCCGTTGCACGTACCGTCGCCCTCGGGTACCCCCACACGGGGGTGGATCAGGGAAACGGGGAGGAACCATGGGTTCGTACCAGTCCGAGCCGGGCATCGACCCGGTGCGCATCGAGACGTTCCGTCGGATGCGCAAGCGTTGGAAGTACGGCGAGCTGCAGGACGTCAACGGCCTGTACGCCGACTTCTTCACCGACACCGCACGCGACGGACGTCGCTGACGGCACGTGACCGGCCCGGCTCGCGACGAGCGCGCACCGCACCGGTGACGGACGGGAGGCCCGTGGCGGGATCGCCACGGGCCTCCCGTCCGTCGCGGGGTCGGTGACCGGTCCGTGGTCACCGACCCCGCGGACGTCACCCCTTCACCGCACCGCTGGTGAGCCCGGAGACGATCGATCGGCGGAACACCAGCACGAGGATGACGATCGGGATCGTCGCCGCGACGCTCGCCGCGAAGATCTGCGCGAACGGCACCGTGAACTGCGTACCGAACAGGGCGATGCCGACCGGGATGGTGCGGAACGAGTTCTCGCTGTTGAACGTCAGCGCCATGAGGAACTCGCTCCACGACGCCGTGAACGTGAAGACGCCGACGGTGAACAGTCCGGGCTTCGCCATCGGCAGGATCACCGACAGCACGGTGCGCCAGGCGCCGGCGCCGTCGATCTCGGAGGCCTCCTCGATGGTGGAGGGGATCCCCTGCAGGTAGTTGCGCATGATCCAGATGGCGAACGGCAGGTTGAACGCGACGTACGGCACGATCAGGCCCGGGTACGAGTCGAGCAGCCCGAGGTTCCGCTCGAGCAGGTACAGCGGCGTCAGGACCGCGATCGCCGGGAAGACCGACAGCATGAGCAGCGAGGTCATGATCGCCGTCCGGCCCTTGATCCACCGCCCGGCGAGGGCGTAGCCGGCGAGGAACGACAGTGCCAGCACGACCACGGTGGTGGCCACCGACACCACGATGCTGTTGACCATGTACTGCCCGAGGGCGTTGTCGCGGAAGGCCACGACGAAGTTGTCGAACGTGAGCGACCGCGGCACGACGGTCGGCGGCGACTGCGCGATCTCCGACGACGGCTTGAGCGACGTGGAGACGAGCCAGTAGAGCGGCAGCGCGGTGAGCACGGCGATCACGACACCGCTGACGTTGACGGTGTTGACCCACTTCCGCCAGCCCTTGCGGACACGTTGACGGGGCATCAGGCATCCCCTCCCTTCGCCTGGTTCCGGAACGCCCGCAGGAAGAGCAGGCACCCGACGACCACGATGACCGCGGTGCTGGTCGCGATCGCGGCGCCCGGTCCGATGTTGATGTCCTGGAAGAGCACCTTGTAGCCCATGATCGCGAGCGACTGGGTGGTGGTGCCCGGTCCGCCGTTCGTCAGCACGAACGGCAGGTCGAAGACGCCGAACGCCTGCAGCACGCGGAACAGGACCGCGATCGTCAGGGTCGGGGCCAGCTGCGGGACGACGACCCGCCAGAACGTCTGCCACCCGTTCGCCCCGTCGAGCTCGGCGGCCTCGTACAGGTCCTCCGAGATCTGGACGAGGCCCGCGAGCAGGATGATCGCGACGAACGGTGTCGTCTTCCAGATGTCCGCCACCATCAGGCCGGTGATCGCGGGGACCGGTTCGCCGAGGATCACCGGGGCGTCGCCGAACAGGCCGAAGAACCACGTCGCGACGCCGTACGTCGAGTCGTAGATGTACTTCCAGAGCTGCGCGTTGACGATCGTCACGAGCGACCACGGCACGAGGAGCAGCGCGAGCATCCACCCGCGGGTGACCCCGAGCCGCTCGAGCACCAGGGCGACGAGCATGCCGAGCACGAGCTCCACGGACACCGTGACGACGGTGTAGAGCACCGTGAAGCCGAGTGCCCGGTACCAGTCGGCGCTCTGCAGCAGGGCCGCGTAGTTGCCGAGGCCGAAGCCCTGGATCGTGAAGCCGTCGTAGCCGATCTCGACGTCCGCGAAGCTCAGGACGATCGAGTACACCACCGGGAAGATCGTCACCGCGGCGACGACCAGGAGCGCCGGGGCCGCGAAGCCCCACGCGCCACGGGCACGGACGCGCTCCATCCGCGACCGTGCGGTCGTCGGGCGGTACCGGCCGGGCTTCCCGGTGCCCGGCGTCCGTCCGCCGGTCTCGCCGGCCGAGGTCCGCGTCGCGGTGCCGGCGCTCACAGCGCGTCCCCGGTCAGGGCGAGCGAGATGGCCGAGGCCATCGAACGGGTGCCGCCGTCGACCGATGCCTGGCCGCCGAGGATGCTGTTGCCGTTCTGGTAGACGCCCTGCGAGACCTTCGGGTAGTACGCCGTCGAGGTCGGGCGGGGCACGAGGGTGATGCCCGCCGCGGTGTCGTACGTCGGGCGGTCCTGCCGCTTCGCGTCGTCGCTGACCAGGCTCGCGCTGCGGGCCGGCAGGACGCCGCCCTCGCGGGTGAGGAACTGCTGCGCCGTCTCGCTCGACATCCACGCCGCGAAGGTCAGCGCCGCCGCGGGCTGCTGGGTGTGCGGGTTGATGTAGTTCCCCCACCCGCCGATCGTCGAGTGGTGCTCGTCCATGCCGTCGAACGTCGGGCGGGGCGCGAGGCCGACCTTGCCGGCGACCGCCGAGTCCGGACCGTTCGCGATGCCCCAGGCGTACGACCAGTTGCGCAGGAACGCGGCGCGGCCGCCCGCGAAGGCGTCGTTCGTGTCCTGCTCCTGGTACGTCAGGGTCGCACGGGGAGCGGCGCCGTCGGTGATGAGCGAGCGCATGAACTCGAACGCACGCTTGGTCTCCGAGCTCGTCGTCGCGGGCTTCGTGAGGTCGTCGTTGAGCAGCGACCCGCCGGCGTCCGCGACGAACTCGGTCACGTTGCAGGTGAGGCCCTCGTACACGTCGCCCTGGAACGCCAGCCCGTAGTCGACGTCGCCGGTGTCCACGAGCTTCTTCGCGGTGTCCTTGACCTCCTCCCACGAGCGCGGGACCTGGAGCCCGTGCTTGTCGAGGAGGTCCTGCCGGTACAGGAAGAACGACTCGTCGATGTAGAGCGGGAACATGTAGTAGGTCCCGTCGACGCTCGCCGCCAGGCGGAGCCCCTCCGGGAACTGCTCGAAGAAGTCCTCGCCGACGAGCTGGTCCACCGGGGTCGCGAGCTTGTTCTTCGCGAACTGCCCGGGCCACGCGACGTCGCCCAGGTACACGTCGGGCGTCGGACTGCCCGCGGCGATCTGCGTCGTCAGGCTGGTGCGGTTCGTGTCGGTGTCGCTCGGGGCACTGACGATCCGCACGCGGATGTTCGGGTGCTCCTTCTGGAACTCCGCGATGAGCCGACGGCGGAGGTCGCCGCCGTCCTTCGAGGCGACCTGCCCCGCCCACCAGCTGATCGTGACGTCTCCCTCGGGCGGGTCGGTGGGCCACTCCTCGACGGTGGTGCGCTCCGGCCGGGTGGAGCACCCGGCGAGCAGCAGCACCCCCGTGCCCCCGAGCAGGAAGAGCCTGCGGTCGATTGCCATCCGTCCTCCTCGACGAAGGGTGCGCGAGCACCCGGCGATCTCGTTGCCCAACAGAACCAAGCGCTCCTGAGCGGTCGCACAGGGAACGTGAGTAGGAGACGGACGGGAGGCACGGTGCGGGCCCGCCACGTGCCTCCCGTCCGGCTGCGGGCAGGGCGGTCGGCGGGCGGCGGTCGGCGGTCGGCGGTCGAGACTCGCGCTGCCCGACCGTCCTCGTGGCCCGCGTCCCGAGGAACGTCGCTGGGGGCGAGACTCGCCGGCGGCCGGCGGCCTGCCTCGGGTCAGCGCGTGGGGGCGGCGGCCGTCGACTCGGCGGGCCGGAGCACGCAGGGCAGCAGGAAGTGCGGCAGCTCGACCGATGTACCGTCGAGGCGGTCGATCAGCGCGTCCGCCGCGCGGACGCCGAGCTCGCGACCGGGCGCGATCATCGTGGAGAGGCGCGGGTGGTGCTGGTCCCCCGCTGCCGCGGAGGACGCGATGCTCAGGACCGAGACGTCGTCCGGCACCCGTCGGCCCGCGGCGTACAGGCCGACGAGCAGCCCGGCGGACGAGTCGTCCTTCATCACGAGCACCGCGGTGACGTCGGGGTCGGCCTCGAGCAGGCGCCGTGCAGCGTCGCGGCCGCCCTCGCTCCCGGGGCCGGCGTACACGATCGTTCCCGCACCGCCGCGCTCCGCGACCGAGCGGCGGAAGGTGTCCTCGACGCGCAGGTGCGGCGCGTACCCGGCCATGGGCGTGCCCTCGAGGTTCTCGAGCACGAGCCCGAAGCGCCGGTGGCCCAGGTCCTGCAGGTGGTCGAGGCCGTCCTCGATGGTGGTCTCGAAGTCGATGTCCACGTACGGCAGCTCGTCCGCGTCACGCGTCCGGCCGATCAGGGTGAACGGGACGCCGAGCTCCGACAGCTTGACGACGCGCGGGTCGTCCATCCGCACCTCCATGAGCACGACGCCGTCGACGAGACCGCCGGAGACCAGGTCGTCGAGGTCGTCGCCCGCCGGGTCGACCGGCCACAGCACCAGGTGGTAGCCCCGTTCGGAGGCCCGCTCGGCGGCGTTCATGAAGAACTCGGACGTGGTCGGACTGAAGCGGTTGCCCGTGGTCGGGAACAGCAGGGCGATGATCCGGGTCCGTCGGCTCGCGAGGGCGCGCGCCACGACGTTGCCGCGGAACTTCAGCTCGCGCATCGCCGCGGTGACCTTCGCCGTGGTGGCCGGCGTGACGTACTTCGTGCCGTTCACCACGAACGACACCGTCGCGATGGAGACGCCGGCACGGTCGGCGACCTGCTGCATCGTGGCCATCGGACCCTCCTGATCGATCGGTACCGCCCGGCATCGGGGCACGTCCAGGAGCAGGACGGCGACGGTGCCGGCCTGCCCCGCGTGCGCTGCGGTGGTCCTGAGCATAGTCCCGTGACGGAACCAGAAAAGCGCTTTACAGGTGAAGCGCTTTTCTGTTAGCTTCTCGCCCCAGGACCACCGCGACGACGACGTCAGTGGAGTCGACGCACCGTGTCCTTCCCCGCATCCGCGAAGAGAAGAGCAGTGCAATGAAGCCTGGTTTCCGCTCCACGTCCCGCCGGGGCCGCGCCCTCGTCGGCGCCGCCGCGATCGTCGCGACGGTCCCCCTCGTCCTGACCGGGTGCTCCGGCGCCGGCAACGCGTCGTCGTCCGGCGGCGGGAAGACCCTCACGATCGAGGACTACTACGACGCGAACTACGACCCCGTGTACCAGCAGTGCGCGAAGGACGTCGGCGTCGAGGTGAAGATCAACCACGTCGCCGGAGCCGGTCTCATCTCGAAGGTCCTGCAGCAGGCGTCGTCGCGCACCCTGCCCGACGTGCTCATGCTCGACAACCCCGACGTCCAGCAGATCGCCTCGTCCGGAGCGCTCTCCGACCTCGCCGACTACGGTCTCGACGCGGACGACGACGTCCCCGGCGTGAAGGGCGCGAACACCTTCGAGGGCAAGCTCTACGGTCTGCAGCCGAACACGAACTCCATCGCGCTGTACTACAACAAGAAGCTGCTCGCCGACGCCGGCGTCCAGCCGCCCAAGACGTGGGACGAGCTGAAGGAAGCGGCGAAGAAGCTCACGAACGGGTCGACGTACGGCTTCGCGATGAGCAACATCAACACCTACGAGGGCACCTGGCAGTTCCTGCCGTTCTTCTGGTCGAACGGCGGTGACGAGAAGAACATCGCGACGCCCGAGGCCGCGCAGGCGCTGCAGCTCGTGCAGGACCTGCAGGACGACGGCTCGATGTCGAAGAGCTCGATCAACTGGGCACAGGCCGACGTCAACAACCAGTTCATCGCCGGCAAGGCCGCGATGATGATCAACGGTCCGTGGCAGCTGCCCGCACTCAAGAAGGCGAAGGACCTGGAGTTCGACAGCGTCCCGATCCCGACGCGCACCGGGTCCGAGACCGTCGCCCCGCTCGGCGGCGAGGCCTTCACCGTCCCGCAGACCGGGAACAAGGACACCATGCAGCTCGCCGGCAAGTTCGTCGGGTGCCTGAACAGCGACAAGATGCAGGCCGTCCTGGCCGGGGTCAGCGGGAACGTGCCCACCAACATCGAGGTCGGCAAGAAGTGGGCCGAGGACCACGCCGACGTGGCCTCGTTCGTCACCACCGTGCAGACCGCCCGCGCGCGCACCGGCGAGCTCGGACCGGACTGGCCCAAGGCCGCCACGAAGATCTACACCGCCGTCCAGCTCGCGCTGACCGGCAAGGCCGACCCCGAGCAGGCGCTCGAGCAGGCGCAGTCGCAGAACCAGTAGCGGAGCCGGGGAGCCGGTCGCGAGACCGGCTCCCCGCCCCTGACGGAAGGACCTGACATGAGCGCCTCCACGCAGATCCGGCCCCGGGCGACGACGCCCGCGGCCCCCGCCCGCCCCGGACAGCGCCGCGCGCGCCTCCGTTCGACCATCACCCGCTGGCTCTTCGTCGTGCCGGCCGCGGTGTTCGTCGCCCTGTTCTTCGGCTACCCCGTGGTCAAGAACGTCGTGATGTCGTTCCAGGACTACACGACGAAGACCTTCTTCACCGGCGAGGCCCCCTGGGTCGGCCTCGGCAACTACGTCGCGGTCTTCTCGAGCAGCGTCTTCACGACCAGCGTCGTCAACACCGCCCTGTTCACCGCGGGCTCGATCGTCCTGCAGTTCGTCCTCGGCCTCGGCCTCGCGCTGTTCTTCCGGCGGCACTTCCCGCTGTCGGGCTTCCTGCGCGGCCTGCTGCTCCTGCCGTGGCTGCTGCCCCTCATCGCGTCGAGCGCGGTGTGGAAGTGGCTGCTCGACCAGGACAGCGGTGCACTGAACCAGCTGCTCGGCGTCGTCGGCATCGGCCCGGTGCCGTGGCTCGTCAGCCCGAGCCTGGCCCTCATCGCCGTGATCGGCGTGAACGTCTGGCTCGGCATCCCCTTCAACACGACGATCCTGTACAGCGGGCTGCAGTCCGTCCCGCCGGAGCTCTACGAAGCGGGCGCCCTCGACGGTGCCACCGGGTTCAAGGCGTTCTGGTACATCACCTGGCCGAGCATCCGGAGCGTCGTGAGCGTGGTGATCGTGCTCGGGGTCGTCTACACGCTGAAGGTCGTCGACATCATCCTCGGCCTGACCGGCGGCGGTCCCGCGAACTCGACGCAGACCCTCGCCACGAACGCCTACCACCAGTCGTTCATCAACTTCCAGTTCGGCATCGGAGCCGCGGTGAGCAACGTGCTCATCGTCGTCTCGTTCGTCTTCGCGATGGTCTACATCGCGATCTCACGGAAGGCGGTCGACGAATGAGCGTCGGACTCGCGAACCAGACCGTCACCGTCACACGCGCGATCACGACGAAGCGGAGCGCGCGAGCGCCCCGACCACGCCGCACCGCGAAGGGGCTGCCCTTCACCATCCTCGGGATCGTGTTCCTCGCGATCATGATCTTCCCCGTCTACTGGATGGTGAACACCAGCCTGCAGGCCACCTCGGGTGCCGCCACCGCCACCTGGTTCCCGTGGAACCCGACGTTCGCCGGGTACCGGGCCGCGTTCGCCCAGCAGGGGCAGAACTTCGTGTCGAGCATGATCATCGGCCTCGGCACCGTCGTGCTGACGCTGGCGATCGCGACCCCGGCGGCGTACGGCCTCGCCCGGTTCCGGATGCGCGGCACGAAGGTGTTCCTGCTCGTGCTGCTCATCACGCAGATGATCCCCGGCATCGTCATCGCCAACGCGCTCTACACGCTGTTCAACAACGTCGGGCTCCTGAACAGCTACGTCGGGCTGATCCTGGCCGACAGCGCCGTGCAGGTGCCGTTCGCGATCCTGCTCATGCGGGCGTTCATGGAGTCGATCCCGCCGAGCCTCGTCGAGGCCGCGCTGGTCGACGGCGCGAACGACCTGCGGGCCTTCGTGTCGATCGTCCTGCCGATCAGCCGCAACGCCATCGTCACCGCGGCACTGTTCACCTTCCTCGGTGCCTGGGGCGACTTCCTCATCGCCCTCACCCTCACCTCGACCGACGCGGTCCGCCCGATCACGCTCGGCATCTACAACTACATCGGCTCGAACGTCACCGACTGGGGGCCCGTCATGGCGACGTCGGTCCTCGCGTCACTGCCGGCGGCCGTGCTCCTCATCGTCGCCCAGCGCTACATCTCCGCCGGTGCACTCGGCGGCGCGGTCAAGTGACGACCGCCCCCGCCGGTGCACCCCGCCACTCCTCCAGGAAGGCCCACACCATGACCACCACCCCGCTGCGCATCACCGTCTGGGGCGAGAACGTCCACGAGCAGGTCGAGCAGCACGTCGCCGAGCGCTACCCCGACGGCATGCACGGCGCCATCGCCGACGGCATCCGCGAGAACCTGCCCGACGCCGTCGTCCGGACCGCGACCATGCAGGAGCCCGAGCACGGACTGTCCGAGGCAGTGCTCGCCGAGACCGACGTCCTGACCTGGTGGGGGCACGCCGCCCACGCCGACGTCGACGACGCCGTGGTCGACCGCGTCCACAAGCACGTCCTGTCCGGCATGGGCCTGGTCGTCCTGCACTCCGGCCACTGGTCGAAGATCTTCGGCAAGCTCATGGGCACCACGTGCACCCTGCGCTGGCGGAGCGAGCACGACCAGGAACTCGTCTGGACCGTCAACCCGCAGCACCCGATCACGCGGGGCGTCCCGAACCCGATCGTCATCCCCGAGCAGGAGATGTACGGCGAGTACTTCGACGTGCCCACGCCCGACGAGCTCGTCTTCATCTCCGGGTTCACCGGCGGCGAGGTCTTCCGGAGCGGCATGACCTACCGTCGCGGCCTCGGGAAGATCTTCTACTTCTCCCCCGGCGACCAGGACTTCCCCGTGTACCACCACCCGGACGTCCGACGCGTCGTCGCCAACGGGGCCGAGTGGGCCCGACCGGACCGCGAGCGGGAGCTCCCGACGCTGCGCCGCTACGACCTCGGCGAGTACTTCGAGGGCCAGCACTACCGCGGCCCGTTCGACGACGCCCCCGAGGACGAGGGCACCGCACCCACCGAGCCCGCGGCCGCCGAGCCCGCAGCCGCCGAGCCCGCAGCGTCCGCCGAGGCCCGCGCATGACCGAGCACGCCCCGCTACGGGTCGTGCAGGTCGGCGCCGGCGGGATGGGCCGCGCCTGGCTCGGCACCGTCGCCGCCGACCCGGACGTCGAGCTCGTCGGCGTCGTCGACCTCGACCTCGACGCCGCGCGGGCCGGGGCCGAACTCGCCGGCTCCCCGACGATCCCGGTCGGGCGCGACCTGCCCGCACTCCTGGCGGAGACCGGTGCCGAGGCCGTCCTCGACATCACGGTGCCCGTCGCCCACCACCCGGTGACGATGGACGCCCTGCACGCCGGCCTCCCCGTGCTCGGCGAGAAGCCCGCGGCGCAGACCGTCGCCGAGGCGCTCTCCCTCGCAGCCGCCGCCGAGGCGACCGGACAGCTCTTCATGGTGTCCCAGTCGCGCCGCTACAACGACCAGCTCGTCGCCTTCCGGCAGCACGTCCGCGCGCTCGGCGGTGTCGGCAGCCTGGGCACCCGCTTCGCGAAGGCCCCGCACTTCGGCGGCTTCCGCGAGGAGATGGACGACGTGCTGCTCCTCGACATGGCGATCCACGCGTTCGACTCCGCCCGGTACGTGCTCGAACGCGAACCCGTGTCGGTGTACTGCGAGTCGTGGAACCCGTCGTGGTCCTGGTACCGGGGGGACGCGAACGCCGCCGCGGTCTTCGCCTTCGAGGACGACGTCCGCTACGTCTACGACGGCTCGTGGTGCGCGCCCGGCGACGAGACCTCGTGGAACGGCGACTGGCACGCGTCCGGCGCGTCGGGCTCCGCCGCGTGGGACGGCGACCACGACCCGTCGAGCGTGATCGACGACGCACCCGGCACCCCGGCAGGTGCGCCCGGGGTCGGCACGGAGATCGCCGGGGCGCTCGCGTCGTTCGTCCGGGCCGTCCGGACCGGGACCACCCCCGACGGCGAGGTCCACGGCAACGTGATGAGCCTGGTCATGGTCGACGCGGCGATCGCCTCGGCCCGCTCGGGACAGCGCGTCGTGGTCGACGACGTGCTCGAGCAGGCCCACGCGACGGCGCTCGAGGTCGAGCGGGACGACGCCGTCCGCGAGCGGCTCGCCGCGTGGGGCTCGGTGCGGCAGGCGCTCGCCTCCGCGCCCGACCGGACGCCGGCCGGCTGACGCACCCACGGACGGACGGGAGGCGCGGTGCCAGCTGGCACCGCGCCTCCCGTCCGTCCCGGGTCGCCCCGCCCCGCCCGGCGGATCCGCGCGTACCAGGCGGATCCGCGCGTACCAGGTCGTTCGTTCCGACCAGGTACGCGCGCTTCCGCTTCCCACTCCACGTGAGATGGGAAGGAACGAGCACGCGACACACGGCCCGCTCGTCCAGCAGCCGCGACCGGGACCCGAGCACAGCTCAGGCCGGTTACGGTTGCTCCGTGCGTGGACAACGGGCGTCGACCAGCGGGCAGCCGACCCCGGTCGTGCTCGTCGCCGCCGATCCCCGTCGTCGTGCCGCACGGACCCCCTGGCGACGGGTCCTCGTCGGGGTCGTCGTCGCCGCGCTGCTCGGCGGTGCGGTCGTCGCCACCGCCGGCACCCTCGTCGCGCAACGCGTCGCCGAGTCCTTCGCCGTCCGCGACGCCACCGCCGACACGGCAGCGCTCGCCCGCGTCGTGGTGGAACCCGCCCTCGTCGACGACGTCGTCGGCCGCGACCCGGGTGCCCGTGCCGTCGCACGCGCCCGACTCGACGACGCACTGGCCGGCGAGTCGCGCGCCGGTTCGACGGTGCGCCTGAAGCTCTGGGGCGCGGACGGCACCGTGCTGTGGTCGGACGAGCCCCGACTGGTGGGCGAGCGCTTCCCGCTGTCCGACGAGGACCTCGAGGCACTCCGGACCGACCGCTCCGACGCCGAGGTGTCCGACCTGGACGAGCCCGAGAACCGCTACGAACGCGGACACGGACCGCTGCTCGAGGCGTACCAGGCGGTGCACACGCCGTCCGGTGAGGCGTTGCTGTTCGAGGCGTACCGCCCCTACGACCAGGTCCTCGCCCGCGCCGCCGACCTGCGGACCGCGTTCGCCGCACTGGCGTTCGGCACGGTCGGGGTCGTCCTCCTGCTGCTCGTCCCGCTCCTGCTCTGGCTGCTCCTGCGGATCCGCGCGGGCCAGCGCCTCCGTGAGCGGCTGCTCGGGCGCGCGCTCGACGCCGAGGCCGACGAGCGACGTCGCCTCGCGGGCGAACTGCACGACGGGCCGGTGCAGGACGTCGCCGGACTGGCGCTGTCGCTCGGTGCGGTGCCCGAGACGCGGGCGGCCGCCGAGATGCTCCGGCAGGCGGTGTCCGCGCTCCGGACCTCGATGACGACCATCCGGCCGGCCGATCCCGGGCGCGACGGCCTCGGCGCGGCGCTCGACGACGCGTGTGCTCGGGCGCGAGCAGCCGGGGTGGTCACCGACGTCGACGTCGCCGAGCCGCTCGACGCGTCGGCGGCCGCCCGGACCGCGGTCGTGCGCTTCGTGCGTGAGGCCGTGTGGAACGCCGCGAAGCACGCTCGGGCATCCCGGATCAGCGTGGTCGTGCGCGCCGACCGAGGGGACCTGCTGGTGCGCGTGGCCGACGACGGGGTGGGGTTCGACCCGGCGCTCCTCGACCGTCCGGCGCCGACGGGGCACCTCGGTACGACGCTCCTGCGCGAGGTCGCCGAGGACACCGGCGGCGCGCTGCTGCTCCGGACCGCCCCGGGCGCAGGGACCACCTGGGAGCTGACGCTGCCCGCGCGGACGGAGTCACTGCGGTGAGGGTGCTGCTCGTCGACGACCACGCCCTGGTCCGGCAGGGGCTCCGCGCCGTGCTCGCGACGACGACCGACTGCGATGTGGTCGGCGAGGCGGGCACGGGCGAGGAAGCCGTGGAGCGTGCCGGCGCCCTGCACCCGGACGTCGTCGTGATGGACCTCTCGATGCCCGGTGCCGGCGGGGTCGAGGCGACGCGGACGATCCGCACCACGCTGCCGGCCGTCCGGGTGCTCGTCCTCACCACGTTCTCCGACGACGACCGCGTCCGCGCTGCCCTGACCGCCGGGGCGACCGGCTACCTGCTCAAGGACGCCACGCCCGAACAGGTGGTCGCCGCGGTCCGCTCGACGGCGCGCGACGAGGCGCCCGTCGACCCCCGCGTCGCCCGTGCCCTGCTGCCCGACGCTCCGGTCCCGGCACGCGACCGCGGCCCGGACCTGCCGCCGCGCGAGCGGGACGTGCTCGTCCGGATCGCACGCGGGCTGTCGAACCGGCAGATCGCGACCGAACTCGGGATCGCCGAGCGGACCGTGAAGGTGCACGTCGGTTCGCTCTTCCGCCGCATCGGCGTCGCCGACCGGACGAGTGCGGCGCTCTGGGCCCGCGACCACGGCTGGTGACGACCCGGCCCTCCACGTGCGGGCGGTCCGGGTACTAGTACCAAGGTCCGATGGTGCGACCACCGCGTCACGGCGACGATCGTCCCGAGGGACGCGACCACCGCAGGCGCGTCGGACCAGCCCAGGAGGCACCCATGACCACCCAGCGCACGCGACGCCGCACCACCGGCCTCGCCGCCGTGATCGCGCTCGGCGCCGTCGCCGCAGCGGCCCTCGCCGGGGTCTCCCCCGCGACCGCGTCCGGCAAGACGTCGACCGGAGGCGACTACGCCGTCACGGTGAACGGCACCACGACGAACCCCGCCGTCGGCAAGGACTTCAAGCTCAAGGACGTCGCCGTCACCGGCACCATCGCGGTCCGCGGCAAGCACAACGGCTTCGACATCCGCGTGGCCGACCTGGGCGTCTACGACTACACGCTGACGGGAGCCCCGGACACGCAGCGGATGGTGACGAAGCCGACCGTGGTCTTCGCGTCGAAGGTCCCATCGCTCACCGCCGCGCAGCTGTCCGGCACGAAGCTGTCCTCGCTCGAGGTCCGCGACGACACGCTCGTCGCGATCTTCGGCACCGGTGCCGGCAAGTTCAAGATCCAGGCGAAGGACGGCGCCCAGGGCGGCATCTTCCAGATGGAGACCGAGTTCGCCCAGCCGGTGACGTTCACGCACACGCTCGGTGCCGGCCTGTTCTACTTCACGAACCCGTACACCGGCAAGATCAACTTCGGCGACGGGGTCGCGGCGGTGGCCGGTGGCAGCGACGCGCACCAGATGCTGCTCGGCAAGGACAGCCCGCAGGTCGCGACGAAGACCTCGCAGACGGCCACGACGACGACGTGGACCGTGCAGCCCGGCGGCCGCATGGGCGGCGTGCTCGGCGAGGACGCGGTCGAGCTCTCGCAGGGCGCGACGAACTGCACGAGCGACTGCCAGGCGCAGAACCAGGTCCGTGGGTCGCTGCCCGTGCCGCCGGACCCGGTGGACCCGCAGCCGCTGGGCACCACGTCGCGCTGACGCGACCAGGCGACGGACGGGCGCGCCCCGCTCAGCGGCAACGCGAAGCGTTGCGCGGGGCGCGCCGACCGAGCCCGCGAGGGAGGACGGTGCCAGCTGGCACCGCGCCTCCCGTCCGTCAGCTGGTCGCGCCGGCCCTGGCAGGCCGAATCGCGCGTACCGGGCGGAATCGCGCGTACCAGGCGGAATCGCGCGTACCAGGTCGTTCCTTCTGACCAGGTACGCGCGGTTCCGCTTCCCACTCCACGCGCGATGGGAAGGAACGGGCGCGTCGGGCCACCGCAGCTGTGCGTCCTGACAGTTCCACGTCCGTACGACCGCCGGAAACCTGTGGGACAACTCAGCAGGGTCGGATGTCCCAGGCCCCCACGAGGGGGTCACGACGACAAGGACACCATGACCCCGCAGCACCCCGCACGACCGCGCCGCACCGCACGCACCGCACGCACGGTCGGAGCCGCCACCGCGGCCCTCGCCGCGATCGCCGCCACGACGATGATCGGCTCCGTCCCCGCCGCCTCGGCCGAGGAGGCACCGCTCGTCACCTCGACCACCGAGTGGCAGTACCTGGAGGACGGGTCCGACCCCGCCGCCGGCCAGCCCGACCGCACCGCCTGGACGACGGGCGCCCTACCCGCGGGCGACTGGAAGACCGGCACGGGCTCGTTCGGCGCGAAGAACGGCGCGGCGACGGGCATGGGCGGCGGGCACACCGTCGACACCCTCCTCGAGCAGTACCTGGCGGACGGCAAGGACGTCCCGACCTACTTCTTCCGCTCCTCGTTCGAGGCCGACGCGACCGACCTGGCAGCGTGGAAGTCCCTCACCGCCGAGGTCGTGTACGACGACGCACTCGTCGTGTACGTGAACGGCACGAAGGTCGCCGGCTTCGAGGACGGCGGCGTCACGCAGAACGTGCAGTACGCGGGCGACAACGGCGCCGACCCGGACACGAGCACGTTCTCCGTCGACGCATCGCTGCTCCACGAGGGCGAGAACGACATCGCGGTCGCGCTGTACCAGGGACGCTCGAACAGCTCCGACGTCTACTTCGAGATGCCGTCACTGACCCCCGTGGACGCCGCGCAGCCCGCGACGATCTCCGACGTGGTGATGACGATCGGCGCCGACGCCTCGTCGCGGAACCTCGCCTGGTACTCCGACTCCGCCGCTGCCGAGGGCGCGCAGGTCGTCCCGGCGTCCCGCCTCGTCGACGGTGCCTTCCCGGCGACCGGCGCCACCGAGGTCGCCAGCACCTCCGGCACCGCCACCGACGGGCAGCAGTACCACCACGCGACGCTCGCGGATCTCGCGCCCTCGAGCGAGTACGCCTACCGGGTCGGGAGCGACACCGACGGCTGGAGCCCGGTCACCACCTTCCGCACGGGTGACGGGGACGGCGACTACTCGTTCGTCTTCATCGGCGACGCGCAGATCGGCGCCTCCGGCGACGCGACGTCGGACACGGCGGGCTGGGTCGACACGATGAACGTGGCCGAGCGTGCCTTCCCGGACTCCGAGATGGTGTTCTCCGCCGGCGACCAGGTCAACACGGCCTCGAACGAGGCGCAGTACGAGGGCTTCCTCTCGCCGGACCAGCTCGGCCGCATCCCGCTCGTGACGAACATCGGCAACCACGACGTGGCGAGCCTGGCGTACGAGCAGCACTTCAACCTGCCGAACGTCTCCACCGAGCACGGCAAGCCCGATGCCGGTCGCGCGGGCGGCGACTACTGGTTCACGTACGGGGACACGCTCTACATCTCGTTCAACTCGAACGACATGGACGACGCCGGACACGCCGAGTTCGCACGGAAGGTGCTCGCGGAGCACGGTGACGAGGCCCGCTGGAAGGTCGTCACCTTCCACCACTCGGTGTACAGCACGGCGTCGCACGCGGACGACTCGGACATCATCACCCGCCGTGCCGACCTGCCGCCGGCGCTCAGCGCGCTCGACGTGGACCTGGTGCTCATGGGACACGACCACGTGTACGTCCGCAGCTACCTGATGAGCGGTACGACCCCGGTCGGTACCGGCGCCCCCACGGAGACGGTCACGCCCACGGGCGACGAGGTGCTCTACGTGACGGCGAACTCGTCGTCGGGCAGCAAGTACTACGACATCACGCCCGGGCCGTTCGACTTCGCCGCCGTGCAGAACCAGGAGTACACGCCGAACTTCACGAACGTCGAGGTCTCGGGCGACGCCATCGCGATGACGACCTACCGGTCGGTGGACATGACCGTGGTCGACCGGGTCACGCTGCAGAAGCCGACCGAGCCGACCGACCCGGGCACCGACCCGACGGACCCGACCGACCCCGGCACCGACCCGACGGACCCCGGCACCGAGCCGACCGACCCCAGCACGCCGTCCGACGAGGCCCCCGTCGCCGCGGACCTCGCGACGCTCACCGAAGCGACCCACACGCTCCGGGTGGACGCCGTCGACGAGGAGGCGGGCACCGTCACCGTCACCGTCCCCCGCGAGCTCGCCGGCGCTCCGCTCGACTGGTTCGTACACTCCGACGCCGAGTACCTCGGCGACGACCCGACCGACGACGACGGGGTGCTGACCCTGCAGCTGCCGGTCGACCTCGCGGCGGGTGAGCACACCCTCGTCGGCCAGCGCGCCGACGGCACGGTCGCCACGTGGGGCACGTTCGCCTTCGTCGTCGACCCGGCGCCGGGGGCTCCCGCCGCCGGCGAGCCATCGGGGGCGCTCGCCTTCACCGGTGCCGACGTCCTGCCGCTCGCGGCGGGCAGCGCCCTGGCGTTGGCAGCCGGACTGGGGATCGCCCTGGCTCGCCGCCGTCGCGCCTGACGCAGCACCGGACGGGAGGCGCGGTGCGGGTCCGACCCGCACCGCGCCTCCCGTCCGTCCCCGTCCCGCGTGCGCGGACCGCCACGAGACCCGGGCTCAGCGACGGTCCTCGCGCCGCCGACCGCGAGAACCGTCGGTGAGGACGAGACTCGGGGCCCGCTGCAGCGGAGCACCGCGCGGGTCAGCGCGGATCAGCGCGGGATGACCGAGAACATGAACCGCTTCCGGATCATGTACCAGACGAGCAGGATCAGGGCCGTGTGGGCAGCGAAGCCGATCCAGCCGTTGAACCAGTTCACGCCCGGGATCGAGGCGATGGCCAGCGCGAAGAAGACCTGCCAGACGAACACGTACAGGCTGGCCTGGCCGATGGGGATCCACAGCCACCCGATGACGGCGTTGATCGGCTTCCAGAACACGGTGAGGATCGCGTAGGACACGATCGCGAAGAACGCGATGTCCACCAGACGCCCCCACTGCAGGTCGACCCGCTGGTAGGCCGTGTTGTACAGGTCGTCGTACATCGACGCCGGGAAGGGCGTCGGGGTGAACCCGAAGTGGTCCCCCGCCCAGACGTAGACCAGGAACAGCGCGTACCCGGTGACGCCGATGCCGATCAGCACCTTGCCGAGCCGACCGGTGAGCGCGCCGATGACCTGCCGGCGGTAGTAGCCGAGCACGAGCCCGTGGGTGAACACGACCTGCCAGGTGAGCAACGGGAACACCGACTCGAACTGCGAGTTCAGCGGCCGGAGCTCGGGTACCAGGGCCTGGAGCACGTACAGACCCCAGCTCACCACGAGCAGCGCCCACCAGAAGCCCCGCTTGATCACCCACATGCACAGCGGGATGAACAGGCTGAGCACCACGAAGAGGCCCATGATGTTGAACGGCCACGGCCCCATCTCGAGCAGCAGGAACTGCCGGATCGCGTACCACGGCGGCGGGTAGGACAGCAGCTGCATCGCGTTCGGGTACAGGTCGTAGACGCGGCCCTCGGCGCCGACGCCCCCGGTGCCGGTCCCCCGGTCGGTGAAGGTCGTGATCGCGTCCGTGTTCAGGAACGGCACGAAGCTCAGCGCGAAGACCACCAGGATCACCGCCAGGGTGACGAGGTACTGTTTCCGCGCCCGCTTCCACGCCCCCACGGCCGCGACCCACTCGCCGAACTTCTTGATCGCGAACGGGTAGGTCATGCCGAGCACCATGCCGGACAGGAACACGAACATCTCGGCGCCGGTGATGGCACCCGTGGCGTGCAGCGTGATGTACGAGTAGGGCCCGCCGATCTCGATGTGCGTGATCACCACCGCCAGGATGATGAACCCGCGGAACAGGTCGAGGCGCAGGTCGCGGCCGGGCTTGCCGTCGTCGGGGTACCGCCAGCTCGGCAGCAGCCGTCCGACGAGCCCGCTCAGCAGGAAGGCCGCCGCGAGACCGAAGGCGCACCAGACGATCCACGCCATCTGGTCGCCGCCGGTCTCGTACTGCTGGCTGATCGCTGCAGCGCCGTCCTGCGGGGTGACCCGGTCAGTGACCGGACCACCCTCGAAGCGGTCCGTCGCCTGCAGGTCGGCGCGGAACGACCCGGCGATGCCCGGGACGGCGGTGTTGCGCCAGTCGGCGACGCGGTTGTCGGCCTCGGGTTCACGACGGTTCGTCTCGAGGAAGGTGACGCCGCGTACCTCGGGTCGGTCCTGCACGGCGGCGAACACCTGCCGCCACCAGGAGCGCTTGACCTCGAGTTGGCTGTCGCCGTCGAGCGAGTGGTCGTACAGCGCGCCGGTGTCGAGCAGCATCGGGCGGTCCTCGCCCTGGGCGAACCGCTCGGTGAACGTGCCCTCGGACTGCCGCTCCTGGTAGCCCCAGGTCTCGTCGAAGCGCGCCTCGACCTCACCGGCGCTCGGAGCCTCGTTCGTCGTCAGCGGGACGTCGCGGCCGGCGGCCTCGGTCGACTTCCCCTTGCCGAAGAAGAACATCGACAGGCCGACCCAGTCGACGCTCGACGCGCCGGGCCAGTACGGCCCGTACGGGTCGTCTGCTGCGTCGAGTCGCCCGTCGCCGTTCGTGTCGGCCTTGGCGACGTCGACGGCGGAGAGGTCCTCGAGTCGTCCCGCGGACTCCCCGAAGGGGTAGCCGGCGCCGTACGACGGCGACCACACCATCGCTGCATCGGAGTCGCCACGGTGCACGACTCCGGCGAAGGCGCGGAAGGCGCTGACGTAGGCAGTCGGCTGCTGCCCCCAGCGGACCCACGTTCCGTTCATCTGCGGTGCGAACCGGACGAGCACCTGGGTGTCGTACTGGGCGTGCGCCTCCTCGAACAGACGGTTCGCGGCGCGCGCGTCGTCACGGCTCAGGGACCCGAGCGGCTGCGTCGGGGTGAGCGTCACGACCAGCACGGCACCCCGTGCGGCGGCGGCGCGGATCGCGCGGTCGTACTGTTCGCGGGCCGGACGGTCGAAGGGGTAGTCGAGCTCGACGCCGTACATCGACGGGTCGGCACCGAGCCGTCCGGCGTAGCCGTCCGGGGCGTCCGGCCCCCAGTCGAGGTCGGGTCCGTACCAGGCCAGGCCGTCGGCCGGCAGCAGGCCGGCACCCGTCCGGGAGGCGCTGGTCGCCGTACCGGGTGCGGTCGCCGGGGACGTGGGCGCCGGTGAGGACGTCGGGTCAGGTGACGCCGTCGGGTCAGGTGACGACGTGGCCGAGCCGGTCGACGTCGCCGCCGACGCCGCCGACGCGGGGAGCGCTCCGCCGAGCAGCAGCATCCCCACGACGACGAGGAACGCGACGGCCTTCGCCAGGGCGCCCCTCACCGGTTGCACGCCAGCGTCCAGATGTTGCGGCCGCCGGTGTGCTCGTGCTCGAGGCGGTCGAGGGCGGCGAGCGCGAGGGCCAGGCCTCGACCGCTCTCCTCGTCGGGGTCGGCCATGGTCACGGCGGACAGGTCGACGTCCGCGGGACGCCCGTTGTCGGTGAGCACCGCGACGAGCTCGGCGTCCGTGGCGGAGAGCTCCACCGTGTACCCGCGGCCGGTTTCGACGTCGGTGCGACGGGTGTGCTCGACGATGTTCGCGGCGATCTCGGCCAGGGCGGTCTCGAGCGAGAAGCGGAGGCGGGCGTCGTCGATCCCCAGCGCGTCCCACCAGGCACCGAAGCGGTCCTGCACGACGTCGAGCGACTCGGCGACGGCCGGGACGTCGAAGGTCAACTGGTGGTCGGTCACAGGGGGCCTCCTGCCGTCGAGGACACGTGTTCGGACTGCGGCGTCCCGGCGTCCGGTCCGCGGTAGAGCACAGCGCGGACGACGATGCTGAAGATGAACAGGTCGAAGACCACCCACGCGGTGTTGACGAGCGGCGCGATGCCGTCCGCCTGGCCGGTGGCGTACCGGATCGCGATCATCACGAGGGCGGCGACGAGCGCACCCATCGCGTACAGCTGGGGCTTCACGAGGTCCCACCGCGGTCGCTGGTCCGACTCGTCCTTGACCTTCGGCGTCACGCGGAAGCCCAGCGGCTTGCCGCGGAACACGTTCTCGAACGCGCTCGTCACCGACTCGATCCAGACGGGGAACAGCGCGAGCGAGTACTGCTGCCCGCGCCACGTGGGTCTCCCGGCGGCCACCACCCAGAACAGCAGCTGGTTCAGCACGAGGAAC
Source organism: Curtobacterium sp. NPDC087080 (assembly GCF_044745105.1). Taxonomy (NCBI): domain Bacteria; kingdom Bacillati; phylum Actinomycetota; class Actinomycetes; order Micrococcales; family Microbacteriaceae; genus Curtobacterium; species Curtobacterium sp. NPDC087080. Next base: position 388,858 of record NZ_JBIUZP010000002.1, on the reverse strand, counting down.
GGGATGAGCCGCACGAAGAAGTCGACGCTGTAGGCCTGCACGGGCACGACGCCGAACGACAGGCAGAGCACCGGGGCCGCGATGTACACGACCGCCGCGAAGCCCGACAGGTAGCTCCACATCGTGGAGAAGTACATGAGGCGCTGCCCCCACGACAGGCCCTTCTGCACGAGGGGGTTCTCGCGGAAGAACACCTGCATGGTGCCCTGCGCCCAGCGGAGCCGCTGCACGAGCATGGTCGGCAGGTCCTCCGGCGCGAGCCCCTTCGCCAGGATCTCGTCGTGGTAGGCGGACTTCCAGCCGAGGCCGTGCAGGCGCATCGCGGTCGCCATGTCCTCGGTCACGGAGATCGTGGCCAGCGGCATGATCGGCTGGGCCTCGTCGTCCCGGTTCACGTCGAGTGCGCGGGCGAGCACCGCGATCGACTCGATGGCGGCGACGGGCGAGGCGTCACGACGGCCGAGCACGTCGAGGGCCGCGTCGTCGAGCCCCGCGAAGGTGTCCGCCTCGGTCGACATCGCCGCGAGCTCCTGCAGGTCGCGGCGCACCGACTCGAGGTCGGCGGCGGCGAACCGGTACGCGATCGCGTCGATGCCGCGCTGGAAGTCGTAGGTGACGTCACCGAGCGGCTCGCCCCGGTCGATCTGCTCGCGGGCCCGGTCGACGACCTGCTCCGCGCCGTCGAGCGCGTCGAGGACCCGCGGGTCGGTCTCCGTCTCGCGTGCCCGCGCGAGCAGCTTGCGCGACGTCTTGATGGTGCGCTCGACGGACTCCTCGACCTCGCGTACGTAGCGGGTCACGCCGAGCTGCATGAGCGCCTCACGCCGCAGGATCGCGTTCGAGCCGCAGAAGAACGCGGCGTTCCAACCGTCCTTCGACTGCTGGATCGGTCCGTAGAACAGCGGGGCCTGGCTCCCGAGCAGGTCGGCCTCCGGCACGTTCTCGAACCACTGCGGCGTCTGCACGAGCGCCATCCGCTCGTCCTTGAAGTAGCCGAGGGTCCGGTCGAGGATCGACGGTTCGGGCACCTGGTCGGCGTCGAGGATGAGCAGGAACTCGCCCTGGGTGGCGAGCAGCGCGTTGTTGAGGTTGCCGGCCTTGGCGTGGCGCGGACGGTCGACCCAGTCCGCGCCGCGGGTGATGACGCCGATGCCGAGCGACTCGGCGGCGGCGCGCATCTCCGGACGGTTCCCGTCGTCGAGGATCCACGTCTGGTGCGGGTGCGTGATCGCCTTCGCCGCGCGGGCGGTGCGGACCACCAGGTCGACCGGTTCGTTGTACGTCGTGATGAAGACGTCGACGGTGACGTCACCGGCGGGCTTCGTCGGCGGCTCCCCGCGCTCGCGGAGCCGCCACGCCCCGAAGGCGAACAGCAGCGAGTCGATCACGCTGTAGGTCTCGGCGAGGATCAGCGGCACCGCGATCCACCACGAGTGCCAGTTCACCGACGCTGCCCACCGCCAGACGATGTAGTTCACGCCGGCGATCGATGCGAGCAGCGCGACGGTGCGCACGGTCACGAGCCGCCTGGTCGGAGTGCCGGTGGTGAGTCGGCGACGGTCCTGACGGCTGACGTCGAGCGCGGTCATCGGCGTCCTTCCTGCTGCAGCCGGCCGACGCTGGGTGAGTGCGCCGTACCGCCTTGTCTACCGCAGGCAGGGCACGCCTGTCAGCCCGCCGCCCCGTTCGGGTGGTGAGATCGCCTCAACGGGACTCGGCGAGCCCCAGGTCGTGCGCCAGGCGGACGATCACCTCGTCGAAGTAGGCCGCCGGGTCGGTCACGGAACCGACCGCGTGCCCGAAGAGCTCGAACGACAGGACGCCGAACACGGTCGTCCAGGCCATCAGGGTCCGCAGGACGACCTCGGCCGACGGGTCGTCGTGGAAGCCGCGCGCCCGTGTGTAGGCGACCGCGTCGGCGACGGCACCGGGTGCCCCGGGTCGTGAGCCGATCGAGGGACCGGCACCGAGCGTCCAGTCCGGCGGCAGCTCCGACCCGGCGACGTCCGCCCATGCGTCGGTGACCACGCGGACGAGCACGTGGGTCGTCCGCGAGGCGGGCTCCACCGTGTCCTGGGGCGCGACGTACCCGGGCACCGGCGAGCCGTACAGGAGCGCGAAGTCGCCGGGGTGCCCGATCGCCCACCGTCGGACGGCGCGGCACGCGGCGACCCACCGGCCGACGTGGTCGGCGCGGTCGACGGGCGCCTCCGCCGCTTCGACCGCGGCACCGAGCTCGTCGTAGTCGAGCACCAGCAGCGCGGTGAGCAGGTCGTCACGGCTCGGGAAGTACCGGTAGACGGCGGAGGACACCAGGCCGACGTCGCGCGCGACGGCGCGCAGGCTCAACTGCGCCGGCCCCTCCTCGGTCAGGCGGGCGCGCGCGGCCGCCAGGATGCTCGCGTGCACGGTCTCCCGCGCCAGGGACCGGGCCGTCCTCGCCTTCTCCACCATCCCCCCAGCGTGCCACGGGAGAGCACCGCACACAAACGAGAGCGCTGCTCTTGCAATCCGGCCCGAGCCGCTGCATGATGACTCCCGAGAGCAGTGCTCTCCCGAATCCAGGAGGAACCATGTCAGGTCACCACGTCGTCGTCGGTGCCGGCCCCGTCGGTCGTCACACCGCAGCCCTGCTGTCCGAGCGCGGCGACGAGGTCGTCGTCGTCACCCGCTCCGGACGCGACACCGGACTGCCCGGCGTCCGGCACGTCGGGCTCGACGCCGCCGACCCGGACGCGCTGACAGCCGTCACCGACGGCGCGGCAGCGCTGGTCAACTGCGCCAACCCGGGCGACTACACCCAGTGGGAGCGCGTGTGGCCGCCGCTGGCGTCCTCGCTCCTCACCACCGCCGAGCGGACCGGCGCCGTGTACGCGATCACCGGCAACCTGTACCCGTACGGCCCGGTCGACGGCCCGATGCACGCCGACCTGCCCGATGCCGCGACCGACCACAAGGGCGTCCTGCGCGCGCGGATGTGGGCGGACGCCCTGGCTGCGCACGAGGCCGGACGCATCCGCACGGTCGAGGTCCGCGGCTCGGACTACGTCGGCCCGGGCACCGGGGCCAACGGGCACGTCACCCGCGTGCTCCCGGCCGCGCTGCGCGGGAAGCCCGTCACCGTGATCGGCCGGTCCGACCAGCCGCACTCGTACACCGACGTCGGCGACGTCGCGCGACTCCTCGTCGCCGCCGTGGACGACGAGCGGTCACACGGCCGGACCTGGATCGTCCCGACCAACGCACCGCGGACCCAGGAACAGGTCCTCACCGAGATGCTCCGGACGGCCGGCCGCCCTGCCGTCCGCGTCCGGTCGCTGCCGATCGGTCTGGTCCGCGGCATCGGCGCGGTGGTCCCGTTCATGCGGGAGGTCGCGCAGCTCGGGTACCAGTGGTCGGCGCCCTACGTCGTCGACGACACGGCGACGCGAGCGCACTTCGGCTTCGGTCCGACGCCGTGGGACGAGGTCTGCCGCCGCACGGTGGACGGGCTGACCGCCTGAACGGACCGGCCTGGAGGCGCGACCCACCCCACGGGGACGGCGCACGCCCGACCCGTGGCCGGTCACCTGGCCAGGCCCGCCCCGACGTCAGCGCTCGCTGACATCAGCGCTGGCTGACACCAGCACTCGCTGACGCCGGCGCTGGCTGACGCCGGTGCTGGCTGCCGTCAGTGGCGCGGCTTGCGTGCCGGACGGTCGTCGTCGTAGCGCGGACGGTCGTCGCGGCGGTCGTCCCGGCGCGGACGGTCGTCGTCGCGGCGGGGCCCGCGCGGACCGCGGTCGTCCCGACGGGCACCACCGCGGCGGTCCGGCTTGATCTCGATGAGCTTCCCGCTGATCCGGGTGTCCGACAGGCGGTCGAGCACACCGGGGTCCATGCTCTCGGGCAGCTCGACGATCGAGAAGTCCGGCCGGATCTGGATCGCGCCGAAGTCGTCGCGGCGCAGGCCACCCTCGTTCGCGAGCGCGCCGACGATCTGGCGCGGCTCGACCCGGTGGCGACGCCCGACCTCGATGCGGTAGGCGGTCATCGGCTGCGACCGGCGCGGCCCGCGGTCCTCACGGCCGCCGCGGTCGTCGTCCCGGTCACGGCGCTCACCACGACGGCCGTCGCGGTCGACCTGGTTGCGGAGCTGGTCGTCGGCCGGGTCGAGCAGCAGCGGTGAGTCACCCTGCGCCACGACCGCGAGCGCGGCCGAGACGTCCTCTGCCGGGACGTCGTGGTTGCGGACGTAGTGCGCGATGACGTCGCGGAACTTCTCGATGCGGTCCTGCTGCTCGAGCGCCGCCGTGATCGCGTCGTCGAACCGGCTCAGGCGCGTCTCGTTGACGTCGTCGACCGTGGGCAGCTGCATCTGCGTGAGCGGCTGCTTCGTGTGGCGCTCGATGGCCGAGAGCAGACGACGCTCGCGCGGGGTGACGAAGCTGATCGAGTCACCCTTGCGGCCCGCGCGACCGGTGCGGCCGATGCGGTGGACGTAGGACTCGATGTCGACGGGGATGTCGAAGTTCACGACGTGGGTGATGCGGTCGACGTCGAGACCACGGGCGGCGACGTCGGTGGCGACGAGGATGTCGAGCTTGCCGGACTTCAGCTGGTTGACCGTGCGCTCGCGCTGCGCCTGGGCGACGTCACCGCTGATGGCGGCTGCGGCGTACCCGCGGGCGCGGAGCTTCTCGGCCAGGGTCTCGGTCTCGCTCTTCGTGCGGACGAAGATGATCATGCCCTCGAAGTCCTCGACCTCGAGGATGCGGGTGAGCGCGTCGACCTTCTGGGGGTACGACACCATGAGGTAGCGCTGCGTGATGTTCGCGGCGGTCTTCGTCTTGGTCTTGACCGTGATCTCGGACGGGTCGGTCAGGTACTGCTGCGAGATGCGGCGGATCTGCGCGGGCATCGTCGCCGAGAACAGTGCGACCTGCTTGTCGTCCGGCGTCTCGGCCAGGATCGTCTCGACGTCCTCGGCGAAGCCCATCTTGAGCATCTCGTCGGCCTCGTCGAGCACGAGGTACTTCAGCGCGGACAGGTCGAGCGTGCCCTTCGCGATGTGGTCCATGATGCGGCCGGGCGTACCGACGACGACGTCCACTCCACGGCGCAGTGCCGACAGCTGCACGCCGTACGCCTGGCCGCCGTAGACGGGCAGGACGTGCACGTGCTTCATGTGCGACGCGAACTGCTCGAACGCCTCGCACACCTGCAGCGCGAGCTCACGGGTCGGCGACAGCACGAGGGCCTGGGGCACCTTGCTGCCGGACTCCATGCGGGACAGGATCGGCAGCGCGAACGCCGCGGTCTTGCCGGTACCGGTCTGCGCGAGGCCGACGACGTCGCGCCCCTCGAGCAGCGTCGGGATGGTCGCCTCCTGGATGGCGGAGGGGGTCTCGTAGCCGATGTCCTTGACGGCCTTGAGCACCGCGTCGCTCAGGCCGAGGTCGGCGAAGGTCACCACGGGCCCCTCGTCGGTGGTCTCGGTGGCGGTGTCGGTGTCCGTGCTCATGGGGAAACGGTACCTCGGACGGCGGACGTCCGCTGACGCCGCAAGGTGCGCTGTGGACGGACGGGAGGCCCGTGGCGGGCCCGCCATGCCCCTCCCGTCCGTCCACATTTAGTTGCAATGCGGAACCATCGGATGTATCGTTGCGCGGTCTGCAAAGTTACACAGTACGAAAAAGGAGTTCGATGACCGCCACCGCACCCGTCTCGGTGCAGCCCGGCCGCCACGGCGCCGGGCCCGACGCGGCACCCGGAGTGTCCGGCGCACCCGGCCAGCAGCCGCTCATGACGCACCGCCAGATCCTCCTCGTGATCTACGGCCTGATGGCGGGCATGTTCCTGTCGTCCCTCGGCCAGACGGTGTTCGGCACGGCGATCCGCACCATCGGCGACGACCTGCACGGGCTCGACCAGCAGGCGTGGGTGACCACGGCCTACCTGATCACGTCGACGATCGCGACGCCGATCTACGGCAAGCTCTCCGACATCTTCGGACGCCGGCCGCTCTACATCTTCGGCATCGTCGTGTTCATCCTCGGCGCCGTGCTGTCCTCGATGTCCACCTCGATGCTCATGCTCGCGGCCTTCCGCGCCGTGCAGGGCATCGGTGCGGGCGCGCTCATGTCGCTCCCGCTCGCGATCATGGGCGACATCCTCGCGCCGCGCGAGCGCGCCAAGTACCAGGGCTACTTCCTCGCCGTGTTCGGCATCTCGTCCGTCATCGGTCCGCTCATCGGTGGTCTGCTCGCGGGTTCCTCGGAGATCCTCTGGATCACCGGGTGGCGCTGGGTGCTCCTCATCAACGTCCCGATCGGCGTCGCCGCCCTGATCATGGTGATCGTCTTCCTGCACCTGCCGAAGGTGCACGGCACGGGCGACAAGCCGAAGGTCGACTGGTGGGGCGCCACGGCGGTCATCGTCACGCTCGTCCCGCTGCTGCTCGTCGCCGAGCAGGGCCGCACCTGGGGCTGGGGCTCCCCCGCGGCGATCGCCAGCTACGTGATCGGTGCCCTCGGGCTCGTCGCGCTGCTGCTCGTCGAGTCGAAGATGGGCGACGCGGCGATCATCCCGCTCAAGCTCTTCCGCTCGGGCACGTTCTCGATGGCGACCGTCATCGGCTTCCTGGTCGGCTTCGCGATGTTCGGCGCCATGCTGACCATCCCGCTCTACCTGCAGATCGTCGTCGGCCTGACCCCGACCGAGTCCGGCTTCGCCACGCTGCCGCTCGTCGGTGGGCTGATGATCGCCTCGATCACCTCCGGTCAGATCGTCGCCCGCGTCGGCCGCTACCGGATCTTCCCGGTCATCGGCACCTTCCTGGTGTCGGCCGGCTACGTCGTCCTGACCTTCATGACGATCGACAAGCCGCTCTGGTTCCTCATGATCGGCATGTTCCTCATCGGGCTCGGGCTCGGTTCGGTCATGCAGTCGCTGACCCTGGCGTCCCAGGGCTCGGTCGAGGCCCGGGACATGGGCGTCGCCACCTCGTCGGCCACGTTCTTCCGCCAGATCGGCGGCACGCTCGGCACCGCCGTCCTCCTGTCGATCCTGTTCTCGGTGATGCCGAACAACATCCTGACGGCGACCGCGAACCAGGCCGACCTGAAGCCGGCGCTGTCCGCGGCACTCGACCCGTCCGTCGCCGGCAAGCCGGCGAACCAGGGCGCGATCGAGAAGATCTGGGCCCCGATCACCACCCCGCTCCAGCAGACCGTGCAGTCGCAGCTCGACGACGCGTCGACCCAGGCGAAGCAGGCGGCCGACCAGGCCGTCACGCAGCAGGTCACCGCGGCCGTGCAGCAGCGGGTCGCAGCCGGCGCCGTGCCCGCAGCCGCGGCGCAGGGCGTCATCGACCAGCAGGTCGCGGCGGCCACCCCGGCAGCCGAGTCCGCAGCCCTCGAGGCCGTCGCCGACCAGGCCCACGCCAGCGTGCAGGACGGCACCGTGTCGGTCGACTGGTCGAACGCCTCGCAGCGGTCGTACTGGGTGGACGAGCTCACGCCGGCCCTCGCGAAGAAGATCGACGACGGCGCCAGCTCGGACTCCGCGGCGACCAGCACGAACGACACCTCGTTCCTCACCGGCGCCGACAGCCGCCTCACGCGGCCGTTCATGGCGGGCTTCAACGCCTCGTCCGTCACGATCTACTGGGTCGGACTCGGCGTGATCCTGCTCGCCTTCGTGCTCACCTGGTTCTTCCGGGTGCCGCCGCTGCGCCAGCGCTCGGCCCTGCAGGAGCAGCACGACGCCGCCAACGGGTCGTCGTCCGACGAGGCATCCCCCGAGGCCGAGCTCGAGGCCCGCGCCGGGCTCGCAGCAGCCGAGGCCGGATCGTTCACCGGACCGATGACCGGCTCCACGCCGACCCAGCGCCGGTGACCCTCGGCCGCCCGCACCCCAGCCGGGGCGCGGGCGGCCTCCCCGTGCCGGGCACGACCGGCACACACGACCCGGGCCACCGCTGGACACGGTGGCCGCCCAGCACCACAGGAGTGCACGTGAGCACCACAGCAGCACCGGAGCCGACCACCGCGCCGTGCACGTTGCGCGAGCGGAAGAAGCAGCAGACCCGGCAGGCGCTCCACGACGCCGCCCTGACGCTCGTGTCCGAGCACGGTCTCGACGGCGTCACCGTCGAGCAGATCTGCAGCGACGCCGACGTCTCCCCGCGGACGTTCTTCAACTACTTCACGTCGAAGGCGCACGCCGCTCTCGGCCTCGACACCGTCGAGGTGCCGGAGTGGGCGGCGACGCGGTTCGCCGAGGCGGACGGCCGGCTCGTGGACGACCTCTGCGTCCTGATCGCTGCGACCGTCCCGCTCTCCCAGGACCGCCGCCGGATGAAGGAGCTCCTGGTGCTCCGGCCGGAGATGGCCCCGATGGTGATGCAGTGGATGGCCGAGTCGCGGCAGTCACTCCTGGCCACGGTCTCGTCGCGCACCGACGAGCAGACCGCCCGCACCGCCGTCGGACTCGTGCTGTCGGCCCTGTCCGAGGTTGCGCACCGTGACACCGTCGGGGACAGCGACGAACTCGCGGCGAAGCTCCGGACCGTCGTCGCCGAGATGGGCGCGATCGCCGCGGGCTGACCGAGGTCGACCGGCCCGCCTGCTCAGCGCGGGCCCTGGCTCAGACCGACCTCGCGAACGCCTCGAGCGCGGCAGCGGCGGCATGAGCACGAGCGACGTCGGTGTCGCTCACCGAGCGCGCGTTGTACTCGGCCTTGTTCTTGACCGCGAGCAGCACCTCGAGATGTCGCGCGATGCCTTCCGCAGGCGACCACGCCGGAAGGCATCGTCCCCGACGGCGGTGGTGCCCGTGCGCGGAGTCATCCAGCCAGGGTACGGAGGCTCCTGGCCAGCCATCGACCATCACCTGCGATGACAACGCCCTCCGCCGCCACCGACGCCAACAGCTCGTCCTGCGGGTCGAGGTCTCCTTCGTCGAACAGCACGGCATGGGTCGCGTTCCCCGTCCAGCGCCGCACCCGATCGCACAGGTCGTGGACGAGCGGTTCGGCCGCTTCGCGACGATCGTCGACCACGATGAAGCAGAGGTCCAGGTCGCTGTCCGAGCGCATGTCGCCGCGGGCGCCCGAACCGAAGAGCGCAGCGAACCGCAGCGGGATCTCGGCACAGCCGTCCCGCAACCGCCGCAGCAACTCCTCGCGTTGACGGGCCAGGGCCACGATCGCGTCTGCCGCGAGGTGGTCATTGTCGAGCACGAACGTCTTGGTCCGACCCACACGGCCCCCGAGCAGCACCCCCTGCTCGACCAGACGATCCGCGGCGTTCCGGACACCCGCGTAGGAGCGACCACCGATCGCGTCGACGATCTCCCGCAGGGTGACGGGTCGACCAGCGCGGACGACGGCCGACAGGAGATCGCCGTCCACGGTCGGCGTGACCGTTCGCATCGTCTCCTGCAGCTGCATCGATCCGCCAGGTAGAAAACTACCGTTTGCGGTGAAATACTACCAGTGCACTGCTCGAGCGATCCAGGCTCCCTAACGCCCCCTCGCCAGCCGGACGCTCCGGCGGTAGCGTCGGCTCATGGACGGCACCGCACCGACCCCGTACCTCTTCCTCCCCGGCACCGCCCGCACCGCGCTCGCCCGCTGGCAGCAGGTCTTCGGCGGTGAGGTCCGGACCACCTCGTACCAGGACGCCGGACGCGACGACGGGCCACCGCAGGCCGTGGCGCACGGCGAACTCGTCGGCTCCGTCCGGCTCTTCGCCGCCGACGCCGGTCGGGACGACGCCCCCTTCGCGGCCTCCGGCCTGCTGCTCGCACTGCTCGGGACCGCCGACCCCGGCGTCCTCCGCCGGTGGTTCACCGACCTGGCGACGGACGGTACGGTCGTCGACGACCTGCAGGAACGGCCGTGGGGTGACTGGGACGGCACGGTGCGTGACACCTTCGGCGTCACGTGGCTGATCGGCTTCGAAGGCGCCGCCCTCGACACCACGGACTGAGCCGGGTCAGCCCTCCGCGTGCTGGTCGGACCCGAGCGGGAGCAGCGGCGCCCAGAACGCGTCCGGCCCGTCGGCGACGACGGCGTCGGACTCGAAGCGGAACCCGTAGCCCCGCACGAAGTCGAGCGCTGCGGCCTGCTCGTCCTCGGCATCGTCGGACGCTGCGTCGAAGAGGTACACGCCGTGGCCCATCCGGACCCCGGAGTCGCTGATCACGGTCAGGTCCCAACGGCCCTCCTCCGCGCGTTCGATCCGGACGACGGCGGCCTGTGCAGCGGTGAAGTCAGCCATGCAGCGGATCCTACGGACCAGCACCAGGGCGCACTCAGGGTCCGGCACGCCGTACCCTGACCGCATGGACTCCCCGCTGCCGTCCGGCACGACGAAGCGCCGGATCACCCTCGACCTCGGGCGTCCCCGGCTGACCTGGGGTGCCCGGCCGACGGTGACGATCGACGGCATCGGTCACCCCGCCCAGTGGGGCACGGGCACGTGGGCGGTGGCCGAGGACGGCTCCACCACGATCGGGGTCTCCTGCTTCAACCGCCTGTGGCGCTTCGGCATGGCCAGCAGCACGGTCGGCGACGCCGACGGCTTCGCCTACCGCAGCGGGGCGTTGCCGGTGGGCGCCGGCAGGCTGACGGCCCGACGCTCCGCGGACTGAGCAGGGAGGCGGCCGGGCGCCGGGGACCGCTCCAGTAGGGTGAGCGACATGTCAGTCGGGTTGCTCGCCGTGGTGGACGACATCCTCTCCGCGGCCCTCAAGGCCAGCGCGAAGACCGCCGGGGTCGTGATCGACGACGCCGCGGTCACACCGCAGTACGTGCAGGGACTGCAACCGGCCCGAGAGCTCCCGGTCGTCGGCCGCATCGCGCTCGGCAGCCTGTTCAACAAGTTCGTCATCATCATCCCGCTCGCGCTGCTGCTGTCGGCGTTCGCCCCGTGGGTGCTGCCGTGGCTGCTCGTCATCGGCGGCACGTACCTGTGCTTCGAGGGCGCCGAGAAGGTGACCGAGTGGTTCGGCGTGCACCACGAGACCGCCGGTGACGCACAGCCAACCACGGAGCCCAAGCTCGTCTTCGGCGCGGTCCGCACCGACCTCATCCTGAGCACCGAGATCATGCTCATCGCGCTGTCGAGCCTCGACACCGGGCTCGCCTTCTGGCCGAAGGTCGGCGCCCTCGCGTTGATCGGGCTCGGGATGACGACCCTGGTCTACGGCGCCGTCGCACTCCTGGTGAAGGTCGACGACATCGGGTTGCAGATGATGAAGAACGACTCGCGGCGCACCCGCCGTGCGGGGGCGCGGATCGTGCGCGCGATGCCGACGGTGTTCCGCGTCATCAGCATCGTGGGGACGGTCGCGATGCTCTGGGTCGGTGGGCACCTGGTGATCGCGAACCTGGCGGAGACGTTCTGGACCGGACCGTACGAGCTGCTGCACGCGGTCGAGCACGCGGTCGAGGCGACCGGTCCGGTCGTCACGTGGATCGTCGACACCGCCGTGTCGGCCGTGTTCGGGCTCGTGCTCGGCATGGTCGTCGTCGGCGTCGTGCTCGGCATCGGCCGGCTGCGCGGTCGCTCGCACTGACCGCCGGGTCCGCCCGCGGGCGTCGTCGGGACGGCGGCGGTCTCAGTCCTCGTCGTCCGTGGCGGTCGCCCACTGGTGCCAGGCCTCGAGCTGCGCCTGCGCGCTGCCGAGCGCACTGTGGGAGCCGCGGACCGTGCCGTCCTGCGAGACGAGCTCGTACTGTCGGCCGTGGGTGATCCGCGCGACCGGGCGGCCGTCGGCCCAGGCCGACCAGGAGTCGTCGCCGTCCTGCTGCCAGGTGAGGTCGTTCCGGTGTGCCATGGGTGCGGCTTCCGTTCGGTGCCGCAGGAGCCCGGGTGGCGGAACGACCCGTCGGACGCTACGCCGTCCGCCTGGACGGTCCTCAGAGCTCGACGTCGCTGCCCATCGTCACCGTGCGCTGTGCCGGCAGGCCGAACCGTGCCGCAGGATCGGCGGCGTTGTGGGCCAGGCCGACGAAGAGCTTCTTGCGCCAGCGCGCCATGCCACGGTTGCCCGGCTGCGGCCGGAGCGCACCGCGCGAGATGAAGTACGACGCCTTCACGATCTCGTCCGGGTCGATGTCGAGCACCTCGGCCAGGCAGGCTGCGTGCAGGGCCCGCGGCAGGTCCTGGTCGTCGGAGAACCCGAACTTCACCGTGATGTGGTCGATGCCGTCGTCCTCGTAGCCGAGGTCGTCGCGGAAGAACGCCTTCGCGTGCGGCACGTGCGGCACGTTCGCCGTGAGCACCGAGACGATGAGCACGGTCCGGTGCACCACGTGGTTGTGCTCGACGTTCGCGCGGAGTGCAAGCGGGGTCGTCTCCTTGTTCGGGTGGGGGAAGATCGCGACCCCCTCGACCCGCGGGATGTGCTTCGTGTTGATGCGCTCGATGAAGTCGGCGAGCGACCCCTCGCGTTCCTTGCGTTCCTCCTGCACGAGCTGCCGTCCGCGACGCCAGGTCGTCATCAGCGTGATCACCGCGAGGGCGATGAGCAGCGGGACCCAGCCGCCGTGCACGATCTTCGACAGGTTGCCGGCCAGGAAGGTCAGCTCGAGTCCACCGAAGACGACGGCAGCCAGCACGAGCTTCCACGTCGCCCAGTGCCAGAGTGGCTTGACGACCAGGAGCAGCAGCAGCGTGTCCACGACCAGCGCGCCGGTCACGGACACCCCGTAGGCGGTCGCCAGGCTGGCCGACGACCGGAAGGCGAGCATGATCGCGAGCACGCCGATGAAGAGCAGCAGGTTGACGGCCGGCAGGTAGATCTGGCCGCCCTCTTCACGCGAGGTCTGCCGGATCGTGAGCGGCGGCAGCAGCCCGAGCTGGATCGCCTGGCGCGTGAGCGAGAAGGCACCGGAGATGACCGCCTGGCTCGCGATCACCGTCGCCATCGTCGCGAGCACGACGACCGGGATCTGGAGCGCGTCCGGGAAGAGCAGGAAGAACGGGTCCTTCGCCGCCGAGGGGTCCTCGAGCACGAGCGACGCCTGGCCCAGGTAGTTCAGCACGAGCGCCGGGAACACCACGAAGAACCAGGCGCGCAGGATCGGCGGACGGCCGAAGTGGCCCATGTCCGCGTAGAGCGCCTCGGCTCCGGTGATGACGAGGACGACGGCGCCCATCGCCACGAAGGTGATGTACGGGTGGGCGACGAGGAAGGTGATCGCCCACGTCGGCGACAGGCCCTGCAGGACACCGGGGTGCGCGACGATGTGCGGCACCCCGGCGACGGCGATGACGACGAACCAGAGCAGCATCACCGGTCCGAACAGGTTGCCGACCTTGCCGGTACCGAACCGTTGGACCAGGAACAGCAGCACCAGGATGACGGCCGCGATCGGCACGATGAGGTGCTCGAGCGACGGCGCCGCGGTCGACAGGCCCTCGACCGCGGAGAGGACGGAGACGGCCGGTGTGATGACCGAGTCGCCGTAGAACAGCGAGACGCCGATGATGCCGATGACCAGGAAGACCGTCGCTCCCCCACGACGCTTCGCGTACAGGCGCCGGGCCAGTGCGGCGAGCGCCATCACGCCGCCCTCGCCGTCGTTGTCGGCGCGCATGAGCACGAGCACGTACTTGATCGACACGACGATCGTGACGCTCCAGAACATGATCGAGATGACGCCGTAGACGTCCTCCTGGTTCGCCTTGACGATGCCGCCGTCGATGGTGAACACCGTCCGGAGGGCGTACAGCGGGCTGGTGCCGATGTCGCCGAAGACGACGCCGAGCGCGGCCAGGGCGAGGGCGGCGACGCCCTTCGCGGGGCCGTGCGAGGGGTCGTCGACGGTGTCGCTCGTCGGCGCCGGGGAGCGGGTGTCGGTCACGCTCGTCACTTCCGTCGGGGTCGTCCGGGCGACGGCCGCGGATCATCCTTGCACCGCTCGCGCCCCGGTGTTCTCGGCGGACACCCATCCGTGCTCGAGTGTGCGGAGACCGGCTGTCGTGCAGGACTCGTACCCCGGCCCCTCGACGCGTACAGGAACCGCGTCCTACCGTTCGGGGCGACGCGAGCGCGGACGTCCCGCGCGCGGAAGGAGTGCACCATGGACCTCGACGGGTTCGAGCCGGCCCAGCTGATCGTCTTCGTGATCGCGGTGGTGCTCGTCTTCGGTGGCCTGCTGGCCAGCCGACGACGCCGCTGAGCGGTCACCGACCTGCCGCCGCGAGCGGCTGACGGACGGGAGGCGCGGGACCGACGGGTGACGCGCCTCCCGTCCGTCGGTGGGTACCGGGGTGCGGTCTCAGGCCGCCAGGTCGAGCAGCACGTCGTGCGCCACGCGCGCTGCGCGCGCCGACGCGTCGTCCAGGTGCTCGCGGAACTCGTCCCCGTCGGGGGCGCAGAGGTCGCTGATCCCCCGGATCGACAGGAACGGCATGTCGTGCACGTGGGCGAACTGGGCGATCGCGGCGGACTCCATGTCCACGGCCGCGACCGCGGGGAAGACCTCGCGCAGGGCGCGGGCGCGTCCCTCGGTCACGAAGACCTCACTCGACCCGATCGTGGCGGACCGGATGCGGTACGGCGTCCGCGCGGCGGCGGCCCGGGCGAGCATGTGCGGATCGGGCGCGTACTGCGGCGGCATCCCCGGGACCTGCCCGAGCGCGTAGCCGAACGCCGTCGCGTCCGCGTTGATGTTCACGTAGTGCTCGCCGACGACGACGTCGCCGATCTCGATGCCGCGCATGAGCCCGCCGGCGGTCCCGACGCTCAGCACCGGGACGGCGCCGAAGTCGTGGTAGCAGTGCGCCGTGGCGGCCGTCGCGTTCGTGAAGCCGATGCCGCTGCGCCGGAGGGCGACCACCGCACCGTCGACGTCGAGCAGGTGGTGCTCGTCGTGTCCACCCACCGGTCCGTCGTCGATGACGACGCCGCCCAGCAGGGTGGCGACGGCGGAGAGTTCCTCGGTCATCGCGGCGATGACGACGGCGACGGGCGTTGCTCGGGAGTGCACCGATCGATCCTCGCACGGCGGGGGCGTCGTGCCGTCACCGGACCTCGAACCCGTACACCGAGTACCCGTACGGCGTCGCCCGGTCGACACCCTGCAACCGGACCTGCCGCCACGTACCGGACAGCGGGACCCGGTCGGTGCCGCCGTCGCCGTCGGTGACGGTGGCGATGGTCGTCCACGCACCCGTCGTCCCGTCCCGTCCCTCGATGCGGTAGGCGCGGCCGTACGCGTCCTCCCACCGGATCGTCGCCTCGTGCACCTCGTGCCGCGCGCCGAGGTCGACGTCGAGGCGGGCGTCGTCCCGGTGCTCGCTCGCCCACCGCGTGCCCGGGTCGCCGTCCACCGCGTGGCGTGCCGGGGTCCCGGCCGACTCGTCGCCGGACGACGACACCGCGGCACGCCGAGCGAGGTCCGGCGTCGGCGAGCCCTCGGTCGAGAACACCCGGAACGACCAGACCGAGACGCCGTACCGCGTCGTGCGTGTGTCGGCGACCAGGCGCACGAACCGGGCGCGGACGCCGTCGAGTGCGTGCGTCTCGGTCCCGCCCCTGCCGTCGGTCGTCGTCGAGACCGTGCGCCACGGGTCGGACGCCCGGTCGCGGACCTCGACGTGGTCCGACGCCGCTGCAGCCGCCTCCCAGAGGACCTCGACGCGGTCGAGCGGCAGCACCGACCCCAGGTCGACCGCCAGCCACTCGCCGTCGTGGGCGGCGCTGGACCACCTGGTCGTGTCGTCGTCGTCCACGGCTGCGTCGCCCGACAGGTCCCCGCGCTCGTCGGACGAGGTCGTGACCCGCTTGCCGACGGCGACGTCGCGGGAGACCGCGGGCGACTCGCCCTGGTCGAGGGTCGTGAGGACGGCCTGCCCGGTCGCCGCACCACGGACCGCGCGGACCGTCGCGGTGGCACCGCCGCGGTCCGGCAGGGTCGCCGTGCCCGAGGCGCTCACCGTCGCGCCCCCGTCCGCGGTCCAGACGGGTTGGGCGTCACCGGTCAGCAGGCCGCCGTGGCCGTCGGCGTCGAACCCGTACGCGGCGAGCCGGACGGAGGAGCCGGGCAGCACCGTGGCGCTGCGCGGAGCGACCAGCAGGTCGCGGACGACCACGTCGGCGGCGGCCGGCGTCCCGGTCACCTGCACGTCCCACACCGAGTAGCCGTACTGGGTGAGGCGGTCGGTCATGTGCAGCCGGACGAAGCGGGCGGTCGCGCCGACCGGCACGGTGTCGACCGACGCGTCCGCGTTCGACACGGTGCGGACGTCCCGCCAGGGGCCGCCGTCCGTGTCGGACACCTGCACGACGTACCGTGCCGCCGCGGCGTTCTCCCACGTGACCCGGAGGTCCTCGACGTCCCGCACGGCCCCGAGGTCGAGCGTCAGGTCCACCGTGTCGACGCCGTGCGCGCTCTCCCATCGGGTGGCGGGGTCCCCGTCGACCGCCTTCGCCGCGGTGTTGCCCCCGTCGGTCGAGCTCGCCACGGCGGAGGTCACGTCGACGACCGGCACCGACGCGATCGACGAGACGACGGCGCTGCCCTCGACGCCGCCGGCCTCGACGCCGCCGACCGTCGCCACGACGTAGCCCGCGCCGGGGGCCGTGGTGGTGAGGGCCCCGTCGCCGGTGACCGTACCGGGGGCGGTGGTGCTCCAGGCGACGTCGGCGGGCAGCGGAGCCGGGTCGCCGTACTGGTCGTGCCCCTCGGCGGAGAACGTCACCGGCTCCCCGACCACGGCACGGGCCGTTCCGGGCGTCACCGTGATGCCCGTGAGCACCGGCGCCGGCGCGACGCGGAGGTCGTACGAGTCGGAGACCGCGCCGACGGTCGCGGTGACGGACACCGCGTCCGCCGCGGCGCCGGCGTGCAGGGTGCCGTCCTGGTCGATCGTCCCCGCGCTGGTCGACCACCGGACGTCGTCGAGCGGCATCGTCGCGCCGTACTGGTCGAAGCCGGTCACGGTGAACGCCGTCGTGCTCCCCGGTGCGAGCGTCCGCGGGTCGCCCTCGGTCCCGACGACGATCGTCGCCAGCCGGGCGTCGAGGTGCGACGTGACCTGCGTCCGGGCGGGCACCGCGATCTGCCCGATGACCCGCTGACCCTCGAAGACGTCGTAGGTGTGCTGGACGTCGTCGATGTTGTCGATCACGTAGGAGTACGTGCCGTCGGCAGCGCGGAACACCTGGCTCAGCGGGCTCGACGTGTGACGGTCGGTGACCTCGTGCCCGACGGTGCGGTTCGACATCGCCTGGTGGTAGACCATCCCGGCCATCGACCGACCGGTGACGGCCGGGTCGTGGTCGGCCCAGAGCGCGGCGTGCACGTCGGCGTACGTGTCCGGGTCGTACTGGGCGAGGAACCCGAGGACCACGTTGCCGAGCGCGTCGCCCATCTCGCTGAAGACCGCGGCCGCGCGGGCCGTGTCGGCACCGGGGTGGTGGTCGGTGAGGTCGACGCCGTACAGCCGGTCGATCGTGTCGGCGTCCGCTCGGTAGTCGGTGACGAGGAACGGGAGCAGCGGCGACGGCTCCGGCCAGTCCCCCGGCTGTCGGTCCGCCGTCGGGCCGTCGATCTCCGCGGGCACGAGCGCCGCCGGCAGGGTCTCGGGTGTCCACCACCGGGACGGGAACACGACGGAGCCGTCGTCGTCGACCGAGACGTACAGCGTGTCCGTCGACCGGTCGTACAGGGGGTTCGTCGCGGTCTTCGCCGTCACGTAGCCAGGGTGGTTCCGCTCCACGGCGCGGACGGCGTCCTGCAGTTCACCGATCGCCGCCGACCGGTCCCGCGTGATCGCGACGTCTCCGTAGGTGCCGACGCCCCACCACTTCTTGGTGAGCATCTGCACGTGCCCGGCGTTGCCGTTCACCACGCCGTCCTGCCCGACGACCTCGCCCCGGGCGGCCATCATCTGCCGCATGATCGCCTTCGAGAAGTCCGGGTCCCACCCGAAGTACGTGAACCACGGGGCGGTCGGCATCCACTGGATCCCGTAGATCCAGGCGGGGTCCCCCGAGAAGTACGTGGCCTCGGCCTGCCCGGAGTCGAACAGGATCCCCGCCTGCGCCGCGTCGTACGCCTCGGGGAACGCGCCGTCGCCGTCGTACACGGCCGACGCCGGGTTGCCGTGCGCGTTCTGGTAGTAGTCGCGGACGGCAGCGCGCTCGGTGACGTACTGCACCGCACCCGCCGCCTGCATGTCCCGGTCCCCCAGCACCGTGCCGAGCAGGAACAGCCCGGCCTCGGACTGGATCGCCTCGGACGACGACTCCTGGTTGTTGCCGCCGGGGGAGGACACGCCGCCGGCGTTCGAGTGGCCGGTCCATACGCCGAAGGTGCGGAAGTGCGGGAAGCGCTCGTCGTCGCGGTCCCAGTTGGCGTACTGCTTCGCGACGAGGGTCGCCATCTCGCCGTACCGCTGTGCCCACTCGGGATCGGCCCGCCCGAGCAGCGCCGTCGCGAGCGTGAAGTAGCCGTAGTGGAAGTGGTTGTCGTTGAACTGCGCGGACCCGTACGAGTCGCCGAAGCCGATCAGGGCCTTCCACGTCGGGTACATCGCGAAGAAGTGCTCCCGCTCGCCCTCGCTGTACGTGTACCAGTCCGTGAGCGCGCCTTCGAGGGTGCTCCGCATCCGGGCGGCGTCCTCGGTGTCGCCGAGCTGGTCCGCGACGCTCATGTACGCGCCGAGCTGCTGCAGGTCCTTGCCACCCCAGTAGGTGTCGCCGCCGTAGGTCGTCTTCTCGGCGTAGTCCGACAGGTACTGCCGCATGACGTCCTCGCGGTACGGGTCGTCGCCCGTGCTCGTCGGCTCGGCACCGATCGGGGTCAGGCCGCTGAAGGCGTACCGCAGCGTCCAGCCGTCGTGCCCGACGGTCGTCCGCATCGTGCCGCGCGGGGTGGCGTAGGTGGCGCCGGTGAAGTGGAGGTCGTGCTCGGCCTCGGCGTACTGGTGCTGCAACCAGCCCTGGACGGTGTCGTGGTCGGTGCCCTGCAGCACGTCGGTCTGCAGCGACCACCGCTGCTCGACCGCTCCCGCTGCAGGGTCGTACGAGTAGTCCATCCGGGTGTCACGCGGTACGGCGAAGGCCGTGCGGTGCAGGTCGTCGAGCGTCAGCCCCTGCTCGGGCACCGCGCTGAGCACGAGGAAGGGCGTGCCCGCGGATGCCTCGAGCACGTTGCCCGTGCGGGTGAAGGTGGTGCCGGTCGGTGCGTGCACCCCGAACACGTGTCCGTCCTGCCGGATCTCGAAGCGGTCGGCCGTGATGGTCCCGGTCAGTGCGCGGCCGTCGGCGTCGGTGAGCGCGGCCCCGTCCTGCAGTGTGATGCGCGGGGTCATGCCGTGGAACTCGAACCACTCGTACGGCGACCCCTGCACGCTCGTCACGTCCATGTACTGACCGCCCGGTCCGGCCTGCGGCATCCGCCAGCTGACGTTCCAGTCGCCCCAGCGCAGGGCGTCGGCCCGATCGGCCGAGAACGCCGTGTCGAACCGCTGCGCGATGCCGTCCGGGGCGTCGGTGAGCAGGACCTGGTCGACCAGGACGTGCGCCCACCCGGCCCGGAGCGAGTCGACGACCCGGACCTGTGCCGTCTGCCCGCGGTACGCGCTGACGTCCCACGACGCCCACCGCAGCTCCTCGCTGTCCGCGCCGGTGGCCTCCTCGACGACCTCGCCGTCGACGAGCAGCTGCACGGCCTCGGCACCGGGGTGCCGGCCCCCGCCGACGAGGAAGGCGAGCGTCGACCGGTCGACGGTGAACCCCGGTGAGGTGAGCGTGCCGGTCGCACCGTCGCCGTCGCGATCGGTGAACGAGTCGACGAACCCGTGACCGAGCCAACCGGACACGGCGCTCTGCCCCGACGCCGTGCCGGAAGCGGTCCCGCCGAAGGCCCCCCCGGTCGTGGTCCACCCGTCGGGCACGCCGTCCTCGAAGTCGGCGAGCACCCGGTCCGACGCGTCCGGCGTCGGCTCGACCGTGCCGCCGACGGTGACGGGGGCGTCGAGCCGCATCGCGGTGCCGTCGGCGTTCCAGGACGTCGGGAGGGTGAGCTTCGTCCCCTGTGCACTGTTCGACGACACGAAGGGGTACGCCCAGAGGTCGCCGGACCACCGGCTGACGAGCAGGTCGGTCCACCACTGGTTCGTGGGGACCGGCTTCCCGGCCTGGGACGGGTCGACGTACAGGTGCTGGTCGACGGTCTTCCGCACGTCGGCGATGGACGCGATCTCCGCCGGCGGTGTCGGCGCGTACGAGCCGTCCCCGACACGCACGCCGTCGACCTGCGGGCCGGCAGCACCGGGAGCGGGTGCGGCTGCCCGGTCGACCGGCGGGTGTGCCGGGTCGGCGGACCCGGTGCCTGCGGACCGGTCCGGGAGGTCCGTCGGGAGGGTGCTCGCGGACGCGAGGTCCGCGGCGGCCAGTGGGGACAGGGTCAAGGCGCCGAGCAGGAGCGTGACGACGACGGTGCGGACCAGGTGCACGGAGGGTCCCCTTCCGGGAGCGGAGGTTCGGCGGCGGAGCGTGCGTCGGGTCGCAGGGACCCCTGTCGGCAGCGCCGCACCCGACGTCAGGAGAAGTGAGGATCCGTACCGCACTCCGGCACCGGCACGTCCGGCGGTGCGCGTCGGCCGAGCCCGGACGCGCACCGTCGCCCCGGCTCACAGCGCGCCCGGGGCTACGGTCGGACCGGTGACCGACGAACGACGCCGCGAGGTCGGCGACAGCGACGCCCCCGTCGAGGACGAGATCGAGGAGTCCTTCGACGCGGTGGTCGACGAGGGTGCCGAGCGCCTGCAGCGGACCCTGCGGGTGGTGCTCGCGACCGGGTTCGCCGGCGGCCTGGAGATCGGGCTGGGCGTGATGGGCTACCTCGCCGTGCTGCACGAGACCGACAGCCACCTGCTCGCGGGGCTCGCCTTCAGCATCGGCCTCGTCGCGCTGTACCTCGCGCACAGCGAGCTCTTCACCGAGAACTTCCTCATGCCGATCGTGGCGCTCGTGGCCCGCGAGGGCACCGTGTCGCAGCTCGTCCGGCTCTGGCTCGGCACGCTCGTCAGCAACCTCGCCGGGGGCTGGGTCGTGATGTGGCTCGTCGTGCAGGCGTTCCCGCAGTGGCACACGGTGCTCGAGGAGTCCGCCCGCCACTACGTCGACGCACCCTTCGGACTGCAGACCGCCGTGCTCGCGGTGCTCGGCGGGAGCACCATCACCCTCGTCACGCGGATGCAGCAGGGCACCGACTCGGACCCGGCGAAGCTGGTCGCGGCGGTCGCCGGCGGCTTCCTGCTCGCCGGGTTGCAGCTCTTCCACTCGATCCTGGACTCGCTCCTGGTCTTCGGGGCGATCCAGGCCGGTGCGTCCATCACCTACGGGCAGTGGGCCGCCTGGTTCGGCTACGTGCTCCTGTTCAACGTGCTCGGCGGGGTCGTGCTCGTGACGTCGCTGCGCATCATCCGGTCGGCGGACCTGCTGCGCGGTCGGCGGCGCGAGGCGCCGGACGCACCGGACCGCGGGACGGGCGAGCAGGAGCGGGACACCGCGCACTGACCGGGGCGGACGACGGACGGGAGGCCCGTGGCTGCGTCGCCACGGGCCTCCCGTCCGTCGACGGGTCGCGTCAGTCGACCGGCGGCACGGTCGACGGGTCCACCGGCGTCGCGTCGGCGCCCGGGACCGATGCCGTGACCGCGACCGCGTGCGGGCCCGGGTCCACCAGCAGGCGACGGCGACCGTCGGTCGCCGAGCCGGCGAGCAGCGCCGTCATCGAACCGGTCCCACCGCCGGACGAGACCTCGACCGACGACTCGTCGAACCAGAGGGTGAGCGCGACGCGGTCACCCTCGGGTCGGACCGTGGCCGCGACGTGCCGCTCGAACGCCGCCGGCAGCCCGGGCGCGGTGGGACGGTCGAGCCGGAGCGAGGCGTCGGCGGGGTCGTAGCGGAGCCCGAGCCGCCGGCGACCGTCGGCGTCGTCGACGTCCAGGCGCACGACGCCGTCGCCCGTACGCAGCGCGATCGCGACCTCGACGCGGACCAGGCCGGGCAGCTCGTGGACGCTGGCCGGGTCGTCCTCCTGCCGGAGCACCGTCTCCGCATCGCCGGCCGGTCCGACGATGCGCCGCACCAGCTCGAGGCGTCCGTCCCGCTCGGTCAGGCCGAGGACCCGGGCGGCGGTCATCGCGCCGCGCCACGGCCGGGTCGGCAGGTCCTTCGCGTAGTCCCAGTTGCCCATCCAGGCGACGAGGGTCCGGTCCTGGCCCTCGGTGCCCGAGAAGGTGACGCCGGCGTACGCGTCGGGGCCGTGGTCGAGCCAGCGGTACGTCGAGAGCTCCTCGGTCGACTGCTCGCGCCACGACCCGTCCGGCAGCCGGGTCTCGGCGGGGAGCGGCTCGTCGGGGACGAACCGTTCGCCGTCGAACTGCCCGAGCACGACGTGGGTGCCGGACCCGCCGGCCACCCCGCCGGGGTTGAGGCTGATCAGCAGCACCCAGACCACACGGTCGGGGTCGCCGTCGACGGTCAGCGGGAACAGGTCCGGGCACTCCCACACGCCGCCGACCGGGCCGGCGGGGCCGTAGGTCGACACGAGCGTCCACGAGAGCAGGTCGGTCGAACGGTGCACGAGTACCTGGCGGTCCTGCGCCTCGACGGCGACCATGATCCAGCAGGGACCGTCCGCGCCCTCGTACCGGAACACCTTCGGGTCGCGGAAGTCGGCGGACCCGCGACGCAGCACCGGGTTGCCCGGGTGCTTCCGCCACCGGTACCCGCCGTCCGTGCTGGACGCGAGTGCCTGCGACTGCTCGGTCTCGGCCGCCTGCGTCCAGATCGCGACGAGGGGCGGCTGCTCGGCAGTCCCCAGTCCGCTCGTGTTCTCGGCGTCGAAGACCACCGAGCCGGAGAAGACCTGGCCGTCCTCGTCGGCCTCGAGCGCCACCTCGTGCTCGGTCCAGGTCAGCAGGTCCGCGCTCGACGCGTGGCCCCAGCCGACCGTGCCGTGGTCGATGCCGTTCGGGTTGTGCTGGAAGTAGAGGTGCCAGCGCCCGTCGTGGCGGACCAGGCCGTTCGGGTCGTTCATCCAGTTCCGCGCGGGGGTGAAGTGCACCCTGGGGCGGCGGATCGTGGCACCGTCCGCTGCCGACTCCGTGTGCGCGGTCTCCGTCACCGTGCTCACTTGACGGACCCGGCGGTCAGGCCGCGGACGAAGAAGCGCTGGAGCGACAGGAACACCACGAGGGGCACGATCAGCACGATGAACGACCCGGCGGCGACCAGGTTCCAGCCGGACCCGTACTGGCCGAGCAGGCCGAGCAGGCCCTGCTGCAGCACCGGGTTGGTGTTGCCGATGAAGATGTACGCGACGAGGTAGTCGTTCCACACCCACAGGAACTGGAAGATCGCGAACGACGCCAGCGCCGGCACGGACATCGGGACCGCGAGCCGCCAGAAGATCTGGAAGTGCGATGCGCCGTCGACGCGCGCGGCCTCGATCAGTGCGACCGGCAGCGTCGACATGTAGTTCCGCAGGATGTAGATGCACAGCGGCAGCGCGAAGGCCGAGTGCACGATCCAGGCCGCAGGAAAGGTCCCGGTGATCTGCAGCCCGGTCGCCTCGGTGATCGTCTTGTACAGCTGCAGGACCGGGATCAGCGAGATCTGCACCGGCACCACGAGCAGGCCGACGATGACCGCGAAGTAGAACTCCTTGAACCGGAACTGCAGGAACGTGAACGCGTAGGCCGCGAACGCGGAGATCATGAGCGGCAGGATCGTCGCCGGGACCGCGACCGCGACGCTGTTCAGGAACTCGGCGGCGAGGCTCTGCCCGGTGCCGGACGTCGCCCCGGTCAGGGCGTTCGAGTAGTTGTCGAGGGTCCACTCGGTGCCGAACAGGTTCCCGAAGACGGTCCACCAGCCGGTGCTCTGCGCGGCGGTCGTGGTGCGGAAGCTCGTGACGAGCAGGCCGATCGCGGGCACCATCCACAGCACGGCGATGACGCCCATCACGATGCTGAGCAGGACGCGGGGACGCTGCTCGGCGCTGGTCTTCGTGACGCGTTCGCGCTTCGTCGCGACGACCTTCGGGGCACCGGCCACCGGGACGATCTCGGTCATCGGAGGGCCTCCTGTTCACGGTAGGTCCGCACCTGGTACACGATGACCGGCACCACGGCGAGGATGAGGATGACGACCACGGCGGACGCCTTCCCGGGGTTGTTGAACGCGAAGAACTGCGAGTAGAACTCGACGCCGAGCACGTTCGTGTCGAACTGCCCGTTGGTCATCGCGAAGACGATGTCGAAGATCTTCATCACCGTGATGAGCACGGTGATGCCGACGGCGATGATCGTCGTGCGGATCTGGGGTGCGATCACCCGGAAGAACGCCTGCCGTTCGCTGGCGCCGTCGATGCGCGCCGCCTCGATCGTCTCCTCGGGCACGGCCTTGATCGCCGCGGAGAGCAGGACCATCGCGTAGCCGGCGTTGAGCCAGATCACGACCGCCATGAGCAGGAAGCTGTTCATGCGCAGGAAGTCGTTCTGCAGCCACGGGATCGGGTTCTGGTGCGTGATCGCGGTCCAGATGCCGTTGAGCAGGCCGACCTGCGGCTGTCCCGGAGCGTTGTACGCGTAGACGAACGACCACATCGACGCGGCGGCGATGAAGCTCACCGACATCGGCAGGAAGATCAGGGACTTGAAGGTCTTCTCGCGCTTCGGGCCGAGGCGGTCCGCCAGGGTCGCCACGAGCAGGCCGATCACGACCACGACGGCCGGGACGACGATGATCCAGAGCAGGTTGTTGAGCAGGGTCGACAGGAACGACGGCGTCGAGAAGAGCGACACGTAGTTGTCGAGCCCGCCGAAGGACGTCAGACCGTACTGGTCGGTCTTCTGCAGGCTCTGGATGACGGTCTGCACCGTCGGGACGACCAGGAAGACGAGCAGGAGGAGCAGGACCGGGCCGATGAAGACGTAGGGCAGGAGGCGACCGTGCCACTTGCCGTGCGTCTTCGAGACCAGGAAGTTGAGCCCGAGGTAGATCAGGAACGAGACGGCCAGTCCGCCGATGACGGAGACGAGGACGCTGAGGACTTGCTGCACGAGGGGTCACCTCACTTCGTTGTCGGGGTGTGCTGTTGCGGCGTGCAGGCGCCGAGGGCCGTGGCGGTGCCCGGTCGGACACCGCCACGGCTGGAGGTGGAGGGTGTTACTGCGACGGCCAGGAGGCGTCGATCGCCTTGAGCGTCTCGTCGAGCGATTGCTGACCCGCGGTCCACGCCGTCAGGTTCGTCCACTCGGTACCGGCACCGACGGCGCCCGGCATCTGGTCGGAGGCGTCGAAGCCGAAGACCTTGGAGTCCTTCACGGCCTGCTGCGCGACCTTCTGGAACGGGCTGGTGTACTCCGACGCCGGGAAGTCGTTGTGCGGCGAGAGCGCGGCCGACCAGTTCTTGGCGTAGCCGTTCGTGCCGAACTCCTTGCCGACCAGGTAGTCGACGACCTTCTTGGTGTTGTCGTCCTTCTTGAAGGCGGCGACCAGGTCACCACCGCCGAGCGTGCCCGACGTCGCGGCACCCTCGGGGGTCGGGAGCGGGAAGGCGTTCACGTTCGTCGTGTCGCCCTTCGCGATCTGCTCCTGGATCGCGGACGGGAAGTTGCCGGTGATGAACGTGCCCTGGCGCATCATGTAGCACTGGCCGGCCGGCTTGCCGCCGTCGACGAACAGGTTGTTGCCCGCCGCGCCGAAGTCGGTGGACGCCATGGCCTTGCCGCCGCCGTTGACCGCGCCGTCGGCGAAGATCATCGACTCGACCTTGCCGGCGGCCTGCTTGACCAGCGGCGAGTCGAACTTCACCTTGTGGGTGATCCAGTCGTCGTACTTGTCGAGGCCGCCGTAGCGGAGCACGTACTCCTCGAGCCAGTCCGTCATCGGCCAGCCGTTCGAGCCCTGCGACGCGATGCCGACGCACCACGGGTAGCCGGAGCCGTCCTGGATGATCTTGTCCTGCAGCGCGGTGAGCTCGGCGTCCGTCTTCGGGACCTCGTAGCCCTTCGCCGCGAAGGCCGCCGGGTCGTACCAGACGAGCGACTTCACGTTGATGTTGTAGGGCAGGCCGTACGTCTTGCCGTTGACCTTCGCGATGTCGGCGAGACCGTTCGCCTCGTCCGCGGTGACGCTCTTCACGTCCACGAGGTCGTCGAGCGGCTGGATGCCCTGGCTGATGAGCGACTTGAGCACGCCCGGCTGGGGGAAGATCGCGACGTCGGGGGCCTGGCCGCCCTTCACCTGCGTGACGATCGACGTCTGGAAGCTGTCACTGCCCGAGTACTTGACCGTGATGCCCTGGCTCTTGGCCCACGTGTCCAGGTCCTTCTGGAACGCCGTGGCCTGTGCACCGGTGAACCCACCGGAGATCGTGACCGTGCCGTCCGACGACCCGGATCCGCCGGCGCTGCAGCCGGTCAGCGTCAAGCCGGTCCCGACCGCGAGCGCGGCGGCGACGGCGATGCCCTTACGAAGCCTCATTACTTCGACCTTTCACTCGCACAAACCCAAATCGTTTTGTGTCGAGGACGAGCATCACACAGGGCGCAACCGCTCGCCACGGGCGAAGGTCACGAACGAGTAACGGTTACCGGTCCGATCGAGCCCCGGACGACCAGCTCGCCGCGGAGTCGCTCGACCCCGGCACGCGGCGTCTGCGGCGCCTGTGGCGCGGTCAGCGCGCCCGTCTGCTCGAGCGCGCGGCGGACGGCGGCGCGCCCCATCTGCTCGTGCGGGAGCGCCACGGTGGTCAGGCCCGGTCGCAGGGCTGCCGCGACGATCTGCAGGTCGTCGATGCCGACGACGGACAGGTCACGTCCGATCCGCATGCCGCGCTCCTCCGCGACCTGGTACACGCCCATCGCCATCTGGTCGTTGAAGGCGAAGACCGCGGTCGGGCGCTCACCGGCGTGCTCGTCGGCCGCCTGCGACGGTGCGGGCCCGAACAGTTCCGTCGCCGCCCGGTGCCCGGCCGCAGCGTCCGCGACCTCGCCGGCCGCACGCACCACCACGGGAGTACGGCCGGCCTGGACCAGGGTCCGCTCGTACCCCTCGACCCGGCCCGTCACGGCGGGACCGGCACCCTCGACCGTCAGGTGCGCGATGCGCCGGTGGCCGGCCTCGAGCAGGGCACGGACCGCCGTCACGGCGATGTCCTGCTCGTCGGGCACCACGGACGGCACCGGGGCCGCCGGATCGAAGGCGTCGAGCAGCACCGTCCGCGCCGGGTCGAGCGACCTGGGCAACCGGATGACCCGGTTCGACGCCGACGCGAACACCACCGCGTCGACCTGGCGCTGGATGAGGGCGTCGATGCGTGGGTCGTCGAACTCCCCGGCCGCGATGTCGACGATCATCAGGACGTGGTCGTGTGCGGCGGCCTCGGCCTGCGCCCCGACGATGATCTTCCCCGCGTAGGGGGTCGACGCGATCTCCTCGGACACGAAGCCCAGCACGGCTCGTCGGTCGGTCCGCATGGCGCGCGCGATCGGGTTCGGGGCGTACCCGAGGCGTTCCACCGCCTCCTCGACCCGCAGGCGTGTCCGGGCACTCACGGTGCCCTTGCCGCTCAGGGCGTGCGAGACCGTCGTGATCGACACCCCGGCCTCGGCCGCCACGTCGCGGATGCTCGTCGATCGCGCCACGTGGTCTCCTGCCTCTGCCGTCCGGCTCGACGGCCCCTGGCGGGAACCACCCGAGGACCGCACGTGCTGAGCCTAGTCACGCACTCGGCGGACGCGGGCGCCGTGGAGGACTACCGCGGAGCGGGCGCGGCGAGGAACTACCGCGGAGCGGGCGCGCCGACGGCGAGCGCCGACGCCAGGGTCGCGATCAGACCGAGGCGGGCGAAGTACGGTCGCGACTCGACCGGCAGCAGGGCGATGAGGGCGAACGCGTCGGCCGCGGCCGACGCGATGCGGCCCTGCTCCGC
The DNA here is from genome assembly GCF_044745105.1 of Curtobacterium sp. NPDC087080. Taxonomy (NCBI): domain Bacteria; kingdom Bacillati; phylum Actinomycetota; class Actinomycetes; order Micrococcales; family Microbacteriaceae; genus Curtobacterium; species Curtobacterium sp. NPDC087080. The sequence goes on along the minus strand of NZ_JBIUZP010000002.1, from coordinate 360,897 downwards.
CGGGGAGAGCGGCACCCCGGCGACGACCAGGGTCGCCCACCCGACGATCTCCGCGGTCGGCAGGTCCGGGTCGCAGACGCTCGCACGGTCGACGCCGTCGGGCAGCGTGGCCGTGTGGTGCGCGCGCAGGGCGGCGTCGAGCTCGTCTCGCATCCGTCCACCGTAGAGAGCGACGCGGCGCCGGTCCCAGGGAACCGGGGGACGTCGCTGCCCGGTCGCCGGGTGGGCTCCCGGCTCGCCCGGGTTGAGTGGACCGGTGCAGCCATCATCGGAACCGACGCAGACCCCGGCGGACGGCACCCTGCTGTCCCTCGTCTACGCCAGCCGCGCCGTCGTCGGCTTCGGACTCGACGACCTCGACGACCTGCTGACCCATGCCCGCAGCGCGAACGCGAGCGTCGGGGTGACCGGCCTGCTGCTGTTCCGTGACCACCGGTTCCTGCAGCTGCTCGAGGGTCCCGCCACCGCGGTCCGCGAGAAGATGGCGTACATCGCCGAGGACCCGCGTCACGACCAGGTCACCGTGCTGCTCGAGGAGCAGGTACGGTCCCGCCAGTTCCCCGACTGGTCGATGGGGTACGCGGCCGAGGCCACGCTGCAGCGCGCTGCGGTACCCGGTCACCGCACCACCTTCGACGACCTCGACTTCCTGCCGGACGACCACGGCGGGGCGCCGGACCTGGCCGCGGTGCGGGAGCTCCTGCAGTGGTTCCGGCAGGACCGCACCGACGGCGGTCCTGACGCCGGCACGGCACGCGCGCGCTGACGCGGTCCTGAGCGACCCGGTCCGGACGGGAGGCACGGTGCCGGCCCGCACCGCGCCTCCCGTCCGGCACCACGCCGGTCCGCAGCGTGCCCCGGCGACCCGCACGTGCCTCCCGTCGGCCGCGGCGGACGTCCGCGGCAGAGCGCTCAGCGCAACCAGCGGTACTCGTACTCCGGCCGGCCCTGCCCGCGGTGGCGGACGTCCTTGCCGACCTGCCCGGCGGCGGCCAGGTGCTCGAGGTACCGACGGGCGGTCACGCGCGACAGCCCGGTCGTCTCGGCGACCTCCGAGGCCGACCCGCCGTCCGGCCGCTCGAGCAGTGCGTTGCGGACCACCCCGAGCGTCTCGGGCGCGATGCCCTTCTCGTGGTCGACCGGTGCCGCCGGGCGCAGGGTCCCGAGCCGCTGGTCGATGTCGGCCTGCGTGAGCGCGCGACGGTCCTCGAACCCGCGCCGGAACTCGCGGTACGACGTCATCCGGTCGGCGAACGACCGGAAGCTGAACGGCTTGACCAGGTACTGCACGACCCCGAGGGCGATCGCGTTCCGCACCGCACGGACGTCGTGCGCGGCGGTGACGGCGATGACGTCGACGGCGGACCCGGCACCGCGCAGGGCGCGGACCAGCTGCAGGCCGTGGGCGTCCGGCAGGTTGAGGTCGAGCAGCACGAGGTCCGGGCGCTCCGCGGCGACCGCGGCGAGCATCTCCCGGCCGGTCCCGACGGTGCCGACCACCGCGAAGCCGTCGAGCCGGGCGACGTAGGCGGCGTGCGCCTCGGCGGTCAGGGGCTCGTCCTCGACGACGAGGACCCGGATCGGCGCGGTCACGAGGGCACGCGCCCGGCGGCGAGGTCGACCGTGAACGTGCTGCCGTCCGGCCCGGTCGTGACGTCGACGGCCCCGCCGATGCGGGTGAGGGTCGAGCGGACGAGGTCGAGGCCGATGCCCCGTCCCTCCGGACCCGCCTGCTTCGTCGACCACCCGCGCTCGTACACGGCGTCGACGTCGGCGATGCCGGGTCCGTCGTCGCGGACGACGAGCCGGACGTGACCGTCGACCCCGGGTCCTGCAACCCCGGAGACGGTGACCTCGACACGGCCCCGGTCTGCTCCGGGCCGGCGGCCGGCGACCGCGTCGACGGCGTTGTCCACGAGGTTGCCGAGCACCGTGATGACGTCGCCGGGGGCCGCCGGGACGGGGTCGAGCAGGCCGCTCGTGTCGGCGACGAGGTCGACACCGCGCTCGCCGGCCTGTGCCCGCTTGGCGGCGAGGAGGGCGTCGAGCACCTCGGGCGCGGTCCGAGCAGGATCGCCGTGGCTCGCGACCGCTCCGAGCCGCTCGACCTCGCCGTGCCGCTCGACCTCGCTGTGCCGCTCGGCCTCGCCGCGCCGCTCGACCTCGCCGTGCCGTTCGATCTCGTCGGATGCGAACCGGATCGCCTCGTCGACCCGGCCGAGCTCCATCAGGGCGACCACCGCGTGCAGCCGGTTGGCGAACTCGTGCGTCTGCGACCGCAGTGCGTCGGTGAGGGTCCTGGTGGCGGCGAGTTCGCCGGACAGGTGCAGCAGGTCGGTCTGGTCACGGATCGTCGCGACGGTGCCGAGCGGCCGGGTCGACCCGCGCGGGAACGCCATCTCCTGGTTCACCACGAGCACCCGGTCACGCGTCGCGTACGTCTCGTCCACGGCCCGGTCGCCTGACGCGAGCAGGGTGCGCAACTCGTCGGGCACGTCGAGCGCGGCGAGCGGGATCGACTCCTGGCGCTCCCCCGGCGCGGGCAGGTGCAGCAGCTCCGCGGCGCGGTCGTTGTGGAGCACCACCGCGCCGGACCGGTCCACCACCACGAGTCCCTCGTGCACCGAGTGGAGCACGCCCTCGTAGGACGCGAAGACGCGAGCGAGCTCCTCCGGCCCCCGCCCGGCGGTGACCCTGCCGAGGTAGCGGCTCAGCAGCCACGAGAAGAGCGCGGCCACCGCGACGACGGCCAGCGCGAGCAGGACGACCGAGGTGAGCCGGGGCACGAGGGCGGTCGAGATGTTCGCCACGGTGACCCCCGCGGCGACGAGTCCGACCACACGCCCGTCGGCGTCGGTGATGGGCGTGACGGCCCGCACCGAGGGACCGAGCGTCCCCGCGAACGTCTCGGTGAAGGTCCGTCCGTCGAGCGCGGGCTGGACCGTGCCGCGGAACGGCTTGCCGATCTCCGACCGGTCGGGGTGGGTCCACCGGGTGCGGTCCGGCGCCATGATCGTGATGAAGTCCGTGTGGGTGCGCCGCATCAGGTCGAGGGCATACGGCTCGAGCCGCCGGGACGGGTCGGCGGTGTCGACCTGCTCGAGCACGAACGGGTTGCGGGCGATGGACACCGCGACCGCGGTGGACTTCTCCGCCGCGTCCGCCTCGAGGTCACCGCGCGCCGAGGCCCAGCTCCAGGCGCCGCCGACGGCGACCCCGACGACGACGAACAGCAGCTGGAGCGCGAAGAGTCGCGCGGCGATGCTCCACCGACGGGGTACCACTGGGCTGCCTCCTCGCTCCGTTGCGGGACGACCATCCTCGCGCACGAGTGCCCGTCCGCGCAGCCCGCCGTGAACGTTGTGAACACAAGTCGATCCGGTGGGCCGGTGCGCGCGAGGGTGTGTGCGTTCCCCCGAGGACGAGCCGACCGGAGCGACGCCGCCCCGGTCCTGACGACAAGGAAGTCTCATGGCATCGACGCACTCGACCACCGCCCGCCCCCGGCGTCGCGGTCTGGATCGCTCGCACTGGCTCTACATCGCGGTCATCGTGGCCGTGCTCGCCGGCATCGTGGTCGGCCTGACGGCCCCCGACTTCGCGGTCGGGCTCAAGCCCGTCGGCGACGGCTTCATCGCGCTGATCAAGATGATGATCGCGCCGGTCATCTTCTGCACGATCGTGCTCGGTGTCGGCTCCATCGCGAAGGCGGCGACGGTCGGCAAGGTCGGCGGCCTGGCGCTCGGCTACTTCATCGCGATGTCCACGTTCGCCCTGGCGATCGGTCTCGTGGTCGGCAACCTCATCCACCCGGGCGACCACCTCGACATGTCGAAGGCCACGTACGAACTGCCGGCCGGCACCGAGGAGAATGCGTCGTCGACGTCCGGGTTCCTGCTCGGGATCATCCCCGCGACGCTCGTGTCGTCCCTGACCAGCGGCAGCATCCTGCAGACCCTGTTCGTCGCGCTGCTCGTCGGCTTCGCGCTGCAGGCGATGGGCGAGAAGGGCGCGCCGATCCTCACCGGCATCCGGCACCTGCAGGCCCTGGTGTTCCGCATCCTCGCGATGGTCATGTGGGCCGCCCCGATCGGCGCGTTCGGTGCCATCGCCGCGGTCGTCGGTGCCACCGGCGTCGCGGCGCTCGTCGCCCTCGGGACGCTCATGGTCGCGTTCTACATCACCTGCATCGTGTTCGTCGTCGGTGTCCTCGGTCTGCTGCTCCGCATCGTGACCGGCGTCAACATCTTCCGGCTCATGAAGTACCTCGGCCGCGAGTACCTGCTCATCGTGTCGACGTCCTCCAGCGAGGTCAGTCTGCCGCGCCTCATCGCGAAGATGGAGCACCTCGGCGTCTCGAAGCCCGTCGTCGGCGTCACGGTGCCGACCGGCTACTCGTTCAACCTCGACGGCACCGCGATCTACCTGACGATGTCCTCGCTCTTCATCGCGAACGCCCTCGGCACGCCGCTGAACATCCCCGAGCAGATCTCGCTCCTGGTCTTCATGATCATCGCCTCGAAGGGCGCCGCCGGGGTCACCGGTGCCGGACTCGCCACCCTGGCCGGCGGTCTGCAGGCGCACCGCCCGGACCTCGTGAACGGCGTCGGGCTGATCGTCGGCATCGACCGGTTCATGTCCGAGGCCCGCGCCCTGACGAACTTCACCGGCAACGCGGTCGCCACCGTGCTGGTGGGGACCTGGACGAAGCAGATCGACAAGCAGCAGGTCGAGCGGGTGCTGTCCGGTGCGGCGCCGTTCGACGAGCGGACGATGCCCGCCGACGACCACGGCGGTCCCGCGGCCCAGCAGCCCGAGCGGATCTCCACCGAGGCCGTCCGCACCATCGTCGAGCCGGAGCGCTCGACCACCGGCCGCCGGTAGCCCCCCCTCCCCCTTCCACGAGGAGATCGACGATGATCACCAACCCCAACCACACGCGTCCCGCCCCGCACACCGTCCCCGGCTCACCCCGTGTCGCCCTGGAGGCGTGGGTCGCCCGGATCGCGTCCCTCACCTGCCCCGACGCGGTCGTCTAGTGCGACGGGTCGGCCGACGAGACCGCCCGCCTGACCCAGCAGCTCGTCGACGAGGGCAAGCTGATCGCCCTCGACCCGGAGCTCCGGCCGAACAGCTACCTCGCCCGATCGGCACCCGACGACGTCGCCCGGGTCGAGGGCCGCACCTTCACCTGCTCCCGCACGCCCGAGGACGCCGGCCCGACGAACCACTGGCGGGAACCGACCGCGATGCGCGCCGAGCTCGACGAGCGCTTCGCGGGGAGCATGCGCGGCCGCACCATGTACGTCGTGCCGTTCTCGATGGGACCGGTGGGCGGCCCGATCTCGCAGCTCGGCGTCGAGGTCACCGACTCGGCGTACGTCGTCCTCAGCATGGGCATGACGACGCGACTGGGCCCCGAGGTGCTCCGCGCGATCGACACCGGCGTGCCGTGGGTCGCGACGGTGCACAGCGTCGGGCACCCGCTCCGGGGCGACCGGGGCGTCCCGGAGCCGGACGTCGCCTGGCCCTGCAACGACACGAAGTACATCGTGCAGTTCCCGGAGACCCGCGAGGTCTGGTCGTACGGCTCCGGGTACGGCGGCAACGCCCTGCTCGCGAAGAAGTGCTTCGCGCTCCGGATCGCCTCGGTCATGGGTCGCGACGAGGGGTGGCTCGCCGAGCACATGCTGCTCGTCCGGCTCACCTCACCCGAGGGTCGGGCCTTCCACGTCGCCGCCGCGTTCCCGTCCGCCTGCGGCAAGACCAACCTCGCGATGCTGCAGCCGGCCCTGCCCGGGTGGTCCGTCGAGACCATCGGCGACGACATCGCCTGGCTCCGTCCGGGTGCCGACGGACGGCTGCACGCGATCAACCCCGAGGCGGGGCTGTTCGGCGTCGCACCCGGCACCGGCCCCGACACGAACCCCGTCGCGGTCGCGACGATCGCCGCGGACACGATCTTCACGAACGTCGCGCTGACCGACGACGGCGACGTCTGGTGGGAGGGGCTCACCCCCGGACCGCCCGCACACCTTGTCGACTGGACCGGCGCCGACTGGACGCCCGACAGCCCGACGCCAGCAGCGCACCCGAACGCCCGCTTCACCGTCTCGCTCGACCGTGTCCCGACGCTCGCCGACGGGTGGGAGCACAGCGTCCCGGTCGACGCCGTCGTGTTCGGTGGCCGCCGCTCGACGAACGTGCCGCTCGTGGCACAGGCACCGACCTGGGCCGAGGGCGTGTTCATGGGCGCCACCGTGTCGTCCGAGCGGACCGCCGCGGCCGAGGGCACCGTCGGCGAGCTCCGCCGCGACCCCTTCGCGATGCTGCCGTTCTGCGGCTACGACATGGCCGACCACTGGTCGCACTGGTTGACCCTGGGCGGACAGCTGGGCGCCGGCGCTCCGGCGGTGTTCCAGGTGAACTGGTTCCGCAGGGACGCGGACGGCGGCTTCCTGTGGCCGGGCTTCCGCGAGAACGCCCGCGTGCTCGAGTGGATCGCGCGCCGGGTCGAGGGCAGCGTGCCGGCGGTCGAGAGCCCGGTCGGCCTGCTCCCCGACCTGGACGACCTGGACGTGCGCGACCTGGACCTGTCCGAGGCGCAGCTCGACGCACTCTTCGCCGTCGACCCGGAGCCGTGGCTCGAGGAGTGCGACCTGACCGAGGAGTTCCTCGCCGGGTTCGCGGACCGCACGCCCCCGGTGTTCACGACGATCCTCGACGAACGCCGCGCCGCCCTGCACGCCGCCGTCCCCGTCCGGCAGGTCGCCTGATGGCGGCCGCCGCTCCGGCCGAAGCCGCGGTGTCCACCGCCGCCGAGCGTGCCCGGTTGCAGCACGAGTGGGACGAGAAGCTCGCCGCTGCCGAAGCGATGGTGCCGCTCATCGGTCGCCTGTACCGCCGGGACGACGTCGTGCCGTCGGTCCACGGCCGACCCCTCGTGGGGCAGTCCCCGATCGCGATCGTCAAGGCCCACCGGTCGAGCCGTCGCGTCGACGAGACCGAGCTGCCGGTCGCGACGAGCCTGGCGATCCTGACCGAACTCGAGACGATGGCGCTGTCGTCGGTGTCCGTCGACCTCGGCGACCTCGCGTCCCGACACCGACGCGACCGGCTGGGCAGCACCCTGCGCGAGTTCCTCGCCGACGAGTTCTTCCTGCGGCGCGGCACGGCGGACAGCTCGGCCCGCGACGCCCCACGCGACGTCGTCCTGTACGGCTTCGGTCGCATCGGGCGGATGCTCGCCCGGATCCTGCTCGAACGCGCCGGGGAGCACGCCCCACTCGTGCTGCGCGCCGTCGTCGTCCGACGTCGCGGTGCCGACGACCTGGTCAAGCGCGCGAGCCTGCTCCGGCGGGACTCGATCCACGGTCCCTTCGCCGGCACCGTCACCGTCGACACCGAGCGGGACACGATCACCGCGAACGGCACCCTCGTGCAGTTCGTCTCGGCCGACTCCCCGGACGCCGTCGACTACCGCGCGCACGGCATCGAGGACGCGATCGTCGTCGACACCACCGGCCGCTGGCGCGACGCCGAGGGGCTCGAGCAGCACCTGCGGGCACCGGGTGCCGCACGCGTCCTGCTCACCGCACCGGGCGGGGGCGACGTCCCCAACGTCGTGCACGGCATCAACCACGACACGATCGGCGACGACCCGGTCGTGAGCGCGGCGTCGTGCACCACCAACGCGATCGTCCCCGTGCTCAAGGTCGTGTCCGACGCGTACGGCATCGTGCACGGACACGTCGAGACGGTGCACTCCGCCACGAACGACCAGAACCTGGTCGACAACTACCACCCCGCCGACCGGCGCGGCCGTGCGGCGGGCCTGAACATGGTGATCACCGCGACCGGTGCTGCGAAGGCCGCCGAGAAGGCCCTGCCCGAACTCCGGGGCCGGCTCACCGGGAACGCCGTCCGCGTCCCGACGCCGAACGTCTCGCTCGCGGTCCTGCACCTGACGCTCGGTCGACCCGTCGGTCGCGACGAGCTGAACGGGGTGCTCCGGGAGGCCTCGCTCACGTCGCCGCTCCGTCGGCAGATCGACTACGTCGAGTCGCCCGAGATCGTCTCGACGGACCTGCTCGGCAGCCGGCGGGCGGGCATCGTGGACGGGCTCGCGACCATCGCGGACGGGTCCGAGCACGTGGTGCTGTACGTCTGGTACGACAACGAGTCCGGCTACAGCCGCCAGGTGCACCGGGTCCTGCAGGAGATGGCCGGAGCGGGACAGGGCCGGTGACCACCGGCGGCGCGGCGGCCACCGTGCCACGCCCCACCGCGACCTGAAACCGACTGCGCGATCAGTGCACTGGACGAGACCGTGGGGCGTACGGGAGGCGCGGTGTCAGCCGCCACCGCGCCTCCCGTCCGTCGGGTGCTTCCGTCGTGTGCGTCAGGCGACTGCAGCGGCGGGCACGGAGGCGGTCGCGACCCGCGAGGTCGCGTTGACGCGGGCCTGCACGATGGCGGCACCGAGGTTGCCGAGCAGGAGGAGGAGCGCGTAGTTCCCGCCCGTCCCGAGCCGGCTGACGTGGGAGATGCCCTTCGCGAGCGACCAGTAGTACCAGAACACGCCGAAGGGGCAGAGGATCCACCACGTCGTGATCGCATGCGCACCGGCCGCGTTCACCTCGCCGCGGGTCTTCGCGCACCAGACGATCGAGTAGATGCCGAACGTGATGATCGGGAGGAAGAAGACGGCAGCTGCAGAGCGCGGCTTCATCACCGAAGAGATTGTCATGTTGGCGACGCTAACGGCCCCTCGCCGCCACCGCTGCTCCCCCGTTCCGGGGTCCGCTGCACCGACACCACGTGGCTCGAGCGGCTCGCGGCGTCGGCTACCGGTCGCCGTCGCGGACGACCCAGCCGGTGAACGGCTCCTCGACGGTCTGACCGTGGCGTGCTCGGTCGAGGTCGGTGAGGAGCGCCAGTGACCGGCCGCGGGCACGGTGGCCGGTCGCGGCCCTCCGGGCTCGTTCGAGGAACCGGTCGGTCGCGTCCTCGCCGGCCATCGTCAGGGCGAAGACGACCTGCCGCCACGCGTAGGCCGCCTTCTTCCGCTGGCGGAGGCCGCGCTCCTGCTGCGCGGCGTACAGCTCCGGTTGCACGGTGCGGACGAACGCGGCGAAGGCGGCTGCCTCCCAGTCGATGGTGGCTCCGGCGTGGACGATGAGGGCGAGGTTGTGGGTGGTGAGGATCTGTGCCTGCTCGATGATGCTGCCGGCGACGGCGGTGGATCCCCACCTGCGGTCCGTCGTGACGCCGGCTCGACGACGTGCCTCCGCTGCGAAGGCCTTCTCCGTGGCGGGAGCGTGCACCCCGAGGCCGTAGTACCGCGCGTAGAGGTCGGAGCGGCCGTCGGCGACGAGGTCGTGGGCGATGCGTCCTGCGTCGACGAACGTCCTCGAGAAGCGTCCCGTGAAGATGTCCGCCGCGAGCTCGTACGTGACGGGCAGGGCGAGGTCCGCCTGCCGGTACAGTTCCGCGAGGACGCGGAGGAACGCGTTCGGGAGGACGGTCCCGGGGAACGACTCGACGGCGTGCTTGCTGAGCGTGTTCGCCTGCCGGAGGAGGCCGACCCCATCGGACCCCGTCGTCTCGGACGTCTCGGCGAGCGCCTGGTACCAGGGCAGCGCGGTCACCTGGACCTGCTTGCGGAGGTCCAGCAGCAGCACGGTCCGCCGGTTCTGGAACGCGGTGAAGGTCGCGGCGGCGAGCTGGCCGGCGGCCGGGTCGGTGTACCGGGCGGCGATGGCGGGGCCGGCGAGTTGCGGTGCGACCTCGGCGAGGCCTTCGGCGGACCTGATGATGCCGACGTGGATGAGCTGCCCGACGGGCGCGTGACGTGCCCGGTCGACGGTCCGACGCACGAACGGCAGGTGCTCGCCGGGCGTGCCGACGACGAGGTCGAGCGGTGTGGCGGTGAGCACGCCCGTGTGTGGGCGGAGGGCGTCGGCGGTGCCCTTCGCGAGGACTGCGTGGGACGGCTTCGCGGCGTCCTCCTGCTGAGCGCGCCGCAGTGTCCGCAGCGTCTCCGATCCGGGAGCGCCTCGCTTCGCGACGACGTCGGCGACGACCGTCCGAGCCCGCTGGACCTGCGTCCGGTCGCCGGCGAGCACGGCGCGGGTCGCGGTGAGGAGGATCTGCACGGTGGACCCGGGCTTCCGGTGCCGCGCCGGGAGGTCGTGCTCCTCGCTGAGGGCCTCGTGGACGTCGAGGAGGTCCTGCGCCCGCGACTCCCACCCGTCGGGGAAGGCCCGGCCGACGGTGCCGCCCCCGTCGCGGGTGCTCCACCAGAGACCGACGAGCTCGTCGGTGAACGGGTTCCAGATGGCGTTCGTCACGCGTTGCGCTTCGACCTGTCGGTGCGGCTTCTTCTGCTCGAGCGCGGTGACGGCGTCGCCGATGGTCGCGATGTGCACGCCGTCGGGTACGGGTGCGCGCAACGGGGTCGGGAGGAACTGCAGCTGGTCGGCGTACCGGCGGATGCTGTCGAGCACAGCAGCCGCTTCGGCGGGGTGGCCGGTGCGGAGCAGGTGCACGACGGTGAGCAGCGCCGCCTGCTCTGGGAGACGGACCTCGTAGCGCTGCTGGTCGAGGAGGGTGGCCAACCAGTTGAGACCGGTGTCGGTGAGCGCCCACTGGAACAACGCGGCGCGGGTGGCGGGGATGCCGTGCTCCGCGGCGAGCGCCTGCTCACTGTCGGTGAGCGGGCCGGACGCGGCGGCGTGACCCGTTGCGAACCCGCCGCGGATGATCTCCGGGGTCACCCACGCCGGCATCCCCTTCGTCGGGACCGGGATGCCGACGGTGATGCGGCCGGCCTCGATGCCGGTGATGGCCTCGAGGATCTTCGCCGTCCGACGGTCGCGGTGCGCGTCGAGGGCTCGACTCAGCTGACCCCGCAGGTAGGCCGGTGCGGACATGACGATGGTCCCCCTCGTGGTGGTGCTGTCAGCCGACGTGGCAGGTGCTGCCCCTGCGCCCTCCGGATCCAGAGTCCGGTGCTCTGCTGCTGAGCTACACGCCGATGGGGTTCATCGTGCCAGAGCGCGTCCGTGCCGTCGCGCGCTCCGCCTCCAGGATTCGAACCCGGACCTAACGGCACCAAAGGCCGTCGTGCTGCCGTTACACCAAGGCGGAACGCACCGGACGGGGTGGAGCCCGTCCGGTGCCCGTCCATCCTCCCACGGCCCGGACGCTGGCCGCGCGCGACGGCTTCGGCCAAGATGGAGGGATGCCGCAGCAGGACGAGGTCGACCGGATCGTCGCGGCGTGGGGTCGGGAGCGGGCCGACCTGGACTTCGGACCGCTCGAGGTCCTGTCCCGGGTCGACCGGCTCGCCCGGCACCTCGACCGTGCGCGACGGGCCGCGTTCGACGCGAGCGACGTCGAGCCGTGGGAGTTCGACGTGCTGTCGGCGCTGCGGCGGGCTGGCGAACCGTACGAGCTCAGCCCGAAGTCGCTGCTGCAGCAGACCCTGGTGTCGAGCGGCACGATGACGAACCGGGTCGACCGCCTCGCAGCACGGGGGCTCGTCAGCCGACGCACCGACCCGCGCGACGGCCGGGGCATCCTCGTGTCCCTCACGGCGAGCGGCCGCGCGGCCGTGGACGCCGCGATCGCGGACCTGCTGGTGGCCGAACGGGCGATCCTGTCCGAGTTGTCCGACGACGAGCAGGGGCAGCTGTCCGGGCTGCTCCGGCGGCTCATCCTCGGGCTCGGCGACTGACGACCGAGCGACGGACCGGGTTTACCAGGTCCACACGTTCGACCGGGTCGACCGGGTCCACGCGTTCGACCGGGTCGACCGCGGCGTAGCCTGCCGGGCATGCACGCCATCACCCTCGCCGTGGCCGACGTCGGACGCTCGGCTTCGTTCTACCGCGCGCTCCTCGGCAGCGACGGCAGCGGCGTCATCGGTACCGAGTACCCGTCGAGCGAGACCGAGGCCGGCGGCACCACCGCGATGTTCACGCTCGACGACGGCCTGATCGTCAGCGTGTACGGGCGCGAAGACATGCGGAAGGACTCCGGTGTCGCACTCGCCGACGCGCCGAGCACGACCATCGGGCACTTCGAGCCGTCACGGGAGGCAGCGCAGGCGTTCCTCGACCGTGCCGCAGCGGCCGGAGCGACGATGCTCGCGGCGCCGTACACACGGCCGTGGGGCATGTGGTCCGGATTCTTCCAGGACCCGGACGGCCACCTCTGGGAGGTCGTGGCGAACCCCGGTGGCGGTGACCCGGCGGAAGCGCACCCCGACCAGGACACCGTCGCCCCGGAGTCGGTCGAGTAGCGGGTACCGGACCCGCGGGCCGCCGGCTACACCCCGAGCGTCTCCGCCACTTCGAGCCAGCGCTCCTCGAGCTGCTCGACCTCGGCGTCGAGCGCCCCGAGCTTCGTCTGCAGCGCCCCGAGCCCCGCGTAGTCCGACTGGTCGTGCGCGGCGAACGCGTCGAGCAGCTCCTGCCGGTCCTGCCCTGCCTTCGCGATCTTCCGGTCGAGGGCCGACATCTCCTTCTCGGCGGCGCGACGGTCCGCACCCGACAGACCGGGTGCGGCAGGGGCGCTGGACCCGACCGCAGTGCCACCGGAGCCGCCTGCCGGAGCCGTGTCGGGCCTCCCGGCCGAGGCGGCGGCAGCTGCAGCCGCCGTCTGCGGGACGGACCCGGACGCCCGCAGTCGCATGTACTCGTCGACGCCGCCGGGCAGGTGCCGCAGGTGCCCACCGAGGACCGCGTACTGCTGGTCGGTGACGCGCTCGAGCAGGTACCGGTCGTGGGAGACGACGAGCAGGGTGCCCGGCCAGGTGTCGAGCAGGTCCTCCATCGCGGCGAGCATGTCGGTGTCGAGGTCGTTCGTCGGCTCGTCGAGGATCAGCACGTTGGGCTCGTCGAGCAGGATCAGCATGAGCTGCAGCCGGCGCTTCTGCCCACCGGACAGGTCCTTGACCGGCGTCGAGAGCTGCTCCGAGGTGAAGCCGAGCCGTTCGAGCAGCTGCGAGGGCGTCATCTCCTTGCCGTCGGCGACGTAGCTCGTCTTCTTGCGGGCGACGACCTCGCGGACGCGGTCGTCGGCGAACTGCTGCAGGTCGGCGAGCTGCTGGTCGAGCACCGCGACCTGCACCGTCTTGCCGGTCTTCACGCGGCCCTCGCTGGGCTGCAGCTTGCCGGACACCAGGTTGAGGAGGGTCGACTTGCCGGCACCGTTCGGCCCGAGGATGCCGGTCCGCTCCCCCGGTGCGATGCGCCACTCGACGTCGCGCAGGATCACGTCGTCGCCGAACGAGACACCCACGTCGAGCAGGTCGACGACGTCCTTGCCGAGCCGGGCGGTCGCCATCTGCGACAGGGCGACAGTGTCGCGGATCGGCGGCACGTCGTCGATCAGGGCGTTCGCCGCGTCGATGCGGAACTTCGGCTTGCTCGTGCGCGCGGGGGCACCACGGCGGAGCCAGGCGAGCTCCTTGCGGGCCAGGTTCTGGCGGCGCTGCTCGCTCGCGGCCGCCTGCCGGTCACGCTCGACGCGCTGCAGGATGTACGCCGCGTAGCCGCCCTCGAAGGGGTCGACGACACCGTCGTGGACCTCCCACGTGGCGGTCGACACGGCGTCGAGGAACCACCGGTCGTGCGTCACGACGACCATGCCGCCCTGGTTCGACGACCAGCGGCGATTGATGTGGTCGGCGAGCCACTGGATGCCCTCGACGTCGAGGTGGTTGGTCGGCTCGTCGAGGAACAGGACGTCCCAGTCGCCGACGAGCAGCTTCGCGAGTGCGATGCGCCGTCGCTGACCGCCGGAGAGGTCGTCGACCGTGGCGTCCCACGGGATGTCCGACACGAGCCCGCCGATGATGTCGCGGATCTTCGGGTCGCCGGCCCACTCGTGCTCAGCGAGCTCGCCGACGACGATGCTGCCGACGGTCGAACCCGCGGGCAGGACGTCACGCTGGTCGAGGTACCCGACGGTCAGGCCGCGTCGGTGGGTGACCCGCCCGGCGTCCGGCTCGAGGCGCTGCGCGAGCAGGGCGAGCAGGGTCGACTTGCCGTCGCCGTTGCGGCCGACGACGCCGATGCGGTCACCCTCGTCGAGGCCGAGGGTGACGCTGTCGAAGACGACCTTGGTGGGGAACTCGAGATGCAGGTTCTCGGCGCCGAGGAGATGAGCCACTCGTCAAGGGTAGGCGGCCCGGGCGGGTGCGGGCGCCGCGGGCGCCGCGGGGTGCGGGCGGGGTGGCCCCGGTGGTTCGGTGGCGTTCGGTGCTCCGGCACAACGTGCGGCACGTCGCGCCACGAGATTCCACGGCGCGACGTGCTTCCGGTTGTGCAACGGCCGGCGGGGCAGCAGCTGCGGCCTGGAGGCGCGGCTCAGCTCCCCCGGGTCTGCTCGCCCTCGCCCGCGGCCTCCTTGGCGCGTCGCAGTCGCGCCTGCGCCTCCCAGTACTCGATCTCGCGTTCGAGCTCGGCGAGCTCCTGCTCGGTGCCGTTCACGCGCTTGTCCCCGTGGGCGGCGCGGGCGTGGCCGATGCTGGCGTAGCGGTCCTCGTGGCGGTTCGGCTCGATGTAGCGGCCGTGGTTCCGGTCGTTCGCGCTCCAGTCGTGTCCGACGGCGAACCACACGATGCTGCCGACCACGGGCACGAAGATGCAGATCAGGACCCACGCGAACTTCGGGAGTCCGCGGACCTGGTCCTCGCCCCGGGTGATGATGTCGATCAGGGCGAAGACGAGCAGCACGATCCCCGCGCCGTACAGCAGAACGCTCATGGATCCGGAGTCTATGGATCGCCAGGACGCCGGACCATGCCCTGATCGGGTGGCGCGGTCACGATCGGGCGTCGGTCTCCTGCGGGCTCGTTCAGGAGCACCGGTCGGTGTTCATCTCATTCCGTTCACAGCGGGACCGCTTGCACGGCGGAGCGTACGAGCACGCTCACGGAGTCACAACGCGGCGACCCACTCGTCGGTGCCGTCGGTGAACTCCTGCCGCTTCCAGATCGGCGTCCGCTCCTTCACGAGGTCGATCAGCGCGGCGCAGGCGGCGAAGGCCTCGGCCCGGTGCGGCGAGGACACGGCCGCGGCGAGCGCCACGTCCCCGATGCGCAGCGCGCCGACGCGGTGCAGCACGGCGAACCGGACCTCGGGGTGCGCGGCCGCGATCGAGCGGGCGACCTCGGCGATGACGTCACCCGCGCTCGGGTGCCGTTCGTAGTCGAGTGCGGTGACGCCCTTGCCCTCGTCGTGGTCGCGGACGACCCCGGCGAACGTGACGACGGCGCCGTCGCGGTCGGTGGTCACGGCTGCCGAGACCTCGTCGACGGTGATCACCCGGTCGACGACGTCGGCGACGACGACCCGCCCGTCGGTCCCGTGATCGCCGGTCCCGTGGGCGTCGGGGTCGCGGTCGCCGCTCACGAGGCGCTCCGGGGCGCGTGGCCCTCGCCGTGCAGCTGGGCGAGCACGTGGTCGAGCACGCCGTCCAGCACCGCGAGGCCGTCGGCGACACCACCACGTGACCCCGGCAGGGTCACGACGACCGTCCGACCGCCGGCGATGCCCGCGACCCCGCGGGTCAGCAGCGCGGTCGGCCCCGCACCGGCGAGACCGCGACGACGGATCTCCTCGGTGATGCCGGGCAGCTCCAGGTCGATCAGCGGAGCGACGGCCTCGGGGGTGCGGTCGGTCGGCGTGACGCCGGTGCCGCCCGTGGTGACGACGACCTTCGCGTCCGCGAGCAGCTCGACGGAGACGGTTTCGGCGATCGGGCCGCCGTCGGGCACGATCGTCGGCTCGGCGACGGCGAACCCCCGCTCGCGCAGCCACGCGGCGATCACGGGCCCGGTGCGGTCGAGCGTCGGGTCGGTCGACGCCTGCGTGGAGACGACCACCACGCCGGCTCGGCCCCTGGTGGGTTCGGACGTCATCGGTTGCTCCAGTCCCCCGAACGCCCGCCGTGCTTCTCGAGCACCCGGACGTCGGTGATCACGGCCGTGCGGTCGACGGCCTTCACCATGTCGTACACGGTCAGTGCCGCCACGCTCGCCCCGGTCAGGGCCTCCATCTCGACGCCCGTCCGCGAGGTGGTGCGGACGGAGACCTCGATGCGCACGCGGTCGCCGTCGCCGACGATGTCGACCTCGACGCCGGCGATCGGCAGCGGGTGGCAGAGCGGCACCAGGTCCGAGGTCTTCTTGACGGCCATGATCGCCGCGATGCGGGCGGTGCCGATCACCTCGCCCTTGGGCAACGACCCGTCGAGGATGCGCTCGACCACGTCGGCGCGGGTCACGAGCGTCGCGGTGGCCGTGGCGGACCGGGCGGTGACGTCCTTGTCGGAGACGTCGACCATGTGCGCGGTGCCGTCGGCGCGGACGTGCGAGAGCTCGGCGTCACGCACTCCGGCGGTCGAGGGGTCGTCGGTCATCGGAGGCTCCAGACGGTCAGCGGGTCCCCCGGTTCGACGGAGTCGGTGCCGAGGGGGACGTGGACGAGGTGGGTGGCTGCGGCGAGGTGCGCGAGCAGGTGCGAGCTCGGCCCGCCCACGAAGTGCACCCGCCCGTCGGCGACGCGGCCGCGGCGGACCTGGTGCTTGCCGACGGGCGAGGTCGCCGACTCGGCGGCCGGCAGCTCGGCGGTCGGGCGGTCCGGAGCGCCGACGGCCGCCGCCAGCACCGGGCGCAGGAACACCTCGAAGGACACGAGGGCGGACACGGGGTTCCCGGGGAACGCCACGACGGGCACCCGTCGACCGGCGAGCTCGACGAGTCCGAGGGCCTGGGGTCCACCGGGCTGCATCGCGACCGGGGTGACGGCGAGGCCGCGCGGCTCGAGGACCTGGCGCACGACCTCGTACGCTCCGGCACTGATCCCACCGGTGGTCAGGACGAGGTCGGCCCAGTCGCCGGCGGCCGACTCGAGCCCCGGCAGGAACGCCTCGGCCGCATCGCTCAGCTGCACGCGGCGCACCACGGCACCGACCTCGGCCAGGGCCGCACGCAGCGCCACTCCGTTGGCGTCCCGGATGACCGCGCCCGCAGCGTCCGAGCCGTCGTCGTCCTGTTGGCCGCCGTCGGCGAGCTCGCTGCCCGTCGACACGACGAGCACCCGGACCGGGCGCAGCACGGACACCGCGCCGACTCCCGCCGACGCCAGAGCGCCGAGGAGCGCCGGGGTCACCGGGGCTCCGACCGGCGCGAGCTCGGCGCCGAGGGCGACGTCGCTGCCGACACGACGGACGAACGTGCCGGCGGTCGTGCCGTCCGGCACGGTGAGCAC
Source organism: Curtobacterium sp. NPDC087080 (assembly GCF_044745105.1). Classification (NCBI taxonomy): domain Bacteria; kingdom Bacillati; phylum Actinomycetota; class Actinomycetes; order Micrococcales; family Microbacteriaceae; genus Curtobacterium; species Curtobacterium sp. NPDC087080. The sequence continues at coordinate 343,612 of NZ_JBIUZP010000002.1, read as the reverse complement.
GTCGAGTCCCAGCGCCGCGGGGAACGCGCCGGGCGGTGACGCCTCGACCGGCACGACGGCGTCTGCGCCGTCCGGGATCCGCGCCCCGGTCATGATGGGCGCTGCGGTCCCGGGCGCGAGCGGTGCCGGGACGGCTCCGGCGGGGATCGGGTCGACCACCCGGACGACCTGGCCGGCCTCGGTCGAGCGCACGGCGAACCCGTCCATCTGACTGTTGTCGAACACGGGCAGCGGGACGGGTGCGGTCACCGCACGCGCGAGCGTCCGGTATCCGCGACCGGCGCCGGCACCGTCCGCCAGGGCGTCGAGCGTGAGCACCTCCGGAGCCCGCGGAGCGAGCACGGGTGCGAGGAGCGCGGCGACCTCGTCGCGGTGCTGACCGATCGTGCGCACGCAGGCCTCCGAACATCGTGGGATGCCCCGTTCCCGGTCGACGCCGGAGGGGCGTCAGTAGCGTATCCAGGGCGCACCACGCGCCGAGGACATCCGGAGGACCTGTGGAGGACCACGTGACCACGACCGAACCTGTGGACGGAACGACGGCTCGCATCGGGGTGATCGGGGGCTCCGGCCTCTACCGCCTGTTCGAGGAGGGCACCGCCGACGAGATCACCGTGGACACTCCCTACGGCCCGACGTCGAGCCCGATCACGGTCGGCACGATGGCCGGCAAGCGCGTCGCGTTCCTCACCCGCCACGGCCGCGAGCACTCGGTCGCGCCGCACCTGATCAACCACCGCGCGAACGTCTGGGCGCTCCGGTCCCTCGGCGTCCGGGCGATCGTGTCGTCGAGCGCGGTCGGCGGCCTGCACCCGGACTACGCCCCCGGCACGTTCGTCGTGACCGACCAGCTCATCGACCGCACCTCGGGCCGGAAGGACACCTTCTTCGAGGACCAGGTGCAGCACCTGTCCTTCGCCGACCCGTTCGACCCGGTGCTCCGTCGCGCCGCCGTCGACGCCGTCGCCGCGCTCGACGTGCCGTACAAGCCCACGGGCACGTGCGTCGTCATCCAGGGCCCGCGGTTCTCGACCCGGGCGGAGTCGATCTGGATGCGCGAGGCCGGCGGCCACACGATCAACATGACGATGACCCCGGAGGTGCCGCTCGCGGCCGAGCTCGGCATCGGCACGGTCAACCTGTCGTACGTCACGGACGCGGACGCCGGCCTGGCGCCCACCGAGGACGAGGCAGCTCGGTCCACCGAGGCCCCCGTCACCCACGGCGCCGTGATGGAGCGCCTGGCCCGCGCGAACGAGGTCATCGTCCGCGCCATCGGCGACGTCGTCGCCGCGCTGCCCGACGACTACACCCCGCGCGAGCTGGTCCCCGCGACGGCCAGCGAGAGCGTGCTGCGGAAGACGGTGGACGCATGAGCCGCCTGCTCGTCACCGGCGGCGCGGGCTTCATCGGCTCCGCGATCGTCCGCCGCGCCCTCGCCGAGGGCCACGAGGTCCGCATCCTCGACTCGCTGCGCGACGACGTGCACGGCGACCCCGCCGAGGTCGTCCGTGCCCACGAGCAGCAGGGCCTGTCGTTCGTGCACGGTGACGTCCGCGACCGCGCCGCGCTCGAAGCGGCACTCGAGGGCGTCGACGTCGTCTGCCACCAGGCGGCGAAGGTCGGCCTCGGTGTCGACTTCCAGGACGCCCCCGACTACGTCTCGTCGAACGACGCCGGCACCGCGCACGTGCTCGCGGGCATGGACCGGCACGGCATCGGCCGCCTGGTCGTCGCGAGCTCGATGGTCGTCTACGGCGAGGGCGCGTACGAGACCGCCGACGGCGAGCCGATGCGACCACCGGCACGCCGGCGCGAGGACCTCGACGCCGGACGCTTCGACCCGATCGGTCCCGACGGCCGTCCCCTCGTGCCCGGGCTGATCGACGAGTCCGCCGCCCTGGACCCCCGCAACGTGTACGCGCAGACGAAGGTCGCGCAGGAGCACCTGGCCTCGTCGTGGGCCCGCGCGACGGGCGGCACCGCGATCGCCCTGCGCTACCACAACGTCTACGGCCCGGGCATGCCGTCGAACACCCCGTACGCCGGCGTGGCGTCGCTCTTCCGCTCGGCCCTGGCGCGTGGCGAGGCACCGCGCGTGTTCGAGGACGGCCGGCAGCGTCGCGACTTCGTGCACGTCGACGACGTCGCCGGTGCCAACGCCGCCTCGATCGCCGCGACGGCCGAGCTGCCCGCCGAGACCTTCCGGGCGTACAACGTCGGTTCGGGCGTCGTGCACACCATCGGCGACATGGCCGCGGCCATCGCCGGCCCCGACGGCCCGCAGCCGGTCGTGACCGGTGAGTACCGGTTGGGCGACGTCCGGCACGTCACGGCGTCGTCCGACCGGATCCGGTCGGAGCTCGGTTGGCAGGCGAAGGTCGACTTCGAGCGGGGCATGCGCGACTTCGCGACCGCCCCGCTCCGCGCGGCCGTGCAGCGCTGACGCAGCGCGCGGCGGACGACGTCGCCTGAGACTCGTCTCAGGCGACACGGCTCGCGCCTCCGGGCGCGAGCCGTGTCGTTCCGGCCGAGACTCGCCTGCTCGACCGGTGCGAGGACGGGCGAGCGCGCGGGAGAACCGCACTGCCCACCTGCGCGAACGGACCGCGGGGCCGCAGCCGCGCCTCCCGGCCGTCCCCCGATCGCGGGCCAGACCGTCCGATCACCGCGTCCGACACGCCCCGGGGGACAGGATCCTGTACCCCGGGGCGTGTCATCGTGTTACGTCGTGAGCATGGACCGAACCCCATCCGCCGGCGACCAGCCCGACGAGGACGCGACGCGCGCGACCGGAGATCGGCCCAGTCGCGGGAGCGACCCGCACCGAATGGACCACATGACCGTCGACGTGATCCTGCCGTGCCTGGACGAGGCCGACGCGCTCCCGCGCGTCATCGGCAGCCTGCCCGAGGGGTACCGCGCCATCGTCGTCGACAACGGCTCGACCGACGGATCCGCCGACGTCGCCCGCGCCCACGGCGCGACCGTCGTCACCGAACCGGTCAAGGGCTTCGGCTCGGCCTGTGCCGCCGGCGTCGCCGCCGCGACCGCCGAGTACGTCGCCTTCTGCGACGCCGACGCCTCGATGGACCCCGGCGAGCTGCCCGACCTCGTCGCACGGGTCGCCGACGGGCGGACCGACCTCGCCCTCGGCCGCCGCGTCCCGACCACCCGCGGCGCCTGGGCGCCGCACGCGCGCTTCGCCAACCGCGTGCTCGCCGTCCTGATGCGTCGCGCCACCGGCTACCGCCTCCGCGACCTCGGCCCGATGCGCGTCATGCGCCGTGCCGACCTGGTCGCCCTCGACCTGCAGGACCGCCGCAGCGGCTACCCGCTCGAGATGGTCCTGGCCGCACACGCGGCCGGCTGGCGGGTCGACGAGTCCGACATCGGCTACGCCCAGCGCGTCGGTGACAGCAAGGTCACCGGCACGCTCCGCGGCACGGTCAACGCCGTCCGCGACATGTCCCGTCTGCTGCACGAGTACGGACGGGAGGCACGACCCCGCGTGGTCGCGCCCGGTCCGGCCCGCGACGTGGCCGGGTCCACCACGGAAGGAGCACGCTCATGACGGACGTCACGGTGGTCGTCGTGGCCAAGGAGTGCCTGCCCGGCAAGGTCAAGACCCGGCTGACGCCGGCCCTGACCCCGGAGGGTGCTGCCCGCGTCGCCTCGGCCGCGCTGGCCGACACGATCGAGACGGTGCGCGCCCTGCCCGCGTCGCGTCGCGTGCTGCTCTACGACGGCGTCGTCCTGCCCGAGGGCACCGACGACTTCGAGGTCCTGCACCAGGTCGGCGGCGGACTCGACGAGCGCCTCGGCGCGATGTTCGACGCGATGACCGGTCCGACGCTGCTCGTCGGCATGGACACGCCGCAGGCTTCGCCGGAGCACCTCGTGCCGGTCTTCGAGGACCCGGAGCGCGACGCGTGGTTCGGCCCCGCGGACGACGGTGGCTTCTGGTCGCTGTACCTCCGCGAGCCCGACGGTGCGCTGCTCCGCGGCGTCCCGATGTCCCAGGACGACACCGGTGCCGTGCAGCTCGCACGCCTGACCGACGCGGGCCTGTCCGTCGGCACGCTGCCTGCACTGCTCGACGTCGACACCGTGGCGGACGCCGAGCAGGTCGCCGCCCTCGCGCCGACCTCGCGCTTCGCCACGGCCTTCGCCGCCGAGCGCGACACCACCATGACCACGACGACCGGAGGTGCCCGATGACGATGCACGACACCGTCACGTTCGGCGCCGGCGGCGGCGAGCCGTACGCCCGCGCCCTGCAGACCGACGGCCACCTGCGCCTGACCGACCCGGACCGACCCGACGTCGAGGTCACGATGGACGTCGGCCGGTGGAGCGCCGCCGCCGACCGAGTCGACCGCTCGCTGCTCGAGGGTGCCGACGGCCCCGTGATCGACATCGGGTGCGGTCCCGGACGCATGCTCGTCGCCGCCCGGGCGCTGGGCATCCCGTCGCTCGGTGTGGACGTCTCCGCCGAGGCCGTCGCGATCGCCCGACGCTCCGGCGGCACCGCGGTGCAGGGCTCCGTCTTCGACACCATCCCCGACGAGGGCCGCTGGGACACCGCGCTCGTGATCGACGGCAACATCGGCATCGGTGGCGACCCGGTCGCACTCCTGGCCCGCTGCGGCGAGATCGTCCGCGACGGTGGTCGCGTGGTCGTCGAGACGCACGCCGATCGCTCGGCCGACCGTGCGTTCACCGCGCACGTGGTCGACGTGGACGGCAACCGGAGCGAGGGCTTCCCGTGGGCCGAGGTCGGTGTCGACGCGCTGCTCCGGCACGCGGCCACCGCGGGCCTCAGCGCTCGGCAGAGCTGGACGACCGACGGACGGACGTTCTGCGAGCTCGTCGCCTGAACCCACCTCGTTGTCTTGCATTATGCAAGACAACGAGGTAGCGTCGTGGGCAACAGCCGACGGCGCCCTGGTCGTCGGTCTGACGGCTGTGGCCCTCGGCACGACGACGAGGAGCACCCGTGCAGAACCGACAGAACCCCCTCGGCGGCGCGTACGTCTCCGGCCTCGAGCAGCGTGACGAGATCGGCGCCTACGCGGTCGAGGCCGCATGGCGCCCGGTCGGCAGCTACACCGGCACCGGTTCGGGCCGTGCGATCGGCCGGTTCGTGGACGCCCAGTTCCGCCGCCCCGGCACCGCGATGTCCTCGACGCGCACCGTGACCGGGTCGCTGCGGACGGCGACCGGATCGTTCCGGACCGCCTGACGTACTCCCCCGAACCGCGAGCGGTCGCCCACCCGAGACGTCCCCCGCGTTCCCGGTGTGGGCGGCCGCTCGCTCTGTGCTCACCGGTCTGCGCTCACCGGTCGAGTCGTGGCCGCCGTGCGTCTCGCTCCGTCACCGGATACTGGATGAGCTGCGGCGACCACTCGTCAGGATGACGCTGCGCCCACTCGAGTGCGCGCAGGAACCGAGCCTGGGTGGACGGTGCGGGACCCCAGAGCCATCCCGACGGCTCGTCGTTGTACGGGAACTCCCACATGAGGAGCCGATGGGTGACCGCTTCGCCGAGGTCGACGTGACGGAGGATGACCCGATCTCCGCACGGGTCCTCCTGTCGATCGTGGTCCTCCCACTCGAGCCCCGCGTCGTCGAGCGCGTCCGCGAACGCCTCGCACGTCGGAACCGCTGGCGCGTCCTCGTGAGCAACCTCGTCGAGGTGAGCGAACAGTTCCCTCCGCAATGCCGCAAGCCGCTGCCAGGAGTCGGCGGTCACGAGCGCCCCGACCAGCTGATCTCGGTCGCGGGATCAGACAACGGTCTCCCCCTCTGAAGGTGTCGAAGCCGTGGAACTTCCGCGCCGTGATGCTCGCCACAGCGGGGTCCGGCTCCGGCGACTTCCCCTCGCACCCCGACGGCGATGCGGCTGCGCTTCGCAGGTTCCCTCATCACTCCGCTTCCGACTGGACGTTTCTTGCTGTGCGGTCACGGAGTTCGAGCATCCACGACCGCGCTGACTGCCCGAGGTCGACCCGCGGCAAGAGACCCGTACCCACGAACCTGAAGAAACCGTCGACGTCGCTGTCGGTCGGCAACTCCCGCAGCAGGTAGTCCAGTTCGTCGCGGTACTGGACGTTCTCGGCCCGCGACACCTCGTCGAGGTCGTTGACGAGCACGGACTCGACATCCGGCCAGTCGAGGTCCCAGTCGTAGTTGAACTCAGCCGCCAAGAGCGATCTGAAGCCGGGAGCGCGCGCCGCGACGCTCCGGTAGTACTCGTGCTTGTTCATCCAGGTCCTCTCGCGTGTACGTCGTGACGATCGAGTACGGGGCTGCCCGTCCGAAAGGGACTGCAACTCGACCCGCACGTCGGATGCATCGCGCATCGGCGACGCCCGAGCCTGCGGCTCCATTTCATCGCCTCAAGGGGTCGGCCCGACGGTGTCGGTCGCGGAGGTCGCTCAGTCGGAGGCGTCGCCTCGCGCAACCAGCTCTCGCTCCAGCCGGACCTCGAAATCCTGCACCCAACCTTTCGGGCTCATGCCCCAGTCCGTCTCGGGCGAGAATCCAGAACCGAGCGAGAAGAGCAGCAAATCGATGTCGTCATCCGAACAGACCTGGTCGATCCGGCGAAGGTCCTTCAGCATGCTCCGTAGCTGATCGGTGCGTTCCCCGAGGACCGATGTAACGATCTCCTCTGCTGAGTCCCACTCATCGCGCCAATCCTGGTTGAACGCCCCGCCCATCAAGTCCGCGAAAGACGGCACTCTCGCCGCGAACTTCTCCATCTTCATGCATGCCTCTCGCCCCGGGTCCATCGGGAACTCGGCGTCTCGCCGCTGGGTCTGCTCTTCATGCATCAGCGTCGTGTGCGTTGATGCGTCGGACGAGACGGTCAACCCAACCGAGAGCGCTCACCTGCGCATCCACCTCCGGTCGGAAGCCACTCCCCATCGATTCCAACATGCCCACCACGTCGGCTTCCGAACAACTGTCCCGGATCTGCAGGAGCTCGGTCAGGAGCGCGCGTCGAGTTGCCGGGAACTCGTCAAGAGCCTCGGTCAACAGTTCGTCAACCGACGACCACTCGTCTTTCCAGTCTTGGTTGAAGGCGCCGCCCATGAGTGCGTCGAAGGCGGGGTACTGGGGTGACGCTTCCATGTGGATCCCTTGGGCCGTAGTTGCAGTCGCGTTCGATCGAGCGTGGGAGCAGGACTCAGGAGGCGAACCCCCGCACGACTTCGCGGGCAGATTCGAGCCAGGCGCGGACATCCCCACCGAAGTCGCGTCGGAAGTCGATGTCGACATTGAAGGAGAGGAAGAAGTCTTCGACATCCTCCGTCGTCGGAAGAGCCGCAAGGAGTCCATCGATCTCGTGCACGAGCGCTTCTCGCTCGGCCAGCGGGCGGTATGCGAAGGCGAGTTCCAACGTCTCGTCCGCCGAACGGTCCTCGTACCAACCTTGGTAGAAGAGGCCTCCGATGACGTTGACCATCAGCGGAGCGCTGCGAGACAGAGTCTGCCTGTCCACTACTTCACCGTCCCATCGGGATCGGCACTGACGATGCGGAAGCCAGTCGAGTCGCCTGGCATGCGAACGATGACCACGCGGAGCGCGCGGATCTCGGAATTCCAGACCGCGCATCGCGCGTGCTCCAGAGAACACCCCGAGTGGGGCCGGCGGCCCGAGATGCCCGAGTCGACGACGCCGTCGACGCGCCCGCGGCTGGTCGAGAACCGCGCCGACCGCGGATGGCGACCGAGCACGACGGACCGGAGGCGCGCCTCCAGACCGTTTCGGACCACGTGGAGATCGTCCATCGCCTCCGACGACCCACCATGCATCTGAGCGTCTCGAAGGCGGACCGGGGACCGCGCTGGACGATCTGCACCCCGCCGAGTGCGCGCGATCCCGTGCAACGGAACTCGTGGGCGGCCAACACGTGCAGCGCCGCCCAGGACACGACCGCACCGCTCGCCGTGTGCAGCGTCGCGCCGTCGCCGGCCTGTACCTCGGCGAGCAGCGCTGCGTCCGCGCGGATCACGTCCCCCATGCGCTCGGCCCTACCGCCGGCCGGTGACATGCCGGATGTCCTCCGGATGCCCGCAACTGCTCCCCGCAGCGACGATTGCGCATCCCGACGCGACCGTGAGCACCCCGAGCCCCGCGATGCCAGGATGGGCCCATGAACGACCGCGCCGGCACCCCCGCGACCGCAGACGACCTCGTCGACCTCGACGCCCTCCTGGCCGCGTACCACGAGCGTGTCCCCGACGTGTCGATCCCCGAGCAGAAGGTGGTCTTCGGCACCTCCGGCCACCGCGGCTCCTCGCTCGACACCGCGTTCAACGACACGCACATCGCCGCGATCACGCAGGCGATCGTCGAGTACCGCACCGAGCAGGGCACGACGGGTCCGCTGTTCATCGGCCGCGACACCCACGCGCTCTCCGCCCCCGCCGAGCAGACCGCACTGCAGGTCCTCGCCGCGAACGGCATCCGGGTGCTCGCCGACGCCGAGGACGGCTTCGTCCCGACCCCGGCGCTCAGCCACGCGATCATCAAGTACAACCGCGAGGAGCACGGCGACACCGCCGACGGCATCGTCATCACGCCGAGCCACAACCCCCCGCGTGACGGCGGCTTCAAGTACAACCCCCCGCACGGCGGCCCGGCCGACAGCGACGCCACGTCGTGGATCGCCGACCGCGCGAACGCGATCATCGCCGACGGGAACGCCGACGTCCGCCGCCAGGACGAGACCGCTGCCGAGGGCTACGACTTCCTCGGCTCCTACGTCTCGGACCTCGAGCACATCATCGACATCGAGGCCATCAAGCGCGCCGGGGTCAGGATCGGCGCCGACCCGCTGGGTGGCGCATCGCTGCCGTACTGGGAGCGCATCCGCGACCACTACGGACTCGACCTGACCGTCGTGAACCCCGAGGTCGACCCGACGTGGGCGTTCATGACCCTCGACTGGGACGGCAAGATCCGCATGGACCCGTCGAGCCCGTCCGCGATGGCGTCGGTGCTCGCCCACAAGGACGAATTCGACGTCCTGACCGGGAACGACGCAGACTCGGACCGCCACGGCATCGTCACGCCGGACGGCGGCCTGATGAACCCGAACCACTACCTCGCGGTCGCGATCGAGTACCTGTACGCGCACCGTCCCGACTGGCGCGACGACGCCGCGATCGGCAAGACGCTCGTGTCGTCGAGCATCATCGACCGCGTCGCGGAGTCGCTCGGACGCCGGCTGTGGGAGGTCCCGGTCGGCTTCAAGTGGTTCGTGCCGGGCCTGATCGACGGCTCCGTGGCCTTCGGTGGCGAGGAGTCCGCGGGCGCCTCGTTCCTCCGCAAGGACGGCACGGCGTGGACGACCGACAAGGACGGCATCATCCTGGCGCTCCTGGCGTCGGAGATCACCGCCGTCACCGGCAAGACCCCGTCGCAGCTGTACACCGAGCTCACCGAGCGCTTCGGGGACCCGGTCTACCAGCGGGTCGACGCCGCGGCGAGCAAGGAGCAGAAGGCCCGCCTGTCGAAGCTCGACGGCGACGCGATCACCGCCGACACCCTGGCGGGCGACCCGATCACGGCGAAGCTCTCGAAGGCCCCGGGCAACGACGCGGCCGTCGGCGGCGTCAAGGTCGTCACGGACAAGGCCTGGTTCGCCGCCCGCCCCTCGGGCACCGAGGACGTCTACAAGATCTACGCGGAGAGCTTCGTGGGCCAGGAGCACCTCGAGCAGGTGCAGCGTGAGGCGAAGGAGATCGTGGACGCCGCCCTCGGCGCGTAGTCCCCGACGACCGACCGAGGGCGTCACCGGATCCGTCCGGTGACGCCCTCGTCGTTCCACGAGTGTCTCGTCCCGCGGGTAGGGCCACTCCTGCACATGCCCCGAGCACCCTGCCGATGTCCACAGGAACGAGGCGGATGGGAACAATCCGTTTGCGCTGGTTGTATTTTTGCAGTGCGCGCAACAACGCTCCCCCGCGCCCGGGTGCGAGCGACGCGCGAGCACCAGTACGCACGGGAGACCGAATGACCCAGACGGCGACCGCACCCGCGGCCCCCACCACGTCCTCGAACGCGGTGATGAACCACCGGCAGATCCTGCTCGTCATCTACGGGCTGATGGCCGGCATGTTCCTCGGCGCGCTCGACCAGACCATCGTCGGTACCGCCATCCGCACCATCGGCGACGACCTGCACGGGCTCGACCAGCAGGCCTGGGTGACCACGGCCTACCTGATCGCGTCCACGATCACGACGCCGATCTACGGCAAGCTCTCCGACATCTTCGGCCGCCGCCCGCTGTTCCTCACCGCGATCGGCATCTTCATCCTCGGATCGCTCGCCGCGTCGTTCTCGACCTCGATGCTCATGCTCGCCGGGTTCCGCGCACTGCAGGGCCTCGGCGCCGGCGGTCTGATGTCGCTGCCGCTCGCGATCATGGGCGACATGCTCGCCCCGCGCGAGCGCGCCAAGTACCAGGGCTACTTCCTGGCCGTGTTCGGCATCTCCTCGGTCATCGGGCCGCTCGTCGGTGGCCTGTTCGCCGGCGCGTCCCAGATCCTGTTCGTCAGCGGGTGGCGCTGGGTCTTCCTGGTGAACGTGCCGGTCGGCATCGTCGCGCTGATCATGGTGACGACGTTCCTGCACCTGCCGAAGTTCGGCGACCGCGGCAAGCCCCGCATCGACTGGTGGGGCGCCTCGCTGGTCATCGTCACCCTCGTGCCGCTGCTCCTCATCGCCGAGCAGGGCCGCGAGTGGGGCTGGGACTCCCCCGGCGCCATCGCCTGCTACGCGATCGGCGCGCTGGGCCTGCTGGCCTTCGTGATCGTCGAGCGCTCCATGGGCGACGACGCGATCCTGCCGCTCAAGCTCTTCGGCTCGCGGGTCTTCTCGATGGCGGCCGTCCTGTCCGTGCTCGTCGGCTTCGGCATGTTCGGCGCGATGCTGACCATCCCGCTCTACCTGCAGATCGTGAAGGGCGTCACGCCCACCGAGTCCGGCTTCGCCATGCTGCCGATGGTGCTCGGCCTGATGATCTCCTCGATCGCGTCCGGCCAGATCATCTCGCGCACCGGCCGCTACGGCGCCTTCCCGATCACGGGCACCGCGTTCACGGCGATCGGCTTCACGCTCCTCACCTTCCTCACCGCGGACAGCCCGCTCTGGTTCCTCATGCTCGGCATGTTCGGCATCGGGCTCGGGCTCGGGCAGCTCATGCAGACGCTGACCCTCGCGGCGCAGAACTCGGTCTCGCCGCGGGACATCGGCGTGGCCACGAGTGCGGCGACGTTCTTCCGCCAGATCGGCGGCACCATGGGCACCGCGGTGCTCCTGTCGGTCCTGTTCACGCTCATGCCGACGAACATCACCGGCGCGATGCAGAACGAGTCGACGCTCAAGCCGGCCCTCACCGCCGCACTCACCCCCTCGGTGGCGAGCGCGTCCGAGAACAAGGGCGTGATGGACCAGATCTGGTCGAAGATCGTCGACCCGGTGCAGCAGAACGTGCAGCAGGGGCTCGACAAGGGCGCCGCCGCCGCGAAGCAGGCCGCCGACCAGGCCGTGACGCAGCAGGTCACCGCGCAGGTGCAGCAGCAGGTCGCTGCCGGTGCGATCCCCGCCGCGTCGGCCGACTCGGTCATCGCCCAGCAGGTCGCCGCGAACAAGTCCGCTGCCGAGCAGCAGGCCCTCGAGACCGCCGCGTCGAAGGCGAACGCCGAGGTCGTCGACGGCACGCTGCAGATCGACTACAGCAACGCCGACCAGCGGAAGGCCGTGGTCGACGAGGTCGCGCCGAAGCTGGTCGACCAGCTGAAGAACGGCAACACGGCGGCGAGCTCGTCCGCCGGCTCCGCCACGAGCGACACGTCGTTCCTCAACGGCGCGGACCAGCGCCTCACCCGTCCGTTCCTGGTCGGGTTCAGCCGGTCGGCCGTCGTCGTCTACTCCGTCGGCCTCGCCGTGATCCTGCTCGCGTTCGTCCTGACCTGGTTCTTCCGGGTCCCGCCGCTCCGCAAGGTGTCGGCGCTGCAGGAGCAGGCGAACGCGGCGAAGGGTGACTCCGACCGCCTGGCGGCGGACGCGCAGCAGGCGGCGGCGAACACCGGCTCGCTGGTCGCCCCCGACACGGGGTCGATGCGCGCGGTCCCGACCTCACCGGACGTCACGGTGCAGCAGCCGCAGGACCGGCCTGGAGGCTCAACCTCCCCCGCCACGCATCACGCCTCCGCCACGGGTGCGGCCGACCCCACCGGTCGCGACCGCGCCGGTCACGACCCCGAGGACGGCACGCGGGCACCGCTCGCCGACGCGACCACGCACGGCGCGCACGCCGCGGCCGCACCGGTGGACGAGCCTCCAGCGACGACCGCGACCATCCGCACGCACCCGGCGCACGCCGCGTCCGACGGGGCCGCGCAACCGGACACGACAGCCGCGCACCACGGGCGACACTCCGCGGAGTAGTCCACCGAAGCCGCTGTGAGGCGACATCGTCGACGTCGTACGACATCGACGATGTCGCCTCCGTCGTCCCGGCCCTGACGAGCCCGGCGCCGCTCAGCGCTGTCCGCGCTCCTGCTCCCGGAGCTCCACGGAGTCACCGGCCGCACACGCCGAGGTCGCGCTGATCGTGTCCCCGCCACCGAGGTCCGACGAGGTGAACGCGACGTTCGCGATCCCGGCGCCCCTGGCGTCGAGACCGGAGGAGCTGCCGTCCCCGTCGGCGAAGCTCCGGGCGCAACGCGTCCGCCCCGCTCCATCTCGGCCGCTCCGAGCGGCAGGCGCTCAGTCCTCCTGCGCGACCGGGGACACGACCGCCGAACCGACCGCCGACTCGACCGCCGCGTGCGGCAACCGCCGCCGCATCACGTCGACCGCCACCGGGTTGTCGTCCACGAGCACGAACCGCCGGCCCAGGTCGCGCGCGACCGCACCGAGGGTGCCGCTCCCCGCGAAGAAGTCGAGCACCCAGTCCCCCTCGCGCGACGACGCCTGCACCATGCGGCGGAGCACCCCCTCGGGCTTCTGCGTCGGGTAACCGGTCTTCTCGCTGCCGGTCGGCGACACGATCGTGTGCCACCAGACATCGGTCGGTAGCTTCCCGCGCTCCCGCTTCTCCGGCGTGACGAGCCCCGGCGCCATGTACGGCTCGCGGTCGACCGACTCGGAGTCGAACCAGTACCGCTCCGGGTCCTTCACGTAGACGAGGATCGTGTCGTGCTTCGTGGGCCACCGTGACCGGGACTTCGCGCCGAAGTCGTACGCCCAGATGATCTCGTTGAGGAACGCGTCACGGCCGAAGAGCGCGTCGAGCAGCACCTTCGCGTAGTGCGCCTCGCGGTAGTCGAGGTGCAGGTAGAGCGTGCCGTCCTCGGTCAGCAGTCGCCACGCCTCGAGCAGCCGTGGCTCGAGGAACGCCCAGTAGTCCTCGAACCGGTCGTCGAACCGCATCAGGTCGCCGCGGATCCGTTCGTAGGTCCGACCCCGGAAGCCCGTGATCGTCCCGGCGTCACCGGCGGTCCGGCGCTCGGCGGTCACCGCGTGGCGCCGCTGCTTCCGGCCGGTGTTGAACGGCGGGTCGAGGTAGACGACCGTGAACGCCCCGTCGGGCAGGGTCGGCAGGACGTCGAGGTTGTCGCCGAGGACGACGAGGTCGGGACTCCGGGCGTCGAGGCTGCGCACCGCACCATCCTCCCCCGGTGCCGGGTGTGCCCGGACCGCGGGGCTCAGGACGCCTGCGTCGACCCGGTGTCGTCCGTCGACCGGCAGGTGACCCCGTTCGCGACGACGTCCGACGCACGGTCGGTGCCGCCGACGAACACGTCGGACGCCTTCCCGGCTCGCAGGGCGGTGACCACCGCGAGGTCGTGCGGCGAGTCCACCGTCCCGATCGACGCCGACACCCGGAACTGCACGGCCGCAGCGGCACAGTCGGCGGGTACCGTCACGGCGAAGGCGACGCAGTCCTCCTCGTCACACCCGGCCGGCGCGTCGGCGTCGAGGTGGTCCTCGGCTTGCTGCGTCGCGGACACGCGGTCGGTGTCCGCGCCACCGTCGGTGACACAGGACACGTCGCCGACGTCGGAGAACGCTTCGTCGTAGTTCTCGACCAGGACGAGCGGCACGTCCGCGGTGAGCGCGACCGTGCGCTCCTCGACCCGGCTCGGTTCCTCGTCGTCCTCGCCCGCGAAGAACCCGACCGTGACGACCGCGGTGCAGCTCTCGTCGGTGTCGATCTCGTACGCGTCGCAGTTCGTGTCACCCGGCGTGGAGTCGCACGTGCCCTCCCACTCGTCGTCGCCGGCCAGCCACGTCACGTCCGTGTGACCGTCGTCCGAGGACCACTCCGGCACCTGCGCGTCGTCGGTCCCGCCGAACTCCGGGTCCGCGGAGCCGAACGCCGCCGCGGCGACGTCCTCCACGGCGGGGACGAGGGGCAGGAGCGACATCGAGGTCCCCGCCACGAGCACGGCGGCCGCGACCCCGGCGGTGACGGACACCAGGACACGCTGGACCCGGGGCACGAACCGCGAGGGCGGTCCCTCGACGAAGGGGCGGGCGGCCGGCACGGACCACGCGTCCGCCGCGTCCGCCTCTGCGGGCGGTCCGGAGGCGCGACGGGCTGCGGACCGGTCGCGGATCCGACCGAGTTCGGCCACGACGCCGTCGGCGTGCCGGGAGGCACCGACCACCCAGAGGGCGACACCGGCGATCAGCGGTGCCAGCGCCAGGACCGCCGGTCCGTCGACCGCCCAGAGGACGCCGACGACGAGGAAGGACGCGAGCGTCACGGCGGCGCCGACGACGAGCGCCACGGTCGCGCCACGGGCCACGGAGCGGTGCAGCGAGCGCGTCGGCGCCCAGAACGTCCACCCCGCGGGCGCCGGCGGGAGCCCGTCCGCCGGGGTCCACCCGGCGGCGGGCTCGGCGCCCTCGTACCGGTCCACCCACGCAGCGGACGGCGTCGGCCATCCCGGCGGAGTACGGAAGCGGAGGGAGGGCGTCGCGTCGGGCACGCCAGTGAGCGTAGTGTCCGGCGTGACGGCACACGCCCCCACGTTCGGGGCGGCCGCGGACGCCGGTCAGGGCTGCGGCGTAGCGTCGGCGCCATGGCATCACCCGAGGTCCGCAACGACACCGACGCGCAGCAGTACTCCCTGGTCGAGGACGGTGAGGTCATCGGCTTCGCGGCGTACGAGGTCGACGGCGACGAGATCCGCTTCACCCACACCGAGGTCGACCCCGCACACCGCGGTGGCGGACACGCGTCGATCCTGGTCCAGCACGCGCTCGACGACGTCCGCGAGGGATCCCTCCGCGTCGTCCCGCTCTGCACCTACGTCAAGGCCTGGATCGAGCGGCACCCGGACTACCAGGAGCTCACCACCCGCTGACGCGGGCGCCGTCCGGGCACGCCCGTTCAGTAGGTCCGGTCGAGCGTTCCCGGCCGGGCGTCGTGGCGGCCTTCGCCGCGCACCGACGGCACCTTGATGAGCACGTTCCCGCTGAGCAGGTCGTGGTCGTCGTCGGCGGGCGTCGGGGCCTCCTTCGGGAGGCGCGACTGCCGCTCGTACTCGGCCTGCGTCTCGTGACGGGTCGGGGCGAACACCTCGTCCATCATCGCGCCGACACCGCCGGATCCGCCGCTGCGCGTGGCCTTGTTCGACAGGTCGATCCACCCCACGCGATCGGCGACCCACATCACGACGGCCGCCACGGCCACCGCCCCCAGGAGGATCAACCAGTTCACGGTCCCGACGCTACGTCAGTCGACCGGCCAGGACCTCCGCCGCGCGGATGATCCTCTCGATCCGAGGGAGCATCAGGGCACGCGCTCGAGCCACTCGCGCGTCGCGAACTTCGTGTCGACGAGCTCCCACGCACGGGCACGCTCGGCCTCGGTCACGTGCCCCTCGCGCGCGCCGTAGAGCTTCGTGAACGTGCCGATCAGCCGGTCGATGATCTCCGCGCGCGTGAGACCGGTCTGCGAGCGCAGCGGATCGACGCGCTTGGCGGCCGAGGTGGTGCCCTTGTCGCTCATCTTCTCGCGCCCGATGCGGAGCACCTCGACCATCTTCTGGCCGTCCATGTCGTAGCTCATCGTCGCGTGGTGCAGCAGGGCCCCGGTGCCGAGGCGCTTCTGCGCGGCGCCGCCGATCTTGCCCTTCGTCGACGAGATGTCGTTGAGCGGCTGGTAGTAGGCCTCGATACCGAGGGACTTCAGCGCCTCGATCACCCACTCGTCCAGGTACGCGTACGAGTCGGCGAACGTCATGCCCTGCACGAGGTCGGTCGGTACGTACAGCGAGTACGAGATGATCGCACCGGCGTCCATGAACATCGCGCCGCCGCCGGAGATGCGGCGGACGACCTCGACGCCGTACTTGGCGGCACCGGCCGGGTCGACCTCGTTCTTCAGGGACTGGAACGACCCGATCACGACGGCAGGCTGGTCCCACTCCCAGATGCGCAGGGTCGGACCGCGACGACCGGCGCCGACCTCCTCAGTCAGGACCTGGTCGAGCGCCAGGTGCTCGTTCGGGCTGATCGGCCCCTCGTGGACGATCTCCCAGTCGTACTCCTGCCAGGTCGACGCCCGCGAGAGTGCGCGACGGACGGCGACCCCGACGGACTCGGGCGTGAAGCCGAGCAGCACCGCCCCCTCGGGCAGTGCCGAGCGGACCGCTGCAGCGATGCCCGCAGCGTCGGTGGTCGCCGGCAGGCCGTCCACGGCCTGGTCGATCAGCGGCAGCGCGTCGTCCGGCTCGAGGAAGAAGTCACCCGCCAGCCGGAACTCCTGGATGCTCCCGTCGACGACCTCGAGGTCGACGACGACCAGTTTGCCTCCGGGGACCTTGTACTCACCGTGCACAGGACGAGCCTACGCCCGCCACCTGTCGGACGGGAGGCGCGAGGCGGCGCCGCCACGCGCCTCCAGTCCGGTCCCTGTCGCGTCAGCGACCCACGTGCCGGTCGAGCCACGCGACCAGGTCGGCGACCACCTCGTCGCGGTTCGTCTCGTTGTAGACCTCGTGCCGCGCGCCCTCGTAGACGTGCACCTGCACGTCCGACAGCCGGCCGCGACGGCGGTACGCCTCGGCGAGCCGCTCCACCGAGCGGGGACCGCCGAGGGTGTCGTCGGACCCGACCTGCAGCAGCACCGGCAGGTCGTGCGGGATGCGCCGACGCGGCACCCCGAGCAGCCGGAGCGCGTCAGCGACGCCGAACAGCTTCAGGACGTCGGCCTCGACCGCGAGCGGGTCGGCCGTGATCGCCTCGATGACCGCCCGGTCGCGCGAGATCCACTCGTGCTTCGTCGGCCCGGAGCCCGCGTGCCGGGCGTTCAGGTCACCGCTGTTCATCCAGCCGGGCAGCCGGTAGGCCGTCGCGGAGAGCACGACCCCGTCGTACCGCTCCGACGACGTGTTCACGATCCGCTGCGCCATGAGCGACCCCCACGAGTGTCCGAGGAGCACGAGGGGCAGCCCGGGATCCTGCTCGCGGGCGACGACGCTCATCTGCTCGACGGCCGCGATCGCCGCACGCAGGCCGCCGGGCCCGAGTCGCCCGAGCTGCGCGTGGTCGCCGTGCCACTGCGCGAGCCCGGTCCGGCCGTGCCCGCGGTGGTCGTTCGCGTGCACGGTGTACCCGGCGCGGACGAGGTCCTGCGCGAGCGGCTCGTACCGGAGCCCGTGCTCCCCGACGCCGTGGGCGATCTGCACGATGCCCTTCGGCCTGCCGGCGCGCCAGGTCGAGTAGACGATCTCGACGCCGTGCGCGTCGGTGAACGAGGAGTCCCCTCGGGCGGCGGAGAAGGTCGGCACGGGTCGATCCTCGCAGACGTGCAGGCGGTGCAGGTGGTCCGCGGCGTGTTCATCCGGCGTTCACGCAGGCGGTTCGGAGCAGGCCTAGCGTCACGCCCATGGACGTCCTCGTCACCGTCGTGCTGGTGATCGTGGTGGCCCTCGTGTTCGACTTCACGAACGGCTTCCACGACACCGCGAACGCCATGGCCACCTCGGTCGCCACCGGAGCCCTGAAGCCCCGGACCGCCGTGCTCATCTCCGCCGTCCTCAACGTGGTCGGCGCGTTCCTGTCCACCGAGGTCGCGAAGACGGTCTCGCAGGGCATCGTCCGCGAGGGCCAGGACGGCATCCAGATCAGTCCGACCATGATCTTCGCCGGACTCGTCGGCGCGGTGCTGTGGAACCTCGCCACCTGGTACTTCGGCCTGCCGTCGTCGTCCACGCACGCACTGTTCGGCGGACTCATCGGGGCGTCGATCATCGGTGCCGGCCTGGACTCGGTCGACTGGGCCACGGTCGTGTCGAAGGTCGTGCTGCCGGCACTGCTCTCGCCCGTGATCGCCGGCGTCATCGCGCTCGTCGCGACCTACCTCGCCTACACGCTCACGCGGAACGCGACGACGCACGGTGCCGCGACGGGCTTCCGGCACGGGCAGACGATCTCGGCGTCGCTGGTCTCGCTCGCCCACGGCACGAACGACGCGCAGAAGACGATGGGCGTCATCACCCTGACGCTCATCGCTGCGAACCTCCAGCCCTCCGGGACGGGACCGCAGCTCTGGGTGGTCCTCGCCTGCGGCCTCGCGATCGGCCTCGGCACCTGGACGGGTGGCTGGCGGATCATGCGCACCGTCGGCAAGAAGATCTCGGACGTGCAGTCCCCGCAGGGCTTCGCGGCGGAGACGAGCTCGGCGGCGACCATCCTCGTGTCCTCGCACCTCGGGTTCGCGCTCTCCACGACCCACGTGACCAGCGGGTCGGTGATCGGGTCGGGACTCGGCAAGAAGCTCGCCGACGTGCACTGGTCCGTGGTCGGTCGGATCGTCGTCGCGTGGGTGATCACGCTGCCCGCGGCCGCGGTCGTCGGCGCGCTCGCCACCCTGGTCGCCTCGACGAGCACGATCGGCCTCGTGGTCGTCGCGGTGCTCGCCCTGGGCGGGGGCCTCGGCTTCTTCTTCCTCGCGCGGCGGAAGCCGATCACGAAGGACACCGTGAACGACGAGCAGCCGGCCGGCGAGCCGGTGTCGGCCTGAGGAGGCCCGGATGGACATCGACCTGAGCAGCATCGGCATCGTCGCCGGCGTCGGTTTCGTCGCCGCGGTCGGCATCGTGCTCGTCTACACGCTCGGCCTGCGGCTGCTCGGGACCGGCCAGCCCGTCGACGCCGGCGGCGAGCGCACCGAGTACCGGGAGGAGACCCCGCGGTCCGGGCACACGCCGCCGGTCGCCCTCGCCGGCGCCGTGGTGTGCTTCGCGGTGTGCGCGGCCGCGGTGCTCTACGGGATCTGGTTGACCATCCCCCAGTTCCACTGAGGCGGGGCGGCTGGGAGGATCGACCGGTGACCTCCCACCACCTCGACCCGTCGCTCCACACCGCCGTCGACGTGCTCACCGCGGAGCGCGACCCCGTGCTCCGCATCGAGGACGGCGACACCGTGACGGTCCGGACGCTGAGCGCCGCCGGGTACACCGAGCCGCTGGCCTCCCCCGGGGCCGACGCACCGACGCTCCTCGACGGGCGCCGCGGGCACTGCCTGGTCGGCCCGATCGCGGTGACCGGCGCACGACCGGGCCAGGTGCTCGCCGTGCACTTCGACGACCTGGTGCCGGACGACTGGGGCTACACCGGGTCCGGCGGGGTCGACACCCCGGTCAACCGGGCGCTCGGACTCGCGGACCCGGCGTCCCGCGGACCGCTGCTCTGGGACGTCGACCCTCAGGGGGGCGTGGCCCGCAACCAGCTCGGGCTCGGTGTCCGGACGGCACCGTTCCTCGGGGTGGTCGGGCTCCCGCCGGAGCCCACCGGGGAGCACTCGACGATCCCGCCGCGGCCGCTCGGTGGGGGCAACATCGACTGCCGTGAGCTGGTCGCCGGGTCGACGCTCTACCTGCCCGTCACCGTGCCGGACGCGCTGGTCTCCGTCGGTGACGGCCACGCGGCGCAGGGCGACGGCGAGGTCTCCGGCACCGCGGTCGAGTGCGGCATGACGACCACGATGACCCTCTCCCTGATCGACGACGCCCCGGTCGCGGGCATCCACGCCGACACCCCCGCTGGCCGCATCACGTTCGGGTTCGACGCAGACCTCAACACGGCGACGTCGACGGCGCTCGACCGGATGGTCGACTGGATCGCCGGGCTGTACGGCATCACCCGCGGGCAGGCGCTGGCGATGGCGAGCGTCGCGGTGAGCATGCGCGTGACCCAGGTCGCGAACCGCACCTGGGGCGTGCACGCGCTGCTCCCCCACGACGCGGTCCTCGCGCCCGCCGCGCGCTGACGGGCGCCGCCGGGCGCGGGCGCTGACGGGAGGCGCGGTGCGGGTGAGCCGATCCGCCCACCCGCACCGCGCCTCCCGTCCGCCGCTTCGAGCCCATCGCCCCCGACCTGGGATGCCGAACCGCGCGTCGGAGGCACGAAGTTCCTGCTCCCGATGCGCGGTTCGTCCTCCCACGCGCGGAACGGCAAGCCGCGTCCGGTCAGTGCGCGGAGTACCCGCCGTCGACCAGGTGGTAGCTGCCGCTGATGAACGACGCCTTGTCGCTCAGCAGGAACAGCACGAGCGCCGCGACCTCGGCGTCGGTGCCGAGCCGCTTCGCCGCGTGCTCGCCCTCGAGCGCCGCGAGCTCCTCGGCGGAGAGCGACGACCGGACGAGCGGGGTGTCGATGAACCCGGGGCCGACCGCGTTCGTGCGGACGCCCTGCGCCGTGTACTCCAGCGCGGCGACCTTGGTCAGCCCGACCAGGGCGTGCTTCGAGGCGACGTACGCGGCGTTCTGCGCGATGCCGACCGAGCCGAGCACCGACGCCATGTTCACGATCGCGCCACCTCCGGCCGCGAGGATCGCGGGGATCTCGTACCGGAGCCCGTAGAAGACGCCGTCGAGGTCGACCGCGCGGACCCGGTCCCACGCCTCGACGTCGTACTCGCCGATCGGCTGCGGAGCGGCGCCGATGCCGGCGTTGTTCACGGCGAGGTGGAGCGCGCCGTAGGTGTCGACCGCGTGCTGGACCATCCGCTCGTTGTCGCCCGCGACGGCGGAGTTGGCCTCGAACGCGCTCGCCGTGCCACCGGCACCCTCGATCTCGGCGACGACGCGCTGCGCGGCCTCGGCCTTGATGTCGGTGACGACGACCCGTGCTCCCGCGGCGGCGAGCTCCTTCGCGATCGCTGCTCCGATGCCGCTGCCGCCACCGGTGACGACGGCGACCCTGCCCTCGAACTCGGACATGTTCTCCTTCTTCCTCGACGTTCCGTCGATGTGCACAAAGCAACACGTGTTGCGCACTCAGCGTACACCTCGTCGAGTCCAGTTCGTTCGCTGAACTAATGAGGTAGGCTAACGGTCGTGCCTGACACCTCCCTCGCCACCGACCTCCGCGTCGCGGTGGCCCGGCTGTCGCGGACGCTCCGCGCACAGAAGGTCGACGCGAGCATGACCGACGGCCAGTTCTCGGCCCTCGCACGACTGCACCGCGAGGGCGCCATGACCCTCGCCGAGCTCAGCCGTCAGGACGGTGTGACACCGCCGAGCATGACGAAGTCGATCGCGGTGCTCGTCGACCGGGGCCTCGTGTCGAAGGTCGACCACGGCGACGACCGCCGCAAGGTCCTGCTCGCCGCGACGCCGGCCGGCTCCACCTTCGTCGAGGAGACCCGACGGCGCCGCGACGACTGGCTCTCGCCGCGCCTCACGGCCCTGACCGCCACCGAGCGCCGCACCCTGGCCGAGGCCACCGAGATCATGAGGAGGCTGGCCCAGCAGTGACCGCCGTGTTCCGCTCCCTGTCCGCCCGCAACTACCGCATCTGGTTCGCCGGGGCCCTCGTCTCCAACGTCGGCACCTGGATGCAGCGCACCGCCCAGGACTGGATCGTCCTGACGAAGCTGTCCGACAACGACGCGATCGCGGTCGGCATCACCATGGCGCTGCAGTTCGGCCCGCAGCTGCTCCTGCTCCCCCTGACGGGCCTGGCGGCAGACCGCTTCGACCGGCGCCGCATGCTCATGCTGACGCAGGCGTTGATGGGTGCGCTCGGACTCGCGCTGGGGATCATGGTCCTCACCGACACGGCGACCCTGTGGTCCCTGTACGGCTTCGCCCTGGCACTCGGCATCGTCGCCGCGTTCGACACCCCGATCCGACAGGCCTTCGTCTCCGACGTCGTGCAGGGCGAGCACGTGTCGAACGCCGTGGCCCTGAACTCCGCGTCCTTCAACGCGGCTCGGCTCATCGGCCCGGCGGTCGCGGGCGTGCTCATCGCCGCGATCGGGTCCGGATGGGTGTTCGTCATCAACGCCGGCTCGTTCCTGGCCGTCCTCGTGGCGCTCCGCTTCGTCGACCCGACACAGCTCGCCGAACGGGTGCGTCCGAAGCGCGGGAAGGGGCAGATCATCGCCGGCTTCACCTACGTGCGGACCCGACCGGACATCATCGTGGTGCTCTGCATGATCTTCGTCGTGGGGACGTTCGGCGTGAACTTCCCGATCTTCACCTCCACGATGGCGCGGGTCGAGTTCGGCAAGGGTGCCGGCGAGTTCGGCCTGCTGAACTCCGTCATGGCGATCGGCTCGGTCGCGGGTGCCCTCCTCTCCGCCCGACGGGACCGCCCGCGGATGCGCACCCTCGTCGTCGCCTCGGCGGGCTTCGGGCTGGCGTGCACGGCGGCGGCGCTCGCCCCGACCTACTGGACCTTCGCGGTCGTGCTGGTCTTCGTGGGCCTGGCGTCGCTGACCTTCATGACGACGGCCAACGCCCTCGTGCAGACCACGACGAAGCCCGCGATGCGCGGTCGGGTGATGGCGCTCTACATGGCGATCTTCGCGGGCGGCACACCGATCGGCGCCCCGATCGTCGGCGCCGTCGCCGACGCGTGGGGGCCGCGCTGGGCGATCGTCGTCGGTGCCGCGTCGGGGTTCGTCGCCCTCGCGATCGCGCTGGTCTGGCTCGTCCGTTGGGAGCACCTGCGGCTGCGGTACGACGCCGACGCCAGACTGCACCTCGCGGTCACGCACGCGGTGCCGGTGGTCGGCACGCGGGCGTCGCGCGCCGCGCTGCGGCGCGACCTGGAGCGCGACGAGGCGGTCGCGGACCGGTCCAGCTCGGTCTGACGGGTCGCAACAGATCGCAACCAGTCCCGCAGAGCGACACTGCGCCGCGGACGGTTCCCACCGGACCGTCGCTTCCGCGCAGCACTCGCCCGTACGCGACGGACGGGAGGCTCAGTGCCACCCCGCCACGCGCCTCCCGTCCGACGCACGGCCGGGTCGCGACGACGCGAGGGCCCCGGCAGAGCGACAGAGCGCCGCCGACGGTTCCGCGAGGACTGTCGCTTCGGCGGATCCGCCGCGTCGACGCTCCGGGGGATCCGTTGCCCGACGTGCCGAGCGCCGCGTCAGCGCGCGGGGACCGCGACCGCGAAGACCCGCTCCTCGAGCGCCTCGACGACCGCACCCACGGCGACGGCGAGCCCCTCGGCGGCGACGCGGATCCCGTCCGGGGCGCCGACGTCCACCCGTCGGAGCGCCGAGCGGGCCACCCGGAACGCGGCGACCTGGTCACCCACGCACGCCGGGGCGACGTCGGCCAGGCAGTCGTCCGCACGTGCCGCGAGGAACGCGAGCGACCGCGGACTGTGCGATTCGTGGAGCAGGAATCCGGCGGCCTCCCGCGGAGCGACGCCGTGGTGGTCACGCCCGCGCCGGAAGGCCTCACCGGCACCGCAGGCCCGCAGAGCGGTGGTCCACGATGCCGCCGACCCGGTGTCCACGAGCGGGGAGGCGAGGAGCCGGGCGGTCAGTCCGCACCGCAGCAGGGACCTGCCGAGGGTGAAGAACTCCCACACCTCGTCACGACTGACGTCACCCTCGACGACGCCGACCGCCAGCGCGCTGCGTTCCCGCACCCAGGCGAGGAACTCGTGGGCCCGGTCGACGGCGACCTTGCGGGGCATGCGTGACCGGGTGACGTCGAGGCAGTCCCAGAGCTCGGTGGACACGACCTCGCGCGCTCGGCGGGCGTGGTCGCGGGCGACGCCGACCGCGTGGGCGACGGATGCGGGTTCGTGCCGGTCGAGCGCGAGCGACTCGACGACGACCGCCCGGTCTCGCTGACGCCCGGGCGAGCGCGCGCCCACGACGCGGTGCAGTGCGGGGCCGACCACGTCCTCGTCGTCGACCACGCCCGCATCGGGCCGGACGACGTAGACGTCGAGCATCCTCGCGACGACGTCGGCCCGTTCGACCGCGCTCCCGACGTGGAACACGCTCCCCGCGAGTCGGCTCAGCACGTCGGCTCCTGCATGCGGCGAAGCTACCGAGCGGGCGTTGCGACAGTGTTTCGGAGCCGCGTCACCGGTGTTGCGAGCCATCCACCGCGCGCGCTCTCGGACAACACTCGCTAGACAACCTAACTAGAGCGTCTAGCATTGTCCGTATGACGACCGAGGTGACGAACACCACCACGGGCTTCTGGTACGGGACCGGTTCCAGGGTCGACGCGGTGGACGTGCTGAACGCGCTCCGCAAGTACCGGAGCGCAGAGAGTGCCGCGCAGCGCCGTGCGCGCGAGGCACTGGGCATCGGCGAGAACGCCCTGCTCGCGCTTCGGATCCTGCTCGACGCCGAGTCCGAAGGACGTTCCGTGAACGCGAAGGAGCTCGCCGACCGTCTCGAGATCACGCCGGCGTCGACCTCGGCGCTCGTCGACCGACTCGTCCGCAGCGGCCACGTCGAGCGTCACGCGGACCCCCACGACCGACGCGGTGTCATCCTGACCGCGTCGGGTGGGTCGATGCGTCAGGTGCTGCGGGTGATCGACGAGCTGGACACCCGCGCGATCGAGGTGGCCGAGCACCTCCCGCAGACGGACATGTCGGTCGTCGTCGCGTTCCTCGAGGAGATGGCCCGGGTCGTCGACCACGACGAGGACGAGACCGCGACGGAGCGCCCCGCGTAGCCTCGTCGCATGGACAGCGCTCCGCAGGACCCCGCCCGGGTGTCTCCGCGTGATCCCGAGGACGACATGCCGCTCGCGGAGCTCGACGCGCGCGCCCGGGCCGACGCTGCACTGCGGCGCATCCGGAACGGGGCCGACCCCGCGCGGGAGGCCTTCGACCTGGCGAACACGATGAACGACGAAGCCGTCGGGCGGCTCCGTGGCGCCGTGCTGCGGTGGTTCCGCCGCGGCTGACCCCGTGCCGCCGGGACGGCCACGTGTCGGCCGGTCCGCTACCGCTCGTCGGCGAAGGTCGTGCCGACGGCCGCGATGTCGTCGGCACCGTGGCCGGCTGCGCTCGCATCGGCGTAGACCCGGTCGAGTGCGTCGAGCAGGGTCGTGGACACACCCCCGGACCGCGCAGCGTCACCGATCAAGCCGATGTCCTTCCGCAGACCGTCGAGGGCGAACTGCGGTGCGAGGTCGCCACCGATCATCGCCGCGCCCTTCGTGTGCGCGTAGGGCGAGTCACTCGCGGTGCCGTCGATCGCGTCGAGGAACAGCTGCGGGTCGAGCCCGAGGGCGCGGGCGAGCGCGAGGGACTGCCCGGTGGCCGCGGTGATCGACGCGACCCAGGCGTTGGCCGCGAGCTTCAGCGCCGTGCCGTCGCCGACCCGCTCCCCCGCGCGGACGGTCTTCGCGCCGATGGCGTCGAGAACGGGATCGATGTGGTCGAGCACGTCGGACGGCCCGGCGGCGAGCATCGTGAGCTTCCCCTGCTCCGCCGGGGCCTTCGTGCCGAGCATCATCGCCTCGACGAGGGTGATGCCGTACTTCTCGGCCAACTGCACCACGGTCTCGGTGCCCGCGACCCCGATGGTCGAGGCCTGCACCCAGATCGCGTCCGTGGGAGCGTCACCGGCGGCGGCGTCGAGGACGTCGACGACCGCGTCGGTGTCGAAGAGCGTGAGCAGGACGACCTCGGCGTCACCCACCGCCGCGGCAGCGTCCGTCGCCACGGTGGCGCCGGCGTCACCGAGCGGGCGCGCCTTGTCGGCGCTGCGGTTCCACACGGTCACCCGGTGGCCCTCGCGCAGCAGCGACCCCGCGACCCCTGCACCCATCGTCCCCGTGCCCAGCACCGTCACACGCACCACTGTCTCCGTCCTGCGTCCGGCACCCTGCCGACGTCGTGCTCGACGCTACGCCTGGGCGATCACGACGGACCGTGTCGGCCCGGCCCGGCCCGGTCTGAGGACGGGGGCGATCGCGCGACCGGTCAGAGGAGGCCGCGCGCCGCGAGCCAGGGTGCTGGATCGACGGGCGCCCCGCCGATGATGACCTCGAAGTGCAGGTGCGGCCCGGTGGAGACGCCGGTGCTGCCCACGGCGCCGAGCTGCTCGCCGGCCGACAGCGTCTGTCCGGGCAGGACGTCGATGCGGGACAGGTGCCCGTAGCGGGTCTGCGTCCCGTCCGGGTGCGCGAGGAGTACCTGGTTGCCGTACCCGCCGAGGCGGCCGGCGGAGACGACCCGTCCGGACATCACCGCGACGACGGGCGTCCCGGCGGCTGCGGCGAAGTCGAGGCCGTGGTGGTTCGTCGAGCATGCACCGCACCCGGCGACCTGGCGTCCGCCGAAGCCTCCGGCGGTCGGGATCGTCCCTGCGACGGGACGGACCGCGCCGGAGGCGGTCGTGATCTGGACTCCGTCGTGCCGAACGCTGCCCGCGCGGGCCGACTGCACGTCGAAGCCGTCGCGGGTGACGGTGACGGTGACACCCGATGCGACGCGGTAGTGCTGGTCCGGCGCGGGTGCGACCTGGTGCGCTGGCGCCAGCGTCCGCACGGAGCCGAGACCGAGACCGATGGGGTCGTCGAGTGCGGCGGCCGGGGTGGACACGGAGACGACCAGGCAGGCGGCGAGGGCCGAAGCCGTCACGGGCAGGAGCCGCGCCGACGTCGTTCGTCGCTCGGCAGGGATCGCGGCGGGACGCAGGCGGACAGCGGTGGTCCGACGCAGGTGGGGAACGTGCCTGTCACGCCGGCGCGGGTCAGGTACGCGCAGGTCACGCGTGCGCGGTCTGCCGGGGCGGACCGCCTTCCGGCGACGATCCCGGAGGTCACGACGACTCGGCAGGGCCTGGCCCGACAGCGCGTCGTCGCTGGTCGATGTGGACACCGGGGCGGCGGGAGGGGGGACCGCCGCCCCGGTGGGCTGGTGGCCGACACGGACGGACCGGGCAACGGCGTCGTTCGCTGCTCGACGGGCCGCTCCGCGGGGGCGGATCGGTGCCGTTCGCGCCGGAACGTGAGCGCTGTCGGTCGTGGTCATCGTCATCGTGTCGGAGGTCGAGTGGGTTCGGATCGGGTGGGCTCGGATCGGGTGGGCTCGGACGCTCGGACGTCGTCCGTCATCGGCGGCAGCGCCCGTCGGCTCAGCCTCGGACCACGCCGTCGCGGGTGATGCGCTCGAGTTCGCCGACGACGGCATCGACGACCGCGCGGGTGATCGCATCGGTCACCGCCTCGACCAGGGCGAGCTGGTCGGGCGTCACGGCGACCTCGTCCGGGAGCGCCCGACCGACCCGATGCGGGATCTCGTCGATGGCGGCCACGAGAGCGGCCGGCACGAGGGCGGAGTGCATCGGAGAGACCGGAGCCGCCAGCGGCGAGGTGGGCGCGGGGATCACACGGGTGCGTGCGGCGGTGACGGAGACCGCTGCCGCCGGAGCAGACGCCGCTGGAGCAGGTGCCGGCGCGGCTGCCGCGGGAGCGGGCGCTGCGGCCGGGGCCTGTCCCTGCGCGGCGGCGACAGCCCGGGAGGGCTGACGCGAGATCGAGTCGAAGAGGGGCGTGGAGGACATGCTGCTTGCCTTCCGTTCAGTGGTGGTTCGGACCGTCCTGGGCGATCCGGCTGGACTCGTGCCTCGGGCACGAGACGATTCAACCACTGATATGCGAAATGTGCAATAGCGCGTTCTCGATCAGTCCGGTTCGACGGCGTTCGTCGGGTCGTCACGCCGGAGCACCTGCTTCACCCGCTCGACGATCGTCGACGGCGGGTTGTTGTACGCGTTCGCGGGCTCCTGACCGCTGAGCGCCTGGATCGCCGCCATCACGGCGTCCGTCGCGTGTCGACGAGCCCTCCCGGACGACGCCTCGCCGAAGTGCGACAGGTCCATCGGTTCGCCGAACTCGATCGTGACCCGCGCGAGCTTCGGCACCCGGGAGCCCACGGGCTGGACGTCCTCGGTCCCGGTGAGTGCGACCGGCACGACCGGTGCCCCGCTCGTCAGCGCCAACCAGGCGACCCCGGTGCGCCCCTTGTAGAGCCGACCGTCGAGGGACCGGGTCCCCTCGGGGTAGATCGCGAAGGCCTCGCCGGCCTCGAGCCGTTCCAACCCCAGGTCGAGGGCGTGCTGCGCCGCGGCGCCTGCTCCCCGTTCGACCCCGATGGCACCGATGCCGCCGAAGAACGCCCGGGACACGGCACCGCGGAGACCGGTCCCGGTGAAGTACTCCTGCTTCGCCAGGAACGACACCTTCCGCGGTGCCATCAGCGTGATGGCCGGGGAGTCGATGAACGACCGGTGGTTGCTCGCCAGGATGACTGCTCCACGCTTGGGCACGTTCTTCCGTCCGACGATGCGCGGGCGCCAGAGAAGACGCGCGAGCGGGGTCACCACCGCGCGACTGAGCGTGGTGGTGAACTTCGTCGATCCGGACACCCGGGCCTCCTCGATGGCGGGAGCCTCCGATTGTAGTGAGGCGAGGAACGGGCACATGCCGCCGCGGGCATGCAGCAGCGCGGGGGCCGCAGAGCCCCCGCGCTGGCACGGTCGATCAGTCGTCGAGCGGGTCGATGTCCTCGGCGACACCGTCACGACGGGCACGGCGAGCGAGCGCCCACAGCAGGACTCCGACGAGGAGGACGCCCACCGCGACCGGGACCGCGACGAGGACGGTCGACCCGGTGAAGGCCAGCTCCGGCACGACGGGTGCCGCCGACGGCTCCGGACGGGGAACCGGCGCCGGCTCGGCCCGGAGCTGCTTCGAGAACCACGGCGAGAACACCCACTGCGGTCCCTGGTGCGCGGTGCCGGGCGTCACGACCAGGCCGGAACGAGAGGTGGCACCGCTCTCCGCACCGTCCACCTCGGCCAGGACGCCCTTCGCGCGCACGGCCACGGCGAGCACCCCCGCGGCAGCATCGTCGGCGCTGACCTCCGTCGGTGCCGTGGTCGAGCAGGTCGTGACCTGACCGGGCGTGACCTCCGAGACCGCGCACGAGACGGTTCCGGTGAGTCCCTTCGACTCGACGGCGAGCGAGTCGACGGTCCGGTTGCCGGTGTTCCGCACCGTGAACGTCGCATCCACGGTGGTACCGGGCCGCAGGGGCCCGTCGGCGCTCGTCGTCACCTCACCCTGGACGTCGAGGCCTCCGCGACCGGTGAGCTCGACCCGCACCCGGTCCGCGGCGTGGACGTCGGAGCCGTCCGGGGACGCAGCGCCCGCGGTCGCCGGGACGCTCAGGGCACCCGCGTCGACGTCGTGCTGCGTGATCACGGTCTCCTCCGCGTGGCATGCGGTCTCAGCGCCCGGTGCGAGGTCGGGCGCCTCGCACGTCGCGGGGTCCTCACCGAGGGTCGCGGTGACGGAGGTCAGCGTCGTGTCGCCCTCGTTGCGGACCACGGCGCGGCGCTCGACGCGGTCGCCGGCCTCGGGCACGTCGTGATCGGACGCCGCCAGGTTCGCGATCGCCGTGACGCCGAGCGCCGGGTGCCGGGGGACCTCGACGGCGGTGGTCGCGGTGGCCTCGACGGCGGAGTCGTCGGGCGCGGTACCCGTGACGACGACCGCGACGTCGACCCGACCGGCGTCGACGTCCGCCTGGGTGAGCTCGTGCACGCCGATGACGCAATCGGTCGAGGCGCCCGGTGCGAGCTCGGTCGCGTCACAGGCCGGCGTCAGCTCCGGACGCCCGGGCACGGTGGACGCGAGGTCGCGCACCGTCACGTTGCCCGCGTTCCGGACGGTGCCGCGCAGCGCGATCGTCTCTCCCACCCGGAGGCCGTCGTGCGACGCCGAGACGGTTGCCTCGATCGCGGGAGCCGACTGCTGGACGCGCACCTCGGTGCTGGCCGAAGCCGTCACCCCGTCGCCCGAGGGCGTGCGCGCCGAGGACGTGAACTGCACCGTGACGCCACCGTTGTCGACGTCGCGCTGCTCGACGCGGTACCCGCTGCGGGTGGCGCAGGTGACGGATGCACCCGGCGCGAGCGTGGTCGACGGGCAGTCCACCGGCAGGTCGCGGCCGGCGGCCTCGACCGCAGCGTCACGGAGCGTGACGTTGCCGGTGTTGGTGACCACGGTCTCGAGGTCGACCTCGTCACCGACCGCGGCGGGCGCGGACGAGGTGGGGCGGGCCTCCAGACCGAGCGCGGGTGCGGCGGGAGTGGTGGTGACGGAAGCGGTCGCGGTCCCGCTGACCGCGGCGTCGAGCCGCGACGCTGCGGTCGCGGTGACCGCGTCGTCGACGCGGCCGGCATCGACGTCGTCCTGGGTGATCACGCGAGCCGCGGTGGTGCAGGTGGTGCTGGCGCCGACCGGGAGGCTCGTGGTGGCGCAGTCGGCCGGGCCCTGTCCGGACGTGACGGCGAGGTCGTGGACCGCGACGTTCCCGGCGTTGGTC
This sequence comes from Curtobacterium sp. NPDC087080, assembly GCF_044745105.1. Classification (NCBI taxonomy): domain Bacteria; kingdom Bacillati; phylum Actinomycetota; class Actinomycetes; order Micrococcales; family Microbacteriaceae; genus Curtobacterium; species Curtobacterium sp. NPDC087080. The sequence continues at coordinate 312,950 of NZ_JBIUZP010000002.1, read as the reverse complement.
ACCGTGGTGCGGAAGGCGAGCTGCTCGCCGAGGTCGGCGACGGCGTCGCCGTTGCCGCCGGTGAGGACCGGCTCCTCCGTCACCGTGAGGGCGTTGCGCTCGGCTGCGAACGCGACCGACGTGTCGACCGCGTCCTCGAGGCCGCGCGAGGCGGTGACGGACGCGGCGCCGAGCCTGTGCGTGCCCGGCGTCGTGGTGGTGACGTCGAGCGACACGGTGCAGGCCGCCTCCTCGTGCTGCAGGTCCCCGGAGGCCCGCACGGCACGGTCACCGGCGGTCGCCGTGACGGAACCGTTCGCGCAGGTGGTCGTGGCGTTCGGCTGGTCCGCGATCCGGAGCGCGTCCGGGAGGCGGTCCTCGAACGACCAACCCGGCTTGCTGCCGACCTCGCTCGTGTTCACCACCGTGAACGTGAGCCGGGACGTGTCACCGACGACGAGGCCGTCACCATCGAGGTCGGCCCGGAGTTCCGGGGTCGCGTCGTAGACGGTGACCTGGTCGATCGCACCGTCGTTGCCCTGCGGCGAGGTCTGCTCGTTGCGCATCACCCAACGGATCTCGTCGCCGTCGAAGAGCAGGCCGCCCTTCGAGACGAACGAGCCGCCGCGGAGCGGGACGCCGTCGGTGTCGAGGTCCTTCGACGCCGCGTCCGTGCACGGGTCGATCGCGTGATCGGAGACCGGACGCTCGACGGTGCCGTCGACGAGGGCGAAGTTCAGCAACGGGTGCACGTAGTCCGTGCAGGCCGCAGCCGCCGCGTTCACGCCGAACGAGATGAAGCGGCCCGGATCCTTGATCTTCGACGTCTGCACGGACTCGGCCTGCACGGCGCCCTGCGGTACGGCCCTGTCGGTGGTCCACGCACTCACGACGTGGTTCGCCTTCGCGTCCGCGCTGCCGCCGACGGTGCCGAGCGCTGTCGCGAGGGCACGGAGCGACGCGGCCTTGCACGAGGACGGTAGGTTCGTGCTCTCGCCGTCGAGGATGATGCCGTTGCACTGGTCGTGGTCGAGCCATGCCGGGTCGGCGGTGTACCGCTCCCCCTCGGCGCCGACGTAGTCCTCGAGCCCGATCCACTGGTCGGTGGTCCCGTGCTCGAAGCCCTCGGAGTAGAGGACCTGCGGGTCCGGCGCCGGGCCGCCGCGCAGAGCAGTCGTCCTGGCGGCGTGTTCGGCGACGGTCGATGCCGAAGCGGGAGCCGGGACGACCGCTGCCGCCACGGCGGTGCTGCCGAGGACGATGGTCGTCAGCCCGAGGGCTGTGGTGGTGAGCACGCGGCGACGTCGGGCGTGCTGGGAGTTCGTGTGGTGCATGTGCTTCCTGATCTCCGGCCACCCAGGGTGGGCGGCGGTCTGGCCGTGGGCAGGTACGGACGCCCGAGTCGTCGCCCCGGGAGTACGCGGAATGGGGAGGCGACGGCGGGTGCCGTCGCCTCCCCGGTGTCACCGGGTGTGGTGACGGGTGGTGGGACTACGCGTCCTCGCGCGACTTGCGACGCTTCGCCGCGAAGAGGACGAGACCGCCCAGCGCGGTGAGCAGCGCAGCCAGCGGCGCGACGACCGGCAGGACGTCGGAGCCGGTGAAGGCGAGCTCGCCGGAGGCCTTGCCCGCCGCGTCACCCGACGCGTCCGAGGTCGACTTCGCGATCGCCGCGGACGCCGACGCTGCCGAAGCGTTGCCGTTCTTCGCCGCGGACGCCTTCGCGTTCGTGGCGCTCGAGTTGTCGGCGTTGGCTGCGGCCACTGCAGCGCCCAGCGCCGCGACGTTCGCGTCGGACTCGGCGTTCTGCGAGGTGTTCGCGGAGGCCGTCGTCACCATGTTGCCGGCCGTCTTGGACGCCGCCTTGGCGGTGATGTCCGCCGCTGCGGTGCCCTGGCTGGACTTGTCGGCGTTCGCAGCCGGGAGGGCAGCACCCTGGACCCCGGCGTTGGACTTGTCGTCAGCCTTGTACGTTGCGGTAGCGGTCGCCGAGGCGTTCTGGTTGGTGTCCTTCGACCCTTCGTCCGTACCCGTGGTGTCCTTCGACCCCTCGTCCGTACCCGTGGTGTCCTTCGACCCCTCGTCCGTACCCGTGGTGTCCTTCGACCCGTTGTCGTTGGAGTCCGAGCCTGCGCCCGCGGAGGTGTCCGCGGTTGCGTCCGTGATAGCTGCGGACTTCGAGGCGACCTTGGCGTTGTCGTCGCCTTCCTTGGACCCTTCCGCGTTGGTGTCATCGGAGTTGTCCGCGTTCGAGGCCTGGTTCGCAGCCGACAACGCCGCCACGTTCGCCGCCGACGTCGCATCCGCCGACGTGTTCGACGACGAATCCACAACCATGTTGCCCGCAGACTCCGACACCGCAGTGGCATCGATGTTCGCCTGCGCGGACTGCTTCGTCGAGTTGTCCGGGTTCGCCGCCGCAACCGCAGCACCAACCACCGACGCGTTCGAGTTGTCATCCGCCTTGAACGTCGCCGTCGCCGACGCACCAGCATTCACATTCGCGTTCGACGCCGAACCCGCATCCGCCGACGTGTCCTTCGACGAGTCCGCAATCGCAGCGGATCGCGAGGCGACCTTGGCGTTGTCGTCGCCTTCCTTGGACCCTTCCGCGTTGGTGTCATCGGAGTTGTCCGCGTTCGAGGCCTGGTTCGCAGCCGACAACGC